>JAYVRX010000165.1:0-3328 GCA_043775825.1 Deinococcales bacterium
TCGCGCCGATCTGGGTTTTCCAAGACTGGAATGTTTCACCGTCAGTCAGGGCTTTCTCGAGGCTGTCAAAGGTGTCTTGTACAATGTCGAGGGTGGTTAAACCGCCAACGTAGAAGGCGCGTTGTCTCGCGTCAGCCTCGAGCGCTTTGAAGCTGGCTTCGGTCAGTGGCAGTCTGGCGCGAAACCAATCAATCGCGTTTTGGGGTTGTACTGGTTCGGGTTCAACCTTCCATGCCACGGGCTACCACCGCCTGAGATGCCCCTAGAATCGTTTTGCGAGTGTTTTGAGGGTTGGACTTCGAGTCTCGAGCTTCCTCGAGCTTCTGGGCTTCTCTAGCAAGATTCATGGCGCGTTGAAAATTACGCCGGCACAAAACCAGTTCTTCACCCGTCACAGGCTCGAGGTCAACCTGAATTTTTGAGAGTGGCACAGCTTCTATGTCCAAACAATCCACAATCACCCACGTCATGCAATCTGTTCGGAACGGAATCGGAATGCAACCAATCAAACGCCCAACTCGAGTGATGCTCCCCTCGAGCGCAACCGCAACCATTTCTCTGAACCACGGCGTGGGAACATCGTCAACCCGCTCGAGAAAACTGCTGTCCTTTGAAAATTTGAATGCTTTCGCATGGCGTATCACACGCAGGACTTGGCTCACATCAAACCTCGCTCACCCGCGAAGCTCGAGGCAATCACGGTTTTGTACTCGACTGGACCGCGAACGCCTTTACCTTTGGCGTGTGCTGCCAGCGCCAGCGCCCAGAATCTATCGGCGTGACCGTCCGCATCGCGTTCGCCTTCAAAGCGAATGTTCCCCGCGCTGGTGGTGGTCTTCTTGACTTTGTTAATGTCCTTGCGAACCGTGTCGTTGGCAGGCAGTTGCAAGGTGCGGTCTTCAAAATGGCGCTTCAAGCCGAACGCCAATTCAGATTTGACTGGACCACTGAACGTCACGGCTTCCACACGCCAGCTTCCGAAGTCGTCTACGGCATCCTCTGCCAGTTGTGCGCCAATGCCCGTGTCATCAATGCAAGCCCTCGCCACAAACGGTAAAATCAATTTCAACCACGCGTACTGATGCCTGAATTTCATTTGGTGAAGCTCGAGAATCAAGCGTGTGACCAGAATCCCGCCAACATCTTCTTTTAACCACAGCACCGATAAATCGCGCTTGCGTCCAATGTCCATGCCCAGAAAATACGGCTTCTTGCGAATCAACTCGAGCGGCAGGATAGGCACGTAATCCTCATGTGGAATGTCGTTCACATCCACGCCTAAAATCTGCACCGGGTCAGGCAGTGTTGCCTCTTCGTTGGCGTAGATTAGCGCGTAAGAAATAAACGCGGTCTTGTCGTCTTGCGGGTTGCACATGAACTCTTGTTCAAAGGTTTCCTCATCGCCTGCAATGGCGCGACATTCTGCCAAGAATTCGGCAATCTCCTCATCGCTGGCTTTGCGATCTAAACCTTTGATACGTTCCACCAGCCCGTCAGCAATCGCATCCGTGATCGTGACCTTGTGGTGTGACCATCTCGAGTCAGGCTGTTGAGCTTCCTGCACCATGCGGTAAAACCTGGTGCTTTTGCCGTTGTGCGAACTGAACACCCGCATCGGAAATCCCCACAAGATGCTCGGTGCAGCCGCTTTCCACATTTCATCAGCCGATTCGTGAAAGCCAAACTCGTCAATGACAACTTTGCCGCCCTTAGACCGAAAGCCTTTCGGGTTGCTCGAGAGGGCATTGATGCGTTTGCCCGAACTGAATTCGATCACCAACGCTTTAATGTCATCCTCACTGCTGATGACAATCTCGCCCAGGCTACGGGCGGCTTTGTCGAACAACCTGGCGAACATCTCGCAGTACCGGATGTACTCCCTTGCCGCGCTAATGTCGGCACTCGAAAACCACACGTCCATCGCACCTTCGGCTCGAGCGGCATCACGAACATCCTCGTAAGCTTGAACATACGTCCAACCAATGCGGCGCGACTTTTCACCGATTTTTAAACGGCTTGGATCATCGAGCCAAGCCTGTTGATACTTCAAAAAATACGGTTGCTTTTCGGTCATCGGCGCATCCCCAAGATTTGCTCTTCGATTTCCTTAATCACGTCCGCACTGATCCCGCCTGCTTTCATCTTCTCAGATGCGGCTTCCATAACTTCAGTTTTCACAGCGTTCTCGGTACGCTCGAGTTTCCCAGCCACCTCACCCGCCCGTAACGCCAATGCCAGCAGTTTCTCGAGTTGCATCGCGTCAAAATCTGCTTCTTTGTCATTCAACAACCGTAATGTTTTTGCAGCGATGGCGTTCGCTATTGCGGTGTGCATGGAAAGCTTTTTCCCTGTAGCAGCGCTGACCGCGTCTATCATTCGTTGCGTCTCGAGCGTCGCCTGCACAGCAGGATTTAAGTGGTTTGTCCTGTGCCTCGAGAGTCCTCCCGCGCTGATCTGCAAGCCTTTGTCACTCGCCCAACGGATGATCTCCGAGTACTCAAATCGAGTACCATCCTCGAGCAGTGTTTCACCGATCAGTATCAGGTCAATTTCTTCTCGCAGGCTCGAGGTGCAAATTTTGCAACGGCTGTTTGGGCTGTAAACGATCATACTGATCCCCGTGGCAGAATCCATCCAATAATGCCAATCACAAACCCAACCAACATGACAGCCCAGTATTGCCACATCGGTGGTCGTGCCCGTTGCCAGTTCAGGATTCTGTCAAGCTTCTCGATCAATTGCGAGTCACGGTAATGCAAAGACAAGCGTAAAGCTTGCACTTCCTCGCGCAGTTCATCCATTCCCAAGCGGCGCTCTGCCATGCTAGATCACCGAAGCCCTGGCACGGTCACACCAGCGTCGGGTGTTGTGCCTTCGACCACATCAATACCGTTCGTGGTTAACGTCACGGCTTCCCACACTCCGCGCTCGGTTGGATGCCATTGAACCCGAATGTACTCGCGCCCCTCGAGATACCTGAGCGCGTTGTCCATTTCACTCGCGCCAGGGTGCGAACGCATCTCATCTAGCGCACGCTCGAGCACTCCCCTGGCAATCTCATACGGATTGGCAGGGTTCAGGCTTTCGCCGTTCGCTGCCAGCCAAACCAATTGCAGGATGATGCCGCGTACCAATCGGGTTTTTCTAGGGTCATTTCGTCCAAACATTACTTCCCACCTCCAAGAACATCTTTCGGTATTTGAACTCGGCCCAGCGCTGCCATCAACGCAAGAATGGCAGTTGCGAGCGTCCAGAATCGAGGGTCTTGCCAGATGATCGGACGCGGGTCTGGTTTCGGAACGCGCCGCAAGAGTTTCGCGGTCAGCAA
>JAYVRX010000166.1:0-3324 GCA_043775825.1 Deinococcales bacterium
ATTTCGCTGATCGTGATTTCCGTGTTTTTCGTGGATTTTCTGTCATCCAAAATTCGGGAGCGCTTGACATGATACAAGCCGAAATACTTTCAATATTGAATAATTCAAACTCTGAAGCGATTAAAACCTTCACTGATGGGCTGCTCGAGCTTCCAGAATTTCAGGATTTAGCCGTCCTCGAGAATCGAACGGGTCTGGCGATGCTGCCCGCCGTGGACAGCGCCCAAGGCACAACTTTTCATTTGAGTGAAGTGCTTTTAAGTGTCGCTCGAGTAAAACTTAGAAAATCTGAAGGCTATAACGCCGTACTTGGGCGTGACCTCGAGCAAGCTTTGGCAATCGCTATTTTGGATGCGGCGCTGGCTGAAGAAATTCAAACCAAACAGATTCTCGAGTTTGTCGAAGCCCAAAAATTGCTGCTTGACTCGAGCGACAACTTTTTGCTGGCTCAGGTTGAAAGTACCCGTGTGCAGATGGAGACATTTTGATGGCTATGCCAATTCTCAGCATAGAAGAATCCCGTTCGCAGCAGACCTTTACGGCTGTAATGTGGGCGCTCTCAAGACCTGGTGAGATACAGCACTTTACGCCGCTCGAGACGGATATAACCGGACTCGAAACGATTGCCGAAACGGTGCTTGACCTCGAGACAAGTTTTTTCACGCCCGATACGGCGCTCTGCTCTAAATTTAAAAAGACTGGCGCTCAGTGCGAAACAGCCGACAAAGCCGCGTATCAGTTTTACCCATTCATCTCGCTCGGGCAACTTTTTTCACTCGAATCTGCACCGATTGGCACGCTGCTCAACCCAGACCAAAGCGCGACCTTGATTGTTGCCTGTGATTTTAGAACTGGACTTAAACTCGAGTTGTCGGGTGCTGGCATTCAAGACAAAACCATTCTCGAGGTTGCCAATATACCGCTCGAGGTTTTCAAACTCCGCAACCGTGTGGTCAGCTTTCCGCTCGGTTGGGATTTGCTGCTGGTGGCTCGAGACAATGCTGAATACAGGTTGGTTGGCATTCCGCGCAGCACCAAGCTCGAGATTCTGGGTGAATTCTAATGGCGTATGTCGCGGCTCGAGGTGGCGAACAGGCGATTCAGAATTCTGAAGGTTTGTACCGTATTTTGAACGGTGATTTAAAACTCGAGAATATCCGTGCCATCGAACAGCACATGCCATATCTGGTGGATCGGATCATGGGCGAGGGTTCGTTGTACGCGCCAGAACTGGCGGCGCTAGCACTGGCGCAAACGGGCGGCGATTTGTACGAGGCTGTCCTGTTGCTCCGCGCTTACCGCAGCACGCAACCCAGATTGTTTTACGCCCTGCCCATCTCGAGTGAGACTACAATGGTCGTGCGGCGCATCAGTGCGGCGTTCAAAGACATTCCTGGCGGGCAGATTCTTGGACCAACCCTCGATTACAGCCACCGCATTTTAAAACTCGAGGCACTCGAAACCGATATTATCCAAGAACCAAAACTCGAAACCAAAAATTCCGCACCCTCGAGTTACCCAAAACTGACCGACTGGCAACGCGAGGTTGGCTTGCTGGACGGCGAACTCGAGCCTGCCATTCAAACTTCACGTGAGGTCGCGGAACTGCCCGACATCACCCGCGAGCCACCGATTTATCCCGCGCCTCGGGCGCAACGTTTGCAGGCACTCGCACGGGCGGACACGGGCGGAATCTTGACGCTCGGTTATTCCAACATGCGCGGTTACGGCGGCATTCACCCAACCGTCAACGAGGTGCGTCTGGCATATGCCGAGGTACAACTCGAGCATCCCATCACGGGCGCGGTGTTTAGCGCGGGGCGGGTTCGAGTCTCGAGTGCTGAGGTCGTGACCCCATTCTCGAGTGGCAAAACCCCGCCCGAACTGAGTCTTGGGTTTGCGGCGTGTTTGGGTTGGAACGAAACCAAATTGATCGCTGCCGCCATGCTCGACGTTGCCATGGGCTTGCCCAACCCGCACCCAGCGCACAGTGAAGAATTCGTGCTCTCGCATACCGAACCCGTCGAGGCTTCAGGCTTTTGCATCCATTACAAACTGCCGCATTACGTGACCTTCTCGAGCGACTTAGACCGCGTTCGCAAAGCCCAAGCGGGCGGTTCGCTGAAACCCGAATTGGCAGAGGTGAGCGCGTGAAACTCGAGCAACTGGCTTTTGCGCGTCAAGATTATTCTTACGCATTTTTAGACGAATTTGCCAAACGCGAACTGCGCCGCAAGATTTTAAAAGCCATTGCCATTCCAGGTTATCAAGTGCCGTATGCCAGCCGCGAAGTGCCGATGGCTCGAGGTTGGGGAACGGGCGGTTTGCAGGTCAGTTTGGCGCTTGTTGGCTCGAGCGATACTGTGAAAGTGATTGACCAGGGCGACGATGACAGCGTGAATGCCGCCAACCTGCGGCGCTTTATTGCTCGCATGACTGGGGTCAAAACCACCACCGACACCCTTCTTGCAAGCCTGATTCAATCGCGCCACCGCATTCCCGAAGAAATGCTACGTGAGCGTCAAGTGCTGGTCTTACAAGTTCCAATGCCCGAAATCTTATCCAGCATCGAACCCAGTTATGCCCGCGCTCGAGAGATGCACGCGGACGGCGATTACGCGCTGTTGTGGCTTGGTTTGTACGAGGATTTGGTCAAGTACCGCGAGGTCAGTTACGGCGCGGATTACCCCGTACTGGTGAATGGGCGTTATGTGATGGCTCCCAGCCCAATCCCGCGTTTTGACACGCCAAAACTCCATCAGGCGGCGCACTTAACCCTACTTTCGGCGGGGCGCGAAAAACGCCTTTACGCCGTGCCGCCGTACACCGATGTCTACCCACTCGAGTTCGAGGACGTACCATTTCAGATCGAAGATCAACGCGGTTGGCTAGATGCCAGTACGGGCGCGACGGGCAAGTTCATGTCCGAAATTCCGCAGGACGGCGGAGGCTCGAGTTATCAACTTTCGGACACGGGTTTAAAACAAAAACTCGAGCGGCAAATGACGGGTGAAAACATCGAAATTGGCGCGACTTATTTTGATGACGACGCAAATTTTTACATCACAGGATTTTTGAAAGGCACATCGTGAGCCTGCTCGAGATGACCTTGGATGCGCCGCGTCTGCTCGAAATGCAACCCTTGCTGCGCGTCAACAATCTCAGCAAAAATTACGGCAGTATTCGCGCCCTCTATGAGGTCAATCTGCATGTTTATCCTGGCGAGGTGCTGGGCATTGTTGGCGAATCTGGCAGTGGAAAAAGCACGGTGTTGCGCCTTTTAAATCTCGAAGAACCCGAAACTTCTGGCACGTACCAACTCGA
>JAYVRX010000167.1:0-43498 GCA_043775825.1 Deinococcales bacterium
GAAGATATGGCGAGGGGATTATTGTGGTTTTGGCTATAAGCCGTAAGCTATAAGCTTCAAGGAACAGCGTTCTTTGGCTTATAGCTTGTAGCTTATAGCCTGTAGCTCTGCCCGAGAAACCTTCATAAACAGGCTTTAAGGAACTTGAATGCTTTGATTCAGCGCGTTAAACGCGGCACTGGCTTGAGGCGAGGCGATTTTGCTCAAGTTCCATAAATTGTTGTTGGCAAAACGCAGGCTGTAACGTGCGTCGTCTTTAAGCAGCGGGTCGGGCAAATTCAAGTACACCGAGTACGTTCCAGCCTCGCCTGGGGTATTCACGCGAGCCGTCACGGTTTTAACCTCGAGCGGCTTCCAAAAGCGTGGGTCGGTGTTGTTGTCGCGGTCTATTTTCACCTCACGACGAATTGGTGTTCTGTCGGTTTTAACAAACACCACCTCGAGATTGCGCGGGTTGTACGGACTGGCGTATCCCTCATTTTTGAGGGTGAATTTAATGTTGATCGCCTCATTGCGAGCCGCTTTGGTTGGTACACTCGAGCTTTGCAACACAAAACGGTAACCCAAGTTTTTCTTGGCATCGTTTAAAGTTGCGCCCATGGCTGTTAAAACATCTTGGTTGTAATCGGTATTCAGGGTGCTCCAGCGCATTTTGCGCAGTTCGGCTTTGGTATATGTCGGAAATTGCTGGCTCGAGACATCGGCGTTTACTGCACAAGTTTCGCCGCCCATCGGCACAAACAAATTGTTGGCACTGAGATAATCTTTTTCTTTTTGAATTTGTTTAGCGATATCAACGCCAGGATAATTGGCGTAATAGTACGTCCCCAAATCGTCATTTGAAGCCAGAAAGCAATCGTTGTGCGCACCCAGCCGTGCCAGTGCCGAATCTTTAAAAGCCGTTTTATCGGTGATGGTGGTCTTTTTGGGATTCCAAACTCGAGGATCAAACAAATCTTCGAGTAGCATCACGCGTTGCTCGGGAGTCCGAATCGCAATGGCTCGGGTTTCGGGCAAGACATCTAAAAACTTGGCAATAATTTCTCTGGTGTTGGCGTTTGGCACATTGCCGTCCGAATAACCGTATTGCGGATCTGGCGCTAGGCTGTCTTTAAAACCCGAAAGCAATGAACCCACGCCTTGGTCAGTGGCATACGCCCATTCGCCGTAAGTGCCGAGCAAACCTGCATCCATGTAAGCGATCACGTCAGTGTTGCTCAAAAGTACCGCCCGTAAATTCTCGAGGTGGTTAAGGATGGTTTGTTTGGTCGGGTCGTGCTCGGCTTTGGCTCTGGCGATGCAGGCGGGTTGTTCGGCGGGCGGTAAACCGCTGCAATCCTCTAGCGCAATTGTGCGGTAAGCAAAACGCAGAATCATTTTTAATCCCGCACCTCGAGCCGCCTGCAAGTCTTGGCGCACAACGTTGGTAAAAGAACTCGGAAGCTTGGCGGTATTAATAAATTCGGGCAGAAAATAACTGCGGTGAATCAAACTGACTTGATACCCTGCGCTGGCTTTCTCTGAGATCAGTGTTTTTAATTGGGCGGTGCTCAGGCTGTCTGGTGAAGATTGGTAGTATTCCGAGTCGGCGTAAAACCCGCGCTCGGGATTGGGGAAATCCTTGTTGCTGGCGGTATAGTTGACGGTACTGATTTTTTGAGCTTGAAGCTCAGGCGATGAATCAATGGCGGGCAAACTCGAGCACACCCCAAGAGCGAAGCTGAGTGTTAAAAGAGAAGCAAAACAATTGAACATAAGAATCTCCCACGCATCAAGTTTGTGTTTGACGCGTCCGAATTGAAGACGAATGAACCTTCAGGCTCGAGCCTGGGGTGGGGATAAGCCTGACGTGTCCCGCCCTGATTTCAGCATTGATCTCATGTGGATTCGTTTTCCAAAAGCCTGGAGTTGTCGTGATCTACAGACATTACACGGTTTTGCTTGCGGGCTTTTTCGGCGGCAAAAACCATCAGATGACTTTCCAGAGTTTGACTTGCGCCCGATAAAATATACTCGGGGTTGTTCTCCGTCAGTGCCGTGACAAACGCCCGCATGATGTTTTCATCGCCGCCACCGTGACCGGACAGAATTGAACCATCAGACTCGAGTTCGCTGTTGATGGTGGTGGTTTTTTGGGTCAGAAAATCGTATATTTCCAGAATATTTCCATTTCCGTACAATTCGGCTTTTGTACCAAAAATCCTGGTTTCACGGTCTCTGGGTTTGGTAAAGGCGGTCATGGTAAAACTGGCGGTCACACCACCCTCAAACTCGAGATTGACGACCTGATGATCGACCACATCGTTGTCCAGACCACCATAAACGCAACGCCCATAATCGCCAGTTCGCAACGCCTCCAGAATCCCTGCCTCGCTGATGTCGGTGGTGATGACATTGAGGGGCCAGTCGGTGTTTCCCTGCGCCAAATTATCAAAGTAAAAACGCTTTGCATTGTAGGCACAGGCACTGGCAACGCCACAATCCAGACAACGGTCTGCCGCACCGATGGGGCGAAATTCTTTTTTAAAATGACTCAAACTGCCAAAGCTCGAGACTGCTACGCAGGGCTTGCCAACAATGTAACTCAGCCAGTCCAGGTCATGACATGATTTTTGTAACAGCATCGAACTCGAGCGGCTTTCGTTGTGCCAATTGCCGCGAACAAATGAATGCGCCTGATGCCAAAACCCTACAGACTCGAGGTGCTGCACTGAAATAATTTCGCCGATCTGTCCAGAATCAAGAATTTTCTTTAATAGCTTGGTGTACGGCGTGTAACGCATGACATGACAGACCGCCAGCATCACACCAGCCTCGTGTACCGCTTGGACGATAGCGCGACAATCGGCTTCACTTGGACTCATGGGTTTCTCGAGCAGCAAATGATAGCCGTGTTTAGCAAAAGCGATGGCGGGTTCGGCATGAAGCGCGTCGGGGGTGGTAATGATGATTCCATCGGCAAATTTCGGGCGCTCAAGCCAAGTGTGCCAATCGTTGGTGATGTTCTCAGACAGAATTTGATGCTGATTCACCATTTGATTGCGGTAAAAATCCCTGGGTTCGGCAACGCCAACAATTTGTACCTGATCTGGATGCTCGAGTGCGTACTGAGCATAGATTGTACCTCGAGAACCCGCACCGACCACGGCAAGCTTGACGGGTGCTTGAGGGTTCATGTCAGCACCACGACCTTGGTCAAATGGCGAGGTTTGCCACTGTTCAAACCTTTGCTTTGGGCGACGCGTTCGCCTAACCATTGGAGGGTTGGTAAGGCGATTAATCCGCGCAGGCTCGAGGTTTCTGTTAGCTCGAGGCTCAAATCTCCAGTTCCACCAAATCCGATGACTTTCGCGCCTTTTTCGCGCAGCTCTGATACAAGTTTTGTTTCTTGCTCAAGTGTTTCAGAACTGTAGAGCATGACGACCAACGAGCGATCATCGATCAACGAAATTGGACCGTGCCTGTACTCGAGGGGATGGTACGCCTGTGAGAACGACAAACTCATTTCCATTAATTTGAGTGCGCCCTCACTGGCAATGCCGTACAGTGCGCCGCCACCCAAATAAACAAAGTGCGAACGGTTTCGGATCAGATCATCAAGTTTATTTTTGTGCTGCTCGAGCAAAGTTTGTGCTTCTTGAATTTGTTGGTTTGTCATTTTTTGTCCCGCCAATGCCAAACCCACCAAAAGCATCAAACTGGCGCTGGTGGTCATCACAATATTCTCGAGCGGATGTGTGGGCGCATAAACGCATTGGGTGCTGACGCGGGCAAGCTTGCTGTTTGGTTCACAGGTGATGCCAATCACGCGCATCCCCGCGTCAAGGCTGGCTTTGGCAGCGGCGATGGTTTCGGTGGTGCTGCCGCTCCTCGAGAGCGCCAAGACTTGTACTTTGCTGTCTGGAATATAACTGCGTCGGCGCAAATGCCATTCGTCGGCGGGCACGGCAATTGCGCCGTGGTTTGGGCTTTGGTTTAATGTCGCCGCGATGCTTTGCGCCAAATAGTACGATGTGCCGCAACCAATCACGACCACCAATCCAGGCTCGAGTTGCGCGGCGCTGAGGTCAAGCGTTAGTGCTTGATGCCAGAAATTAAATTGCTCAGAGATGGTTTGTTCGGTGGCGTTCATAATGTTTTCCTTCCAAGGTTTTGATTGATGTCTTTAAGCCAGGTTTGGTCTGTGCTCCAACCCGCGTGTTTTGCTGCGCTTAAGAGCGCTCCCGCCAACGGACTGCCTCGAGGCTCGAGCCAAGTGCCAGACATTTCAAGACTTTGTTTGACCGTCTCTCGCAAGGTTTTGCTTTGAAACACGCTGCCCGCACAGGAAAAATAGGCTGGCTCGAGTTTGATTTTTCGTTGTGCCGCCAATCCCAATTGGGTCAGGTGTTGTGCCGCCTCAAGTAAAATATTTCTTGCCGTTGGATTCCCCAATTCTGCCACTGCATCAACCGTTTTTGCCAGTGCCGCAATCTTCGGACGTGGATGCTCGAGGTTGTAAAACCAAGAAATCAACTCACTGTCTTGAATGCCGATTCGTTCGAGCAAACCACTCTGAAACTCGTGATCTTCAAGCCGTCCATCAATGCTCCAACTCAGTTTTTGCAAGGCTTGAAGTCCAATCCAATGCGCACTGCCCTCGTCGCCAAAACCTTCGCCCCAACCACCGACTCGAGCGACAGATTCGGCGTTTTTAGCCCATGCCATCGAACCTGTACCTGCCAAGACCAGCACCCCAGGTTCTCCTGCCAATGCGCCTGTGAACGCCACAGCGACATCGTTTTGCACCTCGCAACGTTCACCCGCCCAGCCTTGAGCCGCCAGAAGTTGCGCTTTGGACACCGTGTCCGATTCGCCGTAACCTGGCATCCCAAAACTCGAGAATGCCATTTGATCTGGTGGTATCAAGACTCGCCTAAGAATTTTTGTCAGTTCGGTTTGCCATGCGGCATTGTCAAATGGATTGATGCCCGCACCCGCAATAACCTGGCGCAGCGTACCAGTTCGGTTTGCGATGGCGAGCACGGTCTTTGTGCCGCCACCGTCTAAACCTAAAATCCATTCAGGCATGAACAACCCCTAGAAACCTCTCGATGTTCTCGAGTTTGACCACGCCCGCCGTCAGCTCGAGACATGCCGCCGCACCGCAGGCGCTGGCATAACGCAGCGAATCTTGAATTGATTTTCCACGGTTCAGACCAAACAAAAATCCTGCCAGCGTGGCATCGCCCGCGCCGACAGGGTTTAGGACTTCAATTTTGCTCGAGCTTTGAATAAACGCTCCTTCAGTGCCAACGTACTCGAGTCCATTCGCGCCTTTGGAATGCAGTACCTGAGTGCCAAACCGTTCAAAAATTTCTTTGGCTGTCAAAGCCAATTGCTCGAGTTCGGTTTGGTTGGGTTTGATCAGATACGCGTTATTTTCGAGCGCGACTTTTAAAGCTGCCCCCGAGGTGTCCACAACCACACGATATTGAGAACTCAAACGCTTCACAAAAGCTCCAAACTCGAGCACATCCAAACCTGGCGGCAAACTGCCCGAAACCACCACAAAACGCGCCGAGGCTGGAATCAACGCCTCGAGTTCGAGAAGATCGCTCGGCGTTAGCTTTGGTCCGAATTCGTTGATTTCCGTGGTTTCTGTGTCGTCCAGAATCGCTTGGCACTCTCGGGTTTCGCCAGCTACGATAAGTTTAGAACTCGAAATGTTTTGTTTTTGAAGTAAATGCTCGAGCTTCAAACCGTTATTTCCAGCAACGGGCAAAATCACGCAAGCCTCTGCGCCCAAACTTGCCAGCACCGCAGCCACATTGACACCCTTGCCGCCAGGGCGTTCAAACACACGGGCGGCGCGGTTTAAACCACCGACCACAAAGCTCGCACCCAATTCGAGCGTGCGGTCAATGGCAGGATGTAAACAAATGACGGCGATCATGAATCTCCAATTACTTAAACTCGAGCACCTTGGCTTGCTTTAGGAGCACATCCATGTCGGTGCTGGCTTTTTTGATCGCATCCTCGAGCTTGCCGTTGCCCGTCCACGCCAAGTTGAAGGCTGTGTTCATTGCGCCCAGAACCTCGGGTAAATTGCTGACCAATCGCACGTCGGAATTGATGATGACACCCGTTTTCAGTTGCTCGAGGATGACCTCGGCGTTGCGTCCAGGCAGGGACTTGCTGTACTGGGTTTTATAGCCGTCCGAGTTGGTGGCGAGCAAACCGTTGTTGGAAATCAAGGCTTGGGCTTCGGGGCTGGTGGTGACGTATTTGGCAAACTCGAGCGCGGCAACTTTTTCTTTTGCGCCTTTGGGGATCACCAGGGCATGGGCGCTGGTGCTGGCTTTGGGTTTGTCGCCCGCTTTTAAGGTCGGGAAGGGCGCGTAAGTCCAGTTGAGTTTGGGGTTGCCGTTTAGAACACCAGTCATCCACGTGCCTTCGACGTAAATGCCCATTTGCCCAGCCAAGAAAATCTGGTATCCCGCCTGCGTGACCTCTTTGGAGGACGGTGCGACACGGTATTTGTAAATCAGGTCGTAAAGTTTTTGGGCGGTGCTTTTAAAGGTCGAATCGAGGTTTGCCACGTAACCCGTGGCGGTTTTTTTGATAATTGTTGTACCGCCAAAAGTGTAAAAAAAGCTCATGCCGTATTCCAGATCAATCTGTAAATCTTGTCCGTTGATGCCCCAGACTTTTTTGTTGCCGTCCATGAAAGTTAGTTTTTGCGCGGCGCTAAGCATTTGATCCCAAGTCCAAGATTTGGTTGGCACTGGCACGCCACGTTTTTTAAAGAGGTCGCGGTTGATGTAAACGCTGACCGCCTGAGGTCCGAGCGGAATGCCGTAAACCTTTCCCGAGCTGGTGCGGTACGGGGCAATCATGGCGTTCGGAATCACTTTGCTTTCGCTGGCACTGACGGTCAGCGGCTCGAGTGCGCCTTGAGAGACGTAAAACGGTAGATTGTCGAGGTTCATCCACATCACGTCAAAAGTCACACCACCAGCCGTCATGGCGGCGGCTTTTTGCCAATACGCATCCCAAGGCACGATGTTGTATTTAACCTTGATATTCGGGTGCGAGGCTTCAAAGGCTTTAATCACTTTTTCGTCTACCGGACGCCGCGATTCGTCCCAGGTGGCGTATTGAATCGTGACCGCCGAATTTTGAGCGATTGCGACTGCCACCACGGCAGCGCCAGCCAGCGCGAGCGAGAGTACGAGCACTTTTTTCATACGACCTCCTAAGATTGCGGCTCGAGTTTTTGAAGCTCGAGTTTGAGTGCTTTAGCCCTTCACGCCGCTCGTGATGGCGGCATCGGTGAGGTAGCGTTGCAAGAAAATGTAGGCGACAATCGTTGGCAGCACCGACAAGGTTGCACCAGCCATTAACACTGGAACATTCACCGAGAACTGGTTTTGCAGGTACAACAGACCAACCGGCAGCACCATTTTTTCTTCTGATTGCAGCACGATCAGTGGCCATAAAAACGATTGCCAGTTGCCCAAAAATGCCAGTAACCAGGCGGCAGCCAGTGCGCCGCTCGAGGTTGGCAGGGCAATGTGGCGCAGAGCCGTAAACCAACTGCCACCGTCAATCAAAACGCTCTCCTCGAGCGATTTGGGCAGGCTTCTGAAAAATTGATACAGCATAAAGACGCTAAAACCGTTGGCGATGCTTGGCACAATCAATGCCATGTAGCTGTCGTACCAACCAAAGGCGCGAATCAGCAGGAACACTGGAATAATGGTGATTTGCCAAGGCACGATCATGGACAGTAAGTGAGTGCCAAACCAAGTGCTTTTGCCTGGAAAGCGTAATCGTGCAAAAGCATACGCCGCAGGAGCACCAGTCAAAATATTGAGCGACGCGATCAAAAACGAAGTCCAGAACGAATTCCAGAACATTCTTAAAAATGGAATGGTGGCGAACAAACCCTTAAAATTCTCGAGCGTCCAGGTTTGGGGTATCAGCGTCGGTGGCCAGCTATACGCCTCATCTGGGGTTTTGAAAGACATGGTGATCATCCAGTAAAACGGCACAAAAATTAAAATGCTGCCCAGGCTTAAAGCCAGAACAATACTCCAATGTTCACGCTTTGCTTTGGGTACAGATTGCGGGTTATTCATAATGCACCCACGACTTTTGCAAACGCCACTGCAAAACGATCAAGACCACCAGCGCCAGTGACAGCAACCATGCCAGCGCTGTGGCATAACCCATTTTGAAGTAATTAAAACCAGTCTTATAGATGTACATGGCAATCGTCATGCTCGAATCGCCAGGACCACCTTTGGTCATGACCAGCACCGCCTCGAAGACTTGTAGGCTGCCAATCAGGGAAAGAATTAAAACCAAAAAAATCGTTGGGCTGATCATCGGCAGGGTGATGTGCCAGAACAAACGCAATGGTTGAGCGCCGTCAATTTGTGCTGCCTCGTAAAGTTCTTTTGGCACGTTGGCGAGCGCCGCTAAGAATAAAATGATGCTCGAGCCTGCGCCCTGCCAAACGCTGTAAATAGCGATGGCGGTCAGCACTGTATCGGGTGAGTCGAGCCAGGCGGGTCCTTGAATGCCTAGCAAATTGAAAGGCAGGTTGATGAGTCCTTGGGCGGTGAACAAAACTTTAAACAGCAGCGCGGTTGCGACCCCAATCGTGACCATTGGTAGGTAGTAAAGGGTGCGAAAAAAAGTTTTGACTTTCTCGAGTTTTAAATTTTGAATCAATGCCGCCAGCACAATTGCCACGACCAAACCCAAGGGCACAGCAATAATGGTAAACATCAAGGTGCGCCCAATCGATTCGATGGCTTTGGAATCGCCAAGTGCCTGTTTGTAATTCTCCAGACCAGTCCAGTTGGGTAAACTCAAACCGCCCCAATCGGTAAATGAAATACCAAAACTGCCCAGAATTGGCAAAATGGCAAAAATCAAAATCCCTAAGGTGCTTGGCAGAATCAGTGCCAGACCCCACAGGGCTTCCTCACGGCGCAGGCTCGAGCTTTTTGTGCGGTGCTTCTCGGGCGTTTTTGTGGCGGTTGAAGCGGTCATGCCATCCCTCCTTAGGTTGAAGAAACAAGCTGTATTCCAATACCCAAATGATTTAACCGTTTTGACCAAACCGCATCCAACTTCGAGTCCGTGATGACCTGTGTGATGCCAAGTAAGTCGGTCACGCGGTAGGGTGCGCTGTGACCAAATTTACCCGAGTCTAGCAGCAAAATACGTTGCTTGGCTCGCTCGAGCATTTTTCGGTTGATGCTGGCTTCATTGGCGTCGAGGGTTGCCAAGTTTTCAGTTTCATCAATCGCGGTTGCACCCAAAAACAATTGATCGCACCAGAATTCTGCCAGCAGTTTTTCGGTGTACGGACCAACGCTCGAGAGGTTATCGCTGCGCAATGTACCGCCCAACAAAATCACCTTGACCTCTGGCACGCTGACCAGTTCTTGCGCCAGTGCCAGACCGTTGGTAATTACAGTCAACGGCATCGGCTCGAGACGGACGGCTTTGGCGAGTTGCAAAACGGTTGTGCCAGAATCCATCAGCACGGTGCTGCCAGGTTTTAACAGGGCATGGGCGGCGCGACCAATGGCGCGTTTGATTTCAATATTTTCACGTTCGCGCAATCCAAAAGCGACTTCATGGTTGCTCGATTCTGCCAATCGAGCACCGCCGTGAGTTCGCTGAATCACGCCGTCTTGCTCGAGTTTGGTCAGGTCGCGGCGCACGGTGGCGGGCGACGACCCTGTGATTTCAACCAGCGCTTCGATGTTCAAAACACCTCGCGCAAACAGGTGTTCTTGAATGGTTTTAAGCCGTTGCTCGAGCATGGCGCGTCCTTTGGATTTAAAGCACAAGGTTGGTTGAGTTTGCCAAGGCTACCGAATTTTGTTTGGAATGTCAATCAAAGACAATCAAAATACTGATTGCTTTTGAGTAACGCTGAGGACTCCTCCAACACTCTATAAGGAAAATGAGGATCAAATCCTGGGTGGTATCGTAAAATGAACTTGTAGCGCACGCATTACAGATTGTCGCTCGAGATGAATCAGGAGAAGCATGGTCAGTGTTGGGCAATTGGTGGTTCAACTTCAAGGCAGTGTGGTCAATACCTTGTCATTACAGCCAGGGGTCTTAACCATTGGTCGCACCCCAGAAAATGATTTGCCGCTTAATTTGCCACTTGTTTCCAAACGTCATGCCGAACTCAACATCACCGAGCAAGGCGTGCTGATTACCGACTTGGGCAGTCAATACGGTACGTTCGTGGCGGGTTATAAATTGGTTGCCAATCAACCGTATCCGCTCATCAAAGGCGTGTTGTTGCAAATTGGTCCTTTTAAAATTACATTGCGCGATTCAATCAGCCAGACCGTTGAAGAAGTCCCCGTTTCCGAAGAAGCCAGCGAACTCGAGTTTGACCTGGAAAAACCCCATGACATTGCGCCGCGTCCAAAACATCTAACGCCGTTCGTCTTAAGCGACCAGGCGATGTATACCCAAGACCTGCCAGTTATTTTTCAAGAATCAGATTTTATGAACCGTTTTATGAAAATCTTTGAAACCGTTTGGGAGCCGCTCGAGTGGCGCACGGATGCCATCGAATTTTATTTTGATCCGCGTACCGCCCCAAGCGAGCTGCTCGAGTGGTTGGGCGGTTGGCTGAGCATTCAGGTGTATTCCAGGATGCCCGAACGCCGCAAACGCAAACTGGTCAGTGAAGCCATGACCTTGTACCATTGGCGCGGCACAAAATACGGTTTGGAACGCATGATCGAAATTTGCACCGGCTTGACGCCCGAAGTGACCGAAGACCCCAAAGAGGCGTTTGTCTTCTGGGTCAAGTTAAATACCAAACCCGAAGCATTGACCTTAGACCTGATGCGCGACCTGATCGAAACCCATAAACCGGCACACACATTATTTAAGTTCGATCTTGGTTAAGGACTGAGCTTGATACAAGCTATTCGATTTTCAAATCCCTTACTCAAGAAGCCGTGCTTATCTGTATGAACAGTGTACTTCCAGCGGCAAAAGCTTTGTTTAAGCCTGCCGTAAACGTTACAAAAGCGCCGTTCATTTACAAAGCCTAAGTCTGACGTACACTGATGTAAGACCTGGAGTATTGGTGCAATGAACAACGTCATCAGTGAAAAACTAATCGGTAAAAATATCGGTCCTTACACGCTCGAGGATGCTTTGCGCCCCGGAAAAACTGGGCAGACCTTTCGTGCCCTTGCCGACAAGACTTTTATCACGGTGGCGCTGAAAATCTTGCATCCCCAGGGTGGCGCGAGCAACGAGTTTCAGAATCAATTCTTTGCCGAACTCGAGACGTTGGTCTCGCTCGAGCACAACCACATTGCACGGGTTTTAAATTACGGCGAGGATCAAAACTTTCACTACCAAGTCTCAGAATTTGTCAATGACGGCTCCTTAAGCACCTGGTTGCAACGCCAAACCCGCGACGGCGCTCGTCCCGATTTGCGCATGGCGCTCGATTTTATGCGCCAAGCCAGCGACGGTCTGGCATTTGCCCACCGCAAAGGCGTGGTTCACGGCGAGATCGAACCCGAAAACATATTGCTGCAAGCCACGGCGGGCGGCTCGTACCGCGTTAAACTCTCCGATTTTGCCATCGCTCGGCTGGTCGCCAACGCCTCTGCCCAAGCCAGTAACGACGATGCGGGTCCAGTCAACTCGCCCAAGTACATTTCGCCCGAGCAGTGTATGGGCGTCGAGGGCGATGACCGCAGCGATGTATACTCGCTGGGCGTGGTCATGTACCACGTTTTTACGGGTCTTGTTCCCTTCGAGGTTCGCAACCTTGGCGAAGCCGCCAACAAACACGTTTACGACCAGCCCACGCCGCTGCGCGACATTCGACCTGAACTGCGCCCCGACCTCGAGGCAATCGTCATGCGTTGCCTGCGTAAAATGCCAGTCGAACGCCCCAGCGCCGAAGAAATCCGCGACACACTGCAAGCCATCCTCGACGATCTGTTTCCAAGTTTAAGCGCCACCCGAACCTTTGACCGTGGCGAGCGCCCCAGGGTCACACCGGTCATTCCAGCGCCGCCAGGTCGTTCGGACGCACCGCGCATCACGGTGGTGGACGCTCAAGGGCAAGTCTTACAAGTTTTGGAGTTAAGCGGTCAACCCCTGACCATCGGGCGCGAAGTCAGCAACACCCTGACCCTGTCTGGCGATACCGTCTCGAGACACCATGCCCGCGTCGAATTTGACGGGCGAGAAGTGCTGGTGACCGATCTTTCCAGCAGCAACGGTTCGACGCTGATCGGCTCGAGCCTAGAAAACGGACGTCTGCCCAAACTCGAACCTACGGTTTGGGCTTGGCTCGGCGTGCTGCAAATCGGCACGTACTGGCTCAAACTCGAGCAACCATCGGGAGCGGCAGGTGCAAACCGCATTGCCGTGGCGCTCGAGCGTGATGTCCTCAGTTTAGTTCCTGGGCAAGCCATGAACTTAAAAGTCACGCTGGCAAACCTTGGCACGCTGGTAGACCATCTGGATTTGAGTGTTGACGGTGTGCCGCCGCACTGGATCGTGCCGCAAGACGCGCCGATTCAACTCAATCCAAACACCCAAGCCAGCGCGGTCATGACCATTCTTGTACCGCGCGTCAGCGAATCGCGGGCTGGCAAATACCGCGTGATTGTTCGCGCCAAAAGCACCGAACTCGATGAAGATGCGGGCGGAGCGGCGAACGCGGTTTGGACAGTTCAGGGATTCGGGCAATCAACCTTGGCGGTACGTCCCAATAATCTTAACTCCAAACGCAAAGCCATTTTTAACACCGTCCTCAAAAACGAAGGCAACATTCCTGTGCGTTACGTGGTCAGCGCCGAAGACGACACCACCAAATTACAATTTAAATTCGATGAAACCAAACCCAAACTGACCTTCCCGCCAGGCGCTAGAGGAGTGGTCTTAAAATATTTCAACCTGATTACCTATCCAATCCAAATGATCGCACGTTCGACCTTTGAAGCCTTCATTGGACCAACCATGCGCCGTGCGCAAATGTACGCCCAAGACTTAAAAGGTTTAACTGGAGCGGACGCTGAGGACAATTCCAAAAAACGCAAACAATACCTCGAGCCGCCACGCCCCAGCTCAGAGCATATTGACCTCGAACCAGGTGAAAGCGCCCCAGTTAAACTTCGCGCCTGGGCGGCATGGCGTTTGGTCGGACGCCCCGTACAACGACCATTTGTCGTTACGGCAGAGGCACTTGAAATGCCAGAAACCCAAGTGATGGGCAATGCCATCCTGGCTTCCAGACCCAAAGACGCAATTGGGCAGATGACCCATTTTGGACTGATCCCTTACTGGGTGATCTGGGCATTGGCGACCATTCTGGCACTGGTGCTTTTTTTAAACATGCGCAAACCCAACATCGAACTGGCATTGCTGGGCAATACCCCCAATGTTAAGCAAGGGTTCACGATCATTTGCAGCAAAACCGATGCTGCCGTGAACGCCACCATTGGACGCAAAGGCGGCATGAATTACCAAAAACTGAGTTTTAAAAATGGCAAATGCGGAATCAGTTCGGGTACAAATTTTGTTGAGGGTTTTGCCGAACCCAAAGGACTCTTAGAACCCGATATCTACACGGTGGTTGCCACCAACAGAATCAATCTTTTTGGTTGGGGCGAGGCTCGAGCCGATTTGACGGTTACGCCGATTCGTCCCAAAAGCCTGCCGCCGAGCCTAGATATTAGCGTGTTGCCTTTGGATGGTAAAGCCACCAAAGGTGCTGATGGACGTGCACTCTTTACCTTAAAGTGTCGATCTAAAAACGTACTTAAGTTTGAAATGACCATTGCTTCTGGAGTAGAACCCATGGATAAATGCAACGGGCATCCGTTTTATTTAGACCAGAGCGGATATGTGACGGTCACGGCTAACGGTGCAGACGATGCAACACCAACAAAGGTAGAACGAACTTTAAAACTTACAGTTGTTGCAGCCAAACCGAATGCTTTCCTTTTGGTAGAGCCAAATCAGATTACCAAAGGGCAAGGGGAAGGCGTGACTTTAAAGTGGAAAACCACAAATGCAGTTAGCGTCAGGATTTCTGGTACAGATGGTAATACACTCGAGGACTTGGGTTTTGAAGCCGAACAATTGATTACCGAACCACTCAAAACAGGAACCTACACGTATACCCTCACAGCGCTTAACGCTGATGGTGATCGGAAAACGGCTCGAGCGACTTTGAGTGTTGTTGATCCAGTCATTGTGATTGCTCCATCGCAACCCCGACAACCTCAGCCTCGACAACCCCAAGCACAGCCTCAGCCTCGACAACCCCAAGTACAGCCTCAGCCTCGACAACCACAACCACAACAAGTCGTACCGATTGTTTCTCCGCCAGTTGCCAGTAACCCAGGCGAGTTATGGTATATGAACTTTGGCACGATGCAGCTTTTTAACAATAAAGACAATACCTTGAACGGTGAGGTTAACGATTTGGTCAACGATAAGCAAAGCAAATTTAAGATCGAACTCGAGGATAAAAACAGTGAACGGGTGCGGTATTCTGGTTCATTTGCTAATCTTCCGCTTGTCTTAAATTTTAGAAACAGCAAAACCACAGTTTCGGGACCATCTAGGGCATATGGTGAATACTGTGGGGCAAAAAAAGATGTTGAATTTGTCAACAATTGTAGTTTTTCTGGTGATTGGAACGTCAGGGTAGTTGGGGTAGATGATTGTAGCCTCAAATTAAAGCGTATAAATGATTCAGTAATAGGTCAAATGTGTGATGGTGAAAAATTAATGAAAGTTGTTCAAGGCGATTTTATTATCGATAAGGCAAAAAGCAGGCAAACCGTTCGTGCTTATGTGCTCAATTATAGTAAAGATAGAATTGGTGTGCTTGATATCAGCATTGACCGTCTAGAATCTACTCAGTTCACTGGACAAATTAATTTCTATGGCGAAAGAGGTATACGAAAGTTTTGTGGCTGGAGAGATAATTATCCAATTCCAAAGGATTGTCAGTAATTTATTATGAGAGAAGGTTTAAAATGAAAAAAATGATGCTTATATTAGTGTTCTGTACTTCTTTTGTTGGATGTACACCAATTGTTGTACCGATAACCGAGTTGGTGAATTTTCCAATTGTTTTACGAACCGAAGCCATCAAAGGGGAGACCAAAAACAACAACAGGGCGGCTGGCTTTGTCTTTGTTAGGGTGTATTCAGACAATAAAGACAGCACTAAATTTTCTGTTTTAATCTCCGATTTGACTCCAAAGTCCGTTCATGCTGGTCAAATTCGGGTTGGTGAATGCGAAGACAAAACCGATAAAGTTTTTTCCCCACTTAACTCAATTCAAGCCGACGAATTTGGCGATGGTCAAACCGAAAGCTTACTACCAACCAAAAAATTTGATGCCAACAAAGCCAAACAACAGAATTTGTTTATTGTCTATTATCAACGCGGCGAAGGTGATCCAAAAGGTACGGGCGATCCTATTGTTTGCGGTGATCTGAAATACCGTAAATAAAAACCGTTTCTCGAGCTATAGGGCAGTAAAAAATGGAGGTTTGATATGAACCCAGAACATGCAATCATCATGAACCTAGATAAGACCACTCCCGATGTTACGTGTATGTTTAACCCTAAAGAGTTTACTTTTGCGAAATCAAACTCTTGGGGTAAAGGTGATGAGCCTGGTGCGCAAAAAAATGCTGGAGAAATTACATTTTCTGGTGGTGAAGCAGCAACTTTAAAGCTTCAATTGTTTTTTGACACGTATCATTTAGCAAAAGGTGGCGGTAAAGCCGAAGATGTTCGTAACTATACCAAGGGATTATGGGAAATGATGAAAATTGACCCAAGTCTCAAAGACCCAAAATCCAAACACGGTAGACCCCCATTTGTAAAATTTTTCTGGGGTAACACCCGATCTTTTGACGGTGTGATTGAAAGTATTTCACAACAATTTACAATGTTTATGTCCGATGGGACACCCGTCCGGGCAACGGTTGATCTTAGTATGAAACAAAAAAACGATGAAGATATGCTGCCCTGGACCAATCCAACCTCGGGCGGTATTGGTGGCGAACGAATGTGGACGATCAAAGACGGGGACACCCTGGCACGAATTGCCCACCTAACTCTCGGTGATTCTTCGCAGTGGCGCAAAATTGCCGACATGAACAACATCAAAAACATTAGGCGATTAACGCCCGGACAAGCCCTGGTGATTCCAGTTGTCTAAGCCCTCGAGCAACGTTGTTCACTTTTTAGTCGAGATTGACGGCAGCGTTAATTCAGACCTTCAAATGAAGCTGCGTGACATCACAATGGAAAGTACCATCCACTTGCCCGATGTTGCGGTGGTTTCGTTTCATGACAAAGGCATGAGTTTGGTGGACAGTGGTTTGTTTGAGGTTGGTAAATCCTTAAAGATTTTGTCGCGTGAGAACAACAAAGACAAACGTGTTTTTGACGGCGAGATCATTCAGGTCGAACCTCATTTTAGTTATCCAAACATCTACATGACCGTTCGGGCTTTTGACCGTTTGCACCGCTTAAATCGTGGCAAGTACACCAGAGATTTTCAGCAAATGTCGGATTCGGAAATTGCCAAAAAAATCGGCGAAGAAATGAAGTTAAAAGTATCAACAATTCAATCGACCTCACCGATTCACGCATACGTTTTTCAGGATAACGAAACCAACCTCGAGTTTTTGCAAAAACGTGCCGAAGGTATTGGCTACACGGTGTATGTGCGCGATAAAGAATTGCATTTTGAAAAACCACAAAAAAGTGATGTTGATGACGAGATCGAACTGAACTGGGGGCAGGACGGTTTGATGGACTTCCAGCCTCAAATGACCACGCTCGATCAGCACACCGAATTTGAGGTGCGCGGCTGGGATTTGGACAAGAAAAAAGCAATTGTCGCCAGGGCAACCAAAGGTGAATCTCAGCCCGATATTTCTGAAACCGACAACACGGGTCAAGCCCAAAAAGCGGGCGGCAAAGCCGTGCAGGTCTTATCCACCACGATTCGCAACCAATCGGTTGCCGATCAACTTGCCAAAGCCGAAGCCAACCGCAACTCGGGCGGTTTTGTCCAAGCCGAAGGCACATGTGGCGGCAACCCGAGCATTGTGGCGGGTGCAAAAATCAATATTCCCAACATTGGCGACAAATTTAAAGGCACATACGTTGTCACCCACGCCACGCACCGCTACAACACCAGCAAAAGTTACACCACCGATTTCAGCATCAGCGCCCAACACACCAACACGCTCATGGCGATGCTCGAGAATGCAGGCGGCGAAAGTGGTGCTCGAGCCGGTTTTATGGTTGGAATTGTCACCAACTGCGATGACCCAGAAGACCGTGGGCGGGTCAAAGTCAAATTCCCAGCCTTGTCTGACGACAAAGAAAGCGATTGGGCACGGGTGGTGAGCCTTGGTGCTGGTCTAAACCAACACGGTTTTCAATGGATTCCCGATGTAAACGATGAGGTTTTAGTTGGTTTTGAACAAGGGGATGTTCATTACCCATATATTATGGGCGGTTTATGGAATGGTGTAGATAAACCATATGAATCAAAGAGTAGATATCTCAAAGGTGGTAATGTGATCAGGCGCTTTATTCGTACCAGTAATCATGGTGATAAAAATAAAGGTCATATCATTATTTTTGATGACAGTCCAGATACACCAGGGATTACCATTCAAGATGTCCAAGGCAACACCATGATTCTTTTAAATACCAAAGAAAACAAAATTGAAATTTACTCCAAAGGCGATACCCAAATTATTTCAGATAGTAATATCAGTATTCAAGCTCAGGAAATTAACATTCATGGTCAGAAAAAAGTTACCATCACATCACCAGAGATTAACATTGGTTAAAGGAGTTAATATGCAACCAGCCGCTCGAGCCACCGATACCCATGTTTGTCCCAACGGTGTTCCTGGTGTTTTGCTGCCTCCTGTTGGAGCGCCGTCTATCGTTAAAATTGGTGGTTTGCTGGCAGCCTATGTGACAACCCCAGCCACGCCCTGCTTTGCAGGACCAAATACCGTGGTCAAAGGCTCGAGTAAAGTCAAAATCAACGGTCAACCCGCCGCCAGAATTACGGACATGACCGCACACGGTTCGACGATCACCACAGGATTTCCAAAAGTGATGATCGCCGATTAAAACCGAGTTTTAAAGCAAACTAATGCGGTGAACGTCGGACACCACCACACCGTCTCGAGTTAGACTGAGACGTGCTGGTACAGGGCGCGGCACTTCGTTTGAACCTGGTTCGCGTACCAACAATTGAATTTCTTCGACAAATTCGACCCCAGGGACGCGTTGCAACAACGCATTGACCTCGGAGATGTGCAAATCGCGCCCGAACACCCAACCGTCACCTTGAGGACCGCCAATAAACGGATTCAAGTACCGATAAAGCGCCTTCTCAGCGTTGCTGCGCACTTCAGTGGCGATGGCAGGATCGCTGGCGCGTTCGGTAAGGCGCAATTTCGCGTTCACGCTAACCCAAGTCAGTTGCGGCGCTCGAATCTCCAAACTCGAGCCGAGCACGCGTTTGTCATCCAAATGCGACTTGAGCGCCGAACGTAACTCCGCAGACAACGTGAAATCATCAATCGTCATGCGTTCCTCGACGTTCTCGACCTCTGGCAAGACCACCAGCACCACCTGCCCAGGTTTGGGATCGTTGCGCCCCGCCTGTTCGGACGGTGTGACGCACTTGCTGCGTGCCACCCCCGCCACCTGCGAAGCCAAATACTCGAAATCGTCCGCCGTGACCGCCCGCGTGCGCGTACGTAACGATTGCGGTGCACGAAGTTTGGCTTCCTCGAGACTCTGAGCATTTGCGCCACCCACCGCCGCGACACGGTTAATCACCCGAGCCACATACGGAATCGAAGACCGCAAGACCGACAATGCGCCCTTTGGTACGTTACCGACCACCCCGCCGCCATGCTGATACCTCGAGAAACGCAGATTCGCGTTTTTAGTGGGGGTTTTGCCGAACAGGTAGACACTGTTGTCCGATTGCAACAACGTTGGTCCAAGCGTGATCGTGCCGTCTTGCGCGTCCAGAGTGTAATGCGGATCGCCTTCCTTGGAATCGGCAAAATCTTCAACCTCTGACCAGAATTCTGGGGCTTCGCCAGGTTCTTGGACAATCAAAAAATCCTTTGAGGGATCACGCGACAAAATTGGGGTTCGAGACAATTGAAAAGCTTGCCCTGGCGTGCCCTCAGACTGCCCCAGATGCTCTTGGCGCACCGTGACCGCATGTCTGGCGTTGACCGTTCCCCCTCGAGATTCTATGACCATCTGCTCGAGTAACGGCGAAACCTTGTACGTGCCGCTGCTTGGCGTTGGGTTGGTAAGGCGCACCCGCAACCAATACGCCGTCAAACCCTGAAACGCCCCGCGCTCCATTTTGGAAAGATGCAAAATCACATCGCCAGGGGTGTTAAAACCGCCCGTGGCATCAAACTCGACCTCGCAGGTGACCCATTTGGCAATATTGCCCTGCCAAACCTGCCATTCAATCGGCGGGTCACGCGGGTCAACACCCGCACCACCTGCAACATCCACATCCAATGTCAATGCCAACACGTGCATCGAATGGTCTTCTTCAAACGCAATATAAAACGCATCGCCAGGCGTTGGATCAAGCGAAAACATGGTCAACCGATTGCCCGCTAACTCGAGCGCCCGCAAATCATGCTTGAGCCAAGCCTGCTCGCCACCCAAACGCACCGATTGCGTGAGCGCCCCTAAAACCGCTGGCGGACGAATCACCAGGGTTTCCTCGGTGCTGAAAATAATCGCCTCTGAAGTCTCGGTACGCACGCTGGCAATCTCAGTTCCCTCGAGCACCGAAACCACACCATCTTGCGCCGCCGAAAGATAAAACGTGACTGGCGCAACCGCAGCCCTGGGAGGCTCGAGCTTGACGCCGATCAACTCGAGGAACTTGACATACATTTTGTCAGGCACTTGATTGACACGGTACAACAGCATGTCGGTCATCCAAGCAAAGAGTTCGATCAGTGCCACGCCAGGGTCAGAAACGTTGTGATCCGTCCATTCTGGCGTGTAACGCGGAATCAAACGCTTGGCTTGATCGACAATTTCCTGAAATTTTCGGTCATCGAGGTTGGGAGTCGGTAACGGCATTGGAATAATAGTTTAACGTCAAACAGATGAGGGAAGTTGAAAATGGGGAAATAAAGCAAAACTTACTTGCTACAAGGCTTTACAAGATAAAGGTGATTTCTCGAGCGCCAAAGAAATACTTGAGAAATCACAAACAAACTTGAAATTCTGGAACGTGGCAAACAAAACTGCTAAACTCCTGCCATGAGTCGTCAAGCCCCAGAACGGAGCGTCTCGAGTTTCGAGGCTTTTCTCGAGTTAGAAGAGAATAGCCCCGTAAAGCACGAATTTGTCTATGGTAACTTGTTCGTCATGGCTGGTGGCACGGATAGGCACGATCATGTAGCGAACGGCTTACGAGCGCATTTGTTCTTCGAGGCTCAAAAAGGCAAGTTCCGTTTGCATGGCAGTGACATGCTCATTCGCACACCAGACGATGTTGGGTACTACCCAGATGCACTTGTGGTCATAGACTCGAGCTTCGACACACCACGAGTCAAACGTCGCCCGAGCATCATTGTCGAAGTCCTATCAGCAAGCACCGAAAGCATAGACCGAGGCGAGAAACTACGAAATTACCGCAGCATCCCAAGCCTCGAGCAATACGTGCTGCTCAGTCAGAATGAACCACTTGCGGAAGTGTACTCGAAGCGCAACGACGGCACTTGGCAACACGAAATTTTAGTTGAAGATGCGATGCTGGAATTCTCGAGCATCGGGTTTTCATTGCCGTTAGTTGTGCTTTACGAAAACTTACCACCCGAATCTGAAGGTTAAATCGGGATAACCATGCAAGGCGTGAGTGTGGAAGCTCGAGCTTTAAGACTAGAGCTTCTCAGGCTCGAGTGCTAAAATCTTCTCATGTCCAGCGCTGAACTGTTACCCGAAATCCAAGCGCTCCCTCGAGTTGAGCAACTACGACTTGTGAAAGAAATTATGGCAACTTTAGAACTCGAGGAACGTCTGAACACACCCATGCCAGCTCCGTGGGAACGTGACCCCAAAGTTGCCCAAGAATTGCGGGAATCTATCGCGCAAGCCAAAGCTGGAAATGTTATTGAAATGGCATTGATAGACCCGTGAGGTTGGTGTTTACGCCCAAAGGTTGGGAACATTACAACCTGGATTCAAGAAACCGATAAGCAAATGCTGAAGCGCACCAATTTACTGATTCGAGATGTGCTTCGGACACCGTTTGATGGTTTAGGCAAACCCGAACCGTTAAAAAACGAGTTTGCTGGGTTCTGGTCGCGCCGAATTACCGAAGAACACCGTTTGGTGTACGAAGTTCGGGATGGCGAAATTGTGATTGTACTGTACCGAGGACATTACGAGAATTGAATAACTCGAGCATGTAAAAGAAGAATGGGATTGTGTCTTGCAAGCTCGAGTATTAGGTTTTCGTTGCCGTTGGCAGTGTTGTACGAAGACTTTGCCACCCGAAGTTAAGGGGTAAAAACTGCAAGGTGTGAAAGTAACGGAGTTCAACACCATGAGGGAATTTGGATCAAACCTGTTGGACATGGAACTAAATAACTTTCTACTTCGGGTAATGTGCTGAATTTTGCCATTGCATCATCAAGATTTGAAAATGTCTCTTGAGTATAATTTCCAGCTAGATTTTCCGGGTGTCCATCAATTGTCCAGTGGACAATTTTAAAATTAGTTGATTCCTTTTGTTTGAATAAACCCTTGCATTTTTCTAACTCTTTCATGCGTGCTAAAGCACTAAAGAATTGCATGTCATGCAAAAATTGTGAATTGCCATCGACAATAGCTCTGATTGTCGGAAAACGCATACTGAAGCTTTTAACAGTAAGTGCGAGTGCTGTAGCAATCCATGCCAGTCCGTGATTTCGGAATATAAGCTCAGCCTCATCGTTGCATTGCCCAATTTGAAGAGCGCTAAGATAGCCACCATGAGCATAATCTGAGAATAAACCATACATTTCTTCAATGGTTTGCTCACCAAACCCCGCAAGTCTAAGCTGATATTTTATCTTCGTGTATTCTCGATCAGTTGCACCTAACTTTTGTTCTAGGGCTTTAATCTCAAATTCGAGTTGGTCAATTATACGACGTTCATGTTGCTGTTTCTCAAACTGGTCAGGATGGTATGCCGTAAATTTAGACCGATTTGTAAGACCTTTAGTCTTAAAATGTTTTTGCATCAAGCTACGCCAATTGGGGTCGGGATAAAGTGAAGTAAGGTAAAGTACCGAATAGGTTTCAACGGTAGCTCTTGAAACTACAATTAACGAGGCAAAGTCTAGTCCAACATGGGTACAATCTTGATGGGTGAGTTTTATGTTTGGATTTCGGGCGATTGCGAGTCCAGTAAAAGCATGAGCAAGCAATTTTTGACTCGCCCCAACGATGAATTGACGTTCTATTATGGTTAGGTTGTCAATTTCGTGTTTTCCAAGTTTCTCTAATTTAGTAGTTTGAACATACAGCCACAAAACTTTTTCAAACGATTCCAAATCCATTTTCTCTCCTGAAAAACGCAGCGTATTACCATCAAATTCCATAAAAACTGCTTCTCAGGCAGCGAAACAACATAACTGAACTCAAGTAATTTCAATTACTTCGAGAAACCCTGCAACCAATTCAGACCGCTCCAATTCTCCCCTCGAGTTGTAAAACCGCACCCCCCATCCTGACCACATTCCCAAACCTCTATTGCACCAGCATCCAAGTACAATCCGTACTTCTCGAGAATTCTGCGGCGGTACTATTTGTAGCTTGCATGTTCTTGATTCTACACTGTCAGACTCAAAGCTCTGCTAACTCGAGATGTTGTCTTTTACACACGGCTTAAACAGGAATTTCGTTTCCTATTGCAAAACCACTAAACTGCCTTTGAAACGGCGCTTGAAAACCCAGCACAATCCGATTTTCTGGTATGCCTTGCTCGAGCAGCGAATCCACAATGTTGTATTCGGTGCTGTCCACTTGCACCCAAACAAAATCGTTTTTAATGTCTACATGAACCAAAGTGCTGTGCGTGTATCTCGAGTTTTGCCAACCGATGTTTTGCAGTTGGTAATGCCCGTTTTGGTCGTCTATTAAAAACTGGCGTTCGATGTCTGTTGGCAACAGCACTTGTTTGGCTTTGAGCGCATCGAAAACCTGGTGAACCGCTTTTTGAAATTTTTTCAGAGCCATCTTTTTCACCTTTGTTTTGGCTTACGGAAAAGTGACACTTCTGACGACATCAGCATGTTCTTTGAGTTCAAATTTTGGTTTGCCTTCGAGTGGAACAAGCACAATTTGGATTCCTTCGCGTCGTGCGAATTTCATTGCAGGAATGAAATCGCTATCGGCTGTAATGAGGATGATTCTTTCGACTATTTTTTTGCTTGCAAGCCATGCCACATCCAAACCGATATTCATGTCCACTCTTTTTTGGGCGAATTTAGGGTGAATATCGGCATCTGATAATGCTGGTGTTGTGATCGAGCCAGTTTTTGCTGCATTCATCATGCTTTTTGTAAGTCCACCTTTGATTTGCCATCCATCAAACGAAAGGACACCTCTGCGAAATGCAACATGATCTTTAATGGTTAATTCACTCAACAGTTTCTTGCGGCTTATTGCGAATGGTTCTTTGGCATGGTCGGTTGTTTTCCCAGAAATTGGGTTGGTGGTTTCACCTTCAAAAGGTGGGCAATCGTAGTAATAAAGACGAAAAAGTTCTTCATCTGAATCAAGTGTTTTTAAACCAAAGGCGTAAAGGTCGGCGGCAGTAACATCACGTCCCAGACGTTTTTTTGAGTTGCGGAAATGCGAAACCACCATCCATCATGATTGCTGTTCTTTTCATATTTCTTCAAAATAAAAATACCCCAGTGCTTGGATTTTTAAGCGCACCAGGGTAAGTATGAAATGCCAGCCTACTGGCGGTAACGGATAAGAAGAATGTTACAAGGTGTATTACACCATGTCAAGTGCTTTACCCGCATTTTGAATACCCGCAACTCTGGCATTTCAAACACCCTTCTTCACGCACTAAGTTCGGACTCGAGCAACTCGGGCATTTCTCGCCCTTCATCTCCACTGCAACGGATGTATGCGCTCCTACCGCTTGCAAGTTTTTAAAAAGTGGCGTGTCGCTGCTCGAGCTTTCTGGTGCTGCGCCTTCCAGGCTTGGGTAGAGCAGGGGTTGCTCGGCTGGTTTGAACCCGCCTGTGCTGCTGGTACTCTCGAGCGCCACCGCGATTAAATCGGCTTTGGATGCCACCAAGCGCCCGTTGTAACTGCCGTACAACCCACCGTTAATGCCGCGCAAGGTTTTTTGGATTGCTTCGGCTGGCACACCGTATTGCAATGCAATGCTGACCACGCGCCCTAAAGCTTCGGAATCCGCGTTTGCTTCGTCTCCTGCGCGACCCGAGACAACCACGACTTCCATTGGTTTACCCTCGAGCGTGTTGGTGGTAATCAAGAACGTGCGTTTTGACCCAGCGCCCAAATCGGTGAGCTTCACCATGTCGGTCACGCCCGTTAAGCGCGTTGGTCGCTCGAGAATCGGTTTGCCTGGTTGAAATTTCGGACTGGCTTGCCAAGTATGATTGTCGCTCGATTCGGTCAGTTCTGGTGCAAGCTCGAGTTTGGCTTCTTTAACTTCTTCTTTTTTCTCGTCTTTGCTAACACTTAAGACTTGAAATTGACGGCTGCCATCTCGGTACACCGTAATACCTTTGCACCCTGTTTTGTACGCCTCGAGATACGCGGCTTCGATTTCTTCGACAGTGGCATGGTTTGGAAGATTGATGGTTTTACTAAGGCTGTTGGCAGCGTAACTTTCACGGTCAAAGGCTTTTTGCACTGTGCCTTGCATCCGCACATGATCGAGCGGCGCGATGTCGTGAGCGCACACGAAAACGTCTTGCACGACTTGCGGCACAAAGTCTAAACCGACACAAGAACCGTGATTGCCGCCTAGCGCTTCGGTGACTTTATCCCAGTCCCAACGGTTATCCCTGGCGTACTGCGGGTGGGCTGGGAATTGCTCGAGCATTTCTTGGAATAACGGCGCAATCAATGCCTTGTAATCGCTACCAATCTTGCGCCAAATGAACGGACTGAACACAGGTTCGATACCGCTCGAGACTCCCATCAGCATACTGGTCGTACCAGTTGGGGCTACGGTTAAAACAGCAACATTACGGCGCGGTGGGTGCGGAATTTTATCTTGGTAACGCTCAAAAACTGGGTAGACTCCACGCTCGAGTCCAAGGTTTTCAGATTCACGCACGGCTTCTTCGCGCATGGTACTCATGATCTGGTCGATCATGTCGCGCCCATCTTGGCGGTCATAGCGTAAGCCCATCAAAATTAAAGCATCTGCCAGTCCCATCACGCCAAGTCCAAGGCGGCGTAAATCTTGGCTGGCAATGCGGTTATCCTCGAGTGCAAACTTATTCACCTCGAGTACATCGTCTAAAAATCGGGTGCAGTCGCGCACGTCGGAACGGAATTTTTTGAAATTAAAGCTACCTTTTTCGACGTATGCGGCAAGGTTTATTGCGCCTAAATCACAGGGTTCTCCTACTGTCAACGGAATCTCGCCACAAGGGTTCGTACTTTTAATCTGATACCGTTCACCAAGGTTTTTTAACGCACTAAACTCGTTAATCCGGTCATTGAAAATCAAGCCTGGTTCGCCTGTACTCCAAGCGTGTGTGGCAATTTCACGCCACAACCAACGTGCCGGAATACCACCCGCGTACAATGGCACGCCTTTCGCACCGTCTAGCACTCGAGTCTCGAGGCTTGGAATCTTACCTGTGTATTCTCCCTCGAGTTTGACAATGTGGTATTTGGCACTGACCTCGAGTGGTGAAATGTTCCAAAGTCCGTCTTTCTCGAGGGTTTGAATGAATTTTTCGGTGGCGAGAATTGAGATGTTGAAGGTACTGATGTCGCCCTCAGAGCTTTCGCGGTCTAAATCTTTGGCGGTTAAAAAGTCTAGAACGTCGGCATGGTCGATGCTGATGGTTGCCATCCCAGCGCCGCGACGAGTGTTATGACTGACCATTCCGTTCGCAAGGTAAGTATGGTTTTCGTTCACGCTGATGTCAAGCGTTAAAATCCGTCCGCCAGCTTCGATATTTTTGACTGGTACAAAGTATTCTTCGGTACTGATTTCTGGCATCATTTCGGCAATTTGGGTATTTTGTGCAAGACGTTCTAAGCCCGTCATCGTCAATGAACGTTCGCCGCGAATGTACCTGGATAAGGTCTTGCGAGTCTGCGTAAATTCTGATGGTGAGTTTTTACGTCCTGCTGGTAAATTATTAAAAATTGGTTCAAGCAGTGCTGGAGCATGTGGTAATTCCCAACTCGAGACTCGAGTGTCGTCAGGTGTGAAGTTTTTTAGGGTTTCAAATCTCGAGCCTTCAATGCAGTTGACGCGCTCGAGAAAGTTCTTTAAGCCCAGACTGGTTTCAACTCGCAAACGGTAATGTGCGTTTTTCGAGTACCGATCTTCTCGAGGCGCATACGTCGAGATGCGGGTTGGAATTCCCAGACCGCCAAGCATCACAGCGACATCTTGCACCAGTTGTTTAGAAGCGCTCGAGAGGTAAGGGTAGTGCTCAGTTACACCACCGTCAGCCTCGAACAAACCACGCAAGAACGCACCCAGAATATGCCGTGGAGCTTGACGAATGGCGCGTGGAAGCTCGAGATGAGCGGCTTTAGATTTTAAGAGTCTGTTTTGCTCGAGCCAGTTGGTGAGTGCAGCACTTTTCACGACAAACACGGCGCTCTTGTCGTTTGGTTTTTGTTGCAGGCTGACATTTAAACCGAATAATTCTTGGAACATTTTTGGAGCGCGTTCCATCATGATACTGTCGTGTGCAGCGCACAATCCAATGCGTCCGCCTGTGCTGACAAAACCATCGCCCCAGAAGTAACCCAGGAAAAATGCTAGGTCTTCGGTCAGGATTTCTGGTGTTGTAACTGGTGTGGCATTAAAGTGCTGTGCGCTAAGAGGCTCGAGTTGCACAGGGCTGCCAGTGTGTTGGTCGAGCATTTGAATCACAAAATCGTTGGCTTGAATTTCATCAAATCGTACCCACTCACGACCTCCATTTGAACGCATGACTTTAAGCTTATGGTTGGGTGTGCCTTGAAGCTCGAAACCATTCTCGAGCGTAATTTTTAAGGTGCTGGCGATGCCGTTGTTAAATGCTTCTGGGCTGTCTTTCCAGCCTTCATCAGTGGCAACTTGAATGTGGTGGTGTTGATGTCCAAATTGATAACCATCTACCAGTTCACGAAGGCGTAACGTTCCTCTCGAGGTATGCACCAGTGTATCTGGGTGAAGACAACCGCCCTGACGCACAACACGCAATACTGGCGCATAGCAATAACGCAAAGTATTCACAGGTCCCGAAGTTTCCGCGCCCAAATTCGCCCACTCGAGAAAATTATCAAAAATCTCGAACAGGAACGACACAGGTCCGCTCGAGCTTCCGCCAGAACCTTTGATTTCTGCACCTTCGGCTCGTAAACCTGTTAAATCAATCCGAGGCTCGAGTCCGAGTTTCGCTTGTTCTGCCACAATGTATGCCGCGTCCACAATGCCGCCCATGTCGTCACGAATAATTTCCACACCTTCGGGCAGTTCTGGCACTATCGTGACACCGTGTTGACGGGCGAGGCTCGAGACGGCTGGGCTGACCACACCGTAAATTGCTTTGGTCCAGTTGCGAACGGTGGTGGGTTGTTTTGCACCGTCGGGTTGGGTCGGTGGGCGCATCAAGCCTTGAATAAAGTCTGCAACGTCGGCATGGGTGGCACTCATGTACGCCCAGCCGCGCACGCCGTTGTCGCGGCGACTGCTGGCGGCTCGAGGTGGGTAAACATCCAAATTCACGCCGTTGCCACCGCCGACTTTGGTGACGAGTGCCAGTTTTTTGGCGACTTCCATCACGCCTTCAAAGCTCGAGGCTGGGTTATCGGTTGCGCCTTGCACGAAGCAGTTTAAGACGTTGCCGTGTTGCGTGCCTGCGCCCGCCAGAACGCGTCCGCCTGGGCAAAAGCGTTTGCTCGCCATCAGGTCGTAAAAGGTTTCACCCCACTTGGCTCGCAACTCGCTCGATTTTTCGCCGCCAGCCACCCAATCGGCAACGCGGCGGAACATACCGAAGACGTCTTTATCGGACTCGAACATGTATTGGCGTTTTGCCATTGATTGTGCGTGGTCGTCGAAATGGTAGGCGGTTTGTGGTTCGAGCGATAGTGTCATGGTTCTCCCCTTGTAGCGGTGGTTGACAACGCCGATCATGGCGTTTGAGCGGTTTTGTTTTTTGCTTTGTACAACAATAAAAAAGCACCGTCTAACGGCGCAAGTCCTGGCAAATTATCTTGTGAGGCTCGAGTTGGTATTTTGAGCTTTGGTGATCGGTTTCTCGAGCATGGTGATCTCCGCGAGACGACCCGGGAATGCCATTTGGCATACGACCATATCTAGTGCGTCTGTGTAAAAATAATACTACCTATTGGGTGTCGCCTGTCAAGAGTCCGTGGCGTTCCGTGTAGAACGTAACACTTAAAGCTCAAGCTTCAAAAACCCGATGCTAGACACCAAACTCGAGCGTCAAGTCATAAAAATCTTGTGAAACACGTCATTCTCGAGGTTTTCACTTAAATCATTTTTCAAGACAAAGATTATTTCTCGAGATCAACAACCCAATTGCAGTGCCTCAAAGCTCGAGGGGCAAGTTTTATATGCCTAAGTGTTGGGCAAAAATTACTGAATCAACCACGCGGTCAATAACGCCAAAGCCGCCGCCAAATCATCTTTATGCACGGTTTCTTGAACCGTATGCACATAACGGCTCGGCAAGGACAGCGTAATGCTTGCCGCACCCGCCCGACTGCGCTGAATCGCTCCCGCATCCGTGCCACCGAGCGGCAGAACCTCGAGTTGGTATTTGATTTTTTTCTGGTCGGCAAGACCAGCGAATTCTTCAACCAACCAGTGTGTTGCCACCATGCTCGAGTCAAAGACTTTGATCCCCACGCCATTACCGGTCACGGTCACCGATTCATCTTTTTCGACGCCCGGAATGTCCACCGCCAGCGTGGTGTCAAGCCCAATGCCAATGTCGGGTTCGATGCCGTATGCCGCGACCACCGCGCCGCGTAAACCAATTTCTTCTTGGACGCTGAAGACCGCGTAAATATCGTCTTTGTGCTGCTTGCCCTTTAAGGCTTTCAGCGTCTCGAGCAGCACAAACACCCAAATTCGGTCATCGAGGCATTTGCCAGCCACGTAAGCACCCACCTCGCGGAAGGTTTGGGTTAAGCCGACGGGATCACCAATCCGAACTTTTTTCTTGACTTCATCGGCGCTTAAACCCGTGTCCACAAAAAATTGTTTGATCTCAGGGTTTTTGGCGCGTTCCTCGGCACTCGAGATGTGAATTGGACGACCCGCAGGTTGCAAAATCCCTGGCAGATCACCGTCTTTGCTGCACACCACAACTTGGCGGGCGAACAAATTTCGGGCGTCAAAACCACCGAGCTGTTGCACCCGCAAGAAACCCTTGTCGTCAATGAATTTGACCATAAAACCAATTTCGTCCATGTGCGCTGACAGCATGACCTTGCGGACGCTCGAGGATTTCTTGGGTTTGACCGTGGCATGTTTTAGGGCGATCAGGTTGCCGAGTGCATCGATTCGCACTTCATCGACCAGTCCTTTTAATTCGCGCTGGACAATTTCGCGCACGCGCTCTTCACGCCCAGGAACGCCGGTGACCTCGGACAATGTTTTCAACAATGCAATGTTCATTGCCGCCATTCTACAGTCATTCCAGCCCAAGGTTTTGATTCTGACGTTCAATCATGGCTCGAGGTTAAAATGAAACATGCAAGGGGTGATAAATTTTGAGTAAAACACGATTGGAAGCTTTCAGTGACGGGGTTATTGCGATCATCATTACGATCATGGTGCTCGAGTTAAAAGTACCACATGGCACGAGTTTTGTAGACTTAAAACCATTGATTCCAGCCTTTGCAAGTTATGCCTTAAGTTTTATTTTTGTTGGTATTTACTGGAACAATCACCATCACACCCTTCAAGCCGTTGAAAAAGTCAATGGCAAAATCCTTTGGGCAAACGTACATTTGCTGTTTTGGTTGTCATTGATTCCATTTGCGACAAATTGGATGGGCGAGAACGAATTCGCGGCTCAAACCGTTGCGTTTTATGGTGTTGTGATGTTGATGTGTGCAATTGCCTATACCATTTTGGTTTTGGTGCTGATTGACCATCATGGCGGTACGGACTCGACTTTGGCAAAAGCAATTGGGAGCGACTTTAAAGGCAAAATTTCGCTGGCGTTTTACGTTATTGGGATTGCAATATCGTTTGTGAACAATTGGATTGCTTTAGGATTGTACTTGCTGGTTTCGGTCATCTGGTTTATTCCTGATCGCCGCATCGAAAACGTTCTGAACGATTAAATCTCGAGCCGTTCTAAGTATCTCACGACTCCATTCTTCCATTCTGCGAAAAGCAGCAGAATTCCAGAATTCCGCGTGAGACACGCTTTCCATACTCGCATAGCTCGCCTTAATTTTTATGATAGAACTATAAAAATTAAGTTGGACGTACTTAACCAAATGCCAGCATGGTAAAACTCGAGCTTGGTTTTCAAATGCCATCTCGGGCTTGAAAACTTGCACCAGCCGAAAAATGCTGATTTGACAAACAACAGAGTTACCGGTAAGCTTACCGTTATATTTACAAGAGAATAAAATAATCGCCATGACAAGTTCACCTGCCAACATGAACGATATTGCCCGTCTCGCTGGGGTTTCTAAAATGACTGTCTCAAAAGCACTCAACAACCAACCAGGGGTATCTCGAGAGACTTCTTTAAGGATTCATCAGATTGCTAAAAACCTCAATTACACACCGCATCATGCAGCCCGTAAACTCGCGGGTGGTAAGACCAACATCATTGGGATTGTTGTACCTTCAATGGATTCTTCGTTTATGAGCGATGTGGTACACGGCATTGGTATAGTGCTCGAGCAGGCGGGTCTGGATTTGTTGTTGTTTACCGATCATGTCAAACACCATCAAGACCGCATGTTTTTTGCCAGCCGTGGCTTGGTAGACGGACTGTTATTGATCGTTCCACAAAGCTTGGAACGCTACAACCAAACCCATATTCGAGATTCGTTACCGTTGGTGGTGATTGAACCAATCACCAAAGATGTTGATATTCCTGTGGTCAGCGGCGAAAACTACCTCAGTTCACGCAAAGCCATCGAACACCTGCTCGAGTTAGGACACAGCCGCATTGGCATGATTGGCGGTGAAGTGCGCGTCAAATCGAGTCATATTCGTTTGCAAGCCTACAAAGATGCCCTCAAAGCCGCAGGTATCGCCCTTTGTGAAGACTTGATTCGTTCAGGAGATTTCACGCAACTGCGTGGTTTTGCGGCAACCAATGAATTGCTCGACCTCGAGCAGCCACCAACCGCGATTTTTGCCGCCAATGACCTCGCAGCTTTTGGTGCTTACGATGCCATCAAACATCGTGGTTTACGAATCCCAGAAGACATTTCGGTGGTCGGTTTCGATGATATTTTTCAAGCCTCGCAAGTCTTTCCGCCCTTGACCACCGTGCGCCAACCCGCCAGCGAAATGGGCATGGCAGGAGCACGCCTATTGCTGTCCATGATCCAAGGTTTAGAACCCGCCACAAACCACCTCGAGTTACCCACCGAATTGATTGTACGTTCATCCACGGCTGTTGTCCGTTCGTAAATGGTGCATCTGTCTCGAGAGACGAGCAGAGGCTGTTACAAAATCAGGAGGAAGCGTATGAAGTACAAAGGATTGGTCGCAGTTTCGGCTCTGTTGGTTGGCGCGGGCATCATTGGCAGCAGCGTGATTGCCCAACAAAAGAAAGACATCGTGTTCTGGCATATTCAGTCCACCGAACCTGGTTTAACGTTGATTAAAACTGAAGTAGACCGTTACATGGCTGCCAACCCAGGTGTGAATGTGCAAGTTGTACCACTTCAAAACGATGCCTATAAAACCAAGATCCGCGTTGCTGTTGGTGCAGGCGAAGCGCCGTGTGTCTTCCCAAGTTGGGGTGGTGGACCTTTGAATGAATACGTCAAAGCCAACCAAGTGATTGACTTGACCGCCATGCTAAACGAAGGCAATTACAAAAACCGTTTCTTAAACGCCGCGTTTAGCTCGATCACCTTCAACAAAAAGATTTATGGCGTACCAGTCGAAAACGTTGCGGTTGCCGTGTTTTATTACAACAAAGAAATGTTCGCCAAACTTGGCTTAAAAGAACCCCAGACCATCAACGAACTGACCACTGCTGCCAAGACCTTAAAAGCCAGTGGCATCACCCCATTCTCGCTTGCCAACAAAAGCAAATGGACGGGTTCAATGTACTTTATGTACATGGTAGACCGTCTGGGCGGAGCAAAAGCCTTTATCAGCGCCGCGACTCGAGCCAAAGGTGGTAGTTTTGAAAATTCAGTCTTTATCAGAGCCGGTAAAATGCTGCAAGATTGGGTCAAAGCTGGTTACTTTAACGAAGGCTTCAACGGCTTAGATTACGACAGCGGTCAATCGAGGGGCTTGTTGTACGCCGGCAAAGCCGCCATGGAATTGATGGGCAACTGGAGCACCGGTTCAATCCGTGCCGAGAACCCAGAGTTTGCCAAGAAAGTCGGGATTTTCGCCTTCCCAGTGCCTCGGGCTGGCGTTCCTGGCAATGTGGTCGGTACTGTAGGTGACAATTACTACAGCATCTCGAGCACCTGCAAGAATCCCAAAGAAGCTTTTGAAATGATCAAATTCTTGATTGACGATAAAGCCGTTGCCGAACGTGGCGAGGCTGGAAGAATCCCACCTGTCAAAGGTTTTGTACCAAAAGATTCTGATCTGAAAGACATCGTGAATTTGATCGCGGCTGCTCCAGGCACGCAACTCTGGTACGACCAGTACCTGCCACCAGAGTTAGGCGAAGCCCACAAGGACACCACCCAAGCTTTAATGGGTCTGACCATCACCCCAGAACAAGCCGCCAAAACCATGGAAGAAACCGCCAAGCGCGTCATGGGCAAGTAAAAAAGGAGATTGTCTGGAGTCCTGGTCTAAAGCCAGGACTCCGAGTACACCATCATGACCAGCATCGAAACTCGAGTTCTAAAACGCAAACCCGTTAACGAATATGCCCTGACCGCCATTTTATTTTTGGCTCCGACGGTCTTGCTGCTGGTGTTATTTGTGGTGTGGCCCATTCTCGAGTCTGTGCGCCTGAGTTTTACCGAATGGACGGGTCTGGGCAAAGCCCAAATTTATGTTGGTTTCAGCAACTGGGCAAGGCTTTTGCAGGACGGTGTTTTTTGGAAGGCGCTGGGCAACAACCTGATTCTGGCGTTCTTTTCGATCATCGTTCAATTGCCATTTGCGCTCGGTCTGGCGGTGCTGCTCGATAAAGGCGGACGGCGCTTTCGAGTCTTCAAACTCGCGTACTTCATGCCGCTTTTAATCTCGAGCGTGGCGGTTGGGTTTTTGTTCAAGTACATTTACGACCCCAACTTTGGAATGCTGAACGCCGTTTTGGATGCCGCAGGTCTTCATGTCTTAGCAAAAAGTTGGTTGGGCGAGCCTTCAATCGCGCTTTACGCGGTGCTAGCGGTGATTTGCTGGCAGTTTATTCCGTTTTACATGCTGATCTTTCAAGCTGCTCTTGCTTCAATGCCAGGTGAACTCCACGATGCCGCCGTGATTGACGGTGCTACCGAGAATCAATTTTTCTGGCGCATTGTTTTACCCATGCTGCAAGGCACGATTCGCACCTCGGCGGTTTTGTCACTGATTGGGTCATTGCGTTATTTTGATTTAATTTACGTGCTGACTGGTGGTGGTCCAAGTGGCTCTACAGAATTGATGGCAACCTACATGTACAAACAAGCCTTCGCCTCGTTCAATTTTGGTTACGGCAGCACCATCGGCGTGGCATTGATCTTGGTGGTTTTGGCAATGTCTGGCATTGTTTTAACCCTCACAAAACGCTTTCAAACGGAGGCATGAGTGGCTCGAGTTCGTTTTCATCCGATCATCTGGTTGCTGGCACTTATTTGGCTGGTGGTCACGTTTTTCCCATTCTGGTTTATGGTCGTCAGCAGCTTTAAGGGTTCGCTCGAGACGTATACCAACCCCGTCTGGGCATTGCCAGTCAAGCCCAGCATTGCCAACTACTTGGCGGTCATCTCGGGCGGTTTTTTTCGTTACCTTGGCAATAGTATTTTGGTGGTTTCGATCTCGGTTGGTTTGATCTTGTTGCTTGGTTCGATGGCGGCTTATGTTTTTGCCCGGCTGCCGTACCGTCCAGCCCAAGCCTTGTTTGGACTGATCGTGGCAGGGCTAGCAGTGCCCGTTCATGTCACGCTGATTCCGGTTTACACCCTGACCACCAAACTCGGTATTTACGACACGCCTTGGGCGTTGATCGGTCCATATGTGGCGTTCAGTTTGCCATTAAGTATTTTTATCCTGACCGAATTTGTCCGTCAGATTCCTCGAGAATTAGACGATGCCGCCAGAGTAGATGGCTGTTCTCCAGCCCGAACTTTTTTCAGCATTATTTTGCCCTTAACCGCCCCTGGCATGGCAACAATGGCGATTTACAACACTGTCATGCTCTGGAACGAATTTGTGTTCGCCTACACCCTAACCTCGAGTCCAGCCCAACGCACCTTGCCCCTGGCGATTTGGGAATTTCAGGGACAGTACAGTTCTAACATTCCAGCGATCATGTCCGTGCTGACCATGACCGCCTTGCCGATGATTATTGCCTATGCTTTTGGACAAGAACGCATCATTAAAGGCATGATGGCAGGGGCTTTAAAAGGTTAATTTTTTGCTCGAGATTGACTAAAAAACAGATTGACAAATAAGACTTTCAGCATGCTCACGAACACATCATCCCCGAGGTAATTTTATGATCCAAGCAACTCGAGTTGCAATTATTGGTTGTGGCAACATCAGCGACATTTACTTTCAAAACCTTGCCAAATTCCAAACTGTGCAGGTGGTGGCGTGTGCCGATCTTGATGTTGCTCGAGCGCAAGCCACCGCCAGCAAATACGGCATCCCTTGGGCGGGCAGTGCCGAAGAAATCTTGAATGACGCAGAAGTTGATTTGATCTTAAACCTGACCACGCCCGATGCCCACGCCAGCGTTGCGCTTGGGGCATTAAAAGCAGGCAAGCATGTTTACAACGAAAAACCATTGGCACTCGAGTTAAAAGACGCAACGGCGATGCTCGAGTTGGCGAATGCTCAAAACTTGCGGGTCGGTGGTGCGCCAGACACCTTTTTGGGTGGAGGCTTGCAAACCTGCCGTCAACTGATTGACGATGGCGCAATTGGTACACCCTTGGCAGCAAGTGCTTTTATGACCTGCCCAGGTCACGAGAGTTGGCATCCGAATCCAGGGTTTTACTACCAACCTGGTGCGGGTCCGATGTTTGACATGGGACCATACTATTTAACGGCACTGGTCAGTTTACTTGGCTCAGTGCGGCGCGTCACGGGGCAAGCTCGAGCCAGTTTTCCAACGCGAACGATCACCAGCCAGCCAAAATTTGGCGAGAGAATCATGGTCAACACGCCCACGCACGTCACAGGTTTGCTCGAGTTTGAAAACGGGGTGCAAGGCACGGTCATCACCAGTTTTGATGTCTGGGCAGCGAATCTGCCGTTCATCGAAATTTATGGATCTGAAGGCAGCCTCAGTTTGCCCGATCCGAATACCTTTGGCGGCACGGTCAAACTGTTTCAGAAAGACGAAAAAATCTGGAAAGACATGCCCATCACACGCAGTTTTACCGAAAATTCTCGAGGTTTGGGTGTTGCGGACATGGCGCAAGGCATTCAAAAAAACCTTCCACACCGCGCCAATGGTGAACTTGCCTTGCACGTGCTCGAGATCATGCACGGCTTTCTGACATCATCAACTTTAGGTCAACACATTGCCATCAACAGTAGGTGTGTCCAGCCTGCACCTCTAAACGAAACCATTATGATTGGAGCATCATGACAAACACTGGCAAAAAAGCTTTATTCGTTTGGGGCGGCTGGGAAGGTCACGAACCCAAGCAATGCGTTGACCTGTTTGCACCCATCCTCGAGAAAGAGGGCTTTGAAGTCACGATTTCTGACACGCTCGACACCTACCTCGAGACTGAATTCATGCAGGCTCAAGATTTGATCGTGCAGGTTTACACCATGAGCACCATCACACCAGAACAAGAACGCGGCTTGCTCGAGACGATCAAAGCGGGCACGGGTTTTGCGGGTTGGCATGGCGGCATGGCGGACGCGTTTCGCAACAACACCGAATACCAATTTATGGTCGGTGGGCAGTGGGTGGCGCATCCTGGCAACATCATTGATTACAGCGTCAACATTTCCTCGAGCGACCCGATTGTAGCGGGATTAAAAGATTTTACCATGCACTCCGAACAGTATTTTATGCACGTTGACCCTGGCAATGAAGTCCTTGCCACGACCACTTTTAACAATGAGCATTGCGAATGGATTGCAGGCACAATCATGCCCGTGGTTTGGAAACGACGCTGGGGTTTAGGGCGGGTGTTTTACAATGCGCTTGGGCACGTGCGAAGTGATTTTGATGTAATGGAAGCTCGAGAAATTCAAAGACGTGGGATGCTTTGGGCGGCACGCTAAGCCATACGCCATTGCAAATATTTCTTCAATGCTGATTGCCCTTATAAAATAAACAGACATGAATGATCTTTTTGGCGTTCTCGAGCAATTTGGTTTGTCCGATGTTCAACTTCAAGCCCTTGGCAACACCGAAAACAGCAATCACAAAGTCACCACCGCCACAGGCGAGCATTATGTTTTGCGTCAACATCGTTCCGCGCACAGCCTTGCGGCGCTCGAGTCTGAGATGCTGCTACTCAATTACTTGCATCAACATAAGCTCGAGGTGCAACGTCCAGTGAATTTGGCGGCAGGAAATTTTATTTTCTCGAGTGAACTTGGGCGTTTCTCGTTGCTCTCCTGGATTGAAGGCGAGGTGCTCGAGAGCATCAATAAAATCCAAGCCGAATCCGTTGGCGTTTTGCTAGCACGGTTTCATAGGGTTGCTCGAGATTTTATGCCGTCCACAGGATTCGAGCGCCTTCGATACGACCATCAGTATCTCGAGCAAACCTTAAATCAATTGCGTGCGATTGATTGGTTGCAATCCGACATGGCGTTGTTTGAACAAAGCATGGCTCGAGCGCAACAGGTTTTTGAAGAATCCAATATTCCCAGCAGTTTAATTCATGCCGATTTACACCCTGGGAACATGGTTTGGCGGGGCGAGAAAGTTGCCATGATCGATTTTGACCGCTGCGGTTTTGGACCTGTGGCTTACGATATTGCCACCACCTTCGGTTATCTCGAGGCAAATGAACGAAACGCATTTTTGGTGGGTTATAAAACGGTGCTGCCCCTACCAGAAGGCTTCGCTCAAAAACGAAAGTTATTCACGATTGCCGAATGGTTAACCAACTTGGTATTTTTGGCAGCACGAATACAAGACCGTGAATACGTGGACACGATCATGCTGCCTGGGTTGCGTGAACAATTACCGAAAATGCTCGAGTCTTAAAAGCGTGAGTCTGGTTTCTCGAGTTAAACTTGAGGTATGACTGAGGCTTACGACGATTTGACAGCAGAAAACATTTACGACGCGTACTCGATCAAATGGAATTACTTTGAGCGTGACGTGCTGCCGTTGTGGGTTGCCGATATGGATTTCTTGCCCGCCCCAGAAATTCTGAGTGCGTTAAAAACACGTCTTGACACCTGGTTGGGTTACGGAAGCATGTCGGGCAACCCAAAGCTTTTGGACGCCATTGTGGCGCACATGGCAGGCTTTGGTTGGAATGGTTTAGAACCCAAAAACATCTGGTTGGTGTCGGGCGTCGTGCCAGGAATGTATGCCAGCGTTTTGGGACTCTCGAGCGTGAACGACGAAATCATCACTCAAACCCCGATTTACCCGCCGTTCATGAGTTCGATCAAAGACCACAATCGCAAAATGCTCGAGAATAAAATGCTGATCTCGAATAAAGTTTGGTCAATAGATTTTGACCACCTCGAGACCCTTGTTACACCAGGCACACGAATTTTGATGATCTGCAATCCGCACAACCCGACAGGGCGGGTTTTCACCAGAACTGAACTCGAGCAACTGGCGGCATTTGTTTTGAAGCATCGTTTGTACGTGATCTCCGACGAACTTCACGCCAATTTAATTCTCAGTCCTGGAATGAAGCACATTCCGTTTGCCTCGCTCAGCATAGAGATTTCAGAGCGCACCGTGACCATTACTGGACCTTGCAAAACCTTCACCACCGCAGGCTTGGGCATTGGCGCGGTTATCAGTACCAACATGCGCTTGCTCGAGAGAATTCAAGCCGCCACCAAAGGCTTGATGGGACACGCAAACATTATGTCCGAAACCGCGTGGCTGGCGGGTCTTGAGGTTGGAATGCCTTGGCTCGAGACGACCAAAAGTTATTTGCACGCCAACCGCGAATTCTTAGGCACTTACTTGCGCGAGCACCTGCCCGAAGTGCGTTGCATCTTGCCCGAAGCAACCTACCTGGCATGGCTCGACATGAACCATTATGCTCAAGCGCCCGAAATGCAAAAATTCTTGCTCGAGACTGCTAAGGTGGGTTTGAACGAAGGCACAAATTTTGGTGCGGAATACACGGGTTTTGTGCGTCTGAATTTTGCCACCAGCCGTCAAGTCCTCACCCAAGCGCTCGAGCGAATTCGGGTTGCGTTGACATGATTCGTTTATAAGCGTAAAATCAATACAGATTCGTAGATCGAAGAGGTTGCCATGAAATCAGTTTTAGAAACAACTGCATACCAGGAACTTCAACAACGCCTGAATCAACTCACGCCAGAAGCTCAAAGGCAGTGGGGCAAAATGGATGTCGCCCAAATGATGGCGCACGTCTCGAATGTGCTCGAGATTGCTGTGGGCGACAAGAAACCACCACGTTCATTGTTGGGGCGCTTACTGGGCGGTTTTGTCAAAAAAAGTTGGACTGATGACAGCCCGATTCCGCACAACAGCCCAACCGATAATTCCATTAAAGTGACAATAGCCAAACAATTTCCCGAAGAAAAAGTGCGGCTTACCAAGTTGCTCGAGCGTCTAAACAAGGGTGGCGTAACCGGCGTGACCACACATCCACACCCGTTTTTTGGACCGATGACCCCAGACGAGTGGGGCAAACTTCAATACAAGCATCTCAGTCACCATCTCGAGCAATTTGGAGTTTAAGGTTTCAGTAACAAACCCGATATGTCTCGAGTGAGTGCTTCTAAGGGCGCTTGATCTTGATTGCTGAACAAAATGATCGTGATGTTTTTACTTGGATATTTTACGAACACTGTGCGATACCCTGGTAATTCGCCCGTATGAATGTAACGTTTTTGTCCAAAGCGTGAGTCAATAAACCAACCAAAACCATAACCACCCAAACCAGGTTTGAAAACCTCACGGTAGGCTTTAGCATCTATCAATACACTCCAAGCGTATAAATCATCCAGTGTGCTGACCAGCGCGGCATCACCTGCTGGCGGTGTAAGTGCAAGTTGTGGAATGGGTTTCCAATTTTTTGTATAACCGCTCGAGAGGCTTGTCATTTCAGCATTGAACATTGCTGTATTTTTCAGACCAGTAGGCTCGAGCACAAGGTCATGAACGGCTTGATTAAATCCAACTCGAACAACATTTTCAACGATACTCGAGAGCAGCACATATCCTGTGTTGGAATACTTAAACCGTGTGCCGGGTCGAAACTCGAGTTTTTGTTTTCGGGCTTCTGATAGGATTTTTGCAGTCGCATTTTTCTTGGTCATGAATTCGAGATAGGCGCTCGAGTACAAACCCAGTTTTTCTTCGTAATCAGCAATGTCCGAAGTATGACGAATCAAGTTTTGGATTGTAATTGTCTCCCAAATTTTCGGGCAATCCTCGAGATAATCACAAATTGAATCCTCGAGTTTCAAAAGTTTGCGATCTCGCAAGCCCAAAATTGTCATTGTCGTAAACATTTTCGAGATTGAAGCCACATGATGCCGCGTGTTCGGTGTGAAAAGAATTCGTTTCTCGAAGTTGGCAAAACCGTAGCCTTTGCGCAGTAAAATCTTTTCGTCTCGAACAATTAAAACTGCACCAGAAAATTTTCCAACTCTCGTCAAACTCGAGAGCATCGTATCAATCGCTAGGCTGGAATTGCTGGGTATTGCCAAACTGCTCAAGCTCAGAAGAATCAACACGCACGTCAAAACGATCCTCATGGTTTTATCTTGACATACTCCAGCATCAATTGATCTTCGAGTAAAGACCCTTAAATCGCTCGTAAGCTTCCTCGAGATTTCCGTTTGGTTCAGCAACCAAAGTTGGGGTTGACGCAAAACGCAGTGTATCTTCGCAACTTGCGAACACGCCGTTTGTCACACCTGCCAGCAATGCCGCACCCCTGGCAGAAGCACTGGAAATTTCGCTGGTGTAGAGCGGACGTTGTAGGGTGTCAGCCAGCAGTTGCCGCCAAAGTTGAATGGTTGTTCCACCACCAGCAAGACGCAAACTTGGTATTTCAATCCCAGTCTCGAGCAGTGCTTCAAAACCGTCACGAATCGCAAATGCCACGCCTTCAAAGGCGGCTCGCATCAAATGCCCTCGGGTGTGTGATAATCCTAAACCAACCCATGCCCCCCTAGCATTTGGGTTGAGATGCGGTGTGCGTTCGCCCATCAGATACGGTAAAAAACTCAAGCCATTTGAATTCTCAACGGCGAATGCTTCGAGATACGCGGTTTGCCAATCCAAACCAAGCATTGCCCGCACCCATTCGAGCGCCAAACCAGCGTTCTGCATGGCAGCCATCGCGTAGTAACCGTGTGGCGTGACAGCGCGGTACAAGTGCGTGCGAAGGTTCGAGTCAATCATGGCATAAGCTCGAGGGGCGACAATTTGCGCCCCCGAACCAATCGAGAGTTGTACCACCCCAGGTTTTAAAATGCCACTGCCGAACATTGCCATTGGCGTGTCACCGCCGCCCATTGCGACAGGAATTCCAGCCCTCAAACCAAGTTGACTTGCCGCCTTGTCCGAGAGAGTTCCAGCAATTTCACTCGAGCCTTTTAATGGGGCAAGCAAAGTTTGGGGGATCTTGAGTGAATCTATCACATCAAATGCCCAATTATCGTGCTCAAGGTCGTAAAGCAGTGTTCCGCTGGCATCTGAAGGTTCGGCAAAAGCTTCCCCAGTCAGTTGAAAACGCAACCAGTCTTTGGGTTGAAACGCCCAGCGTGCCGATTTTAGAAGCTCGAGTTCGTGGTGTTTAAGCCACAACAAACTTGCACCCGCCATGCCTGTGACAAGTGGATTGGCGAGCCGTTGCAATTGGGTTGCCTCGAGTTTTTTATAGGCTTGAAGCTCGAAGCTCGAGCGTGTGTCTGCCCACAAGATCGCATTTCTTAGAGCCTGACCATTTGCATCAGCCAACACAACACCGTGCATCTGCCCAGAAAATCCAATTGCGGTAATTTCATGTCCATGACCAAGCTCAAAGGTTGCTTCCTGGGCTGCAATCCACCAATCGTTGGGATCAGATTCCGCCCAGCCAGGGTGCGGGGCATGAACCGTATAAGCTCGAGACGCCTGTGCCACGATCACGCCGTTCTCGTCGAGTAAAAGTGCTTTGAGTGAAGCCGTGCCTAAATCTAATCCGAGCAACATGTTCAACCTCGAGAATATATTTTGAATTACGAATAGTTTTGAATATCAATTATTTGAAACTTGAGCATTATTTTTTGGTCTTTTTTGGTGCGGCGCAACTGCCACGCCGAATCAAGGTTCCTGGAAATCTTTTACGAACAACTTTTTTTAAGTTACGACTTTGAATCGCCTCAAGTACGATATCCACAGCGGCAAGTCCCATGTCTTCGGTGGGTTGGGTAATCACATCGAGCGGTGGGTCTACCAGGCTTGTCCAAGAATAATCATCGAAAGTTAAAAACGAAACATCTTCGGGAATACGGAGTTTTAATTCTTTAATGGCACGAAACGCACCTGCGGCTTCGTTGCCTGTCATCGAAAAAATCGCGGTAGGAGGATCAATTAAGCGCATCAACTCGAGGGTTAAACTGTAGGCACTTTCTTCGCTTAGGGTTGTGCCACGTTGAAAATCTTTTGGAACCCGCAATCCGAGGGCTTTCATGGCAATTGGAAAGGTTTCACCGCGTTCGTCTTGCAATTTTTGGGCATCGAACATGGTTAACGCAGCAATGCGTTTATGTCCCAAGTCGTGCAGGTACTTTACGCCCATTTCAACGCATTTTGCATTCTCGAGCATCACATGCCCAAATGGGCTGCCCGCCAAAAAGTGGTCAATCTCGAGAATATATGTGCCTTGGTCGTGCAGGCGTTTTAAATACTCGAGGTTGCCCGAACCGAAAGCAGAACGCACAATTAAACCGCCAACGCGGTGTCCGTGAAACATGCGGAGGTTTTCAAGCTCGAGATTCGAGTCGTATTCGTTGTCGGCAACGATCAAGGCGTAACCATTGGCATGAACGGATTTGGCTATCGTGCGGGTTAATTGGGCAAAGAACGGTTCGATGATGTTGCCGACCATCAAGCCAATCGTGTGGCTGTGACCACGCCGCAATGCACCAGCCGTGCGATCAGGTTCGTAATTGAGGTCGGCAATGGCGCTTAAGACTCGCTCGAGGGTGGCTTTGGTCAGCAGTTGTGGTTCGTGAATTGCGCGTTTTGCTGTTGTTGCAGAGACTCCTGCTTTTTTTGCAACATCGTGAATAGTGGTCACGTGACCATCATAACCACAAGGGGCTTTACAAATGTGAGTTTGATCGTGTAGAGTTTCGGACACGTGACCATTTATAAGAGTTCTGGTGTTGTTGTCCGACCAGATTCGAGCGACCTGCCTTTAGAAATTTTTGTATTGCAAATAATGGACACGTGACCATTTAAGAATTCGATCAGGTTTTCAGGAGGTGAAACAAACACGAATTTTCCGCTATAGGTTTGAAACTCGAGAACCATTCAGACCGTCAACCAAAGCCCTTTTTAGTACACTCGGAGGAGATCAGATGAAATCAAAAATTTGGATGATAGGCGCAGGCTTGGCAGCAAGTGCCGCAATTGCAGCAGTTGCAACAGGAGCGCT
>JAYVRX010000168.1:0-11153 GCA_043775825.1 Deinococcales bacterium
GATTCCAGAATTTGGTGTTGTTGGGTTGGCTTCATCTTTCGCCAGTTGAAACGCTCGAACTTGCAGGTCACCACTCGAGAATAACGCTTGTCGTTGCAACTCGAGATTCGATTCACCTTCTGCAACCAAGCGTTGAATACTCGAGTAATCACTCGAACGCGGATTCACTCCTGTCAGCAAGCCTTTCAACGCAAGGTCACGATCTGCTTTACGTTGAATGTTCATTAGGGCTATTGCAGCATCTCGAGGGCTTAAACCATTCGAGAGACGCTGAGCTTTGTACGTGCTGCCAAGCGCGAAAGATTGCTGATCCATTGGTTTGAAAACATTGACGCCATCAAGGAACGGTTTGTCAGGATTGTTATGCTTGGCTCTGAGTACGGACAGTTCAGTATTGAACCAATCTGTTCTCGAGTTCAACGCATTCGGTACTTGACTCGCTCGAGCCGCCTGAACGCTGGCGGTCATCTGATCGTTCACCAGGCGTTGCACGATCTCAGGGACGATAGCAGCCTGATACGAATCTCGAGCTTCGGAGGCATTCATGCTCGAGGTTTTAATATTCTCGAGACTCTTGCGTTGTAGCGGATTTTTGATGAAACTCGAGTGAAAAGTTTCTTGTCTGGCTGCGATTTTTGCCAGACGCTGAACTCGTTTTTCTTCTATTCGGTTGGTGCGTTGCGTTTCTGCCTTTTGAATTCGGGTTTTCGCGTGTTCAACCCGAACGTTTTTCGCGGTTCTTTGCCTAATTTTACGTTCAACTCGAAATTTTTGAATTCGATTTTGAAGCGCAACATTTTGTTGTTTCCATCGTACTTTCGTTTCGAGTTGATCCTCAAAACGTTGTTCATCGGTTCGCGTATCAACGGCGGGGGTGGACTTGCCAGAGTGTGTTTTTTGCTTTTCAGGCTCGAGCCTCGGTATGATTTGAGGTTTTTTGACACGCTCGAATCCCATATGTAAAGTCTACCATAAAATAATAAAAGTAAGCGCTTTAAATTATTTACACTCCAAAACTTGAAAAAGTAAACTATTGCACTCAGTTCAACGTAGATATTGTTTTGCGAACCCTTAAATCTTAAGATGTTTCAGATCACAGCATCTCAAACATCAATAAGAATCTAAAAAAAATTATCCCAGGCAACTTGATCAGATTAAAGGTACTGCATTTGACAGACGCTCTGGCGTAGACTGAGCTATCGGTTCACTGGAGGTTGGGATGCGTTTGTATTGGATACTTTTTTTCTTGGTGTTGATCGCTGTATTGGTCTTTTCTTTTGTCAACGCCTCAACGCTAATGCGCAGCACCCAAGTTGTGATTCCGTTCGTGGGTTCGCAGGTTGTGCCAATGCGTTTGTTTGGTTTGCTGTCCTTGGTTGGTTTGGCAGGAATTTACAGCCTTTTTTGGAGTCTCAGTTCGACCCGTGCCAAAGCCAAAAGCGCGGATTTGTTCGACAAGATCGAAAACCTGCGCGACACCCTCAACCGCGAGGAAGCCAGCCGCTTCAAAGCCCTAGAGCAGCAGCTCGAGGCGCAATTTCGTGAGGTTTTAAACCGTCTCGAGCCTGGCAGCGCACCAATTCCCAAGACTGGAAGGTTTTTGGGTGGTTTGTTCGCCAAAGAAGTCCCTTCAAGTTCTGCCCTGCCCTCATCTCGAGCCAGTTCAAATGATCTCGAGACGCTGATCGCCCGTATCGAAAAAGTGCGTGATGAATTGGCGGCTGATATAGCGCTCAGCGAACAAAATGTGTTGAAGGCACTCGAGCAATCTGATGCTGGTTTGATTGCCAAAGACCGACCAAAATGAGGAGACGCCTCAAATGACCACATGACGGCTTTCAATTCCTGTAGAATCACGAGTCGGTCAAGACATTTGACCTCAATCTCTCATTTTTGGAGCGATCATGTTCCCTTTTTTCCGTAAACCAAACCACCGTAACCATTCCAGAGGTATGACCGTTTTGGTCATTCCTGACGCGGGCGGCTCGAGGCGTTTGCGGGTCGGCTGGTGGTGGTTGGCTGGAATCGCCATTTTGGGCTTTGCGGTGGGTTTGGGTGCGTTCGGAGCGCCTATTTTGCTAGCAGCCAGCCTGCGTGCCAATGTCAACATGATTTCTAGCAATGCGCGTTTAAACGCTGAAAAAATAGATTTGCAACGCCAACTCAACCTGTCGCAAGCCAGGGTTTCGGGTTTGACCAAAACCGCGCAAAAAATTGCTGGGCGTTTGAATGAAATTGAATCTCGAGTGTCCAGCATCGAAACCCGAGCCAAAATAGATAAGGTTCGACCTGCCAGCACCAGACCAGGCGGCGGTGCGAACAACTCGGAGATTGACAATCCCGAAGAGGCGTTTGCCGCGCTCGAGTCCGAACTTGGAACAACGGACACCAACCTTGAGCGCACGCTTGGACCACTTGAAGCCATTTTACGATATGAAGAAGCGATACCGTCGGGATTTCCAACCTCTGGGCGAATTACCAGCGGCTTTGGCAGCCGTATCGGACCTAGAACGGGGCGTCTCGAGAAGCACACGGGTTGGGACATTGCCACCAGTTCGGGTTCAATCGTTCGAGCCACCGCGCCTGGGGTGGTGCAAACGGCGGGTTGGACGAGCATTGGTTACGGAATGCACATCATTATCGATCACGGTTACGGCATCAAGACTTTGTACGGACATCTGTCAAAGCTGCTGGTCAATCCTGGGCGCGAGATTCAGATTGGCGATGTCATCGGGCTGGTTGGTTCGACGGGCAACAGCACAGGACCGCATTTGCATTATGAAGTCCGTATTGGCAACACCCCAATCAACCCAGGTCCGTACCTGTACCATGAACGTTATAAACCAATTCCAGCAGGACCGTTACAACCATGATCAGACAGTTGTCATCATGGTATTTTTAAGGAGACTCATGCTTTCACGCGCAAAACCCGCTCAACCACAACAAACCGCAGGAATGACCTACCTTGACAAAGGCTCAGTTATTACAGGCAACCTCAACACCAACGGTCATTTGCGCCTTGACGGGGCGATCAAAGGGAACGTTTCGGTCAAAGGGATGCTCGAGGTGTCGGCTGGTGCAAGCATCGACGGCGAGTTGCTCGAGGTTGAAAGTTTGCTGCTGCATGGTTCGATCAAAGCCAATGTGACCGCCAGGGGCAAGATCACGATTTCCAAAACGGGGCGTTTGATTGGCGATGTCAAAGCCACCAGCCTTGACATTGAAACGGGTGCGGTCTTCAGTGGACGCAGCGAAATGAATGCCGCCGCGATTGCCAGCCAAGCCGATCAATCTCGAGGAATCTCTGAAGCCGATGCGAGAAAAGCGGCGGGTAAAGTTTAAAGATTGCCAAAACTTCAAATCTCGAGGTTGGCGCTCAAAATCGCTTTTTGGATCAATTCCTTTCAAACCACCCGGGTTCTGGGGCAGACTTAGCTTCGAGCGGCTGCGCGTTTGAACGTTTTGATTCTTGCCGACAAATGCCGACTTGAGGTGGTGTTTTGCTCTGTTCAAACAGCTTTGAGATTTTTATACCAACATCAACCAATTTGAACTGCGTCTAGGGTGACACCGAATCGGGTCAGAACCAGTAGAATACAAGCGTGAAGTCTTTGTTTCAACACCAAAACGCTCGAGTCAGGAGAGTCTTATGACACTCGCGCGATTTTTTCAACGACGCGGACCCAAACGCGAGCAAGCCAACGACGACCTGCCAGACTTGTGGAGCAAATGCCCAAATTGTGGGGCGCAAATTTACAACAAGGAACTCGAGCAGGCGCTGCGGGTTTGCCCAAAGTGTGCCTACCACCATCGCTTGCCCGTCAAAAAACGGATCGAAGCCTTGACCGACGCGGGTTCTTTTGAATTGACTTCGGGCAAAGTGCGTTCGGTAGATGCGCTTAAATTTACCGATACCGAAAGCTATCCGTCTAGGCTCGAGCGCACCAAAAAGAAAACGGGGCGCGAAAACGCGATTCTTGCGGGTCGTGCCACGCTTGGCGGTCTAAGGATTCAGTTGATCGTCATGGATTTTGAATACTCTGGCGGCAGCATGGGCAGCGCCGAGGGCGAAGAGATCACCCGTGCCGTCGAGATTGCCGCCAGCGAAAAACGCGCGGTGGTCTTGGTGGCGACCTCTGGCGGGGCGCGAATGCAGGAGGGCGCACTGTCACTGATGCAAATGGCAAAAACCACCTTTGCCCTAGAGGAACTGGGTGCAGAAAAAATGCCGTACATCACGGTTTTGACCGACCCGACCACGGGAGGGGTGGCAGCCAGTTTTGCCGCCATCGGCGATGTGATCGTCGGCGAACCGGGCGCGTTGGTTGGTTTCGCGGGTCAACGGGTGATTCAACAAACCATCAAGCAAAACCTGCCCGAAGGCTTTCAACGCACCGAATTTCTCGAGGAACACGGCATGATTGACATGGTGCTCGACAGGCGCGAGCACCGACAAATGCTGGCTGATTTAATTAGCACCATGACCAACCAAGCGCCAGTCGAAGTCAAAGCCGTCGAAGTTGAAGTGACCCCACCCCCAGCCAAGGGTGGCTTGTTTGGAAGGCGTGGTTAAGCATGGCGCTCGAATTTGAAAAACCAGTGATCGAACTCGAGACGCGAATCGCCGAACTCGAGACTTACGGCAAGGAAAACGGCGTGGACATGACCGACGAACTCGAGTTGATGACCAAACGCCTCGAGCGGCTGCGCTCTGAAACTTTTGACGCGCTCTCACGCTGGCAACGGGTGCAACTGGCGCGGGTCGCAGGTCGTCCGACAGCTTTAGATTATTTTGCCAAAACCTTTACCCATTACCGCGAGTTGCACGGTGACCGCGCCATCGGTGAGGATTCCGCGATTGTTGGTGGTCTGGCGAGGCTCGAGGGTCGCGGCGTGGTCGTGATCGGGCAGCAAAAAGGGCGCGACACCAAAGAAAACATTCAACGCAATTTCGGCATGGCGCACCCCGAGGGTTTTCGCAAAGCCATGCGTCTGATGGACTTAGCCGAAAAATTCGACCTGCCGATTATCACTTTGATAGACACTCCAGGCGCGTACCCTGGTATTGCCGCCGAAGAACGCGGACAAGCCTGGTTGATCGCCCAGAGCATTCAACGCATGACCCGTCTCAAAGTACCCGTCATCAGCGTCGTGATCGGTGAGGGCGGCTCTGGAGGAGCGCTTGCGATAGCGGTGGGCAACAAGGTCTTGATTTTCGAGAACGCCGTTTACAGTGTCATCAGCCCAGAATCGTGCGCCGTGATCGCCTGGAAGGACGTTAAAGAAGCCGAAAAAGCCGCCGAAGCCCTCAAACTGACGGCTCGAGATTTACTGCAATTTGACATTGTGGATTCGGTCATTCCAGAACCCAAAGGTGGAGCGCACAACGACGCCAACCTGGCAGCCGAAAACCTCAAAAAAGCGCTACTCGAGCAATTACAAAGCCTCGAGTCACTCTCGAGTTCGGAATTGATACAGCAACGTTCGGCACGGTTTCGTAAATTGGGTGCTATCGAGGAGCTGGCGTAACCCTAAATTCGTAGGGTGTACCGTGCGCACCGATCAAATTGTAATGCGGTGCGCATGGCGCACCCTACCAAACTCGTGCCGACGTTCACGGCTCGAGTTTTTCTGTTACTGTGGTTTGAACAGTTCAAAGCCGCCAGCTTTCTCAAAATAACCTTGCAAGGTTTTGGCATCCACCAACGGCATGACATTTTTGTCGCCTGGCAACGAACCAGAAAAAACCTCGAGCGCGTCAAAATACCCGTCGCCATCGGCGTCATTTTTTTCTTTTAGAACTTCGTACAGGGTTTGCGGGAAGTTTTCGGTCAGGGCATTTTGAACCTCTTGCCCAAATGGATTCCAAGGGTCGCCACCAGTGGTGTTGACATGGCAGTACGTACATTTGACGCGTGCATCCACCAAGTGCAGTTGTTTGACCGCCATCGCACGGTATGCGGGAAAGGCGCTCGAGTCTGATTGAAGTTGCAAACTTCCAAATGAGATCAGCACACTGACGCCAAATATAAGCTGTGAGGCACTTAATTTTCGAGATTTCGCCATGAACAATTTCCTCCAAGTTGAATTGAACTCGAGCATTGTTAACTCGAGGTTGGAACAAGCAACACTTTAGCGATATTGCCAGGCGCAGAAATCAGACGCTCAAACCACTTGCCACCGTCTTCGAGTGGGGCTTGTACAATATTGTCCAGGCGAACTTTGTTTTCAATCAGCATTTCGAGTCCTTGGGCGAAATTGGCGGGCGTATAGGCGAAAGACCCTTTTAAAGTGATTTCACGACGGATAATGTCTGCCGCAGGCATTTGGCTGGCTTCCTCGTGTAGCCCCGACAGAATGACCGTGCCTCCCGAGCGTGTCGCCGCAATGCACTGCGCTCGAGTGACGGTTGCCCCCACTGCGTCCACGCTGACATGAGCACCCAGACCTTGAGTTGCTTCTCGAATTGTGCCAACAACATCTAATGCTTTTGGACTGATCATTTCGCCGCCCAATTTGCCAGCCATCTCGAGCCGTTCAGTGTCCAAATCGGCAACAAAAACCTGACGCGCCCCTCTAGCCTGCAAAACTTGCAATGCCAGCAAACCGATTGGACCTGCGCCCATGATTAAAACCGTCTGACCTTGAACATTGCCAGCCAGTTCTGCGATTCGCACCGCCACCGCAACAGGTTCGGCAAGCGCCCCAACTCGAGTTGAGGTGCTGGCTGACAGCACATGAACCAGTTCGGCGGGAACACTGACAAACTCTGCAAACGCCCCAGCGCGGTGCGCCCCGATCAATTTTCTGTTGGGACACAAATGATTCAAGCCAGCTTTGCAATACTCACAATGTCCGCAGCTCGAGAGTGGATTGACCGTGACCTGCTGCCCGAGTTTGAGTGCTGGGTTGAGTGTGATCACGGTTTCGCCCAGCTCAACAATTTCGCCAGAAAACTCGTGACCCATCACCAGTGGCGGTACGCGCAAGGCGTTGTGACCCAAATAACCGCTCAGTTCCGAACCGCAAATACCTGCGAATGCCACGCGCAGCACAACCTCGGACGCTGTTGCTCGAGGTTTTTCTTGTTCGCGCATCACGAACAAACGTGGACCTTCCCAAACGAGTGCTTTCATCACATGATCTCCTGACGCTCGAGCTTAGCTGGGTTTTACAGATTCTACGTGATGTCGCGTGAATTGGATTGCAATAGAAGTTTCAACCTGTGCTAGTCTGGTTTGGACGCAAGCATAGGTGAAATATGAAACCCTTAAAATCTGGTCAAGACCTTACAGGCTTAAATCCACCCGTCTCTCGAGCTTAAACTCTCGACTGAACAGGGCAGCCTTGGCTGTCCGAAGCCACTTCACCAGAAAAAGGATCATTCATGACCAAGATCGCCATTATCGGCGCTGGCAGTGCGGTTTTTGCCCAGCAAATGATCGTTGATATTCTCAATATTGAAGGCTTAGACCAAGGCGAATTTGCCCTGATTGACATTGACCCTGTGCGCCTCGCGCAATCACACGAAATAGCCGAACTGACCGTCAAGCGCTTCAAAAAAAATTTCACGGTTCGCTCGAGCACCAACCGTCTGGATTTGCTGCCAAACACCGACTTCGTGATTAACACCATTGAAGTCTCGGGACTTGAGACGGTGCGTTTTGACAACGACATTCCTCTCAAATACGGCGTGGATCAGTGTATCGGTGACACCGCTGGACCTGGCGGCTTGATGAAATTTTTACGCACCGCGCCAGCTTGGCTTGAGATTGTCCGCGACATCGAAAAACTTGCGCCGAACGCCGTGATTATGAATTACACCAATCCCATGTCGGCGTTGGTGCTCACCGCCTCTCGAGCCACCAAACTGCCTGTGATTGGTTTGTGCCATTCGATTCAGAACACGGCTTTTGAGCTTGCCGAATTCCTCGAGCTTCCCGCGTCAGAATTGACGTATCGTTGCGCGGGCATCAACCACATGTCCTGGATTTTTGAACTGTTTCACAATGGCGTTGACATCATGCCCAAGTTGCTCGAGTTAACCAAAAAACCCGAAATTTACGAGCGTGACATCATTCGTTTTGAAATGCTCAAACACTTTGGCGCGTTTCCCACAGAATCGAGCGGGCATTTCAGCGAGTACGTTCCGTACTTTCGTAAACGCAAAGACTTGGTGCAAAAGTACACTCGAGCCGAGTACAAAGGCGAAAGCAGTTTTTACGCCAACAACTGGCCACAGTGGCGCATTGACCATGACAATGAAGTCAAGTCCTTGATCGAACGTGAACGCCGTGGTGAAGCCGCCATTTCGCTCGAGCGCAGCCCAGAGTTTGCCTCGAACATCATTGAGGGGATTGTCTTCAACCGCCCCCAAGTGATTTCGGGCAATGTTGTTAATCACGGTTTAATTGATAATTTAACGCAAGACGGTTGTGTGGAAGTAACGTGTTTGGTCGATAAAAACGGCATTCAGCCAACACGGTTTGGCAAACTGCCAACGCATTTGGCGGTTTTGGATCAAGTGCATCAAGCCATGCACGACCTGATGGCAACGGCGGTACTTACAGAAAACCGTGAGGCAGCGTTTCGTGCGCTTTTGATCGACCCATTAACGGCTGCGGTATGCTCGCCCGAAGAAATTAGAAATATGTTCGAGGAGCTTGTCGTCGCCGAGCAGCAATACCTGCCCGCGTTTATGAAAGCTTGAGCATGAACCTTGAAGTTGTGACCGACATCCGAAATACGCTCGGTGAATCTCCAGCTTGGGCAGCTCGAGAGCAGGCGTTGTATTGGGTGGACATTCCCGAAAAACGGCTTTTGAGATTGAAGAATGGTGTAGTCAAAAGTTGGGAGCTTCCCGAATTGGTCAGCGCGGTTGTACCTCGAGCTTCGGGTGGGGTGGTGCTGACGTTGGCGCAACGTGTGGTGTTGTTCGATCCTGAAACTGGTTCACTCGAGACGTTATGCCACGCAGATTCCAACCCTGTTAACCGTTCCAACGACGCGCGTTGCGATTTGTTGGGGCGGTTGTGGTTGGGAACAATGCAAAATAATTTTGACTCGGGCGGCAATGGGCGTGAAATCACGCAAAGTTCGGGCGGTTTGTTCAGAATTGACGGCGACGGAACTTCGCTCGAGATGCTTTCAGACATTGGCATTTCTAACGGTTTGGCATGGTCGCCAGATTCCAAAACCATGTATTTTGCGGACTCCCTCAAGGCTCAAATGTACGCTTTTGATTTCAACCTCGAGCACGGCACAATCTCGAATAAAAGCTTGTTCTCGAATCTCGAACGTGGTGTGCCAGACGGCTCGAGCATTGATGCTCAAGGTTTTCTTTGGAATGCCCGTTGGGGCGCCGGCTGTCTGCTGCGATTTGACCCAAACGGCGTCCTTGACCGTGTGATTGAACTGCCCGTCACCCAACCGAGCAGTTGCACCTTTGGCGGTCAAAACCTTGAGATTCTATATGTGACCTCGGCGCGAACAGGTTTGACGAATCCCAATTCGTTCGACGGTGCATTGCTCGCGCTCGACGTTGGCGTTCAGAGTTTCTCGAGTTCAGAATTTGCGGGTTGAAGGGGGAAATTTTGAACATTATTCCAGGCATGAAACTCGAGGAATTGGACACGCCCGCGATGTTGGTGGACTTGGATAAAATGGAACAAAACATCAAATCGTGGCAAGCCGAAATCGGTTCTCACAACGTTAAACTCAGACCGCACGTTAAAACCCATAAAGTTCCTGACATTGCCAAATTGCAACTCGAGGCTGGCGCGAGTGGAATCACGGTGGCAAAAGTTGCTGAAGCTGAAGTTTTTGCCGCGCAGGGCATCAAAGACATTTTTATAGCCTTTCCAATCATCGGCGCGGCAAAATGGAAACGCGTGGCAGCACTCGCTCGAGATTGTCAGCTTATCGTCGGTGTGGACAGCGAAATTGGCGCTCGGGGCTTGAACGGGTCGGCTCGAGAGGCGGATTTGATTCTCAAAATCAGGGTTGAAATTGATGGCGGCTTGAATCGCAGCGGGGTTGCACCTGGCGATGCCCTGGAACTCTGCCGAATCATTCAATCGCTACCGAACCTCGAGCTTGACGGAATTTTTGGCTTTCGCAGCATTTTCTTTGCGGCGGCTTCGGGACGAACACCCGAAGAAATTGGGCTTGAAGAGGGCAAGTTTTTTGTCGATATTGCCGAACAATTGTGCTCGAGTGGCATTCCGATTCGCAATGTCAGCATCGGTTCAACGCCCACAGCAAAGTTTGCCGCTCGAGTTGCTGGAGTGACCGAAGTTCGACCAGGAACGTATATTTTTGGTGATTATATGATGGCGCAATTGGGCGCGGTTGAGTACGAAAACGTCGCTCTCTCAATTCTTTGTACGGTCATCAGCCGCTCGAGATCGGGGACAGTCACAATAGATGGCGGTTCTAAAACCTTTTGCGGCGACGTCATTCCCAGCAAACTCAATCTAAAAGGCTATGCCAAAGCCGTGAACGTTGACGCCTACCTCGAGAGCATGTCCGAAGAACACGGCGTGGTGAAACTGGCTGAAGGCGTCAAACTCGAGGTTGGAGATCGGCTGGTGTTTTACCCGATTCATGCTTGTACCACCGTCAATTTGTCTGAGGAATTGATTGGCATTCGCAATGCTCAAGTTGAAAAAGTCTGGCAAGTTTTAGCGCGGGGCAAACGTACTTAACTCGAGGTGAACGTGGCAGACAGAATTCACGATTGGGTTCAAGAAAACCGCGAAGCCGTTGTTAAAGCCTTGCGAAAATTTGTTGGTTTCAACAGCGAAAATCTTGCGCCAAACGGCAATGAAAAGCCAGCCCAACTTGAGCTTGCCGCCATGCTCGAGGGCTTCGGGTGTGAGGTTGATGTTTACGAAATTGCCAGTGTTGCGGGTTTACTCGAGCATCCAAAATACTGGGCTGCCAGACCTTGCACAGACCGCCCGAATGTCATGGGAATACGGCGCGGAACTGGCAATGGGCGTTCACTCATGTTCTCAGGTCACATGGATACCGTACCTGTCGGGTCTGAACCTTGGTCACACAACCCTTGGGCTAGTGAAATCTCGGGCGGCAAACTCTGGGGTTTGGGCGCTTACGACATGAAAGCGGGTTTGCTGGCATCGGTCATGGTG
>JAYVRX010000169.1:0-11058 GCA_043775825.1 Deinococcales bacterium
AATTTCAGTGTTCGGGTTAGTTTTGACCTCAATTACGAAACCAACTCGCTCGAGCGGGTGGACAACAGACAACCTGGTTTTGTCAATCCGCCTGCTGGAACACTACCTTATGCTACAAACGATACCGATGCCTTGGCTGTATTAGGCGACAAAGTGCCAAATAACTTAACAGTTTACAGCCAAGTAGCAGGACAATTTACCACCAAAAACCGTCAAGATTTCCCAACCCAAGGCGTGCAAATCACAGGCACAGTCGGTTATGGTTTTGGCGCAGCAGGTTCAACACCGCTTTCATGGGTGCAAACCACGGCAGGTTTTCGCACGTACTTAGGATTCGGTTGGGATCAAAACGGTAAATTCGACATTGGTGATGACCGCCGTTTTGCGATTGCGTTCAGGTTTAACACAGGTATTATCGCAGGTGATGCCCCCAACAACCGTTTATTCCGTGTTGGCGGTAGCAGCCAACTCGAGGATTACACTTTGCGCGGTTACGATTTTAACGATCTTCGCGGACAACTGTTTTACACTGGTTCGCTCGAGCTTCGTTACGATTTTGGACTGCAAACATCTTTTACGTATGGTTTGTTGGGCATTGTTTTTGTGGATTTTGGCAACGCTTGGGGCGGTGGTCCTGGAGTCGAAGTTCGGGCTTCACGAAACGGTGTTTCCATTCCTGAGGGTTTACAATTTGGGATTGGTTTTGGAATTCAGATCAACTTGGGTTTCGGGTCTTTTCAACTGCCTGCCATCCGACTCGATTACGCTTTTAGCCCCTGGAATCCTGGTGGTAAGTTTCACTTTAGGTTAGGCTTTCCGTTTTAAGCCGTAGGGTTGCATGGCTATGCAACTTTCCGTTTTAAGCAATTAGAACATCTCGAGATGAAAACCTCGAGATGTTTTTGTTATGCCTAAAATTTAAGCCAAAATACCATCAATTAATTTCAATTCTTCAAGGCTAAAATCTGGTTTCTCGAGCAACCCAACCGCATCTTTAACCTGCTCAGGACGGCTTGCACCAATTAAGGCGCTGGTGGTTTCTGGATGGCGTAACACCCACGCTAACGCCATTTGTGCCAGCGTTTGACCCCGCAACACAGAAAGTTCTTGTAAACGCTTGACTTTCTCAATTTTATCGCTCGAGATTTGATCTGGACGTAAAAACCCTACAGTCCCTGCGGCTCGAGAATCACTTGGAATTCCTGCCAAGTATTTATCAGTCAGCATACCTTGGGCAAGTGGCGAGAACGGAATGCAGCCAATGCCTTCTTCGCGCAGCACTTCAAGTAACCCATCATCTTCGACCCAACGATTGAACATGTTAAACACCGGTTGATGAATTAAACACGGTGTACCGAGTGATTTTAAAATTCTCGAAGCTTCACGGGTTTGAGCCGCGTTGTAATTCGAGATGCCAACGTACAACGCCCGTCCACTGCGAACAATGTAATCTAAAGCGCCCATGGTTTCTTCTAAAGGCGTGTTTGGGTCTGGACGATGCGAATAAAAAATATCCACGTACTCGAGCTTCATGCGTTTCAAACTCTGATCGAGACTCGAAACCAAATACTTTCTCGAACCCCATTCGCCGTAAGGACCCGCCCACATGTAATACCCTGCTTTGCTCGAGATAATCAGTTCGTCACGGTAGGGTTTAAAATCTTCGAGCAACAAACCAAAATTGGTTTCCGCACTGCCAGGGGGCGGTCCGTAATTGTTTGCCAAATCAAAATGCGTGATGCCCAAGTCAAAAGCTGTGCGTAAAATCGCCCGTCCATTCTCGAGTTTATCGACTCCGCCAAAGTTATGCCATAAGCCCAAAGAAATGGCTGGGAGTTTCAGCCCGCTTCGTCCTGAGTGATTGTATTTCATGGTGTTGTAACGAGTATCGGATGCTGAATACATATTTTCACCTCTTCAAAAAATCTTTGTGAGCTTCGAGTTTAGCACCACCTGAGTTTTGAATAAAATACAGCGCGAACCCCTACAGTCTAAACCGCCTGAATGCCAATTCCAGAACCAATACCACCGCCGCCAATAATGCCAACCACGGCGCGATTGGTAAACTCGAGTTTTTGGTACTGGCAGTGTAATTTGTTAAATTCGTTAGCACCTGACCACCCGAAGCTTGGGCAATACGCCGTAAATTCTCCAGTCCATTCCCCGTCTCGAGTTCGTGATTTTGGGTTTGCAAGGTGCTGCGGGCAAGAACTGTGCCAGATTTGACCAGTACCAAACTACCTGCTGCATTTTTTGGCAGTTGTGCTTCGTAACGTCCTGGCGCGGTTTGGGTCATGGTTAGGTTTTGCCCTGCTGCTCTAAGCTCGAGGTGTTGATTGTTTAAGTACCTGTTCGCATCTACCGCATCCACAATCGCGGTGCTGCCGTCACTCGAGATTGAAAGCGAGTACGGTGTTGGTGCAAGCTCGAGCCAACGTGTGACCGTACCAAGTAAATTTGGTAGTTCATTCCAGCGCGTGAACGGATCGTTTCTCGAGAGGTCAGCGGTCAAGGCTGCGGTGCGTCCTAAGCCCTTGCGAGCCACTGCCAGCACTGGTTCGCGGTCTAGACCAACCAGAATCGGCTCAGCTTCGGGTTGCAGGGTTGTGGCAATGTAGGCGGTTAATGCGGGTGGGGTACTCGAGACTCGGGCAAGAGGGTGACGTACCAAAGTGGGTCTGAACGTCTCAAGCCTGACCACGCTGCGGGTAGCGGTTAACGCCTCGGTGGTGAAAATACGCGGCAGGGTATCAATTTGTAATGCTTCGTAATACCGACCTTTGCCCGCTTTGGCAATCGCTTTTAAACGTGGTCCATCAGCATCCGAACCAACCGCAATGCTCGAGGTGGTAATGCCAGCCTCATTGGCAACTTTTGCCATGCCAGGAAAGTCTGGAGCGCTTGCACCTACGGCTTCGTCGCTGTCGGCAAGTTGCCCATCTGTTAACAAAATAATATGTTTGATCGAAGCTTTTTTTTCTTTTAAAGCCTCAATTGCTTGACGGTACGCAGGCTCGAGAATCGTGCCACCTTCGGGTTGGACTTCTTGCACCGCCCGAAACATTTGCAGTTTGTTGCTTTCCGTTGCCCGCACGGGTTTAAAAACCCATTTTGGCGTGTCGGAAAACGTAATCAAACCCAGTAAATCCTTGGGGTTTGCCAGTTCAATGACGTTGCTAACACCTTCAAGCGCTAACTCGAGTTTTTGAGCGTTACCACTCGAACCCATCATGCTTAAACTTCGATCCACGATCATGACCATTGCCACCAACGGCACGTCCACTCGAGTTCGTAGATCACTGGCAACAGGCAGTAAATCCTCGATTTTGGTACGCGCCCAACCACCCAAACCAAAACTTTTTTTGCCACCCGTTAGCATCAAGCCGCCACCATCGTTGACAAATCTCTCTAAGAGTTGCAACTGTCCTCTCGAGTAATCTGTGGCTGCGCCACGCAAAATAATTGCACTGGCAGAAAGCGGTTCGGTAATGCTGGCAGAAGTCCCTTCGCGCACCACAAAACCCTGACCACGCAAGAGTTGTGCCATGGCAGGATCACCAATCACCAAGACGCTACCGTGACCCTCGACTTTTAAGGTTAAAGATTTACGATCATCCAATTTTGGTTGCTCAAAATTTGCTTCAATCCGTACCTCGAGCAATGCCTCACCCGCATCGAGGGCGACAAAATCCACGCCAACACTCGAGCGACCTGCTGGCAAAGTAACGGTTTGTACTGGCAAAGGCGCACCATTTAAGCTTGGCAAAATTCGTACCCGAGCCGACCTGGACAACGCAATTACCGCCGTTGCTCGAGCCGTCGCACCCTTACTTAAAGAATTAGGCGCAATCAATTCCGCAAGGCTGGCATTTTGCTGCGAAGCTAACGCCAGCACATCCACTGGCACGCTAGGCAACCGCTCGAGCGCGTTGCTGGTCGTACTGTTGCCGTCTGAAACCAGCAATACCCGCGTGCCATCGTAAGCCTGCGAAACCTGCAACGCATTGCCAATATCCGTCTGACCCGTTTCGAGCGCATCACGCGGCGTACCTGCTACACCTGCCTGTCCAGCAAACTCGAGCCTCGCACTGGCAGGCACACGCCCCAAAGCTTGCGGAGCCGCCGCCGCCGAATCACTGACATCCGTCAAAATCACCAGCCCCGAACGCGCCGTCTCGAGATTCGGAATCGAAGCCGCCAAAGAAAGCATCAACAATGCCACCACCCGCAATACCCTGGCTGTTCCGCGCACAACCTGCCCTCGAGAAACCACCAACAGCAGCACAAAAACCAGCACCGCCAAAATCAAAATCAGGGGTTGCTCGAGTCGCAAAGTCATGTTTCACCTCTGGCACGCCATGAATTTAAATTGAGATTGCCACCACCGCGCAAGAAAGCTTCTAACGCCAGCGCCAGCACTGCCAGTAACAACAACCAAACTCGAGCGTCAGATTCTTTATTTGGAGTTGCACTCAGGTTAGAATTTTTGGTTTTTCCAAGTTCTAAAGTTTTTGTTTCGCCGTTGATGATGTTGGTTTGGGTACTCGAGGTGAGGCTGGCAGCGTACCGTCGGCTTGAAACGTTGTAAATTCCGGGTACGAGGGCGCGGGTTAAGCCTGGGGCGCTCGAGCCGTTGAGTGTGACTTCGTTGTTGTTGCTGGCGGGAAGATTCGCGCCGAGTTTGAGGGTTTCAACACCAATAAATTCTTCTAAGGCATTGAACATAAAAACTGGAAAGGCTGGGTTGGATCGTAAGTCCGAATCGAGCAGGTGCGAGGCAATGTAGACGGCTCGCACGCCAGTACCATCACCGCGCTGTATAAAGGCGCTCGAGCCTACTCGGGCGATGGTACTCCAACCACCATTCGGTATTTCTGGGGCGGGAACGCTGGAGATTCTGGCACGAATCCCTTCGAGGTTCGCAAAACGCAACAAGCTCGAGGTGGCATCCCAACCCGAAACCGTTTCGAGTTTTGGAAGTGCTTGTCCTTTGGCTGGGTTTTGTGGTGATAACGGCGCGAAAATAATGTAATTTCCAGCAGGTAAACTTTTGGGAATCATGCCAACCAAGACAATCGCATCAAAACCAGCACTCGAGGCTGGCGGCGTGTCACGAACGGCTGCACGAACTCCTGGAATACTGGTAACAGCCCGCAACACGTTGTCTTGCGGTGGGCTGACCAGCACCCGACCTGCGCCTTGGACTGCGTAAGCACTGTCGTCTACCTCGAGCGCATCTTGGTTTTTGACAAGACTTAATTTGTACTCGCCTGGTTCGACACTGATTTTTGGAGTCCAGATTGCTCGAGTGCCACCTGGCACAAGCAAGCTTTCTTTGGCAATAATTTTTGAGTCGCGTGTCAGTTGCAAATTGACTGTTTTGGGGCTGTTGAGGTTTGATTCTAGAGCGGCGAACAATTGCTTGCCGCGCACTTGAAAAGCGCTAATACCGACGTTTTGGGCGTTGCCCCGAATTGCATGAAAGAACCCTGCAAAACCCGTTGGTGGCTCGAAACTCGAGAAAACATGCACTTGGGCATTGGGTAACAGCGCGGCTGCCAGTTTAATACCGCCCAGCAAGTCTGTGCTGGCATCACCGGCTGTTTGCTGCTCGAGGTTTGTTCGAGCTTCAGAAATACTGCTGTTCGGGCTGGCAATCAGGGTTGCGCCCAAACCAGCCCGAATAATCACCACGCGCCTTGCACCAGAAAGTAATTTTTTTGCCTCGAGCAACGCAAATTCAAAACGACTTGGTTTCACATCGCTGGCTTGCATCATGGCGCTGGTGTCAAGCACAATGGCAATGTCACGCCCTGGAAGCTCGAGCCGAGGCGCAGCAGCTCCAAGACTGGCAGCAATAACGGTTAAAATTTGCAGCAACAATAAAATATTGGGCGAGAACCGCGCTTTTCGGCTGGGTGCTTCCTCGCGTGCCCACAACCACAAAGCACTGACAGTACGTTCGCGGCGTGCTTGACGAATAAAATGCAAAGCAATCACAACGGGTACAAACAGCAAACCCAGCAAGAAGAGTGGCGCGGCAAAGGCAAGCATCAGTTTCATCTCGAGCGTACACCGTGAGCATGGCAAAACCGTGACGAAAGAGGGTTTCTCGAGCATGACAATGAAAGTGCAAAAAGTAGCTGCAAAGAAATCTTGAGTTTGCCAAGCGAGGCTGGAGAAGTTTGACTATTCTTCGACTCGAGGTTTACGGCGTGTGATGTCGTTTTGCACCACATGAGTCGCTTCGTGGGCAACAACATCATTCGAGCGTGGCGCGTTAAACGGCATGGAGGCTCGAGATTCGGTTTGTCCTTCTGGGAACACCCGCATGTTTCCAAACGAATATCCCATGTCCTGACTGGGGAAAGCGTTGGCGATTTGTGCGGGACTCGAGGGTGCTGAAAAAGTGGTGTCCTCGAGTTGGTTCTGGTTGCGTTGAACAGCTTCGCGTCTTGACATAATAGTGTTCCTTTCAAATTCGTTTTGTTGCTCGAGAGAATTGTTCAGGTCGAAGTTTTTGCGGATTTGTGTTTCCTAACTGACCAGAAAAAATCAGTCTCAGCCATGTGGTCAGCAAGGTTTTGAGTTTTGCTCGAGATTCGGTTTTTGGTGCAAGACTTAGATTCTCGAGTTGCTGGTTATCGCTGGCTGTGCTTGACCATGTTGGGTTGTCCTGAACAGTGGTTAATGCCTTCCAACGTTCTAAATCTTGCAAGCCTGGCTTTTGATACATTTGTGCGTTCGGGTCATGTTGGCTTGAATAAGCGATATTGTTTTGCATACGGGGTAACTCCTCAAAAACTCGAGTTTGAATAATGCTGTTGTGAAGCCAATCTCGAGATTCTTGTTTAAAATCGGTTTAGAAATCTCGAGCAATTAAGTATGTCCAACTTAATTTTGATAGTTCTATCATCAAAATTAAGGCGAGCTATGCGAGTAAGGAAAACGTATCACACGCGGAATTCTGGAATTCTGCTGCTTTTGGCAGAATGGAAGAATGGAGTCGGGAGATACTTAGTTTGGTGATTACTGAAACAAGAGGTTCACTGCTCGGCTGAAGGACAAGGGTGTAAGTATTCCTATCAAGAATCATTTCGTGGGTTGCTTGGTACGGCTGGAGTGATGATTTGATTTTGGTTGCAAGCGGCAAGGGTTAAAATCAGAATGGGTAACAATAATTTTTGCATGGTTATTCTCCATCTAAGCTGTTCATCAGACGCTCGAGCGAGTTGGGGTCGGTTACAAAGTTGGTAATCGGAACACTTTGTATTGCGGTCATCACTTTCCAACCCTTGTGCGTCTCGAGTTTCGGTATGATGTATGGTTGACGGGTTGTGGTTTGTGCAAACATGTTGTTTCTCCTTTTGATTCTCGAGGCTCGTTTTTGACTGTGCTGAACATCCGAATCTGGTTTGAGTGGGCTGGTCGTTTTTGCTTGTAAATAGAGTTTGCCAGCATGGGCGTAAACAAGCCGTAAACACGCATCGCGGCGTTGTGCCGTCTTGACCCAAACGCGCTAAACTCATTCATGCGACTGGTCACACTGGGCGGTTTGAAACTCGAGCCTCCCGATTTTCAACGCCCCAAACCATTGTTGCTGTTGGCATATCTGGCGCTCGAGGGACCCAAAGAGCGGCGGCATTTAAGTGAATTGTTCTGGTCTGATGCAAGCGAACCTGCCACAAGTTTGCGCGTGGCGCTGGGGCAACTTCGCAAGGGCGCACCAAACGCGGTTTTAGAGGACGGTTCTAAACTGAGTTTGGCGCTTGAGACGGATGTTTTAGAGTTGCTCGAGGCGATTCGACATTCTGAATCTGAGCGTGTTGCCGCGTTGTCTGTGGGTGCGTTTCTCGAGGGTTTTGTGCTGCCAGATTGGAGTGCCGAACTTGAAGAATGGGTCTATGCCAGCCGTGAATCCGTGGCGGCTCTGGTGCGGGGCGCGTTGTTGCGCGAGGCGGAACAACTTGCCAGAACAGGTGATTTTGGGCTGGCTGCCAGGCGTGCCGAGGCTGCATTTTTGGTGAAAGGTGTAAAAGCTGCCGAAACCGATGATCTGATGCGATTGTATGTGCTGCTTTTGGCTGGCGATAGCGTATTGGCAGCGCAAGTTCGCAGTGAGGGTCAGGAATTCGGTCTAGCGTTTTCGGTTACTCAAGCCGATGCTCGAGCACAGTTCGCTGCGGTAAACCAAAGCACCCAGCAATTTGGCTTGCGCCCTTTGCCTTATGCCAAAACCTCGTTTGTTGGGCGTGATCCAGAATTGATTGAACTGGCAAATTTGTTTGCCAGCCAGGAAGTTCGGCTTGTGACCCTGCTTGGAACGGGTGGTATCGGCAAGACGCGCTTGGCGCTACAACTGGCGCACGATCAACTGCAAGAACAACAATTTCAAGACGGCGTGTACTTTATTGCGCTCGAGAATCTCGAGAATGGCAATCAAATTCCTCGAGCCATTTTGGACGGACTTGGAATCAGTGTGCAAGGCAATACCGACCCACTCGAGTTGTTAAAGTCCAGCCTCAGTGATCGTCACTTGTTGTTGGTGCTCGATAATTTTGAACAATTGATTGATGCTGTGCTGCTCGTCTCAGCTTTGCTCGAGCATTGTCCAAAACTTTGTTTGCTGGTGACATCGCGTGAACGTTTGAATCTCGAGGAAGAATTTGTTTTGACACTTTCGGGATTACCGATTTCAAAAGATCAATCGAATCTTCTTGAACTCGAGGCTTCCGATGCGGTACGGCTTTTTGTGCAACGCGCAAAACGTACCAGGGTTGATTTTGTTTTGAATCAAGCTGACTTGATTGCGGCGCTCGAGATTTGTCGTCTGGTCGAAGGTGTACCGCTCGGTATCGAATTGGCTGCGGCTTGGGTGAAGATCATGCCAGTCGCGCAAATTGCCTTAGAACTCTCCCGCAACCTCGACGCGCTCGAGTCAAACTCGAGAAACATCAGTGAACGCCATCGGAGTTTACGGGCGGTGTTCGAGCATTCTTGGAATTTACTTTCCCAAAAAGAGCAATTGGCACTGGCACGACTGGCAGTTTTTCAGGGCGGCTTTACCCGCGAAGCCGCCAGTGCCGTGACGGGCGTGACCATTCCGGTGCTGGCATCGTTGGTGGATAAATCTTTACTGCGTGTAACTCAAGATGGTCGTTATGACCGTCATGCGCTGCTTTACCAGTATGCTTTTCAGAAACTCGAGGCGCAACCCGCCGAGTTTGCAACCATGCTCAAAAATCATTGCGAGTATTTTCTGGCTTGGACCAAAGAAACGCGGCAGCATTTACTGCAAGCCAATCAAGCCTACTGGTTAGACCGTCTCGAGTTAGAACGACCCAACTTCGAGGCTGCCATGCACCGTTCCGAACTCGAGGGCAACGCCGAAGCTTTGCTTGGATTTTGTGTCGCACTGGGTCAATTCTGGCTGACCAGAGGCTACCTTGGTCAAGGACGAGCTTGGTTTAACCGTGCCTTGGCAGTCCCTGGCGCAGAGCAGGTGATACCTGCATATCCAGTGGCGCTCTCTAACCTTGGGTATCTGGCTCAGAGACAAGGCGAGTACGAATTTTCGCGTTCGCTTTTGGAACAAAGCTTAACCATATTTCGCAGCGTTGGCGAGAAACCAGGCATGATGCCCGCTTTAAGTAACCTCGCCCACGCAGCCCGAATGCGCGGCGACATGCAGGGCGCACTGAATTACGCTCGAGAAGCCTTACTGATTTCAAGAGAATTAAACCAAGAAGTCCTGATTTCAAGTTCGCTCGAGACAATCGGACTGATTCACCTCGACCACGGCGAATACGCTGCCGCCCGTCAAGGTTTTGAAGAATCCTTAGCAATCAGACGTTCGCTGGGCTTAAAACGCGAAATTGCCAACACACTCAGCGCCTTAGGTGAAACCTCGAGTTGCCAAAATGACCTGGGCGCGGCTCGCAAATTCTTCGCAGAGTCACAGGCTTTATTCACCGAAATTGGTGACAAACCCAATCTGGCGTATCTGCTCCATAACATCGGAGATTTAGAACAACGATGCCGTGATTACAGCCAAGCCAAAACAAATTATCAAGAAAGCTTGAGGATGTTGGTGGCAATCAAAGACATGGGCGTGATTGCATTTTCGCTCGAGGGACTGGCTGCCAGCGCCGCCATGCTCGCCGACCCAGACCAAGCCGCCTGTTTGTGGGGGGCTGCCGAGGCGCTCCGTGAAACCACAGGGATTCAGATTCCGTTAAACTTGCGGGCTGAGTATGACGCAAACGTGATCGCGGCTCGAACGCGACTGGGCAGTGCCGCGTTCGGGTCTGCATGGGCGCAAGGTCGCAACATGAAACTCGAGGATGCAGTCCATCTGGCACTGGGTGGTGATGCTGTTCAGGTTGAGAATGCAAAACCGATGTCATTCAAATAGGAATGAGGGTGGTCTTGACCCAAACTGCGGCATTCCAAGAAACTCGAGATTGAAGTTCAAGAACAAGAAACTCGAGCTTTTTAAATTAAGGCTCGAGTTTCGGTTGTAAAATTTAGTTTAAGGTTGTAACAACACAGCAATGTCGTTTGTACCAGCGTTTGCTGTGATTAAATCAAGTTTGCCGTCGCCATTAAGATCAGCAGTTGTTACAGAACTTGGATTAATTCCAACAGTATAATCTACAGGAGGGTCTAACGTTTTACTATTATTACCAAGCAATACTGAAACATTATCCGAGTTGCTATTTGTTGTGATTAAATCGAGTTTGCCATCACCGTTAAGATCACCAGTTACGATTGAATTTGGTGCTTGTGCAACGGTATAATCTATAATATTAAAAAATGCCCCACTGTCAAGACCTAAAGATACTGATACAGTATTATAAGTAGAGTTTATAGTAATTAAGTCAAGTTTGCCGTCGTTGTTAAGATCACCTGTTGTAATTGCTTGCGGTATATTTGTGACAGGTTGTTCAATAGAATTTCCAAAAACTCCATTACCAACGCCTAGTAAAATTGATGCACTACTCGAGTTTTTATTTGCAATAATCAAGTCAAGTTTGCCATCACTATTTAAATCATTGA
>JAYVRX010000170.1:0-11051 GCA_043775825.1 Deinococcales bacterium
CCCACCGAGATTCGCAATTTGGTGTTTATGGGCATGGGCGAACCGCTTTTAAATTACGACAACACGCTCGAGGCTGCCCGCATTCTGCTTCACCCAGACGGGTTGGGCATGAGTCAACGCCGCGTTACATTGTCTACTGTTGGGCTGCCCGACAAGATTGTCAAACTTGCTTCTGAGGATGTCACCGTCAAACTCGCCATCAGCCTTCACGCCCCAGACGAAGAAACCCGCAAAACCATCATCCCCACCGCCCACGCACACACCATCCAAGCAATTTTAGACGCTGCCAGAGAATACCAACGCGCATCAGGACGGCGTGTGACCCTCGAGTACGCAATGCTGGCAGGAGTCAACGACGCGATCTGGCAAGCTGAATTGCTCGCCGATATCTTGCGCGGCTTAGTTTCCCACGTCAATTTAATTCCCATGAACCCCTGGGCAGAGTCGGGCTTTAGAAGCTCGAGCGAAACCCGTATTCAAGAATTTTATGACACCCTGGAAGCTCGCGGTGTACCTGTCAGTGTGCGCCGCTCGAGAGGACGCGATGCAGGGGCGGCGTGTGGGCAACTGGCGATTGCCAAACAGCCTCGGGTGATCTCGAGTGACGGAACAAACACCTAACTCGAGCTTTCCACAAACTCGAGCATCGTCAGTAATTGTGCGGCAACGGCTATGGCGATCACTTCGGGTTGCTTGCCTCGAATACCAGGAACACCAATCGGTGTGGTCACTCGAGAGAGGTCGGCATCGGTAAAACCTCGAGATTTGAGTTGGGTTTGAAACCGAGTCCATTTGGCGCTCGAGCCGATCAAGCCAATGTATTTTAGGTCTTTTCGGTGCAAGGCTGTCTCGAGGATTGTGATGTCTTCGCTGTGATCGTGCGTTAAAATCAGCACAAATGCGCCTGATCGTAACTCACTCATAACAAATTCGGGGGATGGGTACGGGAAAGTAAACGTGCGGATTTGCGCGACGCTCGAGAACCCTGTAAATCGTTCTGACGCAATCATGTCGCTTCGAGAATCAGAAAGCAGAATCTCGAGCGGTAAGGCAGACAAAATTCGGGTTAAGGCAAATCCAACGTGACCCACGCCAAAAATCGCAACCTGAGGACGTTCGGGAATAATAGGCTCGAGCAACAGTATCACTTCTCCACCACAGCATTGCACACCAAATTCGGCGCTCGCTTTTTCGGTTAATGTGACCTCGAGAAATTCTGGAACTCGAGCGCTAGATTCAATCATATTTCGAGCTTTTTGCACGGCTACAGCCTCGAGATTCCCACCACCCACACTGCCAAAAACCGTTTCTTTGGTCACAATCATTTTTGCGCCTGCTGATCTGGGGCTGTGACCTCGGACGCTAGCAACGGTCACGATGATGCAAGGTTTGCGGTGTTGTTGCAGGGTGTTGAGTACCTCGAGCCACATCAAATTTCTCTTTGGGATTTAATAAGTTCTATCGCATCTAAAATCGCTTCTGGGGTACTTGGAGCAGCCAGCATGACTTCCAAATCCCCAAAGCTCGAGATGGCATCTTTTAGGGCTTCACGAACGCTGATGGCAAGCATCAAAGGCGGCTCACCGACGGCTTTAGCACCGTATACGGCGTTTGCTTCAGTTGCTCGAGAGAGGAGCGCAACATGAAACTCGAGCGGAATATCAGCCAGGGTTGGGATTTTATAGGTACTGGGTGCAAAAGTGCGGAGTTTGCCAGTGTCGTCCCAGACAAGTTCTTCCATCGTTAACCAACCCATGCCTTGAACAAAACCGCCTTCAACTTGCCCACGGTCTATAAGTGGGTTTAGACTATCGCCGCAATCGTGCAAGATGTCCACGCGACGCAAATGCCACATGCCTGTTAAAGAATCAATTTCGACCTCAGAGACGGCTGCGCCCCAAGCAAAATACCGAAATGGCATACCGCGCCCCGCAACTTTATCGTAATGAATTTCGGGAGTACGAAAAAAACCTGTACTCGAAAGTGAAACCCGTTCGAGGTACGCCTGCATAACAATTTTTTCAAACTCGAGTTGATGCTCAAGATTTTGCGCCGAAAACACAAAACCGTTTTCAAATCGCACATCGTCACTCGAGCAACCAAGCATTGTTGCGGCAACTTCCGTAAGTCGCATTCGCAAAATCTCGCACGCATTTTTGACGGCAGCACCATTTAAATCTGTACCACTCGAGGCTGCTGTCGCACTGGTGTTCGGGACTTTATCGGTTCGGGTTGGCATGACTCGAATTCTCTCGAGTTTGATGCCCAGGGTTTGCGCGGCAATCTGCGCGATTTTGGTGTGCAAACCTTGACCCATTTCGGTGCCGCCGTGGTTTACTTGCACGCTGCCATCGCTGTAAATCAAGACCAATGCCCCAGCTTGATTGAGGAATGTGGTCGTGAAACTGATCCCAAATTTGACGGGCGTGATCGCCATGCCACGCCTTAAAAATGGGTGCTTGGCGTTAAAATCTTGAATCTCGAGTTGACGTTTTTCAAATTCGCTCGAGGTTTTTAATTCTTGCCAAATATTCTGAATTCGCACGTCATTGATGGCTTGTCCATAATGCGTGGTGTGTTGCTCGAGGTTTGCGGTGTTGTAAAAGTTCAGTTCTCGCACAGCTTCAGGACGTTTTTTCACAACTCGAGCAATGCGGTCTAAAATGTCTTCAATCATCACCATGCCTTGAGGTCCACCAAAACCACGAAATGCCGTGTGCGAAGTCGTGTGCGTTTTACAAACAAAACCTTTGACCAAAAGATTTGGAATAAAATAAGCATTATCACAATGAAACATTGCCCGCGAAACAATCGCTTCGGACAAGTCCAAACTCCAACCACCATCAGCATAAATCTCGAGTTTTAACGCCTCGAGTTTGCCGTCTTTATCAAAATCCACACAGTATTTTCCCAGCATTGGGTGACGTTTGCCCGTTAATTGCATATCCACATGCCTCGAGAGTCGCACCCGCACAGGGCGTTTGGTTTTGAGTGCCGCGAGTGCCGCTACTGCTGCGTAAGGATTGGCTTGCGATTCCTTACCGCCAAAACCACCACCCATTCGTAGGCTTTGCACACTGACCAAGTGTCGCGCCCAACCGAGCACGTGCGCCACAATCGCTTGAGTCTCAGACGGGTGCTGGGTGCTCGAGTGTACAGTCATGCAGCCGTCTTCATCCAGAAACGCGAGGCTGGCTTGCGTCTCGAGGTAAAAATGATCTTGTCCACCAACCATAATTTCACCCTCAAGCGTTAACAAATTCTCGAGTGGGGTATCAGGATTGCCACGCAAAATGGTTAAAGGGTCGGTGTGATACGAATTGGCTTTGATTGCATTTGCGATGCCTAAAATTGGCTCGAGAATTTCGTATTCAACCTTTACTTTCGCCGCACCCGCTCGAGCCGCATCGTCGGTTTCGGCAATCACCCACGCAAGCGCTTGACCAAAATACATCACCTCACTCGAGAGTAACGGTTCGTCGTGTTTGACCGCGCCCGTGTTGTTTATTCCAGGAATATCGGCTTGGGTCAGCACCGTCACCACACCAGCGACCTCGAGTGCAGCAGCAATTTTGAGTTTTAGAATTCTTGCTCGAGCATGAATGGCTTGGACTGGAAACGCCACCAGCACGCCTTTCATGTCGAGATCACCCGTGTAACGCGCTGTGCCTGTCACATGCAAACTTGCGCTTTCGTGCGGGAGGTTTAAACCAACAGGTTTCATGCGTTCACCCCAGTGTTTTCCAACCAGAATTTCTCGAGCAAATTTGGAATAATCCTCGCCCTGTAACTGGCACTTGCTCGAGCATCCGTAATGGGTTGAAACTCGAGTGACAAGACTTTTTTAGCATCCTCGAGTGTCTCACGATTCCAGGTTTTTCCTGTTAATATTTTTTCAGTCTCGAGCGCCCGAACTGGGGTCGCCGCCACACCACCAAAAGCCAGTCGCGCTTTGATGATCGTGTTGTCGAGAAGCTCGAGGTGGAAGGCTGCCATGACGGTGCTGATGTCGTCATGACCGCGTTTGGCAATTTTGTACATGGCTTGAAATGCCACCCTCATCCCTGACTCTTCTCCCTGTGGGAGAAGGGGGTGCTTCAAGTCTTTGTTGTGTAGTTCGAGGAATTTGTCCTTCTCCCTGCGGGAGAAGGTGGCAGCGAAGCTGACGGATGAGGGTGGTTTTGTCGCCCCCCAATTCCCATTTGGAATCCGAATGGTTTTGATCAATTCAAATGTCCGTAGCAGCGTTTTGCGGTATCCAACAAAGTAACTCGAGAGTGGTACAATTCTTTCCCCGTTTCTCGAGACGAGAACCAATTCCGCCTCGAGTGCCAGCAGTACCACAGGCGCATCCCCAATTGGGGATGCCGTGCCAAGATTGCCTCCAAGCGTGGCGCGGTTGCGAATTTGCCGTGAGGCAAACCAAGTCCAGAGTTCGTTTAAAAGAGGCACGTGTAATTCTTTCTCGAGTCTGGAAAGTGGTACACCAGCCCCAATCTCGAGGTGCGTTTCAGTTTGTTTGATGGTGAGCAAATCGGGAATACACTCGATTGAGATTAAATTTTCAAATCGTTTGAAAGCAGTTGTAATCTCGAGCGCCATGTCTGTACCACCAGCGATCACACGGGCATTGGGTAATGTCTCGAGCAAGTGTAATGCTTCGGATAAATTATCAGGTCTGTGAAATCCATTCAATGCAAACGCAGACTTGCTGACGCTCGAGGTTTTTAAACGCATCAGAAACGGGTCATTCTCTTGCGGTTTTGGCAGCGCATGAGCAGCTTCACGAATCGGTCTGTACCCTGTGCAACGGCATAAATTCCCAACCAGCGCCGCTTCATCAAACTCGAGATTTCCCGAATAATTTTGCGCGAACATGCTCATCACAAACCCTGGTGTGCAATAGCCGCATTGACTGCCACCAGCGCTTGACATTGCATTTTGGACAGCATGTAGCGCGAATAGCCCGTTAGCGTTCCCGCCCGCAGGTGCGTCTTGGGAACAAGAAGGTGCTGTCTTATGAGCAAGAAGCGCGAATAGCCCGTTAGGTGCTGTCTTATGAGCAAGAAGCGCTTCGGGTTGTCCAATACCCTCCGCCGTCCACACCTCGAGTCCTACAGCCATACTTGCCAGCATCAAGCAAGAATTGACGGCTTGATATTCGAGATTCCCGCTCGAGTTCTGTGTGAGGACTGCAACCGTACATGCGCCGCAATCGCCCTCATTGCAACCTTCTTTTGTGCCTGTTAAACCGTTGGCTCGGATGAAATTTAAGAGCGTTGTGTTGTGATCCAAACCCTCGAGCGAGACTGGAATACCGTTCAGCACAAAGCTTGTCGAATTTTGGCTCATTGTTTCGTCTTGACCTGTCATAATGAATTATAGGGGCAGAAGGGATTCGTATTCGTGAGCAACACCCAAAAGCATTGGCAATGGGCAACTCGAGCCGTTTTGCTTGGAGTTTTGATGCTTTTGAATGCCTGTTCTGACCCGCCAATCACAATCAAAACAGCGCAACTCGAGAGTCTGGGCAATCCTTTTCTCGAGAAACCTGTGTTTGCCAGGAACGTTTGGGACATGCAAGTGTTCAATGGACAGCTTTATTTTGGGCATGGCGATGCCGTGGAAAATTCTGGTCCGATCAAAGTGTTCTCGTTTAATCCAAGCTCGAGCCAATTTACCTCAGATTTTACTGTAGATGACGAAGCGATTAACAGTTTTAACATCATTGATAATCAGCTTGTAATTCCTGGTTACGACCCACAAGAATCCTGGGATTTGGGTAATTTTTACAGGCTCGAGAATAGTGCTTGGCAAAAACACCGCACGATTCCTTTTGGGGTTCATGCCTATCAACTTCTTAAATTTGCTGGGAAATTATTTGTCACCATCGGCACAGACGACCTGCACCCTGGGCTGCTGTCTTCAAGCGACGGCGGCACGACCTGGGATTATGTTGCGGATCAAAGTTTTAACACCCGTCGTTTTAACAAATTGATTGTTTTAAACAATCAACTTTATGCCACTGGCTTGCTCGAGACAGGCACAGTGAAACTCGAGGGGAATACTTTTCAGGATGTCAATATTGCGCCTTCCAGCATCGCGCCAGGCGTGCCAACCGATACGCCATTGGTTATTCAAAAACTCGAGTATTTCAACGGCGGCATGGTCTACACGGTTGGCAAGCATCAAATGTACACATCCGACCCGAATGATCCACGTTTTGAAACCAAAGCCAAAGCTGCATTTTTCACCACCAGTTTTCAGGACACCGTTCAAATTCCATTAGCCGAAAACAGTATCCCAACCGATATTTTACTCAAAGACAACAAAGTTCTGATATTGGTACATCGCAAGCTCGAGACTGGTTTTGAGAATATTGTCATCGAAAGCGGTGATGCAAAAACTTGGTCGGAGGTGTTGCGATTCTCGAGCATGAGTTTTGCGCGGTCTTTCGAGTTTCTCGAGGGCAAGTTTTATTTTGGGTTGGGGTGTTATTTTACCGAACAGGCTTGTGAATCCAACGGTGAGGTCTTGCGGTACACGCCGTAAGTCTCAAAATACGCCACTATGCCCATGCTCTGCCCTGCTCGCTCGAGTTAAGCTTAATACCCATGATTGAAGTCACGAATCTCGAGAAGCATTACACCGTTGCCGAAAAAGAACCTGGCATCGCGGGGAGTTTAAAATCGTTTTTTTCGCGCAAAACCAAAACCGTCAAAGCTGTGGACGGCGTGAGTTTCAGCATTACGGCGGGTGAAATGGTGGGCTTTCTTGGCGCAAATGGCGCTGGCAAAACCACGACTTTAAAAATGCTTTCGGGTTTGCTGCACCCAACGGCTGGTATTGCAAAAGTTGCAGGTTTTACACCGTTTGAACGTCGCTCGAGTTTCTTAAAAACCATGACGCTGGTGATGGGTCAAAAGCAGCAGTTGCTTTGGGATTTACCCGCATCTGACAGTTTTTTGGTCAATCAAGCGATTTACGAAATTCCCGATCTCGAGTTTAAAGCCACGATGCAAGAGTTTACCGAGTTGCTTGACTTGGACGGGATTCTAAAAAAGCAAGTGCGAAAATTGTCTTTGGGCGAACGGATGAAGTGCGAACTCGCAGCCGCATTGTTGCACCGTCCGAAAGTCTTATTTTTAGACGAACCGACCATTGGTTTGGATGTCAACATGCAAGTCCGAATCAGAGAGTTTGTTGCGGCGTACAACCAACGTTTTAACGCCACCGTCATTCTCACCTCACATTACATGGCAGATGTGACCGCACTGTGTAAACGCATCATCGTGGTGGACAAAGGTCATATCATTTTTGACGGTGATCTTTCGGCTTTAATTGAACGCTCGAGTCCTGCAAAAATCGTTAAGCTCGAGCTTTCTAGTCCTGTCGAAAAAAGTATTCTCGAGTCGTATGCAGTCGTAAAAAGCATGGATGGTTTGTTTGCCGAGCTGCTTGTGCCGCGCCTCGAGACGAGTAAAATTTCTGGGCGCTTGCTGTCAGAACTTCCTGTAGCAGACGTAACCATTCAAGACCCTGACATTGAAGAAATCATTGGTGAACTGTTCGCATCTCAATCTAAACCAGAGGTTACAACATGAAACTTGAGCCTCGAGTTGAAATGAGTTTACTCGAAAACATGTGGCGTAAATCCAAAGCCATGTTTACGGTGTATTTCGCGCACATGACAATTTACCGTGCCGAAATTTTAATCTGGATGCTGTCTGGGGTTGTGCCACTTATTATGATGAGCGTCTGGATTGGTAAAGCCAGCGCCAACGGCGGCAAGCTCGAGAATTTTAGTCCAGCAACATTCGCAGCGTATTTTCTGGCAGCCTGGGTTTCGCAGCAATTAACCGTGGCGTGGGTGGCGTGGGAACTCGATTTTCAGATTCGCCAGGGCGAACTTTCCTCGAGATTATTGCGCCCGATGGATCCGTTTTGGGAGCAGTTTTTCAGGCATTTTACCGAACGTTTTGTCCGTGGACCGTTTATTTTGGCGGTCTTGATTGCAGGAACTTTCATTGTCCCAAACACGCACCTCACACCCGACATTTGGCATGTATTTTTATACATTCTGATGATTCAAATGGCATTCGCCATGCGGTTTATGATTGCGTATTGCATCGGCACGCTCTGCTTCTGGTTCGAGAACGCTACCGCTTTCGACGAGTTTTATTTTATTTTGCTGACTTTTCTGGCTGGTGGTTTTGCGCCACTCGAGTTTTATCCCCCTACGCTCCGAGCCATCATTGAATGGACTCCATTTCCTTACATGGTCTACTACCCCGCGAAAGTTTTAACAGGGACGCTCGAGCCATCCCAAACCTGGCATGTGATAATCATGTTGGTTGGTTGGATCGTATTTTTTACTGTGCTACGAGCTGTACTCTGGCGAGCAGGTCTAAAAAAATACGGTGCGGTCGGCGCATGAACCGTTACTTCAAACTGATCTCGATTTTTGCTGGTGCAAGCATCGCCACGCAACTCGAGTACCGTGCCAATTTTGTGGTGAATTTTTTGGGAAGTATTTTTACTGCCTTGGGCAGTCTTTTTGGTTTGTCTATACTGTTATCTGGCGGCTCGAGCCTTGGTGGTTGGAATCAACTCGAGGCAATTATTGTGGTTGGGATTTTTACATTAATTGAAGGCTATATGGGCATGTTCTTATACCCAAACTTGAATAAAATTGCCGAAGGAGTTCGCACAGGTAACATGGATTTCACACTGCTCAAACCGCTCGATTCGCAGTTTCTCGTCTCGAGCCGCAACATTAATATTTTGCGTTTTCCAGACTTTCTGATTGGCACGGGTTTAATCGTCTACGCAAGTTTGCGTCTCTCGAGCGTCCAAACACCAGGGGTTTTGGTGGCGGTATTGCTGATTCTGGCAGGTTGCGCTTCGGTTTACTCGATTTGGTTTATGCTCTGCACCACCGCGTTCTGGTGGGTTGGAGTCGAGAATATTACCGAATTGTTTTGGGGTTTCTTTCGGGCTGGACAGTTTCCTGTTACTGCCTTTCCTGGTTGGGGACGTATTTTCTTTACATTTATTATTCCTGTGGCATTCATCACCACCGTCCCTGCCGAAGCCCTGATCGGACGTGTCAAACTCGAGGCAGCTTTAGGATCATTGGGTGTGGCGCTGTTGCTGTTGGTAATCTCGAGATTCTTCTGGAAGTTTGCACTCCGGAATTACACCAGTGCCAGTTCATGAACACCAAATCCTAGACACGAATTTTGAACCTCGAGCAGCAAAACTGTAACACTCGAGTATCATGAAGCATGAAGAACTTCTGGCGGAATCTGATTTTGCTTGGTGGTTTAAGTATTTTACTCTCGAGTTGCGGCTTGTTGTTGTTGCTCAGTTTGGTGTTTTTTCAACCCAGAGGATGTTGGGATATTTGCCCACCACCTTGTGCAAATACAAGTTGCACACCACAACCCGAAAGCGTCAATTTCACAACTGACGAAAGAATTTTACGTGGCGATTGGCGCTCTTTAATTCCAAGCGAGAATCAATTTGAGCCTGGCAAAAAAGTCAGTTTAACGCTCGAGGCAACCTATGTAGATACAAGCTCGTACACCGTTACGGGTACGTTCCAAGTGGCTGGTGATGCAGCCCAAACTGTACAAGGCTCGGTCAAAGGTGGAGATTTACAAGCCTTTACCAAAAGCACAAATCGTTTAACACCAGCACAACCCCAAGCTTTTGCCGAACTCTTGCTCTCGAGCGCCGTCGGTCAATCCGCAACCCAAGTGTTGATTCTGTGTCCTTATGCTTCTAAAGGCGTAGACAACCAATGGCAATATTACGGTGTACTCGAACCTGTGACAGCAAATCGTGTGCCTTTTAGCAGTTGTTACGGGACAACTTCAAGCAGCAAATCGGTTGTGGTTGGGCGTAAACCTCCAGTTGTTCCTTAAATCGCTTAAAGGAAACTCGAGTATCCTGAACCCATGAAATCCATTTTGCAAGCATTGACCTTACTTGGAGCAATCAGTTTGCTGCTCTCGAGTTGCCCTGTGGTCGAGAAACCAGAAGTTTTAGCTTTCGAGACAGATTTGCGTGTTCTGCGAGGAAGTTGGATCACCGCGATTCCTGATGATCTGAACCCCTCAATCACCAAAACAGCTAATCTAATGCTAAACGCAACGTATGTGGATGCAAATTCGTACTTGGTTTCAGGTTCGTTTCAAATTGTTGGTGAAGCAGTTCAAAATGTGCAAGGTCTGGTAAAAGGCAGCATTTACCAGACCTTTACCAAAAGTACGACCCGAACATCAATACTGCAACTAATCTTGGCAGAATTACAGCTTTCAACTGAAGTTGGTCAACCTTCGAGCCAAGTGCTTAAATTCTGTCCTTACCCTTACAAAAGCCCAGACAATCAATGGCAATACCAAGCCATTCTCGAACCTGTCACACAAAACAGAACCCCATTTTCAATTTGCACAATTGGTTCACAAGGTGGTAAATGGGTTGTTGTGACACGCAAGCCTTAAACCAAAAGGTTTATTTACTGCCAGGAGTCCAGACTTGCGGTACTTTATCCCGCTCGAGTTTAATAAATTGATTGGCGTTCACATCCATCCAGTCGCTCGAGTTTCCATCGCTCCAGAGCACACGCAGTTTGGTATTCTCGAGCGTACCAAGTCCAAAGTGAATCCAACCCAAACTGCCGCTTGCGTGACCGCCGCCGATAGTAATTTCACGGCGGATGGTGCGCGTACCAATTTGCACTTCGACCCATGAGCCAATCGCGTCACGGTTTGCACCTGCTTGTTGCAAACGAAGCTCGAGCCAGTGGTTTGTTGGGTCAACACTGGTGTTGCGCCAAATTTGGGCTTTGTCCCAACGGTTGACCACCAAAATATCGAGTTGTCCGTCAGCATTAAAGTCCGCTACGCTTGCACCACGTCCTCGTTTAAAACTGGCGACACCTGCTTTGTCACCACTCTCGAGAAACGTACCGTCTGGTTTTTGCAGTAAAAGATTGTTTGGGTCTTTGTCAGCAAAGTCTGGCATTTTTGCCACGTTGCCTTTGG
>JAYVRX010000171.1:0-42437 GCA_043775825.1 Deinococcales bacterium
TTGGAATTCTGTAAAAGAAGATGAGGCATGGGCGCATTTGTAAAAGGTGATGTGGTGGTTGCACCGTTTCCGTTTTCGGATTTGAGTGCAACTAAAAAACGTCCTGCGTTGGTGGTCGCAACCCTGAAAGGTAATGATGTTATCCTCTGTCAGATCACCAGCCAAACAGTGCAGGACAGCTACGCAGTCGCGTTGAATGATTCGGACTTTGCGAACGGGAATTTACGACAACCAAGCAACATTCGTCCGAACAGACTTTTTACTGCCGAAGCAAACAGCATTTTGTACCGAGTAGGAAGTATTAACGCGACTAAAATGCAGGAAGTGCTCGAGAAACTTGTGCAAATACTAACAGCTTGATTGTGCGCTTTAATTAGGACTTGAGATAAATGTTTTGCTGCTCGAGCTTCCTATTCTGGAATCACAAGTTGATTCGCTTGCTCGTAACGCTGCATGTACCCCACAGCCAAACGCCATAAACCCTGGTACGGCTCGAGGTTTTTTGATGCAGTTGCGCGAATTTCGAGATTTATTCAGTAGCAAATCCCGTGTATGGACGGTTTAACGGCGCTTGAAATGCCAGCACAATATCCTCGGTTGGCACTCCGCGCTCGAGCAACTGTAACGCTAACCCTGGTTCGGTAAAATCTTGTTCGATCCAAATTTTGTTGTTCCGCAAACTCGCATGGATAAAACAGTGATACACCCGTTTAGAATTGCCTTCCCAACCAATTCGCATCAGTTGGTAATTATCCGATTTCTGGTCTACAATCACCCTGGTTTCGGCATTCGAGTCTGCCAAATCTGGGGTTTCGTCAAGACGCAAAATTTCCTCGAGTAAGGCGCGGTAATGGTTTAATTTATCCACTGCGTTATCACCTCGTTCGCTTCGTCGTACACAATGACTTTTAGTTTGATTTCTTGGATCACAGCTTGGGTGTACTCGAGACTGAAAAAAGTTTTGTGCGTTCCGCTTGGTACGGCAAGGTACAAAATCCGATCTGGTTCGAGGGCGCGTAATGCCACACCATACCCGACATATTGCCCCAGCGCTTCGTTGAATGCTGTTAAAGTTGAAGGTTGAATAAAGCTTTTGATTTCTACTGCGATTTTCTGCCCATCTCGTTCGGCTGCCAGAAAACGCTCGGCTGCCAGGTCAACAAACATTCGCACACCACCAAACTCGAGTTTGAAATGCTCATGCGTAACATGCCAACCTTCTTTTGTTAAAGCTGTTTTTACGGCATTATGGAATTTATCTTGTGCGGGCATGGTTGCCTTCAACGCTTCCAATCACGTCTTGCCATGCGTCATACAGGCTTTCAAAAGCCAATTCTTCGGTACTCGAGCCTAAATAAGAACGCCCTGAATTTGCCATGCCAACCCAATCAGGTATTTTCTTTGGCTCGATTTCACGGCGCAGCAACTCGAGAATAAATTCTTCAGGTGTGTTGTGCTGCTGTGTGGGAAGTTCTACAAGTTGATGTGCGAGTTTTGGTTCTAACTCGAGTTGTAACGTCATGCTGCACCTCTTTTCGTTGTCTTGAGTGTACTCGAAAAATGGTTTGTTGTTAAGTCTCGAGTTTTAAGTCTTCATTGCGTTCAGAATAGCTTTCGGATTGCTGACTGCCACCGCAATTAAAACACTTGCCGCGCCCCTAGGATGCCGACGACCTTGTTCCCAATTCTCGACGGTACGAGGGCTGACCCCAAGTAAACGCGCAAATTCGGCTCGAGGTAAATTCAGTTTTGCCCTCGCTTCACTGACAGGTAAAACCCGTTCTGTGACGCGACCTTGCAAACGCCCTTCGGCAATCTCAACGGCTTGCTGTACACTCTCGAGCAGCATGGCTTCAAGTTCTAAATTAATTTTCTTTTTGTGCGGCATGTTTTAACCTTTCTATCAACTGACCAAGGACTTTCTTACCAGCACCGCTTAAATCTGAAGCTTCTTTCTTGGGGTAGACCAGAAACAACCAAATTGCATCGTTAATGATTGCGTAAATCACCCGCAAGCCGCCACTTTTACCTTTGTGCGCCTGCCCAAATCGCATTTTTCGAGCACCATGAGTACCAACCATGATCGTGCCAATTTCAGGATTCTCGAGCAATGAGTTTTGCAATTCGCGTTGTTCTTCATCTGAAAGCAAGCGGTCTATTTCGCGCATGAAGATTGGAGTTTCGATAAACCGCATTTGGTTAACTATACGCCATTGGCGTATTTAGGTCAATGGTATATTTTAGATTTTCACTTGACCAAAATAGCCATAATTTATGACCAGCACGTGCTTTCACTCAAAACCGTAAACTCGAGCTTCCCTCTCCCCCAACCCCTCTTCTTGCCCTTGAAGCAGCACCTTCTTGTTCCCAAGACGCACCTATCTTGCCCTTACAGCAGCACCTCACGGGCTTGGACGCTTCGGGCGGGAACGCTGACGAGCTTGGGCGCTCCCACCATCAGGAGAAGGGAATTTAAGTTTTATCTTTTGTAGCTCGAGATTTTTAACGAGGTTGACCGGATGCTCGAGACTTACTCCCGAAATGACACATGCCAACCCGTCACCCGTCGCTCGAGCAACGCGGCTAGGTTGTAAAACAGAATTCCCAAAAACGATGCAATGTTGATGGCAGCCCAAACGCTGTCAAAACTGGCTTGTCCCGTTTCAACCAGAATTCTGAAACCCAAACCCGAACCTGTCGAACCAAAAAATTCTGCGACGATAGCACCGATCAGTGCCAGGGTGGTGCTGATTTTGAGGGCGTTAAAAATGTAGGGAAGCGCGTTTGGAATGCGTAAATCCATAAAAACCCGTCTTGGGTCTGCGGCATAAGAGCGCATCAGGTCAATGGTGAGTGGATTCACCTCGAGCAGACCCCTTGCGGTATTGACAAGCACTGGGAAGAAAATTGTGATGGCGACAACGGCAGCTTTCGATCCCCACTCGAGTCCTGCGGCTTTCACAATCACGGGCGCAAGGGCGACGATTGGGATGCTCGAGAAGATGGTGGCATAAGGCATTAGACCTTTGTTTAAAAATTGGTATCTCGAGACAAGGATTGCCACAATCACACCCAAACTTGCGCCGATGACATAGCCGACTCCAGCCTCGAGCAGCGTGGTTTGGGTGTCGCGCCATAAAACTTGGCGTGACTCGAGAAATTTTTGGATGACGGCGGTTGGGGCTGGAATTTGTGCAACGGGAATTTGGAAGGCGTGAATTAAGGCTTCGACGAGAACCACGGCAACCACCGCCAGCAATATTGCGGGAAGAAGTGAAATGATAGAAAGTCCAAGGTCAAAACCAGTTTTATTCTTGGCTCGAGGATTGCTGAGAAGGCTGACAACACCGCTCGAGACTCCGCCGACACCAACAAGTCCAAACAATGCTAAGGCGCAGCTTAAAGCGATGCTCAAGCCAGACCAGGGTTCGCTCGAGTTCCAGTGATTTAGAATAATAAGAATCATTCCAAGAAGCGCAACAAAAACGCCAGCCGCACCGAGCCACAAAACGTTCAATGGTTTCGTTGCCACGGCGTCACCACCCGCTCGAGCCAACCAACAATACTGACCAGCAAAATCCCCAGAATTGCACTACCAATCATCACCAACCACAATCCCACGGCATCAGACGCTCGAGAATTTTCGGAAAGCATTTTGCCCAATCCCGCACCCGAAATCGTGGCAGATTCGGAAATGATTGCGCCGATTAAGGCGGCTGTAACCGAAACTTTAAATGCAGTAAACAAGTACGGAATGCTCGAGGGGAAACGCAGTTTTGCAAAAGTTTGCAAGCTTCCCGCGTTGTAGGTTTTCATCAAATCAACTTGAATTGGGTCGGGCGAACGCAAGCCCTTTGAAACACCAATTGCAATTGGAAAAAATGCGATATACGCCGCGATGATGGCTTTTGGAATCCAACCCTCAACACCGTATTGTCCGAGCAAAACCGCCAACATTGGGGCTATCGCAATGATCGGCACGGTTTGCGAGGCGACCAACCAGGGCAGCAAAGCGCGTTCAAAGGCAACAGATGACACCAGCAATACTGCCAAACCCAAGCCGACAACTGCCGCAAGCGCCAAACCAGAAAGAGTCTCGAGTCCAGTGAAAAAAGCGTTATAGGGCACGCTGGTTTCTGAAGTTGGCGGAAAATACAAGCTCGAGAATCCCCTTAAGAGTTGGGCGGGCGAGGGAATAACTGGGCTGCGCATGTCAAAGCTACACTCGAGCGCGGTTTTGCATTCCAAAACTGCGCCACGCGCCAAAGCTCGAGCGGCGGCGGGATAATTTGCCAGCAGCATGATCGGAAAGTACAGGGCAATCAGCACCACACCAACCACCAGCATTGGCACAAAGTTACTCGAGCGTGTCATTCATGCCCTTCGTAACCGTGACCGTGCCGCAAAGATTCACGGATTTCAGTGGCAATCTCAAAAAACCTGGGGGATTCTCGAGTGTCAAAATCGCGTGGATGCAGCAAGTCCACGTTAATGATTTTCTCAATTTTGCCTGGGCGCGGGGTCATGACCACAACCCTGGTGGACAAAAATACGGCTTCTGGAATGCTGTGCGTCACGAAAATAATGGTTTTTCCAGTTTCACGCCACAGCCTTAAAAGCTCGAGGTTCAAATTTTCGCGGGTGATCTCGTCAAGAGCGCCGAACGGTTCGTCCATGAATAAAAGCTGCGGCTCGAACGCCAATGCCCTGGCAATGCTGACGCGTTGCTGCATTCCACCCGAAAGTTGCCACGGAAAATTTTTGGAGAATTTCTCGAGTCCCACCAGTGCCAGCATTTTCTCGGCTCGAGTTTTACGGTCCGCAAGGTTGTAACCCATGATCTCGAGCGGCAACATCACATTGCCCATGACGGTACGCCAATCGAAAAGCGCTGGAGCTTGAAAAACATAACCGTAAGCCCTGGATTCTCGAGCTTGTTGAGGCGTTTTGCCACCAATACCGATACTGCCGCTGGTCGGTTGAATCAAATCTGCCAGCAACCTCAGCAACGTGGTTTTACCGCAACCGCTCGGACCAATAAGCGAAATAAATTCGCCCTGCCCAATCTCGAGGTTCGCATTTTTCAGGGCAACGGTTTCTAAAGCCTCGCCGTTGGGCGCTCGAGTTCGGTAAATCATGCTGACATCGTTGACACTTACGAGCGGGGAAATTGCGTTCGTCACTTTTAACCTCGAGAGTTATTTTACGGCTTCGTTAAAATGTTTGTTCGGTGGGCGAAGCATAAACTTTTGCGCATCGATTTCAGAAAAACCAAATTGCCTGTACAAATCGTGCGCGTCGTCGGTGGTCAGCAACCATTTTACAGTTTGCAAACGCGGATGACTGAGAATCGTTTTGACAAAAAATTTACCCAAACCCAGCCCACGGTGCGACTCGAGAATAAAAACATCTGCCAACCAAGCCGTGCGCGTAAAATCCGTGACGACTCGAGCGTAACCAATCTGGGAATCCGCCTCAAAAATTCCAAATGCCAATGAGTGTTGCATGGCGTGTTTCACAACACTAATCGTCACGCCTTCAGCCCAGGGGAGTTTGGTTAAAACACTGTGGATTAACTCGAGGTCAAAACGGGTTTGATCGGTAGTGATGGTAAAATTGTTTAATGTATTCAATGAAACCTCTCGAGTTTATTTTTCAGAAATAGGAACAACTTGAACGGCAATTGCTCGCCAGCCATCAGATTGTTTTTGATAGACACGCATAAATCGTTGCTGACGTACTTCCTCCAAACTTGTTACTGTCAATTGCCCCTTAGTGATTGCCGTCTGACCAAAAACAGTGCATTCAAACCCACCAAATTCCAAATTTGCTTCAGGGTTGGTCAGAACAGCCTCGAGAATTCCAGTTTTGGAAATTCTCGTCTGGTTAATTGTGTATGCCATCCAATCGTCACTTAAAATTTTCTCGAGTGCCGCAACATCTTTTTGTTGATATGCTTGATTCCAGGCAGTATCTAAATCTTGAACCGTAACAAAATCACGTTCTCGTCTATGGTTCTCGAGTATTCGCAATGCTTCATCTCGAGAATATCTTTTGGTTTCATCATGTTCAGCCGCCGCAATACGCCTCTCAACTTCTTCGCGCCACACTTGTTCGTATTCGGCTGCGCTCAAGTTGTAAATTGGGTCATCGAGACTATGCAACAAATCTCGAGCCAATTCACCCCGTTGTTCAAGTGAAAGTTTAAGCGTTTCATTTTTGAGTTCAATAAAATCCATTGCGTTTTAGATGCCTTCCGAACTTAAAAATGTTGTGGCTTGCGCGGTAAAAAATCACCCATGCTCGAGTTTCCAACAAATTTTCCATCACGCACTTGCACCCGTCCGCGCACGGTCACAACGCTGGGTTTACCATCAATTTCCATGCCTTCAAAACCGTTGTAATCGTTGTTGACCGTCTGGGTTTTGCTCGAAATCACGCCACGATATTTCGGATCGAAAATGACTAAATCCGCATCAGAACCTACAGCAATCGTGCCTTTGCGTGGGAAAAGTCCGAACAACTTGGCAGCTTTGGTGCTGGCAGCGTCAACAAAACGGTGAATATCAAGATTCCCTCGAGAAACCCCATACGTGTAAAGCACATTCACACGGTCTTCGATGGCGGGAATACCGTTTGGAATCTTGGTGAAATCCCCGATGCCCAAAGCTTTTTGCTCAATATCAAACGGACAGTGATCCGTACCAACCGTGTCAATGAAACCTTGCTCGAGCGCATCCCAAAGTGGTTTCTGGTTTTTCTTATCGCGCAGTGGTGGCGACATGACAAATTTTGCGCCTTCATGGTTTGGGCGTTCAGCATAGGTTTTGTCGAGCATAAAATGTGGCAGCACCGATTCGATGTAAATTGGCACACCTCGAGATTTTGCCGCCATCGCCGCCTTTAACGCAGGTTGGCAGGAAAGATGAACCACGTAACCCGTTGCGCCTGTCGTCTCGAGGAAGGTAGCAAAACGGTTTGTGCCTTCGGCTTCGACACTTTCGGGTCTCGAGGCTTCATGGTATTCGGGTCCTGTTTTGCCCTCACTTAAAAGTTTGGCTTGCAACTGCCCAACCAACTCCGCGTTCTCGCAATGCGCGGTTACGATCACACCAAGTTCTTTGGCGAGCGTCATGGTTTTAAACATTTCGCCGTCATCCACACCAAAAAAGTTCTTGTAAGAGAGGAAAATTTTGAAACTCGAGATGCCATCTTTGACAATTTCACGAAGTTGTTTTTCGGTGTTGTCATCAAATTTCGTGACCGACATGTGAAAACTGTAATCACACGCGCTGTGACCTGCCGCTTTGGACTTCCAAAGGTTATACCCCTCGAGCGTGTCTTCGGTGCGGTTGGGACAGCACATTTCGATGTACGTGGTTGTACCACCAATCACTGCCGCTTTTGAGGCTGTCTCGTGCGTGTCTTTGGCAAACGTTGCCATAAACGGCAAATACACGTGAACGTGCGGGTCAATAAAACCTGGGAACACGTACTTACCAGTGGCATCAATTACTTCGGTATGTTCTGGAATCTCGAGATTGACCCCGATGCTGGTAATCGTTTCATTTTCGACAAAAATGTCTGCAACGTACCTCGAGTCTGCTGTGATGATCTCGCCGTTTTTGATAAATAGTGACATATAGTTCTCCTTTTAATTTTTTCTATTAGAAGCTAACCGCTCCGTTAATGACCACAAAAAAATGCCAAAAATCAGATTCCCGAGAATCGCTTCTACTCCTACGAGAAGCCTTGAATATGTTGTTAGAGGTGTTATATCTCCAAATCCAACACTCGTAATAGTAATTGCGCTAAAGTAAAGCATTCTTAAAAATGTATCTGGTATATCAAATGGGAATCCTTGGCTTGCATTATAAAATCTATATATCTCATTTTCTATTTTCTGATCAACCTCAATAGTATATGAATTAAACATCTTTGAAAAGATGAAAAACTTTTCTGATTTAAAGTTACAAATTTCAGATTTTATTAAACTTGGTATCGGATTATTAATTTTAAATTCATGGATTATTTCTGAATTAAACTTAATAGGTACTTCTCTGATAAATTTGTTAAATTCGGTATTTATAGAAGAGTCAACTTGCATTTCTAATTGTATTTTATAGAACTTAACCCCAATATACTTTTTATCTGAAAATCCTACCGATACCTGAAAGGAAAATCGAGCTATTGGTGAATTTTGATGAAATTCAAAATCAATTGGACTAAGATTAGATTTTTCGATCCTGCAATTTTTACTTAAAATGCTTTTCGCAATAGATTTTCTAAATACATCGATTAAATCGTTCTTGATTTTCTTTATTCCTTCCTTATATGAATTTTCATGTTTTATATTGGAATGATAAAAACCTTGTGGGATTACTTGATATAAAAATGCAAAGACAAAAATAACTAAAATATAAATTCCTAAGAAAAAAATCGGAGGTCTGTTGATTAGATTTTTCATCTCTTGATTTGACCTATAAGAAGCTTTCTCCATCTATTAAGACTGGATTTTGATTAATTTCCCACCCGCAAAACTGAAACTCAATCCTCTTTTAGAATTTTGAACAACGCTTTCCTCCACTCGAGCTTCACTTCTGACGCAAACAAAGTAGCAACCGAACGTTCGGGTTTGAAGATTTGTAATTGCAAAAACTGCCCACCGCTTGGTTCGCGGTACACCTCGAGTTGATCTTTAAATCTCATTTCTGCATCACCTCAAACACAGCTTCATCACCATAAAAACAGACCTGAAATTGTTGAAAGAAATTCTGTTGCCCAAGAATCAAACGCATATTGGGTTGATTTGTCCAAGCAAAAACCAACCGGACAGGCTCGAGCGCTCCAACTTGTACGCGAACAACAATAGCTCGAGCTTCATGCTTTGCTAGATTTCCAGCTAATGCGATCACTTGGGTTTGTTCTTCCCAAACCGCTCCAAGTTGCGTCCCGATTTCGTAAGGTAGTACGTTAATACTCGCTCCTGAATCTACAAGCGCAATGGTTTGTACACTCTGACCTTGGCGTTGTAACGATAACGGCACAAACGGCATTAAACTCGAGCCAAAAGCAGTGTATGGAAACCGCAATTGTTTAGACATCTAACTCCTGAGTCTCGAGATATTCTTTCAAAATTTTTGCAGCATTCCCATCATCGAGCGGAGTCCAAATTTCGTGTTCTTGAGCAATCAAAATCGCTTGTGAATCTCGAGCTTCGGCTTGTAACCACGAATTGTATTTCTCGAGCGAAATCAACACGGCTTTCGCATCTTCCCCGGCTATCACGATGGTTGGATCAGAATCGTTAACAACATGTCGAACGAGTTTTTCAAGGTCACGCTCTGCTTCTTGTGTGGTCATCGCATTCATAAAACCTCCTGTTACTTGAGATTGTACAAAAAACTCGAGATTCAATGAATGTCCAATCCAATTTCGGCACGGTACGCCTTCATGGCTTCCCAATCTTGCGTCACTTCTGGGCGTTCGCTCGAGAGTTGCCGCCAGGTTGTACCCTCACGCCCGCTAGGGACTTGCACCATTTCGATGCAGCCTTGAGCTGGACAAACGTTGTGGCACAAATCGCAACCTACGCAATCAGACTCGCGGATAACAGGGTATGGGCGGCTCGAGGTTGCAGTACGTTTTCCGTTATCTCGAGCATCATGACCTGGCATGACCAATGCGCCATCGCGGTGTAAATCAATGCACTGGTGTTCGGTATCATTGCAAGCGATATAGCAAAGATCGCACTGAATGCAAGAATCTTGATTGATGCGTGCCACGGTTTTAAAGCCCAAATCAAAATCCCCAAAGTCCGAAATTCTTGGCAAACTCGCGCCAATAATCTCGTTGACGCTTCCGATTCCTTTTTCGTCCAACCAGTTTGAAAGCCCGTCAATCATGTCCTCGACAACCCGATAACCGTATAACATTGCTGCCGTACAAACTTGCAAACTCGACGCGCCGAGCAGCAAGAATTCGGCTGCGTCTTTCCAGTTCATGATGCCGCCCATGCCAGAAATCGGCATCTTGGCTCGAGATACCTCTTGCACCAGCGCAACTTGCGAAAGTAAATGCAATGCGATGGGTTTGACCGCAGGTCCCGCGTAACCTCCGTGACCGCCTTTACCGCCAATGTTCGGGCTTAACTCGAAGGTGTCCAAGTTCACGCCAACAATGCTGTTGATGGTGTTAATCAAACTTAAAGCATTCGCGCCACCTGCCACCGCCGCTCGAGCGGGGAAAGTAATGTCTGTGACGTTCGGTGTCAGTTTCACAATTACGGGCAAGCTCGAGAATTCCGTGACCCAACTCGTGATTTGCTCGCAGTATTCAGGGACTTGTCCCACTGCCGCACCCATGCCACGTTCAGACATGCCGTGCGGACAACCGTAATTCAGTTCAATCCCATCCGCGCCAGTGTCCTCGATTTGTTGAATGATATCTTTCCAAGCTTCTCTGGTGCTTTCGACCATTGCCGACACAATAACAGCGCGATCAGACCACAGTTTTTTAACTTCCGCGATTTCACGCAAGTTAATCTCGAGCGGACGATCTGAAATCAGTTCGACATTGTTTAGCCCAATGATCTGACCGTTGTATTTGACTGTGCCGTAACGGTTTGAGACGTTGAGAACAGGAGCGCCAATCGTTTTCCAGACCGCACCACCCCAACCAGCCTCGAACGCCTTATGGATTTGATGCCCAGAATTGGTGGGTGGAGCGCTGGCAAGCCAGAACGGATTCGGGGATTTAATACCGCAAAAATCAATTGATAAATCAGCCATACATCACCTGAAGCTTTTCTCCCTCTCCGCTGGCGGGGGGCTAGATACTGAGGGTTGCGTGAATACTTTTCGCGGCAATTTTCCCGTCTTGCACTGCCATGACCGTACTGGCATCACCTTTAAGGCGCACACAATCACCGCCCGCAAAAACTCGAGGGTTGCTGGTTTGGTTTTGCTCGTTGACGACGATGTAGCCTTTCTCGAGGGTTAAGCCAAGTTGGGTTGCGAGGCTGGTTTGTTTTTCTTGTCCGATGGCTTTAATGACCATGTCGCATTCGAGGGTAAAATTGCTGTTTGGGACAGGTTCGGGGCGTGGTCTGCCGCTGGTATCTGGTGCACCGAGTTGCATGGTTTGACACTCGAGTCCTTCGACAAAACTCGAGCCTTTGATGCTGACGGGCGCGGTCAGGAAACGGTATTCGATGCCCTCGAGTTTGGCGAAATCGTATTCAAAGTTGTAGGCGGTCATTTCTGTTTTGGTACGGCGGTAAACCATCGTGACGTGAGCACCGAGGCGCTTAGCGATAGTGGCAGCGTCGATAGCGGTATTTCCCGCGCCAATCACAGCAACTTTCTGACCGACTTTGATGCTCAAAAGTTCATCGGTTTTGGTGCGCTCAATAAATTCAATACCGTCAACCACGCCGTCCAAGTGTTCACCTGAAATCTCGAGGTTTGGAACGTTACCGAGTCCAGTTCCTAAAAATACGGCATCGTAGCTCGAGTTTAGTTCTTCAAAACTGATGTCTTTTCCGACAGTGACGTTGTTTTTGATGGTGACGCCGAGGCGTTTGACCATTTCGACCTCGTTCAGGCTGATTTCAACAGGTTCGCGGAAAACTACGATGCCATAGGTACTTAGTCCGCCTGCGAGCGGTTTTTTCTCGAGAATCGTGACGGAATGACCAAGCTTGGCGAGTTCGGCGGCGCAACTTAAACCGGCTGGTCCTGCGCCGATCACGGCAACTTTTTTGCCTGTTGGTTGACCAGCTTTAAACACATCTATTTTCTTGTCCATCACGTAATCGGTGGCGTAACGCTGCAAGCGCCCAATCTCGATAGGTTTGTGATCGCTGCCGAGCACACACGCGCCTTCACAGAGTTCTTCGACTGGGCAAACCCTGGCACAGGTGCTGCCCAGAAAGTTACTCTCGAGGATGGTTTTTGCCGCACCAAGCGTGTTTTCGGTGCTGATTTTTTTAATGAATTTTGGGATGTCAATGTGCGTTGGACAGGCATGGGTACACGGCGCGTCGTAGCAAAACAAACAACGCGTGGCTTCAATCACGGCTTCGCGGCTGGTTAAAGCTGGCAGGATTTCGTGAAAGTTTTGTTGTAAGACTTGAGGCTCGAGAAGGCTTGGGTTAAGTGCCACGTGTACTGCTCCTGGAATTGAATGAATTCATAAAAACCTCCTGGCGTTATTGAAAGCTCAGATACCGTTGTTCGGAATTCTGAGGTTCAAACCCTCGCAGGAGTCGAATTAACCTCGTTAATTGTTTCTACGCTCGAGTGTAACACTTTTTGAAGCTGTGTGTCACAGCTCGACTCTACCATTGGGTGTTTGAATTACGGCGCTGAGTTTTGCAATTGGCGCTTTTAGGATTTCGAGTAAACAATTCGCTCCAAGCTGCCCGAGCGTGTCCCTCACAGCTTGCGGTTCTGGATAAAAGCCTTGGAGTTGCAATAACTTGCAGTTTTGAGGCTCGAGTTGCGAAGTCGGATGAATGCCACGCCAGGAAATCAGAGTCGGAATCAAACCTTCAAAATTGAGATGCCCGTCATCTGGAACAGTAATCTGCCAACTTAAATCACTTCGTGATGCCTCAAGAATCTTACCGAGCATAGGAAGGCGGGAAACTCGAGCTTCGAGATTTTCTGTGCGGACGACCCAATGAATCAATTTGGGTTGCTCGAGCAAATGCGTATGATCGAGTTCAAACCATCTGGCTCGAGTGGGTTTGGGCGCGTCAGGGTCAACAGCGATCACCTCGAGATAGGTACTATCACCAAGTTTTAACAGGGCATTGTGTGTGCCGAAAAGCGGGTGTTTACCGCCTGCTTGCAACTTCACGCCAAGTTTTCCCTCGAGCCAAATCACGCCTTCCCGAAGGGTTTTAGCGGCAATCACTAAATGGTCAAGCTCGAGCACCTTAACGCCTTCTGGCTTTGACCAAATCCTTGGCTTTTTGCGGGGTTACCCTGGCAAAAACCGCGCCATCAACACGCAGATACGGTGCGCCTAGGGTATCTGCTTCGTGGCAGTCTTGCAGTAACAGTTCAAAATTACCGTCACTCGAGACTTCGCCAGGGCTGATACGAAGCTCGTCATAGAGGGCTTCGAGGATATTTTCGCGGTCTTCGATGGTCAGTCCATCGGTGCAGAGTTCGATGCGTATCACGACCACAATAATATGTCATGAAACCGTCTTTGTGTCTTGTCGTAAAAAAGGAGACTCGAGAACTCGAGTCTCCCCTGCCATGTTTGGGTTTTAAACCGAGTAACTGCTCGAGCTGGTCGTCCCGCCGCGTCCAGTCCAGTTGGTGTGGAAGAACTCGCCGCGCGGTTTGTCGAGGCGCTCGTAAGTGTGCGCCCCGAAGTAATCGCGTTGAGCTTGAATAATGTTGGTGCTGAGCCGTCCCGTGCGGTAGCCGTCAAAGTAAGATATGGCGCTCGAGAAGGCAGGAATCCAAACGCCGTTTTGAATCGCGGTGGCAATAACATTGCGCCAAGCCGTTTGATTGGCTTGCATGATCTTGGCAAAATACGCGTCCACCAAAAGATTGGGCAGTTCAGGCTGCGAATCAAAAGCGGTTTTGATGTTCTCGAGGAATGCCGCCCGAATGATGCAGCCGCCGCGCCACATCAGGGCGATGCTGCCGAAATCGAGTTTCCAGCCGCGCTCGAGGGCAACCATGCGCATCAGTTGATATCCTTGGGCGTAAGAGCAGATTTTGCTGGCGAACAAGGCTTGACGGACTTGTTCAACAAAAGCAGTCTTATCGCCGTTAAACTCGAGTTTCGGAGCGGCAATGATTGAAGATGCGGCAACACGTTCTTCTTTTAGGGCGCTCAGGCAGCGGGCAAACACGGCTTCGGCGATGGTGCTGCTGGGGCTGCCGACCTCAAGCGCGGTGGTGCTCGTCCATTTGCCCGTGCCTTTTTGTCCTGCGGTGTCCAGAATAACGTCTACCAGGTCTTGACCGGTTTCATCGTCTTTTTTGGTCAGAATATCGGCGGTGATTTCGATCAGGTAGCTGTCGAGTTCGCCTTTGTTCCATTCGGAAAACACGGCGGCGATTTCGGCATTTGAAAGCCCTGCGATTTCGCGCAGCAAACTGTAAGCTTCCGCAATCATTTGCATGTCGCCGTATTCGATACCGTTGTGAACCATTTTGACAAAATGCCCCGCACCGTCCGAACCAACCCAGTCGCAACACGGTTTGCTCGAGCGCGAAGCGTTCGGCATGGAATTATCATTGCCGTCGGCAACTTTGGCGGCAATGCTTTGAAAAATCGGTTTGACACTCCCCCAAGCTTTATCGCTGCCGCCAGGCATGATGCTCGGTCCGAGCAACGCGCCCTCTTCGCCGCCAGAAACGCCAGTGCCAACGAATAAAAAACCTTTAGACTCGAGGTTTTTGGTTCGGCGAATGGTGTCTTCAAAAAAACTGTTGCCGCCATCAATGATGATGTCCCCTGGCGAAAGTAGCGGCTCGAGCTGCGCGATGCTGTCATCCACAGGTTTACCAGCTTTGACCATCAGCATGATTTTGCGCGGGATAGCGAGGCTGCTAACGAATTCTTTGAGCGTAAGAGCGCCCAAAATCGCGTTGCTCGAGCCTCGTGAGGCTTTAAAATCGGTGACTTTTTGCACGGTGCGGTTGAAGGCGGCGACGGTGAATCCTTTGCTTGCTATGTTTAATACGAGGTTCTCGCCCATCACGGCAAGTCCGATCACGCCAATGTCTGCTTTGTTCATTTCATGCTCCTGGTCACTTCATGTTTGTATATTTAGCTCGAGTTTGAGGATTTCTTGGTGCTGCTCGGCTCACCATTCTAAGCCCACAGATCGTCACGAAACGCTCAGAGAACCAAGTTCATACTGCTCTTTAACTTACGAGATTCAGTCCTGTGACGAAATTGTCGGTGTCAGTATCGTGCTATTGCAAGTCGTAATTTTCGAGCACAAAAGAAAATTTAAGTATTTTCAACTTAAGGTAAACTGCCCATCTCTTTTCATCCTCAGAAACTTCACGTGCATGATCGGAAATGATGACAAACCAATTCGAGATTTTCGACGAGCGTTTTAAAAGTATTCTGCTGCCAGATTCCAAACTCGAGCAACTCTGTACAGGTGCGGTTTGGTCTGAAGGTCCAGTGTACTTAGGGGGCGATCAAAGTGTCATCTGGTCGGACATTCCTGGCAACCGTTTGTTGCGCTGGAGTTCAGCGGACGGCATGAGCGAGTATTTGAAGCCGAGCCATTTTCACAACGGTCACACCCTGGATTTGCAGGGTCGGATCATTGCTTGCTCGCACGGTGAACGTGCGGTCATGAGGCTCGAGGAGGACGGTACATGGACGAAGTTGGTCAGTCATTTCGAGGGTAAACGGTTCAATTCACCCAATGACGTGGTCGTGAAATCTGACGGCACCATCTGGTTTTCAGACCCAAGTTACGGTTTGATCCAGCCCAACGAGGGTTACGGCGGCACGCAAGAACAGGCAGGTTGTTACGTGTACCGTTTTGATCCAGTCAATCTTGACATTGATGCGGTGGTGACCGACATGGAAAAACCAAATGGCTTGGCATTCTCGCAGAACGAAAAAATCTTGTACGTTTCGGACACCAGCGCCAGCCACGATGAGAATGGTAAGCATCACATTCGGGCTTACGATGTTTTGGACGACTCGAGCACGGCAAACGGACGGATTTTTGCGCTGATCGAACCAGGACTGCCCGACGGTTTCAGGCTTGACAAAAACGGTTGGATTTTCACCAGTTCTGGTGACAGCATTCAGGTGTTCACGCCCGACGGTACCTTGCTCGGCAAAATTCTTGTTCCCGAAACGGTTGCCAATCTGACGTTTGGCGGCATCAACAAAGACCAGCTTTTTATCACGGCAAGCTCGAGTTTGTACGCCATCGATCTGAACACCCAAGGGCTGCAACACCCGTGAGGCTCAAGCCTGGTTGCACAATAGGATTCATCGGTTTGGGCTTGATGGGGCAGCCAATGGCATTAAGAACCTATCCTAAAACTAGTTGTTTAGATTATCCTAACTCATGCACAAAAAATACCTTGTAAACGAAAAATACCTCCTATCAGACTCGATCTGGGAAGAACTCAAAGGATTCCTCCCCCCAGAAAAAGACCCTACCTCTCGAGGAGGACGACCTGGATTACGACACTACGATTGCATGCAAGGCATCACTTACCGTATGCGAACAGGTTGCCAATGGAACGCCATCCCAGCCACGTTCGGCAGTTCAAGCGCGATTCATGCTCGATTCCAAGAATGGGTTGAATTGGGTATTTTCAAACAACTTCACAAATGGGGTTTAATCGTTTATGACAACGAAATCGGTATTGATTGGCAATGGCAGAGTCTTGATGCCAGCATCACCAAAGCACCATTGGGACAAGAACAAACGGGTCGTAATCCAACAGATCGAGGTAAGCTCGGTACGAAAAGGCACATGTTATTCGATGGTCGTGGTGTTCCATTGGCTTTGGTGCTGAGTGGAGCAAATCGTCATGACCAAAAAAAGTAGCGGATGTGCTCAAGGCGTTTGTGTTGAAACGACCTGAACAAACAGAGCAAGAAGTCCAGCATTTTTGTGGGGATAAGGGGTATGACGCGGCTGATATTCGTGAGTTGCTGATTGATTTTGGTTACGTGCTGCACATTAAATCTCGAGGTGAGGAGGTTGAAGACAAGGCGCGTGATCCAAAAGCAAAAGCGCGTCGTTGGGTGGCGGAGGCGATCCCGCCCGTCAGCAGCCGTGTTAAAAGTCAAGCCCCTGCCACCTCCAAAGTCTTATCAACCCAAGGTTTCCGATCTCGCACTATCGCGTTCAAGATCACCACCAACTTCCTCATACACGCCACCAAAGCCACCATCTTCGCCTTCCCAGCCAACACCAAACGCTCGTACACCACTCGCAGCACAGGGTTATGCCGTATCGCCGAAAGAATACTCATGTACAACGCACTCCGCACATTCCCACGACCAGCACGAATGTACCGCACCCCTCGGTGCGAACCGCTTCTTGACCATAAAGTGCACCTGCGGGCATGGTCGCTGTCATGGTTCAAAGGCGTAATCCCCACCAAAGAAGAAATACCACCCCGAGAAGCACTGCCTAACTCTGGTAAGCTCGAGATTAACGTCGTAGACACTACAAATCCAACACCAGGAACGCTTTGTAGCAACTCGTCCAACGCTTTGAGTTCAGCATTTCCGCGTACAATCTTGAGCATTTGCGAATCCATGTCTTTAACTTGTGATTCAAGAAAAGCAATCACAGCTTCCAAACTCGCTCGAGCGTTCTCATCTCGAGTGCTTCCTAGACGATTGCGTTCCATCGTGAGCATCTCGAGAATTTGCGCTCGTCGGCTCGTGACTGCCTCGAGCGCTCGAAGCTCTTCTGGCGCGGGAGTGGTTAACTCTGGACGCATTCGAGAACCGAATTCGGCAAGCACGGTGGCATCTATCACATCCGTTTTGGCGAACTTGCCCATTGCTCGAGCGAAATCAGCGACCATGCCCGCAGGTGCGTTTTATGGTCAAGAACGGACTTGTCTTGGATTCACGACTGCAATTGGGAGTTTGGCTTCAGCACACGCGAGAAGCAGGGGTTGCTCGAGTCCGCCTGTGCTTTCGCAGGTGATGAGCGTGGGTTTGGCTTTCCTGGCGTATTTCAGGAATTTCTTGATCCCAACAGGGGTGTTCTCAAACTCAAGAATCTCGCCTGTGACAAGGTTAAAACCATCTAACCTGGGTTTACTGATGTCTATGCCAATGAACACCTCTGTTCGCATTTTGACCTCCTGGAACGTGGGTTTCCAACAATCGTCCATCCTTGCAAATCGAACTCAGGGGTTCATGCAGCGCGAGTAGCCCGCCAGGTGCTATTTTACGAGCAAGAAGCCGTTCGGACTCAATTGGAAACGGGCAGCACGACGATCTCGCTGACGGACGATCTCGAGGATCAGGGTGCGTTACGATCCGTCGTGCTGAGTCCCACTACTAACTTACAAGGTGCGTTTTGGGATCAAGAAGGGCATGTGAGTCGGTTAAAGTTAATCAAACGGCAAGGGTATGGGCAAGCTGGTTTTGAATTGTTGCGTACGCGTGTGCTGCTCGCATAAATTTCAGGTTTTGAGGTTGCACCAAATTGACGAACAACCACGAAAGCTTGACATCTCAAAATTCTACCTCCGATTGAAATGCGATGCGCTCGTCACTCACAAAGAAAACACTCAACAAGCAGGTGAATGGTTCAAAAGCAGCAGAGAACGCAAACTCGAGCATTGCACGGTTTACGGGCAGGTTTTAAGTCTGGCTGGTAAAACGATTCAAGACGGACGTGATGTGTTGATCGTGGCAACCAATGCGAGTCTTGATGATGCCCTGAAATTTATCGTTTGCGTTGGAGGATTGAAACAATGTTCAGTGCGTTAAAAACCAGAGGATTTCATCTTGAGGCGACTCGAGTGACAATAAAAGCTCGGATTGAACGATTGCTGCAAGTGCTGGCTGTGACTTTGGTTTGGTGTTTACGAGTTGGAGCGCTTGCCGTGCGAAGAAGAGCAACGCGAGTGATGAAGAATGGTCGGTTGATGCACAGTGTTTTCAAGCGTGGTTTGGATGTGTTGCGGGAGTTGTTGTTTGAGGGTGTGTCAAGGGGTTTGAGGTGTCTGCTAAGTTTGATGGTGATGAGTGTTTTGTGGTGTGTGTGACATGATTTTCTGGTTTTATTCTGTGTGCCAAATTTTGTCAGGAGCTATGGTAAATCACAGTTTTTGGATGAGAGAACTCGAGTATAAATCTTCATCGTTATAAATTTTACTGACCAGCAATGGTTGAGAGCAGGAAACTCCAACGATCCACACCCTCGGCAATAACCTTCGAGATTGGTTTACCCTGTCCATGACCCGCCTTCTCCTCTACCCGCAACAAAATCGGACTGCTGCCAACCGATTTTTCTTGCAGCAACGCCGCCATTTTTCGGGCGTGCAAGGGGTCAACTCGAGAATCAGATTCGCCCGTTAAAATCAGCGTCGGCGGGTAAGCCACCCCAGCTTTGACATTGTGATACGGACTGTACGCCCGCAACCACTCAAAATCCTCGAGCTTATCGGGGTCGCCGTATTCTGGAATCCAAAGTTTGGCAATCAAAAAATGGTGATAACGCAACATGTCAAGCAACGGCACGCCAATCATGACAGCGCCAAACAAATCGGGTCGCTGCACCAAAGCCGCTCCCGTCAGCAAACCGCCATTCGAGCCGCCGTAACATGCCAAGCGTGCGGGTTTGGTCACACCGCTGGCGATCAAATATTCTGCGGCGGCAATAAAGTCGTCAAACACGTTTTGCTTGCGCTCGAGCATTCCGGCTTTGTGCCAGGCTTCGCCGTATTCCGAACCCCCCCGAAGGTTGGCGACAACATACACGCCACCGCGCGACAACCACGAAAAAATTGCCCCGCCATAACTTGGAGCTTGAGCAACATTGAAACCGCCGTAACCGTAGAGCACCGTCGGATTGTCGCCATTCAAAACCAGATTTTTTTTGCAAACGATAAACATTGGCACTCGAGTTCCGTCCTTTGAAGTGAAAAACTCTTGACGGGTTTCATACAAAGACAAATCCATTGCCGATTCGGCTTGAAAAATAGTGTTTGACTCGAGGGTCGCCAGATTATGGCTAAAAATGGTTTGCGGCACGGTAAAAGATTGAAAAGCGTAAAACAATTCGTTCGAGTCGTACAACCCAGACCAACCAACCACCGAACCCAAAGCAGGCATGGCAATTTCGCGCTCGAGGTCGCCTGCTAAATTGTGGACATAGATTCTCGAGGTGACATCAACACTGCGTTCGACAATGATTTTGCCACCCACCAATTTAAACGTATTGAGCACATGTTCAACTTCTGGAAGAATCTCCGTCCAGTTTGCAAAATCTGGTTGCTCAAGGTTACCGCGCAAAAGTTTGAATTTTGGCGCATTGTGATTGGTTAAAATGTACAAAACGCCATCCACAACATCGATAGAGAATCTGGCGTTCAAACCAACTGCCAGCGCTTTGGGTTCAAGACCTTGCCGAAACGGCTCAAGCGGCATGAAGTAAACATCGTTTTTATCTCCGCCCGCAGCTTCGGTTACTTCAACAAACAAGATGCTCTTATCGCTCGAGGTGTGCGGCGAACACCAAGCCACCTTGTTCTCGGGTTTGAACACCAGTTCATCCAAATCTGGATTTGATCCAAGAGCATGAAAGTAAAGCGCACGGTGATACATTTCGTCTTCGGGTGACACGCTACCAACTTTCGGCATCCGTTCGTAATAAAAACCGCTCGAATCTTTTAACCATGAAACCCCTGGGTAACGCACTGGCGAAATCTCGAGGTCGAGGTCTTGAACAGTCTCGAGGTTTCTGACCCTCAAAACACCAATTTCGCGTCCACCGCTCGAGAAACCATACGCCAGCAATTTCCCATCAGGACTTGGATGGTAAAAATCGAGTGCCGTCGTACCATCGCTCGAGAAAGTATTTGGGTCTAACGCCAGTTGCTCAACATGCTCGAGCGAATCGTCTTTGAAGTACAGTACGGCTTGATTCTGTCCAGCTTCGCGGCGCAGGAAAAAGTAACGATTGCCATACCTGTTTGGTGTCCACATCAGGGTTTGAGCAAAATTCCTTTGCAACTCTGCCGCCAACGCCTCACGTCCTGGACAATTCTCGAGATACGCCCGTGAAAACGCGTTTTGTTCTGCCACCCAAGCTTTGGTTTGCGCTGAATTTCCATCCTCGAGCCAGCGGTAATTATCGGTGATTTCGATGCCGTGCAAAATATCGGTGATAGGTTGGATACTCGAGGTTGGATACTTGGGTTTTGACATGGCTAAGTTTAACTTGGTCAAGTGCGACCTAACCCTGGGGTGACTCGCAATGCTTGAGCTGGATTTTGGTTAGAATAACCGCGTGAATCGGGTACTGCCTTCAACCGTTAACAAGGTAGCTCACAACCAAGACGAACTTCTGGCGGAACAAATCACCAATCATTTTTTGACGGGCACACCATTCCCTGAAAATGATGCGCACATTTCCAGACACGGCTTTACCAGCAATCCACCGACGCCCTACCAACACCCGTGGATGCTCGAGGACAGTGAGGTTTGGTTGGCGCACGGACTGGGAACGTACTTTTATCAATTACAATCTCGAGGTGATTTTAAACAGGCTGGCGCAGCCGCAATTTTAATTACAAACCGTAATGTGAGGTTATTGTTGGGCATCTCGAGCGCCCTAAAACCAACTGGTATTTCCCATAAATCCAGAGGTGAAAAACATGCCGCCAACTCGCATTTTGAAGCCAAAACTTGGCGTTACCTCGAGATCACCGAAATTGGTGCGGGCGATTTACTGCTCTTAAAACACTGGAAACTCGAGCCAGTCATTTTGCGCGTGCCTTGGGCGCGAAGTTTGGGCGCAATGATTTCTGGATTGCGTTTTCTGGAAAAACATCCACTTGCGCTCGAGGACGGTGTGATACCGACTAATGCTAAAAAAAACAAAAACTCGAGTAATCTAATCTTAGAAATTAGGAGGAATAAATGAAAGCTCGAGTGTTAATACTGTTCATCATCTGTTTTCCCTTTCAAGCCTTTGCTCAAACTGAATTTCAAACTTACTGGCTCGAGAATTCCATTGATGTGAACATTGGGTTATCAAACCAGTCGAAAAAGACTTTCAATTTAAAATTTGACCGTGTTAAGGAAATTCTCGAGCTAACCACGGATCGCAACCATCAATGGATTCATTTGTGGCGTGGGATTGCCTACGAGAACCCAACAAAATTTTTGGTCGCTGATTTTAACTTTGACGGCTTTGCTGACGTTGCTGTTCCTACCGCTGTTACTATTTTTACCAATTATCCTAACGACTCTTTCTATTCTATCCAGAACCGTTTTTATGACTTGTATTTTTATGATCCTGCCAACGACAATTTTCAATTTGTGCCAATTTTCGGAAGTGCTGGTTGGTGCAATTATAGATTTAATGAAGGAACAAGTGGTTGGGCAAATCCACAACTCGAACCTGAAAACAAAACTGCATTGAGCACGTGCAACGGCGATTTAAACAATTTTTACTTCAAAAGATTTCGCTTTGAGAAAGGCAAACCCTACGTCTATCAAGACGGCGAATCGGTATTTCTAACGGGGTTTCCCAAAGAAAAACACGTCCAAAATTTGCTCTGGAAAATCCAAAATTTGGATCACAACAAGCAAGTGCTTGGCATCAGTTGGCTTGATTTTCAGACCAAAAAAATTCCTATTCGTTACATTCCAAAAGCCAGAGTGTTCTTGTCCAGCGCACCCCGAGAAAACGCTATGACCAAAAGTTACATCATCAAAAATGATTTGATTTCGATCCTTGAGGTGCGCGACACCGACAGTGGGCAATGGTTGAAAATCTCGTACCAAAGCCAGAAACTTGGGCGAATCGTGCGATGGATCAACCTGGGGATTTAACGCCTTCCAAAGGCAATTGGTGCGCCCTTAAAGCAGCCGAGCGTGTACGGAAACTCGAGCGTTGCATGATAGTGATACATTTTGACGCTTTTTCCATTCCAAAGAATTTCACTGGTATGACCGTGGCATTCGTCGAGATCGGTGTTCGTTAGGGCTTTATTGCCCTCTCGAGTGCCAAGAATTCCAAAACCATCCAAGGCATATCCAACCAAACCAGACTCGCTTGTTTGCTTTAAAACACAACTCGAGACATTGTGATAATGGTACGCACCACGTTGCTCAGGATGTCCCTCGCAAGCATCTTGGGTTTCGTGCGCTACGGCATCGCGTCCGCCTTCATCGAGGGCGTTAAACAAAAAACTACCAGACAGCAACACACCAACTGGTCCCATGCCCAGGCACGAAGCTCGAGCCGCGATTTTTGGCTCGGCTGGAAGCGTCAACCCGAGCATTTGCTGATTGATTCGGTTTGGATTGCGGTCATACTGAAATGCGTCGTCCGTGGCAGAAATTGGGAAAATGCCCGTGGGATGGTTTGGCAGATTGTTGCCGGTTATTTTTCTAGAATCTTTCTCGAGCGCCGTCGTAAAAGTATGATTTTCCCAGATCACACTGCCGTCAACGATTGCTTTTTGGGTCGGGTCAAACGTGCCATCGGATTTAATCCAAGCGCCGTCTTTGAACGCACCAATACCAGGGCGAAATCTGGTATTGCACGAAAAGACAAATCCAGCTTTTGGACTGCTCGAGAATTTTCCATCCCCAAGCGGGAGTTTGCTGGGGTCTATGAGTGTCAAACCCATAACAGTACTGAAAACAATTGAGGTTGCAACGAACAAAAATGCCAATGCCACGTCTGTGCGAACGTTCATACCATACCCCCGAAGTGAAGCTTAAAGTGGAGTGTAGCAGCTTAAATTGTGCGAAATCTGAACGACGTTTTGACACTTCAAATAAAGAACTGGAGGAATATGTTCCTCCAGTTCAAAAAACCTTGGGTTTTAAACTTGCTTTTCAACGACACTCCAAACGATCACGATCTTCAACTTTTGGCACAAGCAACGTTTGCAATTCGGGCAGTGAAAAAACTGGCATCTCGAGCAACGAAAGCACGAATTTGATGAAATGGTCGTGGTACATTTCCAGCAGTGATTGACATAGCCACCGCGTTTTGGGCGACTTGCTCTAACCCTTGATTTTCTGGCTGTTGAAGCCCGAGTTCCAAAAGTTTTAAAATGCGCTTTGGTTTGAGAATAACCTTCATCCATTGCTTGAGAGTGTAGCTCGAGTTCGGTGGTTGCTTCTTCGGAACGGCACGTTGGGTGCGAAAAGTCTTGACTCATGGTGGTGTCCTTTTACGATGAAAAGGAACTGAGATTGTTCATCACTCAACCTCAGTTCAATAAAACTCAAAGTCAGCTATTTTAGAAAGGCATGTCTTCGGTCACGGCGTTGCTGGCTGGCGCTTGCCGTCCACGGCTGGCTTTTGGCGCAGTTTTGCCGCTTGCCCGTTGTGGTGCTGGGGCAACTTGTGGCGCTTCGGCGGTTTTTGGTGCTCGCATCAGCATTTCAATTCGGTGCGCCTCGATTTTGGTGGCGGTGCGTTTTTGTCCGTGAAGGTCTGTCCAAGAATCGTTGGTCAGATGCCCAGCGACCAGAACGCTTTCGCCTTTGGTCAGGTTGGCGCAGAGTTGCGCCATTTCGCCCCAGACGGTCACATCGACAAAGTGCGCCTTGTTCTGCCAGACGTTGTTCTCATCGCGCCAGCTTTCGTTCACGGCAACGCTGAGGTTGGTCACGTTGTTGCCGTTTGGGGTCACTCGAGCCGCCGCATCTTTGGTCAAATTGCCAAGAATCGTGACTTCGTTGACCGCATCGGGAAGGCGTAAACCGCCTATCGCATCGGTCACAAGGGCGGCATTGCGCCAACCGTTTTGCAAGGACTCGAGGCGGCTGGTACGAACGCCCACCTTGGAGCGTTTTGCGCCGTCCTCAGTTTCCCAAGCTTGATACTCGAGCGTTCCCTCAAGCAGCACGGCGTCGCCAGCTTTTAAGGTTTCGGCTAGGCTTTCGGCATTCTTACCGTAAATGCTGCTGCGTTGATAGAACGGCACGTTACGTTCAAGACCGTCAGAACCGATGGTTCGGCTGTCACCGGCGACAGTAAATTCCAGCACCGCGATCCCTTTTGGCGTGTACTTCAATTCGGGATTGCGTGCAAGAGTGCCAATCAATAAAACGCTGTTAATTCCTCGAGACATAATATTTACTCCTTGATTCAGTGCGAGATTTCTTCGGGTTGACTTTATTTTCGGCGAGCACTCGAGAAGTGCTTGCTATTAAGGTAGCACAAATTATTCTGTTGTCAACTTAATTTGCACACTGGTGTCCAGGACAGGAAAATCAGCGATCAATGACTGGCAATTAGCAATGAGACTCAATTTTTAATCTTTAGAAAGTCTTAAGTTCTCCCTCGAGATTGCCCCGTTGCGATCCCACCCGCGATCAGGTGCGCATGACGTAAAGGCTCGGGGATGTGCCCGTAAACGGTGGTGTGACGTAACACGGCTCGAGCCTCCTCAAAACTTAAGCCAACGCGTTGAATGAATACTTTTTCGCAGGCTTCCATTTCGCCGAGACTTTGGATCAAATTCCATTTGCGTTTTCCACCACGGACTTTGGTAAGGAGCGCATCACGGATGCCGTCCATGATGGGAAAACGCCGTGCGACAATCAAGATAGGAATACTGAGGGTTTTGTGAAGCCAGTGCGCGTCAACCACGTTAAAGCCTGCCATCGCAATGCCTTGAAGCATGAGCAACTGTACTTGCGGCGCGTATTTGGAACTCGAGACGAGCCGTGCAATTTCTTTGGCACTGTTCGCCCCATCACGACGAATTTTGCCGCGCAGCACACCCTCGAGCCGAGTGCCACAAAACACCGTGCCGACAATACTGATATCGCCGCGATCAGACCGCGAAAATGGGAAATCATCAAATCCAATGATGTGCGAGAGTGCCATGACTCGAGTTTACGTCAGGTGCTAAGCTTTGGGGACAATGAAAATAGTTCGTTATCAATCTGAAAATTCAAACATCCATTGGGGCATTCTTGAGGGTGACAGCATTCAAGCGGTAACCTTCCCCAACCTCGAGCCAAACGGCGACAAAATCAGTCTCTCGAATATCACGTTACTTGCGCCAGCAAATCCGAGCAAGATCGTCTGTGTTGGCAGAAATTATGTGGCGCACATTGAAGAATTGGGTAATAAATTGCTGTCCGAACCAGGACTTTTTTTTAAAGCCGCCAACGCCTTAACATTCTCGGGCGATACTGTGCCTTATCCAAGTTGGACGGAATCTTTTCACTTCGAGGGTGAACTGGGATTGGTCATCAAATCTCGAGCCTGCAAAGTCAGCTATGAAGACGCTCTCAGTCACGTACTTGGTTGGACTTGTGCGCTCGATTTGACCGCACGCGACAAACAAAAAACCGATTTGCAATGGTTTAGAGCCAAAGGTTCGGATAAATTTCTGCCCTTCGGACCACACCTTGAAACCAACCTCGAGCCGCAAAAAACGCGGGTGCAAACTCGAGTGAATGGTGAAACCAGGCAGGACGGCACAACCGACAAAATGATTTTTGATGTCGCGTTTGTGATCCATTACGTTTCGCAGTTCATGACGCTCGAGGCTGGCGATGTGGTGATTACGGGAACGCCCGAGGGTGTGGGCGAATTGCACGGGGGCGATCTGGTCGAGGTCGAAATTGACGGCATCGGCATTTTGACGACACGAATTGGCGATAAAGCATGAAAGTTCATGCCATTGACCTCGAGTTGATGGGTACTCTCGGTGTGGTCGGCGCGTATTTTATACCATCAGATTTGGGGCATATTCTGGTGGATTGTGGTCCTGGCGCAACGCTCGAAAAACTTTATACTGGTATCAAAAAACTGGGTTTTGAACCCTCAGATGTCAAGCATTTGCTTTTGACCCACATTCACCTTGACCATGCGGGCGCAGCAGGGCAACTGGCTCGAGAGTTAGGCTTGCAAGTTTACGTTCACAAAAACGGCGCGGGTCATTTGTTGCGTCCAGAGCGGTTGATCGAATCTGCCACAAGAATTTACGGCGCGATGATGGGCGTACTTTGGGGCGCGTTTGAAGCCGTATCAGAAAACCAACTAACGATTCTTGAGGGTGGTGAAACACTGAGCATCTCAGGACTCGAGTTTCAGGCGTTTTACACGCCAGGTCATGCAATTCATCACTTGGCGTACTTTGTGGACGACACCATTTTTTCTGGCGATGTTGGCGGCGTTCGGCTGCAAGGCTCGAGCCATGTGGTTGCACCGACGCCACCGCCAGACATTGACCTTGAGGCATGGCGAACCAGTATTCAAACCTTACGCAGTCTTAACGCCTCACGAATTTTGGTTTCGCATTACGGCGAATTCAGCGACATGGAAACCCACTGGAAAAATTTAGAAAACAACATCAACCACCTCGAGCAACTTTCGCTCGAGGTCATGCGTGATGGCGGCGGACGCGACGAAATTGCCAAACGCATCGAAATTCTTTCGGGAGAACAAATCTCGACTGCCAGCGACAGCACCATGAACACCCGTTATCAACTTGCCACGCCGTATTTGATGGCAGCGGATGGTTTGATACGGTACTGGCAACGTAAACGTCCTGAAGCCTTAGCTGAAAACCCAGAATAGTTGTCAGGCACAACTCATTCTTTCTAAGAACCACTCAGGTTTTATCGGGGTATACCTATCTTGAGGGTTTTCTCTCACATGGAGGTTCTTATGGTAAAAGGATTGATTGGACTTGGTTTGATTCTCGCAATTTCGTTAACTGCCTGCCCAACACCAGTAACGAACACACCCACGTATACAGGAACGCTTTCTGGAGCAAATGAAGTACCACCAAACACAACCACAGGCACTGGAACAGTCACCGCAACCCTCAACGGAGGCACAATGACACTAACTGGAACGTATTCGGGATTAACAGGCGCAGCAACAGTCGTCCATATTCATGGTCCTACTGCCGTTGGAACAAACCTGAATCCTCCATTCTGTAACCTGGTGGCAAATGAAAGTGCAACATTCGGCACTGGGACAATTACAGCAGCAAACGCATCCTGCTCAACAACCACCTGGAGCGCTGCAAATATCGCCGATTTGGATGCTGGAAAGTTCTATGTCAACCTCCATACTGCTGCCAACACTGGTGGCGAACTTCGTGCTCAATTGATTAAAAAATAACTCGTAACATCAAGCCTCGAGCCAAACATTCAATTTGGCTCGAGAATTTTTAACCAATTTCTGCTTCGAGTTCTACATTGGATTTCTCGTGTTATTGATTTGTGTTGATTGTAGTCAAGAATTGTTCAATATCATCTCTAAGACTTGTCGCAGGTGGGTTGACACGCGAAAGTGCTTCTGCTGCCATTTCTTGAGCCTTGTCAACTCTGCCCAACTGCAATGCGATTCGCGCCAACGTGAGCGCATGACCTGGGTGCAGTGTTGTTGAATCAGTTGATGATAACAATGCAACAAAAGATGTTGGAAAATTTTGATACTTAGCAAAGAATGGTTGAGCTTGCTTTTTCCATTCTTCAATCATTTGTTTGATAATCAACTCTGCCTCTAATTCGTGATGACCGTACTGCCAACCATGCTGATACGCAGGTGGTGACTGTAAACGTTCTCGAAACTCGCAATCATATTCTTTGACTTTGTTTGGTTCGGTCAGTATTTGACCAGCACTTGGCAGAAACGAAAGATGAACACCAAGATTGATATAACAACGATCAGTGCCAGCGCTGCCCTGCACATTAAAAACCTGTACCACAGGTAAATTGATACGGCGCAGTGTTGTCCCAGAACCACGAAACCCTTCGGCACGTAAGAGTGGATAAAACCGTGTTGATAACAATTTGTTAAAAGAAATCAGATTCATCTGACCTCAATCATAATTCTTTGAACCTTCGAGCCAAAATTGTTATCCAATTTCTGCTTCGAGTTCTGCAATCAATTTCGAGCGCATCTCGAGCAAACCATCTGTGATACTGACGCGGTAGACGTGCGGGTTCAATAACCTTGACGAACCCTCGGGCAATCTTGCCAAATCTTCCGCCGCACGGGCTTGCAACGTCTCGAGCGATTCTGGCGCGGTCAGGCGTTCTCCGTCCTGCATGACCACGCGCCGAATATCCTCGAGCATGGCTAGCGGTATTTTGGTGGTGCGGAGCGGGTTTGTTGGGTCAGTCACGCGATCACCGCTCTCTAGGGTTTCAGGCTCGAGAGAGATGATGTCCATTGCAAATTCGCCGCTTGGAGTATTGGCTCGCCAAACGCGCTTGATGCCTGGAATGTTGGATTTCACGCGGTCTGCGGTCAATTTCATTTTGGGCGCATCCTCGAGTTGCACCAGTTTGTAGACACCGCCCAAAGCGCCGCCGCCCTCACCACCGGCGGTTGCCAGTTGCGTTCCGACCCCGTAAACATCAATCCGTCCACCTTCACGAATGACGGCTTCGATCACGTGCTCGTCGAGGTCATTGCTGGCAACGATTTTGACGTATCCAAGGTTGGCTGCGTCCAAGGCGCTACGGATGCGCCGTGAAAGATACGCTAAATCGCCCGAGTCCAGCCGCACACCGCGCAGTTTGTGACCTGCCGCCTCGAGTTCTTTGGCAACCGTAATGGCGTTCGGTAAGCCACTCTCGAGCGTATCGAAGGTGTCAAGCAGCAATGTCGCACTGTCTGGGAAAGTATTGGCATACGCCCTGAACGCCTCGAGTTCGTTATCAAATACTTCCACCCACGAGTGCGCGTGCGTACCTGTGACTTGCATTCCAAAAACCTGCCCAGCCTCGACATTGCTTGTGCCCACCGCACCGCCAATAAATGCCGCTCGAGCCGCCGAGAGCGCCCCGTTCGGACCTTGCGCACGCCTTGCCCCAAATTCGATTAACGTGCCGCCCGTATACCCCGAAGTGCTGTGGCTCGAGTTTGCCGCGTGAACGCAACGCGCGGCTTTGGTGGCGACCAGGGTTTGAAAATTGAGGATGTTCAAAAGCGCCGTTTCGACCAATTGCGCCTCGCCCAACGCGCCCGTGACGGTCAACAATGGTTCATTTGGAAATACCACCCGTCCCTCGGCGATTGCCGTGACTTTGGCTTTAAATTTCCAGTCTTGCAAATATGCCAGAAAATCTGCGTTGAACATTTTCAAACTTTGCAGGTACTCGAGATGCTCTTGGGTAAATCGCACGTTCTCGAGGTATTCCAGCGCATTCTCTAAACCCGCAAAAACCGCGTAACTGCCGCCAAATGGCGCTCGTCGAAAGTACAAGTCAAAGGTCGCACGTTTCTCGAGCAAGCCGTGTTTGAAGTACCCCGCAAGCATGGTGAGTTGATAAAGGTCGGTGAAAAGTGGGTTGCTGTTCATGGTGTGCCTTTCGGGGTTTTCGTTGGGACTGACGGTACGTTTTACAGAATTGAATAATTTTTACAAAATGCTCGAGACGATTTCCACACCGTTGCGTTTGAGTTGAAACAAAAACATTGCATGATACAAGTCGCCTGGATGATCGGGCGAATCCCAGGTTTGCACGCAATTTTCTGGCACGATGATGCGTTGCCAGAGTCCTTGCGCCAAGGAACGCAATTTAACGCCGATGGCGAGGCTGTACAAGCACAGGTCGGTAACATCGCCAACACAAATAATGTTTTTTAAATATGGACGTTGCTCGAGCCAGCCAACCAAGCCCGTTGTTTCCAAACTCGAGATGCTGTTCTTCTCAAAATGCGCGTAAGTCTTCCAGTTTGGCAGCGACTCGAGTTCACTGGCGGCGCGAGCCTCGAGCGTGCCTTTGATGCAGTGCGGCGGGTAAGCCCCGAACTCTTCGGCGTTTTTTGGGTGGGCATCTTGAATGAAGGCAATGTCAATTATTCCCTGGGTTTCCGCGTTTTGAATCAATTTGACGACATTTTCGATGATGGCTTCGACCCGTGGGCTGGCGAGCGCACCAACCCGACAAAATCCTTCGATCACGTCTACACTCAGGACGGCGGTCTGTTGCGGGTCGAGTGTCTCGAGCTTGATCGCCTCGAGGTTTTGCAGCCAGTGCTCGAGGTCGGTTAAGTGTTGTTGACTGGTGGTTGTCAGGTTCATGATCTTTCCTATTCTGCCTGTTTTTGGCAATAAATCTACTTAACTGCAAATAGCATATATGCAATATGTCTTTATGTCAAATTTCTCGAGACTGTGGTTTAGAATATTTTACAGTATGTAAACATTTAATACAGTATGCTAACCGTAAAAGGAGCAGACATGAAAGCATTCGTCACAGGCAGCACAGGATTTCTCGGCAGCAATTTGATACAGGCACTCCTCGAGCGGGGCTATGAAGTCAAAGCCCTGGCTCGGAACCAACGAAAAGCCCAGAAAATCCTGGGACACCTCAAGCTCGAGGTTGTTGAAGGCGATCTCGATAACGTCGCCAAATTTTCGCCCGCGCTCGAGGAGTGCGACGTGCTGTTTCACACCGCCGCCTATTTTCGTGAATATTACGCCCCAGGCAACCACTGGGAAACCCTAGAAAAACTGAATGTCAACGCCACGATAGACCTGCTTACCGCCGCCGAAAAACACGGCGTCAAACGCGCCATTCACACCAGTTCGAGCGGCGTGATCGGCATGAAACCAAACCATCAACCAGGCGATGAAACCACTCCACCAGACGCCAAACGCCTCGAAAACTTGTACTTTAGAAGCAAACTCAAAGCCGATGAAGCCATTGGTGAATTCTTAAAACAATCCAAACTCGAGGTCATCACGGTTTTTCCAGGCTGGATGCACGGACCTGGCGACGGTGCACCCACGGCTGCCGGACAAGTGGTGCTTGATCTTTTAGGGCGCAAAATACCGGCTTATCCAGACGGTGGCACAACCGTTGCCGACGTGCGAGACGTGGCAAACGGTATGATTCTGGCACTCGAGAAAGGCAAGAATTTTGACCGTTTTATTTTGGCGGGCAAATATTTAAGTCTGCAAGAAATCGGCGCTGCCATCGAACGGGTCAGCGGTGTGCCAACTCCCAAACGCGTGCTGCCCGCCAATCTCGTGCTGGCAATCGCTTGGGTCAGTGAACGCATCTCGAGCATCACCAAACAACCAAGCAGCATGACCGTTGAGGGCGTTAAAACTTTACTTCCAAAAGATATTGCAAGAAGTGACAAAGCCATGCGCGAACTCGGCGTGACCTTCAGGAACTTCGATGAAACCTCAAGAGACGCCGTGAACTGGTTTCGAGCAAATAATTACGTCAAGTGAATTATCTCGAGCAGACATTTCGGAATGAGGATTTTCAACACTCAATTTGCCTCGATCAAACCGCACGCCACTCGGGCACCGCTGCCACCGTTGGCGGGTGTGTTGGTGTAATTGTCTTCATTGGCATGAATAATGACTGTCTTTCCAACAACCGACAATGTTCCGCCCGCCAAATTGATTTTTTGAGTAGCGGTTTTTTGAAAACTCGAACCGTTCGCATCAAACACCAGATTCTCAAAATCGCCCGCGTGACCCTTGGTTGAGTCAAGATTTGGTCCACCATGATTTTTGCTGTCATTCGGATCAAAATGCGGACCCGCCTCGCCAAATTTGACGTTCGCACCGCTGGTCGCATCTTTAGAATCGGCACAGGTATTTCCAGCATGAACATGGACTCCGTGCTTACCCGCTGTCAAACCCGAGACTAAAAAATTCACTTTCGTCATTTTGCCCGAATCAAAAAACGTCATCACTCCAACCGTATGCCCTTTGGCATCGACAAGTCGCGCAATTGCTCGAGCTGGTGTTGCTGCCGCCAGCACGACAAAAGCCAGACTTGAAACAGCAAAAACTAGCCCGCCCGCCACAAACCAATAATTCTTGATCTTCATAAAATCCTCCTCGTATTCGACACAAGGCTACACGTTAACGCGATATCAGACATGAACAAAGAATGGCACAAAACCGAAAACAACAATCGTTACAAGCCCCAAATCGTAGACTGGACGCGTGAACCCACCCCCAACCCTGCGCGAACGCCGCCGCGAACGCCGCACCTTAGAGATTCTCGAGGCGGCACTCGAGATTTTCAGCCTGGACGGTTACGGCAATGCCTCGATGGACAGAATCGCTGAACGCGCCCTGTTAACCCGCGTGGGATTGTACAAATACTTTCCAGACAAACAACACCTTGCCGTGGCTTTACGCGAGTGGAAACTCGAGGAACTGGCAAACCGCATTCAAACCGCACTCGAGCCTCAAACCAGCCTGGTGCAACAAGTTCGCACCATCGCCGAACAGAGCATTGAATTTCAAAACGAACATCAAGGTTTTTTTCGTGTGCTTTTTGATGCCAGCGTGCCCGCCGATTTATCGCTCAAACCCTTCTTGTACGCCGTGGCAAGTGTGCTCAAAGCAGCCGTTAACAATGGCGAGGTTCAAGGCGACCCGCTCGAGCTTGCGGGATTGCTGGCAACCATGGTTTTTGAACCCAGCATCAAACAACACTTTGTGATCGTTGAAAAGCCGTACACCGCACCAAAACACTTGCCCGAATTGATTTGCAAGGTATTTCTAAACGGAATTTTAGCGCCGTCAACAACAATTCAACCAAAACAAAAAACACTGGCTCAAAAACGAAAACCTCATGGGTAACGGCACAAACCACCAATCTGGCACAAGTCTCGAGCAGAAAATCAATGCTTCAAAATCAAGCCGAGCACCACACCTGCCAGCATCAGGTAACTCGAGTTGAGTTTATAGCGCACCAATAAAAATCCTGAAACCACGCTCAGCGCTGCCGTCCAAACATCGACAATGGCAGTGCGTGAAAGCTCAAAGATGACCGCCAGCATCAACGCGAGGGCTGTGGCGTTCACACCATCCAAAAAAGCACTGGCAAGTTTTGATTTGCGGAGGCTCGAGATGAGGTTGTGCGTGAGTGCGGTGAATGCAAAAGCTGGGGCAAAAATGGCGATGGTGGCAAGGATTGCGCCTGGAAAACCTGCGATCAAAAACCCTACGAATGTGGCGCTCGAGAAAACGGGTCCAGGCGTGATCTGCCCAATGGCGATGGCGTCAACCAGTTGCGCCGAGGTGAGCCAGTGCAATCTGTCCACAAACTCTCCCCGCAAAAAAGCCAGCAGCACATAACCACTGCCGTAAAGCACCGAACCAATTTTCAGCATCGACCAGAACAGCCCCGAAAGCGTAACAGGAATGCTCGAGAACAATCCAAGCACGATGAGCGGAGGAACGGCTCGAGTTACCTTGAAATGTTCCAAACCCATCATCAGCAAAGCCCCAGCGAACAACAACGGCAGTTCGTTAACACCCAGCAACGCCAATGCCAATGTCGAAAGGGCAATTATTCTCAACGTCCAATTTTTGAGGGCAACGCTCGAGAGTCCCCAAATGGCTTGTAAGACCACCGCGATCACCACGGGTTTCACGCCGTACAAAATGCCCGCAAATTCTGGTTTGCTGCCAAAACTCGAGTACGCCCAAGCGAACCCAAGCGTGATGCTGGCGGCAGGCAAAATGAAACCCAAACCCGCCGCCAACCAACCGCGCCAACCCGCCCGCTCGAGTCCAACGTGCATGACCAGTTCGGTGCTGTTAGGACCCGGAATGAGGTTGACCGCGCCGAGCAAATCCAAAAACCGTTCATTGGAAATCCAGCCTCGGCGCGTGACCACCTCCTCGCGCAGCATGGCAATGTGCGCCGCAGGACCACCAAAAGCCGTGAATCCAAGCTTTAACGCCAGCAGTAGCACCTCGAGCCATCCAGATTTCACGACCTCGAGCATAACCCACACCTGTCAGGCTAGAGTATGGCATCATGAACGGATGAAAGTGCTCGCCATCATGATTGCTGGAGGATTCGGAACGCTGGCACGGTACGGGCTGGGTTTGGCGTTCAAAAACTGGTTCGGCGCAAGCTCGAGCTTCCCGATGGCAACGCTGGTGATTAACGTTTTGGGATCTTTTATTTTAAGTTGGATTACCTCGCTGGCGCTGCAAAACCGCGTCAGTGAAGACTGGAAATTGATTCTTGGCACAGGATTCTGCGGTGCGTTCACGACGTTTTCGACCTTTGAACTCGAGACTCACGCGTTGTTTGTCAAAGGCGCGAATCTCGAGGGAGTGCTTTACGTTTTAGCGAATCTGGTATTCGGGTTTTTGGCGGTGTTGCTGGGAATTTTTGTGACACGGGGATTCTCGAGTTCGTAATGTTTTACTGCGACAACAACTGCAAAAAAGCCTCATTAATGTAGTACCATTCACGTCCAATCTTGATGCCTTTAAGCACTTTAATTTCAGCCAAATCTTGAAGATATTCGGCTGCTGTTTGACGTTTGGCAATACCAGCAAGCTCAAGGAATTTTACTTTACAGTAAGGTTGATTGAACAGCAATTCAATAAGTTCTTTTCGGTATATTTTGGGTAGTTTCTGTCGAACCAACTGACTTGTTTGTTGCATTAAACTGTATATGGCATTGATTTTTTCACATGTGGTTTTTGCAGTTTCCTCAACAGCTTTCAGTAAATACAATGTCCATTCTTCCCACGCATTTTCTTCTGTTACACGACGTAAACCAGCATAATAGTTTGTTTTGTTTTCAATAATGTAACGACTTAAGTACAACACTGGAATCTCGAGCAAGCCCGCTTCAATCAAACACAAAATATTTAAAATACGACCAGTCCGTCCATTGCCATCTGTAAATGGATGGATTGACTCAAATTGGTAATGCATCACAGCCATTTTAACCAAAGGATCGATCTCAGTATTTTCGTAAAAAAACCGTTCGAGATTTGCCAGTTTATCCCGAATAACTTTCTCGCCTTCAGGTGGGGTGTAAACCGTCTCTCCAAAGCCATTCGCAATCTTTGTTCCAGGAACTTTCCGAATGCCACCGCCATTGGGTTTGATAATATTTCCAATTTCTTCGATTAAACGTGTACTGAGTGGGCGATTTGAACGAAGTTGATTATAGCCGTACCAAAGAGCTTCTCCGTAAGAAAGCACTTCTTTGGTCGCAGCATTTACTTCGAGCTTTTCGTCAGCAAAAGCTCGGTAGATTTGGTCGTTCGTTGTGACAATATTTTCGATTTCTGACGAAAGTTTGGCTTCTTGTAAACCCAACGTCGAGAGAAGCACAGTTTGATTGGGAATTAAATTACCTGCTGCTTTAAGCTCTGCCAGCGCACGGCTCGCAGCCAATGCTTGTTTCAACACCACTTTGGTTTCGAGTTCTATCCCAACAGGAGGCAAGATTGGTAAATCGTTGTACGGGAACTCTTTATGAAATGTCATGACCGTAGTATATGTCGAAATTCTTTTTCATAATAAACACATCTGGCGAATATGTCGAAACTGGCGACATTATATAATTACGCCAAAGGCTATCTACAAAAATTCTAAAAGTCAACATAAGCAAACAAATAACCCCGCTCATCACGGGGTTCTTTTTTGGTGCCAAAGGGCAGAATTGAACTGCCGACACTACGATTTTCAGTCGTATGCTCTACCGACTGAGCTACTTTGGCGCGATTCCAGCCGTACAATCGGTACTGTACGGCTGGGTCTTTCTGGCGGATCGGACGGGACTTGAACCCGCGACCACCCGCGTGACAGGCGGGTATGCTAACCACTGCACCACCGATCCAGTGTGGCGTGCTCTCTCGAGCGGGATGGAGTATAAAACGTGGCTTGGCGCGTGTCAACAGTCTTCACGGCTGAAGTTGCAAATCGAAAGGAATTAAAGCGGTGAAAAAACTTAGAATCTCGAGCAGAACGCATTTTTGAGGTTTCGAGAATTTACCGTCTGCTCGAGCATCTGTTTATTTGCTTGGGTGAATCTTTTGGACGTTGCCGCCAAAAAGGTTGTTCAAGTCTGGCGTCACGCGGTAATGCAGGTAATCGTCTTGTGGCACTTCCAAGGACATCTCGGCTTCGACGCTCATGTTTTCTAAAAACGCGCGAATGCAGCGAATGCTGTTGCCGTGTGCCGAAAGCAAAAAGTTTTTGCCGTCCCCAGCATTGCGCACCAGTTCCCAGATGAATGGGTAAACGCGCATTTCGACCATTTTGACGCTCTCGCCGTTTGGTGGTGGCACGTCGTATGAACGATGCCAGATTTTGTACATGTCGGGATGTGCAGCTTGGACATCGGTATGGAGTTGCCCTGAAAGGTCGCCGTAAGAGCGTTCGATGATGCGGTCATCCACGGTGACAGGCACGCCGTAAGTGTGTGGTTTAAGTAAAATCTCGAGGGTGTTGCTGGCGCGTTTGAGTCTCGAGGTGAACGCCTGATCGAATTTGATGTTCGCCAGGCTTTCAGCAATTTTTGTGGCTTGCTGCACACCAACCTCAGAAATGTCCACGTCGATCCAACCCGTGAATGTTTTCGTACCAGAGGCGTTGAAGGCGGTTTGACCGTGGCGGACAATGTAAATATCGCTAGGCATGGATTTGATTCTAGCAGAGTGATGCCAGGGTTGGGTCAAACGTGCGTTAGCCTGCAAGTTTGCGAATCATGGTGGCTTGCATGACCGCCACCAATTTTTCACCCTCGCTCGAGATAGAATAGGCGTTTGCGCCCGTCAGGGTGATGGTTTTACCGGCTTTAATCACCGTTCCGACGGCGCGGATGCTCGAGCCGGTGGCGGGCGCAACAAAATTGACTTTGAATTCGACTGCCAGAACATCGCTGTCTTCGGGCATCAAACTGAGCGCAGCATAACCGCAGGCGCTGTCCATGATGGCTGCCAGGGCTGCCGCGTGAACAAAACCGTGTTGCTGGGTCACGGCGCTCGAGACTGGCATTGATATTTCAACCTCGCCAGCAGCCACTCGAGTCACGCTGGCTGACAGGGTTTGCATCAAACCTTGAAGTGCAAAACTTTCGCTAACTCGAGCTTCAAGATTCAAGAACCCACCAACTCAAGCAGCGCTTCGACGCGTCTAAAATACTCATCTTCGAGCATAAACTCATAATCTTTGGGCGGTTTGAAAGCGGCGTAAAGGGGTATCTCGAGGCTTAGACCTTGCACTCGATTCGTAAATTGAAACCTTGGCATGGGCGCACTCGGCGCGTTTGGCACAAATTTTTTCGAGACTTGCTCGAGCAAAAATACCAGTTGTACTGCCATTAAATGCTTGTCCTTCGCCACATCTCAGTTTAAAGGGTTTTTGCAGTAGAATATGAGGCAATGAACCGAGTGTTGTTAGGAGTCCGTGGTCTTGAAGACGCCGCCAGTATCGAAAAGGTACTGAATGCTTTGCGTAAAATTAAAGGGGTCGATCAAGTCAACAACCCGCACCCAGGTCAGGTCGAAGTTGTGTACGACTCGAGCTTGACCGTGATGGATTTCATTCGTGCCATTCGCAGCGTCGGGTTCTTGGCAGGAATGCTCTAAACCCATGCTTCGTGGTTACATTGGAATTTACACCGCCAGACTCGAAATGCGTTTTGTCTCGAGTTTAAAAGAAAAACGGTCTTTGATTCGACCTGTGACCGAGCGTTTAAAGGCGCGGTTTCCAGTTTCAGTCGCTCGGCTCGACGGGTTGGATGCGCACGACTGGGAACTGATTGGCGTGGTCAGCATTCATCACGACGCGATCTGGCTCGAGGAGTTATTGCAAAACGTGTCCGGTTTTGTGGCGGGTAACGGTGAATATTCGGTGGTCGATGAAACGTTTGAAGTCATGGAACTCGAGTAATTGGGAAAAAATAAAGGTTTGCTGAAGATTTGAATGAGTGTATTGGCGTCAAAAACTCATGGCACTTCAGTACGATACCCTCGTGAAAAAAATACTGTCTTTTGGAATTTTGGCGCTCGGGTTGGCATCATGCAACATTGTGACACTCCCGAGCTTGAGCATCGCAAACTTGACGGTGGATGCCGAAACTTGCAAAACCATTCCTGCAAGCCCAAGTGAGGGCAAAAAACTCGCACTGAGTTTTAATTATGTTGGGACTTTGCAAAGCCTGACGGTGACCCTCAGTTACAAATCGGGCAGTTTATCCAAAGTACAACGCCTCGAGATTCCTGAATTTAAAATTGGTGGCACTTTGCCAGACGGTGTAACCAGCGCCTCGAGTGGCTTGGGTTCAAACACCATCAAACTCAATATCGATTTGGAAAAAATTAGCACCACCGTCAATCCAAGTGCCGTTGTACCCACACCAACAAATCCAGTTTTACCGCCTGACACGGTGACTTCAAAACCAATGGATTTCAAGATTGAAGCCAAAGACCCTGAAGGCAAAGCCAGCGTCCCAAGCTTACTGGAACAAAAAGGTGTCAACGTTGAAGCTTGCTTCACTCCCAAGCTTTAACTTCTCTTATGGAATTGGGCAAGATTAAGAGCAACTTAAACTTCAGCTCACAAGATCAGTAGATTCTCGAGTAACCTGAAAATATGAAAAAGATTCTGATGTTCGCAAGTTTGGTGGCATTGGCAGGAGCAATCTCAAGCTGTATTTCATTAGGTGACTTAACGGCTTACGGCTTTAAGTTACGCAGTGAATACAGAATCGGTGGCAAATCTGTCATTTGCGATAATGTCGAGACAAAATTGACTTATGAATTTGATTACTCTGGAAATCTCAGTGCGTGGTCTACGGCTCTGGTGAGTGTTCAAAATTCTTTAAGCCGTACAGGTCAAGCTGCATTCACTCCAAATATCACCAATGTTTTATACGGCGATGGTCATGTCAAAGTTACTTATGTGCTCGCCCCTGGTTCATCACCAAGAAAAGTGCAAACTCGAGCAGTCGTTGTTGTACCAGAGCCGACTCCTACAACCCTTGTTGTTTTCACTCCAATCACAGGTAGCGGTTCTGATGTGAACCGAAATGTCGATCTCGAGTTGGTTTTGCAAAATGGAAATCTAGTCAGCAGTCCGTTCCGTTTTGGAGATGACATTCAAATTGGAAATTGTACTTTTCAATAACGTACAATTTCTTCTCGAGCGCGGTCTTCGGATCGCGCTTTTTTGTTTCAACGTGTCTCGAGCAGGTAATCTTGCAATCGTTTCTTGACTTCCAGCCATTCGGACTCGAGAATGCTGTACATCGCTGTGTTGCGAATCCCACCGTCGCTTGAAGGCATCTGCGCCCGCAAGATACCTTCAAAACTTGCCCCAATCCGTAATATGGCGTTTCTCGAGCGTTCATTTCTAGCATCGGTTTTGAGGGTCATACGTTGGACTTGCCAGGTTTCAAATGCAAACTCGAGCATCAACAGTTTGGCAGCAGTGTTGACTTTGGTTCGTTGAACGCTGGGGGCAAGCCAAGTCCAGCCAATTTCGGCGGCGTCTGGATTGCCCTTTTGTTTGTCCCAAAACCAATATTCAAGGTTTCCAAAGCGGGTGCAACCAACAACTTTGCCATTGGCAGTTGTGGCAAATGGCAAAGCTTTTTTAGCATCTCGAGCTTGAATTGCAGTTTGGACGTAAGCGGTCATACCCTCAAGTGTTCTTGGAACGGTGGTCAGGGCATAGATTTCGGGCGGCGTTGACTGAACAATCTCGAGCAAAGCTGGAATGTGATGCTCACTCAGTGGCTCGAGGCGCACGATTTGGTTTTCAAGAGTGCTATTCATGTTTGCAATTCTTTCATACGTCCTGCAATCCCGCGCTCGAGTTCGCCTTGTTCCTCGAGTTTAGCAATCACGTTTTGTTGATCTTGTCTGCTTCTGTTTTGGGAAAGTTTAAATTTTCCTTCGATGCGGGTAATGTCAATTTCAAATCCAACCAATTCGTTCTGCATTCCTGCCAGATATTTTTCGGACAAGGCGTTCATGTCTGCGCTATGACCGTGATGTTCCATCAGGGCAATCAATTGCGCCCTGGTTTCATCAGCATCGAGAAGGCGCGGCGTACCGTAAACGTGCACGGTAGCGTAATTCCAAGTTGGCACATTGGGGTGTTTTTCGTACCAACGACTCGAGATCAGCGCATGTTCGGCTTGGAAGACCACCAAAACTTCTTTCGTCGTCTCGAGATGCTGCCATTGAGGGTTAGCTCGGGCAACGTGCGCGGTCAATTTTCGGGTGTTCTCGAGCGGTGTGAATGGAATGCTGGTGGCAAAGGGAATTTCGTCAGGGGCGGTAATCAGCATTGCAAAATTGAATTCGCGCATGAGATCCCAGAGAGGGGCTTCGTCGGTCACTTCATTGAATTTGGGAATATACATGGAAAAACTGTACTCGAGAATTGGCTCTTTAGAAAGTACCAATAATTGGTATTCTTGTAGTACCATTTTATATGCTTGAAACTTTTGTGCCCAGTTTTTCTCTGAACCAGAATTCCGACATACCCTTGCAGCGTCAAATCTACAATTCTTTGCGTCAAAATATCATCAATGGCACTCTGCCTTTCAAGACCAAACTACCTGCCACCCGAGCATTTTCTCTCAAATACGGCATCTCGAGAAACACGGTTTTAGCAGCTTTTGATGATTTAATTGCTGAAGGCTTTTTGGAAGCTCGAGTTGGATCTGGAACGTTTGTCAAGCATCAAACACCAGTCAATGCCCTAATTTCTTCGCAACGACTTTCAAACCGTGGTTTGGCAATTTCAAACACACAATTCACAATTCCTCGAGAAACACGGATTGCTGCCTTCAGGCACGGCATTGGCGACCTAAGTTTATTTCCTTGGGATGTTTGGACTCGCTTGTACAAACGTGCGGCGCATCAAAACCAGAATTTTGGATATCCTGACCCTGCCGGTTTTTTGCCGCTCAGACAAGCGATTGCCAGTCATATTGCAGCGACTCGAGCCGTGAGATGTACACCCGATCAAGTCATCATCACCAGTGGTTCACAGCAAGCCATTGTTTTGGCAGCACAATTGCTACTCGAGCCAAACGATCTGGTCTGGCATGAAAACCCTGGGTATTTGGGCGCTCGAGGGGCGCTTTTGGCGGCTGGGGCGCAAGTTATTCCGATTCCTGTGGATGAATTCGGTTTGGATGTTGTGGCTGGGCAAGACCTTGCGCCAAAAGCTCGGCTTGCTTATGTCACACCATCACATCAATATCCAACGGGTGTCACCATGAGTCACGAGCGTCGTATTCAATTGCTGCAATGGGCAAACACCGCCAATACTTGGATTCTCGAGGATGATTACGACAGCGAGTACCGTTATGACCACCGTCCGCTCGAAAGTTTGCAAAGCCTTGACCAGCATGGGCGTGTGATTTACATTGGTACATTTTCCAAAGTTTTATTTCCTGCGTTGCGACTGGGCTACATGGTCGTGCCAGGAAACCTTGTTGCAGCTTTTACCACCGCTCGAGCTTTACAAGACCGAGGCTCGAGTCTTTTGGAGCAGCATGCGTTGGCAGATTTCATTGCCGAGCATCATTTTGCCCGTCATGTCAGGCGCACTCAAAAACTGTATCTCGAGCGTCAATTGGTTTTACGAGAGCAACTCGGTTTGTTATTGCCCGACCTCGAATTGCGAGGTTTTGAAGCTGGAATGCACCTTTCGGCATGGCTTCCAAAAGATTTTAATGATCTTGTCATTTCAAGAAGTGCCTCACAACACGGTCTGGAGGTGATGCCAATCAGTGCTTACAGTCAAACACCATTGGCTCAAGGTGGTCTATTTCTTGGGTATGCGGCTGTACCGCCTTCGAGCCTTCGAGCTGGTGTGCGAACCTTAGCTCGAATTGTCTTGTCTGAAGTTTGAATCTCGAGTGTTGGTATATCTGGAGGATTTTTGTTCTGAACCCGAGTTCACTTAGGACTCTCGAGCTTTCAAAAACAGTTTTTAAGCTGTCCATC
>JAYVRX010000172.1:0-11002 GCA_043775825.1 Deinococcales bacterium
CGACAAAGACGTGCTCGAGGCTCATGCGGCTCGAGTGACCCAGCTCAAGGGCGTATTTGACAAGGCGCAACAAATTGAATTGCGTCGCATGGTGATCGAGGACAATGTTCGCGCCGATGGTCGTAACCCGCAAACGGTGCGTCCGATCAGCATCGAAACCAATTACTTGCCAAAAACGCACGGCTCGAGCTTGTTTACGCGCGGCGAAACCCAAGTTTTGGGTACGGTCACGCTTGGCACGGGCAAAGACGAGCAAATCATTGACGATTTGGGACTCGAGGATGGCGATAAGTTCTTGCTGCATTACAACTTCCCGCCGTACAGCACTGGTGAAGTCAAACGTTTGGGCGGTCAATCGAGGCGCGAAATTGGTCACGGCGTGCTGGCAAAACGTGCTTTGAAAGCCGTGCTGCCAAGTTACGACAGCTTTCCATATGTCATTCGCGTCGTCGGCGATGTCCTCGAGAGCAACGGCTCGAGCAGCATGGCAACCGTTTGCGCTGGAACGCTGGCATTGATGGACGCAGGCGTGCCGATCACTGCCCCTGTGGCGGGCGTGGCGATGGGTTTGGTCAAAGAGGGCGACAAGTACGCGATTCTGACCGATATTTTGGGCATGGAAGACGCACTTGGCGACATGGATTTCAAGGTTTGCGGCACGCGCAAAGGCGTTAGCGCCCTGCAAATGGACATTAAAATCAAGGGCATCACCCCAGCTTTGATGCGTGAGGCGCTCGAGCAAGCCAAAGATGCCAGGATTTTGATTCTGGATAAGATCGAAGCCGCAATTTCTGCACCTCGAGCCGAGTTGAACGTCAACGCGCCGCGCATTATTACGGTGAAGATTCCTGTTGACAAGATTGGCAGTATTATCGGACCCGGTGGCAAGAACATTCGGGAACTCGAGCAGATGGGTGCGCAAATCAACATTGAAGAGGACGGCACGGTGCGGATTTACAGCGCCGATGCGGCGGCTGCCGAAGCGGTCAAAGCCAGAATTATTGGCGCAACCGAAACTGCCAAACTTGGACAAGAATACGATGGTAAAGTTGTCAAGATCATGGAATTTGGGGCTTTTGTTAACATCATGCCAGGCACGGATGGCATGATTCACATTTCGCAGCTTTCAGAGCAACGCGTCAACAAAGTCGAAGACGTGCTGAACGTCGGCGATACCTTGCGCGTCAAGGTTGTGAACATCGATGACCGTGGCAAGATTGACCTGACCCGCCCAGAACTCGAGGGTAAAGTTGCCCCTCGCACACCTCGAGCGCCCCGCGAAGGCGGAGACCGTGGTCGTGGCGGCGGACGAGATCGTCGTTAAAGCTGTCTGAAGCGTAGTTTAATGTGCTCGAGAAGTTTTTCATCTCGAGCACGTTTAATATGTAGGGTATGAAGATTTCTTTTTTGGCAGTGTCAATTGTGGCTCTGTTGGTATCGTGTCAAAACTTGATTCCGCCTGATGCACCAGTCGTGACTGGCGTTTTGTTTAACGACCAAAACGGCAATAAACTCAAAGACGCTGGTGAGCCTGGGTTGTCTGGTTGGACGATTTACAACGATGCCAACAACAATGCAAGTTTAGATGCAAACGAATTGACGACCAGCACAAACTCGAGTGGTGTATACCTGTTTCAAGTCACAACAGGAACTTTGCACATTCGTCATATTATGAAATTAGGATTTACCTCGAGCCAAGCGGTCAATGTTTTAGAAGCTCAGGTTGATCCTCGGATTGTTGGCGGTACAAACGCGGCGAATGGTGCGTATCCATTTATGGTGGCGTTGCTGAATGCTTCACAACCCGACCCAAACCAAGCACAATTTTGTGGCGGATCATTGATCGCGCCGCACTGGGTTTTAACCGCCGCGCACTGCATCGTGGAATCGGCGAACACCAATGGAATCCCAACTGGTTTTAAGCTGGCAGCAAATGTGGATGTCATGCTTGGCTCTAACCGACTCGAGAATCCAGTGACCAGAATTCGTGCCGCTCAAATTCTGGTGCATCCAAATTACGATGCCAATACTCAAGATTACGACATGGCGTTGATAAGACTTAGCACTGACTCGAGTCAAGTGACGGTACGACCTTTGTTGTCTTCGGAAACGGCTTTGGCGGCAATAGGCACAACCGCCAAGGTGATTGGGTGGGGCGACATCGGCTACAAAGCAAACCAGTACCCGATTGACCTCAAAGAAGCCAATGTACCAATCGTGGATCAAAGCACTTGCAATGTAAACTATCAAAGTCAAGGAGGCATTACAGCCAGAATGATTTGCGCAGGATATGCGGCGGGCGGCATTGACAGTTGTCAAGGCGATTCTGGGGGTCCATTGCTCGTCCCGAGTGGGACACCAGGCGTATGGCGACAAGCGGGTGTGGTGAGTTACGGACAGGATTGCGCCTTGCCCAATTACCCTGGCGTGTACACTCGAGTTTCAGAATTCAATGCTTATCTCGAGGCACAGATTGGACTTGAATCCGCAGTACACGATTTAATCGGCGTAAAAACGCAAACCCTTTCTGGTGTGTCTTTTGCAGTGCGACAAACACCTTAAACCGACAGTGCGGGTTTTCATAGACTCGAGCATTGCCAATCTGACAGAATAGACACGATATGAAACGACTTCTCTCGAGCCTGCTCTTCCTATTGCTTGTTCTCTGCGCTTGTAACGAGTACAGGTCTGGTGTTATTCAGGGATATGTTTTTTTTGATGCAAACAACAACGGAATTCAGGACAATGATGAAATAGGACGAAATGGCGTTCTGGTCGAATTGTTAATGCTTGCGCAGAATCCTCGGGAGTACACCACAGGCGGAGGAAATTTTAGGTTTCCAAGTTTACCTGGCTCACCTGGTGTTCCTGTCGGCACAGAAGAAGTTTTGGTAACACCTCCTGTTGGCATGAGGATCACCACTGGCAATGCTAGAACTCGAGTAATTGTGTTCGAGAACACTGCCACCAACATTGTGGTTGGTGTTGGAAAAAGTCTGGATGTGGGTTCGGTGACAGGCACGGTTTTTCAGGATATCAACGCCAATGGAACTCGAGACGCGAACGAGTCAGGAATTGCGAGCGCGATTGTTGATTTGACAACTTCGGTGGGAACGGTGGTGACACTGCGAACCGATGGTGACGGCTTTTACCAGTCAGATTCGATTCTGGCTGGCTATGCGACGGTGCGCTTGCGCGAATCTTGTGGGGTCAAACCCAGCACTGGTAGCACCCAGACCACTCGAGTTTTTGTCGGTGGTATTTCGGCAATCAAAGCTTTTGGTGTGACGCCAATCAAAGGGCGGGTCAGTGGTTTGATTTTTCATGACACCAACGGCAACGGGATGCAAGATTCGGGTGAATTGGGCTTACCAGGTTGGACGGTGTACTCAGACCTTAACCAAAACGCTACATATGACCTTGGTGAACCTACCACCGCCACTTGCACCAACGGAAGTTATGCCTTGGATGTGCCAGACGATAACATCACGCTTCGCCATGTCATGAATTTGGGTTACACCTCGAGCCAAGCGGTAAATGTAGTGCAAACCGCGCAAGTCAAACCGTTTATTGTTGGCGGTCAACCCGCACCAGAGGGCGCGTATCCGTTTATGGCTTCACTGGTGTACGCCACAGCAAACAATCCTTATTCTGGAGCATTTTGTGGTGGGTCTTTGATTGCCCCAAATTGGGTGCTGACCGCCGCCCATTGCGGAGTTATCACCACTGCCGGCAACCTTGATGTGGTACTTGGCACAAACCGCCTCGAGAATCCTGTCACCCGAGTTCGTGCCGCTCAAATCATTGTCCACCCAAATTATGAGGCTCCAAATAATGATTTTGATATTGCCTTGATTAGACTCTCTAAGAGTGTAAATTTCCCGACAGTGCAGCCACTTTTGCCTTCGCAGGGCAGTTTGAGCAATGTAGGTGTTAAAGCCACTGTCATTGGTTGGGGCGATCAAGCTTGGTTGTCACGTAATTACCCAATTGAGTTACGTGAGGCAGTCGTGCCGATTTCAGACCAAACACAATGCAGTACCGTTTACTCCGAATCAGGAGATTTTACCCAGCGTATGATTTGCGCTGGATACCCCCAGGGTGGCATTGACGCTTGCCAAGGCGATTCTGGTGGACCGTTACTCGTCTCGAGCGGCATTCCTGGCTTGTGGTTGCAATCTGGGATTGTCAGTTTTGGCAACGAATGCGCCTTACCAAATAATCCTGGCGTGTACGCTCGAGTTTCAGAATTCAACGCTTTTCTCGAGGCGCAAATTGGGCGTGGAACGGCAAGTCAGCATGACATTTCGTTGCAGGCTGGTCAAACCCGAGATGGGGCTTCGTTCGCGGTGCGTTAAGCCCCGCGCTCGAGAATTCCAGCGCGACGCAAAACAGCCCAAGTTTCGGCATCGCTCGCGCCCAGCGGCAATTGCGAGTGGCGAAAACCCAAGTTGCGGGTCAAGCTCGAGAGTCCCTCCAAGTGGCGTTGCAAGCGTTCCAAGTATTTTTGACGCGCCGTTTCGTCAATCTCGAGTTGGCTGCTGGTTTCACTATCTTTGACGCGCCAAGCGCCTTTGGGTGGCTCGAGGTCGTCGGGGCTGAGCAATTGAATAAAACTGAGGTCAAAACCTCGAGTTGCAAGCTGCGAAAATCCAACCCGAATGTTTGGTAGGGGTTCAAGACCGTCTGAAAGCAACAAGACCAAGCCTGGTTTCTCGAGTGCGAGACGCGACAATCCTGTTTGCAAATCTGGAATTTCACGGCTTAAAAACGTGTCAAACCGCGCAAAACCCGCCAGAAAGCTCGAGGTTAGCCTGGCTTTCTCGAGTTTGCTGGTCATGCTGGCGCTGGTGTCAATCACGCTGTAAACCCTGGCGGCGCGTTCGGAATGGTAGACCTTGGAAAACAGCCTTCCCGTTCGGGCGTAAACGTTCCAATCGATGCGGCGCAGTTCGTCGCCAGGTTCGTAAGCCCTAAACTCGAGAAATTCCCCGCCCGCACCCGACAACCTCGAGCGGCGTTCACCCAAGCCTGGGGCGGCGGCTCGAGATGAGAGTCTGTAACCTCGTAAAGTCATCAGGTTTAAGCTTTCACAGTGCACAATTCTTCGTTCACGACTTCACAGCTTCAAGAACGCGTTTCAAAACATCGCTCGGCTTGATTCCCTCGAGTTCGGCTTCAAAGCCCAAGATCAGCCTGTGGTTGGCTGCCAGAGGCGCTGCCCGAAGCACGTCTTCGCGGGATACAAACGCCCTAGCGTTCATGAGCGCAAAGGCTCGAGCCAGCCCGAGAAGCGCCTGCGCACCCCTGGGCGACAAACCGTAACGAACATCTTTTTGGGCGTGGGTACTTTCGACCAGATTGACCACAAAATCCAGCATCGGTTGCGAGATCGGCACGGCACGAACGATTTCACGAAGCTCGAGCAACTCGCCAGCCTCGAGCGCACTTTGAGCCACGGGCAACTGCCCAGCCTCGAGCACTTTTTTCAAGGTTTCACTGTTCGGGCGCTTGACCTCGACTTTTGCCAGAAAACGATCCAATTGCGCCTCGGGCAGCGGATACGTGCCTTCCATCTCGAGCGGATTTTGGGTTGCGATCACAATGAACGGTTGCGGCAGCTCGTAACGTTCGCCGCCCACGGTAATCGCGCCCTCCTGCATCGCCTCCAAGAGTGCCGATTGGGTTTTGGGCGTGGCACGGTTGATTTCATCTGCCAGCAGCAATTGCGTGAACGCAGGACCGCGTTGAAAACGGTAACTGAGCGTCCCGCCAGCATTTTCAATGACTTGTGTTCCGGTCACGTCGGCGGGCATTAAATCTGGCGTGAATTGAATGCGGCGGTACTCGAGGTTGGCAGCCCTGGCAAAATTTTGTGCCAACCAAGTCTTGCCAAGCCCTGGCACACCCTCCAAGAGCGCATGACCGCCCGCCAGCGCCGTGGCAATCAAGCCCTCTAAAACATTGTCTTGACCAATCAAAACCCGCTCGAGAGAATTTTTTAAGCGCTTAAACGCCCCGTGAACCTTTTCAACACCGTCAGCCATGCTCGAGGTTAGCATTCTTGGGCTTTAAGCTGCATGTCAGAAGTTTGACATGGCAAATTTGCGTCAGGGTTTGAATACTCGAGTATCTTGAACCAATTCTTGCAATGTCGGTTATTCTGATGCTGGAGGGTCTAACTTGAAAAAATTATTTTTGATTTTGGCAATTGCGTTATTTGGCTCAAATGCGTTCGCGCAAGATTTTCATGTCGGTGGCAAACTTGCCTTGGATGTTCCACAATTTATCGGGATTTTTGGACGCATGGACTTTGGTGACCGTAATGAGCCTGGTTTTGGAATGCGCTTCACGGTTGGCGGTTTCTATGTATTTGTCGTGGGTGTGGTCAATGCTGAAGTTAATGGTTATTACCGATTTGCCCGTCAACCCAACGGTTCTGGTGCTTACATTGGTGGTGGAATTGGGGGAGTGAGCGCATTTGCATTGACCCCCAACGGAACAGCCATAAGCCCATTTTACTTGTATCTCAATGGCTTACTGGGTTATGAGATTCAACTCGGTGACGGCTTACAGTTTTATGCCGAGGTCAGACCATCATTTGCCCTGTCTAATGGTATTGGTCCTTCGGTGATACCCTTTTTTGGGCTTGGACTCTTGTTCGAGTTTTAAATTCAACCCCACAGCGCTCGAGTTTGACGGCTTTTGGTCGGAACACTCGAGCGTTTTTGGTTTTACCGCGTATGCTGACAACCATGAAGCGGTTGTTGATTTTGGTGGTTTTAATTTTTACCTTCTGCTCGAGCCAGTCCCTCGCGCAGGGCATTAAATTTGGCGTCCGGCTCGGGTTGGGCATCCCTGACATTGTTGGTTTTTGGGCAAAAGCTAACCTAGGCGGCAGCTTTCAAGTGCGGATTTTAATTTCTGGAATGCCGTTAATTGTGCTCAACGCCGTCTCGCTCGAGGCAGATTTGATCTTAAAAGCGGGCAATGGTTTTTACTTGGGCGCTGGTGGTGGCGTGCTGGTCTTGAACACGCCTTTTGGCTCGGCGTTCGGTTTTACGAATGATGTCACCATTTTGGGATTTATTGCTGTTTTGTTTGGTTACAACGTACCCATCTCGAGGAATGGCGCTTTTTACGTCGAAGTCCGTCCGACGGTGCTTTTGAACAGCCCACTGCCTTGGTTCGTGTTCGTTGGTTTGGGCGTTGATTTTACGTTTTAAGACCCAAAAACCGCAGCGACGGCTCGAGCAAGACCGCAATTCCGACCAAAACACTGATGCAGCTCGCCATTAACACCGCACCCGCCGCGACATCTTTGGCAATTTTTGCCAGCGGATGGTAGGTCGGAGAACTTAAATCCACCAATGCCTCGAGGGCGGTGTTGACCATCTCGAGGGTCAGGACGAGGGCAATCATGACCAAAATGCTGGCAAGATTGACGTTTAGTAATATTCCAAGCGTGATGGCAAGCGCACCGATCACCACCTCAACCCGAAAGTTACGTTGTGTGCGCCACGCATAGGCAATACCAGCCCAGGCGTAAATGAAACTTCGCCACCAACTGCGCTCTGAGGTATGACGAGGCAAACCCTCGAGCTTCGGGCGGTTCATGGTTTTTGCCTCGAGTCGAAGGCTGCCAAAATGGCTATCGCCTGGCGTTCGGATTCGTGGAACACGCCCCAATCGGCTTGGGTCTGATGGTCAAAACCCAGCAGGTGCGTCAGACCGTGCGCGGCGAGCACCACCACCTCAGTCTCGAGCGAGTGCCCTTGAGCGTCGGCTTGCGCTTGGGCGGTGGGTAAACTGATCACAATATCGCCCATCACGGCTGGAATAAATGGATCGCCGGGTTCCCACTGCGGAAAACTGAGGACATCCGTGGTCGCGTCCTCGCCCCAAAACTCGAGTTTTAACGCCCGCAATTTTTCATCGTTCGCCAAAATCAGACAAACATCGCTTTGCACGTTGTAATCTCGCATGAGACGGCTCATGACCGCGCGTAATCTTGGGCGCAAGCCTGGTTTTACAGACGTTTGGGCAATAATCTCGAGCGCTGGCATCGCTTAGGAGCTTAGCAGTTAAGGCGGTTTTGGTGCGGGTCATTTTGTCTGAAAGCAATTCGTGAGTGGCGTCTCAGTCTGAATGAGTTAAACTCGAGCGAGTTGAAGGAGCAAGACGTGTTAAAAACCAACTTCCAAAAAATTCTCGGTTTACTGCTGACCATTTCACTCATTCCTGCGGTGCTGCTGGCATGGCAACGCATTCAATTTGAAACCAAATACCAAACCGTTGGCGTGGTCATGGATTACATTGATGCGGTCAAACAGGCTCGAGAGAACGGAATGCGCGAAGAGGACTTGTTCGCGCATTATAAAAGCTTGGGCGTGAACGGCTTTGCGATCTACGAAAGTGCTTTGGTTAAACTGGTGCAGCAAGACAAAGTAGTTTACCGTGACGGCTCGAGTTGGCGCAATGAACGCCTGAGCATTGGTAAAGGTGTCAAAGGGATTGAATCCAGAAAGTATTACCTGCGCTCAATTATTCCTGGCACGGTCGGCAAGTTTATGGCTAAATACAAATACCGTTACGAACCCGTGACCATTGATGGCGTCGAGTGGTTGGCATTGCAAATTGACATTGGTGGTTTGGCGGCGGGACCCGACAATGCCCTGATTGCCAGTCTCGAGAGGCAAGGGTTTTTTGTGGTTTACCGCCCTTACGAGCAATCCAGTCTGATTGACCCTGGTTCGGACTTTCCAAACGTCAAGTACATTGTTTATGCCGGCGATCAGGTCACAGGCAATTCCGAAATTCAGAAACTCGAGAAGGTGATTGAGCGCACCAAAACCAAGATTACGGGCGTGATCGAAAGTGTTGAACAGGCAGGAATGATTGATATTGCCAAAGTCAACCCTGTCGTGCGGGTGTTTGCCATTCCGGCGGCTTGGCAGGCAGTATTGCAGCCCGAAGAGATTGCCAGCAAGTTTGTGCTGGCAGCCCGCGAACGCAACCACCGCTTGTTGTACGTCCGACCTTACCAGCGCATTGATGACACCGACACGTTCTTAAGCAAAACCCGCGATGGTCTGGAACGCGCCAAATTTAGCATCGGGAAACCCGAATCACTCGAGTTTAGGCAAGACCAGACTTTGCGGCAATTGTCCTTGATCGGTCCAATTCTGGGTTTGCTCTTGCTGGCAACCGTCATGCCTTGGACACTGTTAAGCGTTTTGCTGGTTGCGGGAATGCTCGGGCTGGTCTTTTTCTTTGGAGATCACACTTACGGCAGCCTGGCGCTTCTGGCAGCCTGCGTCTTCCCCGCACTCGGCTTTTCCCTCTCGAGAGACAGCGCCTTAGATTGGTTTAGAGCGACGCTGATTACCTTGATGGGCGCGTTGTTCGTCAGTGCGATTGGCGTTGACCGCAACCAAGTTCTGGCGCTCGAGCCTTTTAAGGGCGTGGCATTGACCTTGGTGATACCGCCCGCTTTGCTGGCGCTCGCCATGCTGCCCAAACGCGACATTCGCCAAACCATTCGCGGTTTGTGGGGCATTCAACTCAACCTCGGCACACTGGTTTTGATTGGTATTGCTGTTGCCGCCGTGGCACTGGTCGTCCTGCGCAGGGGCAACACCACAAGCGGCTCGAGCATTTCACCCACCGAAGCCAAAGTTCGTGCCGCGCTGCAAGACAGCCTGATTCGCCCACGCACCAAAGAAATTTTGTTGCATCCCGCCGCGCTGCTTGGACTCTCGAGCGGCTGGCCACTTTGGTTTTCCAACATTCTTCTGTTGGCTGGCGTGATTGGGCAGGGTAGCATCGTGGACAGTTTCGCGCACTATCACACGCCCTTGTTGATTACGCTTTTGCGCACCGTCAACGGTCTGGGTTTTGGTTTAGCCATCAGCATTGTGACCGTGCTGGTCGTGCAATTTGCCAAACGAATTTTTGAAGATTAAATCTCGAGCAAAGGCGCATAGCCCGCTACATCATTTGCATTCGTAACTTTTTTGGAGCAACATGACCTTAGAACGCCACAACCGCATTCGAGCCGTGCTCGACAAGCGTCAACCCGACCTGACCGTACTGCTCGAGCAAGTCCATAAACCCCACAACTTATCCGCCATCTTGCGCTCTTGCGACGCGGTGGGCGTGCTCGAGGCGCATTGTGTGGCGCTCGAGGGACGACCCGCGACGTTTAGCGACACCAGTGCCAGTGCCGAAAAATGGGTTCCACTGGTGACCCATGCCACCACCAAAGACGCCTTCTCGAGCCTCAAAGCCAAAGGCTTTCAGATTTATGCCACGCACCTGTCCGAACGCGCCGTGGATTACCGCGAGGTGGATTACACCCGCCCGACCTGCGTGCTTTTGGGCGCAGAAAAATGGGGGCTAAGCGATGAAGCCGCCAATGCCGCCGATGCGAACATTATGATTCCCATGAACGGCATGGTGCAAAGCTTAAACGTTTCGGTGGCGGCAGCCGTGATTTTGTTTGAAGCCCAACGCCAACGCCAAAAAGCAGGTTTTTATGATTCTGTGCGCCTCGAGGTAAGTCAATATCAAACCCTCGAGTACGAATGGCTGTACCCTCGAGAAGCCGAGATTTTACGTGAACGCGGTGAAGCCTACCCAGTTTTATAAACCAAGCTCGAGTTGCAATTTTACGAGGTCGCCTTCAGCAAGCTTCTCTGCTTTTCGGATGTCTGACTTGATCGGCACAATGTAGAGTTCATCTTTGGGAAACAACGAGGTTTTCCATTCGGTTTCGCCAATTTTCACCTTCACTGGAATCATGCCCCAGCCGTAAGTCACAAACATTGATGCGGCTTTCAGGTCAAGGCATTGATCGGCTGGAACGGTCACGAAGTAAAACGGCGAAGGACCTTTCCAGTACAAAATACCGCCACTGAACTCGAGGGTCATAGCACCATTATACCCAGCCTCGAGTGTCAAACTTTAGAGCGTTGCTTGTTTTGCCCAGCGTTCCTGAACC
>JAYVRX010000173.1:0-41791 GCA_043775825.1 Deinococcales bacterium
GCTGTTCCTTGAAGCTTATAGCTTACGGCTTATAGCCAAAACCACAATAATCCCCTCGCCATATCTTCTTTTAATTAACTTCGTAAACACGCTCTTAGACATCATCCTCGAGTTCGCCTGACCACAACCTTCGCATTTCGGGGCTGGTCTCGAGCAATTCCTCGAGCCTGCCAACCGCCGTAATGCTGCCATGCTCGAGCACAATAATGTTGTCGGCACGTTTTAAAGCCGGCTTGCGGTGCGAGACGACCAAACAGGTCGTCTCGCTCGAGTGTTCAAAAACCCGGTCCCACAGTTGCGCTTCGGTGTTGACATCCAGGGCGCTCGAGAGGTCATCGAAAACCAGCAATTCGGGTTCACGCATGAACATTCTGGCGGCGGCAGTCCTCGAGACTTGCCCACCAGAAAGCTTAACGCCCTTGCTGCCGATTTTGGTTTCAAAGCCGTCTTCAAAGCCCAGAAAGTCTTGCTCGAGCACCGCGTTTTTGACGGCTTGCTCGAGTTTTTTTGGGTCGTCTGGCAGTCCGAGTAAAATATTTTCGCGCAATGTGCCAGTGAATAAAACTGGCACTTGCGAGGTGTAGGCAACCCTGGGCGGAATCAGTTCTTGCGCGGTGGCTGGAATACCATTCCAAAGCACCGTGCCAGCTTGAGGCTCGAGCAGCCCAAGCATGGCGCGAAGCAACGTGGTTTTGCCCGAACCAATCCGCCCAGTAATCACTGTAAAACTGCCACGCTCGAGCGTTAGGTTAATGTTCTTGATGCCTCGTGTAGTGCTTTCAAACTCGTAATTGAGGTCACGGATTTCGAGGCGTTGCAAAGTGTCGGATGCCGTTTTAACTCGAGGTTTGAGGTCTGGAATTTTCCCTGAAAGTGCAATGGCATGTGGTTCGATCAGTTTGGTTTGGTTTGCACCCTGCAACAATTGGATCATGCGTTTGATGCTGACCCCAGTTTGGCGCATGGTGCTCATAAAATGTCCGAAGAATTCGGTGGTGTGCGCCACCCGCTCGAGATAACTGGCAAAAACCGCAAAATCTCCGACGGTAAAGGTTTTTTCACGCATTCCCGATGCCGCCAGCAGCAAAATAAAACCCGTCCCAAATTGCACCACATTGCCGTAAATGGCGTTTAAAACTTGGGTTTGAACACTGTCCCGCAGCAGTGCCGCACGGCGTGCATCACCGAGACGTTTGAAATGCGCCATCACCCTGGCTTCCGCACCTGCCACTTGAATGCCCTGCACCGCACCGAACATCTCGCCCAAAGCACCTGTGACTTTGGCGGTACTCTCACGGCTTTGCTCACGCAGTTTCTCGAGTTTGCTGCCGTAAAAATAGGTCAGGCTCATGACGACGGCGAGCGGCACAAAAACCAGCAGGGTGATGCGGGCGTTGATCGAAAATAAAATCGCCAAGGCAACAACCAAAAAAACCACCCGAGAGCTGATATCAAGCGTCCAATCGCTGGTTTCCTCGACCATGCCAGGGTCGTCGCGCAAGGTGCTGATGGCTTCGCCCACGCTGACCGGCAATGCCCTTGCGCCAGGGCGCTCCAAGATGTGTGCCAGAAGGTTGCGGCGCAATAACGCACTGATGCGAAACCGCCAGGGAATATCGGCAGCCATGCCAGCCAGAATCGATAAGGCTCGAGCCACGGCGACCACGAGTACCAGGGCAATGATTGAATTGATATTCAGGTCAAGCGGGCGTTTCTCGAGGGTGTCAAAAAACCATTTGGCAATCAATCCCTCTAAAAGCGGAATGGTGAAGACCAGTCCCCACATCAGGGTATTTAAGGCATACAACGCGCCCTGCTGCCGAATCATGCTTTTGATGACGTGCCAGGTACTCATGGGTTTGCCGCTCATACCAGCACCTCCTCTAAACCCGTGCGTCTGAGTTGCGCAAACCTCGAGTTTGGATCACTCCCAAGGATTTTGGTGATGCCATGCTCGAGGATTTTTCCATCCTCGAGAATCAAGATTTCATCGCTGCGCAAAATCGTTTGCAAACGGTGCGCAATGATAATGGCGGTGCGACCCAAGAGCAGTTTGGTCACGGCACGCTCGAGCAGCGCCTCGGTGGCGGGGTCGAGACGGCTGCTGGCTTCATCGAGAATAATAATGCTGGGATTGCGCAAAAAAACCCGTGTGAACGCCAGCAATTGCGCCTCGCCAGCACTGAGGCTGGCACTCGAGAGTTCGGTATCGAGTTGCTTGGGAAGCGTGCGCACCCAGTCGTGCAAGCCTAGTTCCTCGAGCGCCGCCCAAATTCGGGCGTCAGAGACGGTTGGGTCAAAAAAACTTAGGTTTTCGCGGATGCTGGCTTGAAACAGTTCGACATTTTGCGTGACCAGCGTGACCCGACTGCGCACCTCCTCGAGTTTGGCGCTTGTTAACGGAATGCCGTTTAAACGAATCTCGCCGTGTTGTGGGTCGTAAAATCGCATCAACAAACGTGCCAGGGTGGTCTTGCCGCTGCCCGTGCGTCCCAACAATCCCAAGACTTTTCCAGGCGCAAGTTTAAACGAAATATTCTCGAGCACTTTTTCCAGGGGTTCGGGATCAATATCTGATTTCTCGAGTTTGACATCATCCTCGTAACCAAAATGCACCCCACGAAATTCGACCTCGAGCTCCCGTTCAGACCAGTTTGCGCCCTGTCCATCAATCAGTTTTGAAGTGGTTGCCAGCAATTCTGTGACCCTCGAGATTCCCGCGTCGGCACGTTGGAGTTCTTGCAATTGATTGCGTATTTGATCGAGCGGTTCGGCAAGCAATCTGGTGTACTGATAGATCAGATAGACCGTACCGAGCGAAATTACCTTGTCCTGATAGAGCGGCGCGGCAACACCAAATGCCAATGCCGTACCAAACGCCATCAAAATCTCGAAGACCACCCACATGCTGCCGCCAAGCATGTTGCTGCGCCAAACCAGCGGATACCAGGTTCTAAGACGCTCAAAAAAACTGCGCATCACGTGTTGCGTTGCGCCCGAAGATCGAATGTCCTCAGTGCCCGAAAGCTGCTCGCCGATAAAACCAAAAAATGTCGCGTTTTGTTCGCGCACCGCCTTCCAGTACGGCGTGCCAAGGTTGCGCACCCGCGCCAAGACCAGCATTGCCACCAGCGAAAACATGGTTAAACTTGCGCCAATTCGCCAATCCTCGAGGGTCATTACAACCAGCACGCCAAGCAGCAGCAAAATATTGCCGCCGAGGTGAATGCTGAGATTTGAGAAAAACGCCGCCAACGTGCTGACATCGCCGTCCACGCGTTCGATCAACTCGCCGGGGGTTCGGGCTTTGTGAAACGAAAGGTCAAGTTTTAAACAGTGCTCTGCCAGATTCGCCCGTAGCGCATTGGTTGCCGTCCAACCGACGCGGGTACTGAAATAGGTCGCGCCAACATTCAAAACCTGCTGAAAAAAAGAAGCGCCGATAAACACGGCGGCGGCTTTGACCAGTTCAGATTGTGCGCCGCCTTTCTGGGCGGTGTCCATAAAAAACCGTACAATCTGCGGGTTTAAAAGTTGCAAACCCACACTGAAAAGTAAACACACTGCCATCAGAATCACGCTCACGCGTTGCGGCTTTAAGTATTCCTCGAGCAACCCAAAATACTGGCGCAGAGGAATTTGAACTCTTGGGGGTTTGACGACGGCACTCATGAGCCTCGAGTGTACTGTTTTCGGCACAAGCTCGAGAATGGCATTATGGCTTAGAGGGCGCTTTGGGCTGACTGTGATCTCAAAATGGGTTTTAATGCCGATAAAAAAAGCCTTCACCCAGTAGAATGGTCTTTAGAATCGGGAGTCGGCGTGGCAAAAGTATTGGTGCAATTCAAATGCAATTCTTGTGGGTACACCACTGCCAAAAGCATGGGGCGTTGCCCGTCGTGCTCGGCTTGGAATTCGTTTGAAGAGATTGTGACTGCGCCCAGCAGTAAGAGCACCTCGGGTTTTGGCGCTCGCAGCAGTGTGCCCTCAAGTGCCGTGACCCGTCTCTCGAGTGTCAAAAGCTCATCAGAGCCGCGCAGCAGTTCGGGCATCGGCGAGTTGGACCGAGTGCTTGGTGGCGGTTGGGTGGCTGGCGGCGTGGTGTTGTTGGGTGGCGAACCTGGCATCGGTAAAAGCACGCTCTTATTGCAAGTTGCCGACCATCTGGCAATTTTAGGCGAAAAGGTTTTGTACGTGGCTGGCGAAGAATCGCTCGAGCAGGTGCGTTTGCGGGCGGATCGTTTGGGCGTCAGGGGCGATATTTTAATGACCCGCGACGTTCACGCCGACGGCATCACGGCGCTGCTCGAGTTGGAACGACCCAAATTGGTGATTGTGGACTCGATTCAGACGGTGCAAACCGATGATGGCGGTTCACCCGGCGGCGTGGCGCAGGTGCGCGAGTCCACGGCGCGGTTAACCCGAGCCGCCAAAGAAACTGGGGCGGCGATGGTGCTGGTCGGGCATGTCACCAAGGACGGCACTGTCGCCGGTCCTAAAGTCATGGAGCACATCGTCGATGCGGTCTTGATGCTCGAGTCTGTGGGGCATTACCGATTGCTGCGCAGCGTCAAAAATCGTTTTGGCAGTGTTGGCGAACTGGGCGTATTTGACATGCTCGAGCACGGTTTAAAAGCGGTAGACAACCCCAGCGCGGCTTTCCTGGCGGAGCGTCCCGTGGGTGTGCCCGGCAGCATCGTGGCGGCAACCATGGACGGTCAGCGCCCGTTGCTCTTAGAGGTGCAGGCGCTTGCCGCCAAAACCCCGTATCCTGCGCCCAAGCGCGTGGCGGTGGGTTTGGACGCGCGTCGGGTCGATGTGGTGCTGGCGGTGCTCGAGCGTCGCTTGCAGTTGTCCTTGGGTGGTTTGGATGTCTATGTGAATTTGGCTGGAGGAATGCGCTTGTCTGACCCTGGTTTGGACTTGGCGATTGCCCTGGCGGTGTACAGTGCCGTCATGATGAAACCAGTTCCCGAAGGCGTGGCGGTGTTTGGCGAGGTCGGATTGGCTGGCGAGGTGCGCAGCGTCACCCAACCCGCCAGGCGTGCCAGCGAAGCCAGTCGGGTGGGTTTAACGCAATTGGTTATGCCTCCAGGCGTTCAGGGCGGCAAAAACCAGGGTATCCAAAGCGTCCAAGAAGCCGTGCGTTTCTTGTGGGGCAAGGCATGAAAACTGGGCTTGAAGGTTTTGACCCTTTGCATGGTTTGATTCGTTTTGTCTTGATTGCCCTGGGCGCTTTGGTTGGCTATTTGATCTCGCAAAGGCTCGTCAGTGACGGCTTAAACCAAACCTATATTGCTATTTTGGGCGCACTTATTACCAGTTTGGTGACAAATCGTGTAACCAACACCTTGCACCAAGCCTTGGCAAACATCGCCAAGGCACTCTTAACCATGCCGCCGCAAACCGTGTTGGCAGCCACCATCGCCACGATCATGGCACTGTTGATTAGTGTACTTTTAAACAATGTGCTCTCGAACATCCCAGGGTACGCCTGGTATTTTCAATTGTTGATTACCGCCTTGCTCGAGGTGTTTTTGGTTAGTGTGGCGGTTTTAAACCGTGATGTTTTTACGCCCTTTGCGCCGCGCAATCAAATGGTGACAAAACTGCCGGCACTTGCGCCAAGCATTCAAAAATTGCTGGACACCAGCGTGATTATTGACGGACGGATTCTCGAGGTGGCACAGTCCGGGTTTCTGGAGGGGACATTGATTGTGCCCGGTTTTGTGCTGCGCGAATTGCAGTATTTTGCCGATCAGACCGATTCGCAAAAACGTGCCAAAGGCAGGCGCGGTTTGGAGGTGCTCGAGAAACTTCGTGCGAACCGTGCGCTCGAGTTGGTGATTCGGGAATTTGAGGACACGGGCGGCGGCGTCGATGACCGTCTGGTTCGTGCCGCCCAAGAAATTGGTGCGAGTGTGCTGACCAATGACACTGGACTCTCGAGGGTTGCAGGGTTGCAGGGGGTGACGTGTTTAAGTCTGAATGCCCTTGCCGAAGCCCTCAAGCCACGTTACGGCGCGGGCGACGAACTGACCATTGCAGTGGTCAAAGAGGGTTCGCAACCTGGGCAGGGTGTTGGTTTTCTCGAGGATGGCACGATGGTCGTGATTGATGATGGCTTGGCGTTAAAGGGTCGTACCGTGCGCGTGGCGGTGATCAGTGCCACCCAAACCAGCCTTGGACGCATGATTTTTGGCAAACCCAAAGAAGTCTTGTGATTTTTTGTGTGTTGTATTGCCATGCAATCCCGCAACAAAGCCGTTAAAATACCCCACCTTGTGACAAACGCTTTCTTAGAACCTCGAGAACCCACACCGCTGCCCGAGGGCTGGCGACGTTTAAAACTCACTCTCGAGTGGGATGGCACACATTTTGCGGGTTGGCAGGTGCAAGCCAAAGGCGAACGCACCGTGCAAGGCGTGCTCGAAAAAGCACTCGAGCCACTGGGAATCAGCACGCGTCCGATGGCGGCGGGGCGTACCGACACGGGCGTTCACGCGCTGGGCATGGTGGCGCATGTGGACGTGCAGCATCAAATTCCAGCCGAGAATATACGCCGTGCCTTAAACGCCAGGCTACCCGAAGACGTGCGCGTTTTGTCTTGCACCGAAGCAACAGAATTTTTTCACTCGAGGTTTTCTTGTGCCTGGCGCTCTTACAGTTACCGCATTCTGAACGCCCGCACCCAAAGCGCCCTCGAGCGACACCGTGCCTTATGGGTTCCGCAACGGCTCGAGGTTGCCCCGATGCGTCACGCGGCGCGGCATCTCGAGGGCGAGCACGATTTTGCCGCGTTCGCCTCGCAGGAGGAACGCCAGACCGTGCGCACCGTGTTTTCTTGCGAGGTGCGCAGCCTTCCAGTCAGGCGCAGTTCAGACGAGCAACTGATCGAAATCCAGGTGGTTGGTGAATCGTTTTTGCGCCACATGGTGCGTGGCATTGTGGGCACGTTGCTCGAGGTGGGTCTGGGCAAGCTCGAGTCGAGCCAGGTTCAACAGGTGCTGCTGAGCAAAGACCGCGCTCAAGCAGGTAAAAACGTTGCCGCACACGGGTTGTACTTTCTCGAGGCGGGTTTTGAACCTTGGGCGCGGGAATGAAAATATTGTTTGTCAGCAACGGTCATGGCGAGGACGCGATAGGGGCATTCTTAGCCAAAACCATGCTCGAGCTTCAACCCGATCTCGAGATTGAGGCTGTGCCAATTGTTGGGCGTGGCAATGTTTACGAAAAGGCTGGTATTAATGTGCTTGGACCGCGCTGGAATCCGCCTTCGGGCGGTTTTACCTTTACCAGTTTGGATTTGTTTTTAAAAGACTGGCGCGACGGAATGCGCCAGAAAACGCACGAACAACACTGGGCGATTCGCAACGCCAAAGCCGATGTGGTGATGATCGTTGGCGATATATACGCCCTGTGGGTCACGTTCAGTTTCGCCTTTAAAGAGGCAAAACCTCGAGTCTTTCAGTACCAACCACTGGTCAGTCGCTATTACCAGGACGGGATGAACGCAGGCGACAAACTCGAGCGAACCTCTCGAGTGACTGTGGACAGTTTTGTGCTGCCAGAACGACTTTACATGAAACGCGCTGAAAAAGTTTTTACCCGCGATGAACGCTCCGCCGCGTGGTTGCGTGAACTTGGCGTGCCTCATGCCAAGTTTTTGGGCAACATCATGATGGATTTACTGACCCCAGAACTCGAGCTTCAAACGGTTTTGGACGCCCGTCCAGTGCTGGCATTGTTGCCAGGAACGCGAAACGATTATCTTTTTAGTTTTCCAATCATGCTTGAAACTGTTGCATTGCTGCCCGAATTTCAAAGCTTTGCAGCGTTTTCGGGAAACCTTGATGCCCTCGAGTTACCCACAGGTTGGGTGTGGACAACTGGGAAAATTGTGGACAACCTAACTCGAGTGGCAAAGCACAGTTCTGGAATTGAAGTGCCTATCTTTGAGCACGGTTTTGCGGCATTGCTTCAAGCTGCCCGTGTGGTGCTTGGGACTTCAGGCACAGGCAACGAGCAGGCAGTTGGACTGGGAAAACCCGTGATTGGTTTTCCGACCACAGGACCGCAATATTTAGAGGGGTTTGCCAAAGCCCAAAAACGCCTGTTGGGTCTTGGGTTGACCCTCATTCAACCTGATCCAGAAATCTTGGCTCGAGCCGTGCAAGCCGCGCATCAAGATCAAGCTTTTCGAGCGCAAGTTGCGCAAGCAGGACTCGAGCGCATGGGTTTACCTGGTGGGGCGAAACGGATTGCGCTCGAGGTTTTGAGTGCCTTGAAAACTTAAATTCGTTTTTGAAAAATGCGGTAACGCTTGTACTGTTCTGCTCCCAAAGCTTTCATGCCGTTATTAATTGCATCGTTGCTCTCGAGCGTCCAACCGAACTCGCCAGCATTGTATTTGCTCTTGCCGCGCCAGTAAGTTTCGGCATACAGTAGCGCATCTAAACCACGCCCTTGAAATTCGGGAAGAATACCGAGTGCCACCAGACGCATTCGTTTTGGTTTGGTTAACAAGAGTTTTGCCAAGCCGTACAACCTACCGCCCGTGCCTTTCATGGCTTCGTTGATGTCTGGCAAAGTCACACAGAACGCGGCGGGTTTACCGTCTATTTCAGCAATCAAGCTCAGGTCTTTGTCGGCAACCTGCCCAAGCTGCGAGGCAAGGTGCTGTATTTCGTGTTCGGTCCAGGGCACAAACCCCCAGTTTTTATCCCAGGCACTATTGTAAATATCGCGCAAGATTGGCAGTTCTGCCGCAAGGGCTTTTTTGCTGCTTAAACCCACTTTGCGAATATTGACTTTTAAGTTGCGTTTCACCCGTTCGGCAATTCGTGCCACACGATCTGGTAGCCCACCCTCAACGGTCATACGCCAAGCGAAAGTATCTTCGGATTTGGTGTAGCCCGAGCCCTCAATAAAACCCGCATAGGTTGGCGGGTTGTAAACCATCATGACCACCGGTGGATCATCAAAATTCTCAATCAGCACGCCCATCATGTCGTTCTGTGCCACCTTGCTTGGACCTTTGACCAAATTTAAATTCTTGGCTTGCCCCCAAGCTTCAACCGTCTCGAGCAATTGCTTGGAGACGGCGGCACTTTCGGCTTCAAAACAGGCAAACAACACCACGGCTTCATTGTGAAATTCGTTGTAGCTTTTATCGTGAATCGCGGCAATCCGTCCAACAACCCGTCCAGCCTCGAGCGCCAAAAAGTAATCTGCCACGGCGTGCTCGAAAAATGGATTTTTCTTGCGGGCTTGGTCGAGGTCATCCCATTCTTGCCAGAGCAATTGCGGAACCCAAGTTGGATGATTTTTGTAGAGTTGATACGGGTATTCGATAAAACGCTTTAAATCCGCCCGACTCGAGACTTTTTGAATGTCAGCCATGGGGCAATCTACCACAAGACGCATTTGGGCGACACTCGAGGTTTAAACTGAATCATGCACAATTTTAAAGTTGGCGACACTGCCAGTGTGACCAAAACCATTTCAGAGGCAGATATTATTGCGTTCGCCCAGATTTCAGGCGATCACAATTCGTTACATCTCGACGCCGAATTCGCGGCTCGCTCGAGGTTTGGACAACGCATCGCCCACGGGGCGCTCGTCTCGAGTCTGATCTCGAACGTGATTGGCAATCAATTGCCTGGTCAGGGCAGTATTTATCTCAGCTCGAGCCTGAAATTTCGAGCACCGACTTTTATTGACGATACGATCACGGCAACCGCGACCATCTCGAGCATCCGCACTGACAAACCTGTTTTTGTGCTGGCTTGCGTGTGCAGCAATCAACGCGGCGAGGTCGTTTGTGAAGGTGAAAGCGTGGTGTTGTACGAACCTTAAAAAACAAAGTGATTCTCGAGCGTATCCAACCCCAACAAGGTTGCAATAAAACTCCCTTCTCTCCTGGGAGAGAAGGAATGGGGATGAGAGGAAAACAAGTAATTGCTGATCTTGTGTCTGAACAAAAGAATGCAAATTTTCTAAACCTCGAGCTTTAACGCGCTGTTTCTGGCAATGGGCTGGCGGCAGCAATAATGCACGAGGCACTGGTGCAGTTGTAATTGGCGGTCAAGGTGTTTGAACTGACCGAACTGGTCGAGAGTGATAAGTTTTTGCCAAGCACTTTAAAACCCGCATTGACCGTTCCTGAAAGCGTGATACCCGTGTTGATCTTGGTGGTTTGTCCTGGAACAATCGTTAGCACCGAGAAGGGTTTGGTTTCAATTTCTGGTCCAACCACCCCGTAAAATTTCATGCTGAGCACCAGTTTTGCGTAGGCTTTGGTTTTTGCGCCGCTCGGGGTACTGATGTCAAAGGTTGGATTTGCCGAGAAACTGGCGGTGGGGTCGACAATCGTCCATTTGTTGGTCGCGGCGCGGTCATATTTGATGCTGAAATTCAGGTTGACATTTGGCGAAATTCCAGCAGTGACTGTCAGTGGTTCGTTGGCACTGGCGGCAGCCCCAACAATCAATTTGGGTTCGATCACCACCACCACTGGTACAACGCCGACCAAAAATGCCCTGGTGAACCTGTACGAAACCAATTCTTTTTCAAAATCGGCGGTCAGTGCCGCAATTTTGGCGGTGGCAGTTAACTTACCTATCATGCTCACACCAAAACCACCCGAAAGTCCAATCTCGAGTTTTTCCATTGATCCGTTCGAGAATTTTAAGTTGAATTTTGGATTCAGGGTTTGAGTGATTGATCCAGATACTTTCAAAGTTGCTCCGTTGCCAATTGGGATTACGGTGTCCTTAAAAGGTAATGCGCCGTTGACGGCTCGGGTTTGAACGCCTGGCAAGGCGCTTAGAACGGTAGCTTGATTGAAGTCTAAAGCTCCGTAATCCAAGCCTAGATCGCCGCTTGTCACCACATCTTCTAGACTGGCATCACTGGTATTGAGATAAACTTTTTCGATACCTCGAGCGTCAACACCAACATTGGCAGTTGAAATGCTGGTCACTTGCCGCAGTAAGCCTTGACTGCAATCGCTGACAATAAAATCTCCACCAACAACACCTTTGTCCTGTGCCAAGACACGATTGGCATCGTAACCATCAATTGCGGCACTGTCTAAGGTTTTGGCTTGGGCTTTAAAGACAACGGCTGCATTGGTGGTTACTGAAGTGGCAGGTTGCATCTCTGGTGTGGTGCATTTAGCCAGGGCTGGCGGCGCAGGGGTATTGCACGAGATGACACCAATGGCAAGCATTCCAAAAACAATCGCAAGTTTGATGTTCATTGGTTTATCACCTCAAAACTGGATTCGATCACATCTCGAGCTTTTGAACCAGCCGCATTAAAAAACTCTTGGATTTTTGCCTCTAAGTCACCCGATTCAAGCTCTCCTTCAAGCTTCACACCGCGCGAGATGGTGTCGCTAAAAATCAGGTACACCCGTTGAGTGCCTGTGGGTTGCTTAATACGATAAAAGAAATTCGCGCCTTTGGGTGGCAAAACGTTTTTACCAACTTTAACTTGAATATTGCGATCCAATTCGTAGGTGCTGGTATCCGAATCGGTGGTCACCAGGGTTACAAAACCGTTTTGACGGACACTAAAGCTAAAGGAAACAGGTTCGCCAATTTTGTAGCTGCTGCCCGCACCACGACCAGCTTGAAAATCAGTGATGATACTTTGCGTGCTGACATTCCCCCGTTCAAAAGCTCGAGGAGCACATGCGGTGAAAAGAAATCCAAGAACCAACAATCCAATTAAGGGTAAACGCATCTTTGCAGCCTAACAGTTCAGATGAGTTTTGGCTGTTCGTTTGATGAATGTTTTGTTTGGTTCGCGTTTTCGTGCCAGAATCTAGCTGTGGCTTTTTTTGCGTGCGTGCAAAGCAAACTCGAGCTTGACGCTTATATTTCAAGTCAGGCTTTCGAGGCTTGGATTCTGGAGCAGACAAGACTCGCATTAGAAAATCGTGATTCGCATGAAGCGGCACTTGTGGCTTTTCCTGAATTGATTGGCTTGCCGCTTCTTTTTTTTCTCGAGCGCCATGTCGCTACCAGTAAAATTCAGGCTGCGGCGCTCGAGTTGGCAAAACAATCATGGCTTGAGGCTTTAAAGTTGGGTTTGCAATTTCAAAATTTTTCAGCCTCAAGTTTTATTTTACCGCGTGCAACACATTTATTCGAGGTTTTTGTCAACGCCTTCTCCTCTAGCGCCAAACAATCTAATACCTTCATTTCGGCTGGCTCGAGTTTTTTACCTGGCGTCGAAGTTGAGGCAGCAAAGGGTTTACATCTTGCCGATGGTCGGGTGCAAAACGTTTCGTTTTTGTTCGCCCCTTCGGGCAAAATCTTGTTGCGAAGCCCGAAGCTCAACCTCACGGCGGGACTCGAGAAATTGGTGGGTTTATCTCGAGGGCGGCTCGAGGATGTCACTGCGGCAGTCACGCCTTTAGGACGGGTGACAACCCTGATTTGTTACGACGGTTTTTTTGAACGCGCCCTCGAAAAAGCCGATTCGGTTGGGGCGCAAATTATTGTGCAACCCAGTGCCAACGCCGCACTTTGGAACGGCGCTTGGAGCAGCGATGCCAGCAAAATCGAGGGGCAAGAATGGTTGGCTCGAGGCATCATGCACGGCATTCAAGACCGTCTGAATATTCGATATGCCCTAAACCCAATGATGGTTGGAAAACTCTTTGACCTGGTGTTTGAAGGTCGCTCGAGCATCAGCACCAATCAAAGTTTAACCAAACTCGAGCAAGCAATTTTGAGCATTGCGGACAGTCACAACGATTCTGAAATCGTCACAGCTCGAGTTCCAGATTTTACGCTTTAAAAGTCGTTGAATAGTTAAATCTAAGTGGAAGTTGTGGATTTAAAACAAATATTTTGATTTCTCGAGATTCAACTTAAACTCCCTTCTCTCTTCGGAGAGAGGGCGACCATGCCCGTTAGGTGCGTTTTATGGTTAAGAAGGTCGGGGATGAGAGGTGACAAAAGTTGCCACCCATTTTGTTTTGCAAAATCTCAAACACAACGACTTACCCTGATTGCTGTTAAACTGCTCTCACCGTGCCAAATCCGTTGCCCGAATCGTTTTTGTTTGGCGTCGCCACTTCAGACCATCAAGGTGAAGCATTTGATCCCAAGACGCCCGACAATTGGGATATCTGGGAGTCCAAAACCAAGCGCACCCTCAGGGGTCGGGGGACTGATTTCTGGAATCGTTTTGAAGAGGATATTAAGCTCGCCGCCGACTTGGGTTGCAAGGTCTTTCGGTTTTCGATTGCTTGGGCGCGGGTCGAACCCAAATTGGGTCATTACGACGAAGCTGCATTCGATCATTACCGTAGCGTGATTCAAGCCATTAAAGCATCTGGAATGCAACCGCTCATCACACTCTGCCACTGGGTGTATCCGCTTCATGTCGAGGCTCGAGGGGGATTGATTGCGCCCAATTTTCCTGAGACTTTTGCAGGTTACGCTCGAGCGGTGGCAACACGTCTTGGTGCTGATTGCAGGTTTTGGTTGAGTTTTAATGAACCAAATATCATGCTGCAAGGTTATTTTAAACCTTGGAACGCCGCAGAGACTTCATTGCCACCAGGTTTAGGCACTGATGATAGTTTAGAGCGTCAGGTGGCGTTGATCGGGCGTTTGATACCAAATTTATTTCGTGCTCATGCTTTGGCACGTGTCGAATTGCAAAAAGTAAATCCTGCCGCTCGAGTCAGTGCCAATCCGTTATTGAGTGGTTTGCCGTCCTATGTTCAGTGGTTGCTCGATTGGCGTGTAACGCATACGCGTGACCTTGAGCATTTAAAAAGAATTCAAAAATTAATGACTCCCAATCCAGTGCGTTATCCCAAAGGGACGCCCAAAAGAAGTCGGCTTCGTGGTTGGCGCGGTTTTATGACCATTTTGCGTTTGGTCTTGACGGGTGCGAACAGCAATTGGTGGCATTTGGGCATGGCTGGTAAATTACCTGAATTTTTATGTCCCAAAGAATGCATTGGTCAGCATGATTTTATTGGTTTAGACCATTACTGGGGGGTAAACGACTGGCAACCTTGGAAAATTGCGGATTTGCTCGAGGCGAGCGCTGGGCGTTTTGACATTGCGCCAATCAACCCACAAATTTTGTTCAGGACGCTGCGGAAACTGTCCAAAATGTTTCCTGATCTAGACATTTTTATCATCGAAAACGGTTCGGTCAGAAACGGTTCGATTCCTCCTGGTGAGTATATTCGGCGGCATGTGCTCGAGGTGCAAAAGGCGGTCAGTGCTGGGGTTCGGGTGATCGGTTATCTTTGTTGGAGTATCACCAGCAACCGCGAGTGGGGGTTAAAATTTGCGCCAAACAATGACTTCGGGCTTTATATTGTCGATTTGGACGGTGATTCTAAACTCGAGCGCAAGCGCACTACGACAGCCGATATTTATCAACAGATTATCCACAGCCGAGGTGTGGATAACTGACAGCTCGAGTCAATTGGTTTTCATCGGGATTTCAAATTGAAACGTCGATCCTTCACCAAGACCTTTGGATTCCGCCCAAACCTTGCCACCATGTCCTTCAACGATGGCTTTGACGATCACCAAACCTAAGCCTGTACCTTTGCTGCGGTGCGATTCACCGGGAAGGCGGGAAAATTTTTCAAACAGCATTTTCAGATGGTCGCTCGAGATGCCCTGACCTGTATCCTTGACTGCGAAGCGCACAAAATCGCCTTTTTGTTCGAGTTTAATCTCGATGCTGCCGTGCTCAGGAGTATATTTCACAGCGTTCGAGATCAGGTTATCAACCACTTGTTTGAGTTTGGTTTCGTCCACAAAAGCATTCAGGGTTTCTGGTAACTCGAGCTTCAACGTTTGGTTTTTTTCGGTTGCAATCACTCTGGCTTGTTCACTCGAGGATTGAACCAGTTTGCATAAATCAGTGTCTTTGGTTTCGATTTTCAAATAACCGGCGTCTATTTTGGCGTAGTCGAGGTAATCGGTCACCAATGAAATCATTTTTTTGGCGGCTTCAGAAGCCAAAACAAGCATTTTTTGCTGATGGCTATCAAAGCTGCTTTGTTCGTCGAGCAGTTGCTCTATCGCCAATTCTACCACATTGGCGGGATTACGGATGTCATGGGTAATCATTGAATAAAAATCGGTTTTCAGTTGCTCGAGTTGCCTTCTGGCAATGATACCGGCGCGGTAGTTTCTGGCTTGCTCGAGGGCGTCAAAAAATTGGGTTTTGTCACCCTCGAGCGGCAGGTCTTGCTTTTGAAAGTAACCGTCTGCCCCTTCGCGGATGGTGGTGATGGCTTTTTTAATGTCCTCTGAACTGGTCAGCATGACCACAACCACATCTTGGCTGGCGCGTCTGATTTGCTCAAGCACCTGAATCCCGTTGAGGTCTGGCATCTCGAGATCAAGTAAAATCAAATCAAATTTGCTAATCTCGGAGATTCGCTCTACGGCTTGTGTGCCATTTTTGGCTTCCTCGAGTTTGGCACTGGTTTCGGCAAAAATACGTTTTAAGGCGCTGCGCACCAATCCAGAGTCATCAACAGTCAAAATGCGTTTCCAACCAGATTTTTCTTGTTCCTTTGCGATTAGATGATCCCCAGAAACAAACAATGCTGTTTCTTCTTCTAAGGCATTTAAGCTTTTTGTTAAGACACGCAGTTGTTCATGTTCTTCAGCTTTTTCTAAAGCCTGCAAACTTGATTCAAGGACGCCAGCCTCGAGTTCATAACCACTCTCGAGCGCAGCATTGGCGAGGCTCGAGATGGCTTGGCACAAGCTCGAAAGTTGGTTTGCACTTTGGACTTTTGCCATGTTGGCAAGTGTGGTGGATTCTAATTCGATGGCGTTTAACCACTCGTTTTTTGACAAATATGCTTCGGGTTTGCGCCAACGGCTGGTGCTCGAAATTGCAGTGTGTTGAAAATTTTCGAGTTTCATTTTGCCTCCTGGTTGGCTTTTTAGCGGTTTGTTGTTGCGTAGCATATCGCGAAATTGCTTGGTTTTGATTTCGTTTTAAGTTTAGGACTTTATCCACAGTTTGTTAAATGTTTTTTTGCTTGTGGCACAAGTCCGATAAAAAGTTATCCACATATCCACAGGTTTATTCAAATTCTGTGGATAACTGGATTTGAGTGTTTTGGCTTGTACGGTCTTTTAAGCTATCTCGAGATTCATACTTGGGTCGAATTTGCTTATTGAATTTCTAGCCTCTTTAAGCTGCCTTCAAACGCGCAAGGGGTTGACTATTGCCAGGTAGCCTGGGTCGTTGCTGGCTCTAAACACTGCTGGCGAGTTCATGCCCAAGCCAATCGTCACTTCACCCTCGATTGGTCCTAAGGCTTCAATCAATTGTTTTGCCCGAAAACCAACCGTTATGGCAGGTTCTGTACCTGATTGCTGCACCTCGAGTACATCTTGGGCGCGTCCGTAATCACTTTCGGCAACCAGTTGAAGTTTTCCGCTGGCGGCAATAAATTCGACTTTGTTGTTGGAAAGCTTGTCGGCAACCACCGCCACCCTAGAAACGCTCTCACGCAAGGCTGCCGAATCGAGTTGGATCGTGACGTTCGAGGTGGTGGGGATCACGCGTTCGTAATCTGGCAGTTCACCGTCCATCAGTTTGGCATTCAACCGAACGCGGTCACTGGAGACTGAGAGCGTTCCATTGCTAATGGTCAAATTGACCATGCCGTCCTTTAAAACCCGAATCAATTCATCGGCATTGCGGGCTGGAATCACCAATTTGCGGGCTTCAGAGGTGCTCGAGGCTGGGAAATCGCGGTATGCCAATCGGAAGCCGTCCGTTGCCACCAAACGCGAACGTTGAGGCGAGAGTTCCATTTGCACCCCACGGAAAATGGCGCGAAATTCTTCGGCGGCAGCCGCGTAACGCACGCTCGAGATACTTCTTGCAAATTCTTTGGCATCAAGCGTCAAGTCTGTGTGGCTTGGAAAACTCAGTTCTGGGTATGCGCCAAGTTCGCCAGTTTGAAGTTTAAAAGTCGCACCGCCCGATGCCACGGTCAATTCTGAACCGGTCAAATGCAGTTCGACCAGTTCGCCTGGCAGGGCTTTGGTAATTTGAGCGAACAGATGCGCTGGAACAACAAAATCTGTTCCATCATTGATCTGGGCTTCGACCAGAATTTCAATATCGATCTCGAGATTTGTGCCTGAAAGCGCCAAGCCTCGCTCGGTGCTTGAAACTTTGAGTTGCGTGAGGGCAGCGTTCGAGCTGCGGCTTGGCACAACCCGTTCCAAACTCGAGAGGGCATCGCTGAGTTGTTTTTTTGGGATTTGAACTTGCATGTTTAAAACCTCCGAAATGTTTGGTTTTGAATTTGCTTGGATTTTTAATTTTGGTTTTCTTTGTTTGAACTTCGACAATCCTTTGTCTCGAGATACGGTCTTAAAGCTTTTCTTAGTTTAATAGATTTAGTAGCAGTAGTAGTAGGGGCTGTGGATAGTGTGGATAAGTCAGATATAGTTCGTTATAGAAACAATTTTACCTGTTTATAAGGTTGTGGATAACCCTAAGTTACCTGTGGATAACCTGTGGATAAAACTTGAGTTATCCACAGGGTCTTGTGAAAATTGAGTTATCCACAGGTTATCCACAACTTGTCCACAGCTTGTCCACAGGGTTATCAACAGGATTATCAACAACTTTTTAGGATGATTTGACCCTGATCTGACAGTTTTGGGCTGGTTCTGACGGGATTGAGAGTAAGACTGATCTCAAAATTTGAGCTAACTATGATTGACACAGCCCTGAGAATCACCACCAAAAGCAAGCAGTTCTGAACAGTTTTGGTTGGCAAATCTAAGCCAACCGATTGCGAATTTCTCGAATGTTACTCGAGAGGTCGGCATCTTGTTCGACTTGTTCAGTGACCTTTTGAATGGCATAAAGAATTGTCGAATGATCTCGAGCAAAGAATGCGCCGATTTCGGGTAGGCTATGGGAGGTCAATTCGCGGATCAAAAACATGGCAACTTGGCGCGGAATCACGACTTCTTTGGCACGACCCTGGGTTTTTAAAAGATCAACTGAAACATTGTAGTGGGCTGCGACAAACGCCAAGATATCCGCCATCTCGTAGGTGCTCGGCTCGGTGCTGGTAAAAACATTTGACAATGCCTTGGCTGCCATCGCTCGGGTAATGTTCTCGCCCTCCAAACCATTGAGGCTGGCGTAAGCGATCACGCGCATCAGTGCACCCTCGAGTTCTCGAATGTTGCTGGTTACTTGCTTGGCAATAAACTCGAGCACCTCATCGCTGACTTGCACGCGGCGGTATTCGGCATTCATGCGCAAAATAGCAATTCGTGTTTCAAGTTCAGGGCTTTGAATATCGGTAATCAAGCCCCACTCAAATCTCGAGCGTAACCTTGCCTCGAGTGTCAAAATATCGCGTGGCGGGCGGTCACTCGAGAGAATGATTTGCTTTCCGGCTTCGTAAAGCGCATTGAAGGTATGAAAGAACTCTTCTTGGGTGCGCTCTTTGCCGGCAATGAATTGAATATCATCGACCATCAACAGATCGACGTTGCGGTAACGGTCTTTGAAACTGGTCATCTTGTCTTCACGGATTGAATTAATTAAGTCGTTAGTGAAGGTTTCAGTCGAAATGTATTCAATTCTTAAATTTGGGAAACGTTCTGCCACCGAATGTCCGACTGCGTGCATCAAGTGCGTTTTACCCAAACCCACGCCACCATATAAAAACAGTGGGTTGTAGGCTTTACCTGGCTGTTCGGCAACCGCCAAGGCTGCGGCATGGGCAAAGTTGTTATTGGGTCCAATCACGAATTTTTCAAAAGTGTATTTGATGTTCAGTTTTGCGCGACCATTGTCGGCAGGGGTTGGTGTGAGTTTGGTTTTCGGTTCTGGCTCAAGCACAGCCTCTTGGGTACTCGGTAACACCCTAAATCCTATTTTTGGAGTTGCTGCACCCAAATGCCTCAATGCCTCCTCGAGTAAGCCAAGGTAATGCTGCTTGAGCCAATCGGCGGCAAAAGAATTTGGTACACCGATCATATACGTGCCGCTTTCCACACCGATTGGTTTTACCCGCATAAACCAGGTGTGGTACTCGACATCGGTGATGTTGCGTTTCACGTAATCTTTTATATTTTCCCAAATATCCAACTGACTCACAATCACTGCCTCCCCGATTGACTCGAGCACCCATCTTAAACCTTCAATCATGAACTTGCAGTCTTAACACTTAACACTGTGAAATAGCTCTATTATATGCGATTTATGCCGTCTAGCACGCATAGATTGATTTTTATACTAAGTAGGCATTGTTATGTTGCACGTGCAACTGTTTATCTGGTAAACATAAATTCGGTAGATTGGTTGCACGTGCAACTGTTTATCTGGTAAACATAGGTATGCCAACTCAAGAATTTGATCTTGGATATCTTATCGGATTAACGGTTGCAGAAGGTTCATTTACGGCGGATCGCCAACAGCCATCATTTCAATTTAGACTACACGAAGAAGACCCTGAACCACTCCAAAGATTAATCAAAGTAATCGGTGGAGTGATCTACGGTCCGTATAATCACAGTGACCGAAAATACTACGTCCTGATGTTGCGGGGACCTGCATTATGGAAGGCGGTGGAAGTATTTTATCAACATCTCCCCCACTGCAAAAAACGCCAACAGTTTATTAATTGGTGGAAAAAACACCAAACCAAATTACCACCACTTCCACCAGAACTCGAGGAGCAAACAACATGAATCAACAACAGCAACTCGAGAAATACAACGAATTGGTACAGCAATATTCCAAGACCTTGGACTTAAGTTCGCCAAAAATGCTCGAGAAATTCCAGGTTGCCATCGAAAATTCGAGAAAATATGCTGAATTAATACCAGAATCGGCTAAAGTGCTCGATATTGGTTCGGGGGTTGGGTTGCCAGGTATTCCTTTGGCAATTCTAAGACCAGATATTGCCATAACCCTTTGTGAAATTCGCCAAAAACGGGCTGCTTTTCTTGAACGGGTCATTGGTACAACCAAAATCGTAAATGCCCAGGTTTTTCATGGTGACGTTAAGCAAATCAAAAGTCAAAACTTTAATGCAATTACAGCTCAATCGGTAGGCACACTGGCGCATTTGTATCAATTGAGCAAAAACGTACTGATGCCATCATGGGTTATCATAAGCAACAAGGGCGCAAAACTCGAGCAAGAAATCGTGGAAATTCAGAAAATAACCAATATCTTGTCTTTCAAAACCGAAAAATTGGATGAAAATGCAACAATCGTGATCGTTTACGGAGGTCAAGCGTGAAAATACTCAGCATAGTGAATCAAAAAGGCGGTGTTGGGAAAACCACCTCGACCATCAATCTGGCAGCCTATCTGGCGATGGGCAAACGAAAAGTCTTGGTTATTGACCTTGACCCCCAAGGAAATGCCTCAAGCGGACTGGGAATTCGAGAGGCAGAGGCAGGGATTTACGAAGTTTTAAGCGGCGATGCGACAATTGAAGCTTCAATTGTTCCGACTGAACAAAAAAACCTTTTTTTACTGTCCTCGAGTTCGGATTTGGCTGGTGCAAGTGTCGAATTGAATGACCAACCACATCGATTGAAAGAGGTTTTAAAAGACCTAAAAGGCTATGACATTGTTCTGATTGATGCGCCGCCGTCACTGGGTGCACTGACAGTCAACGCGCTGGTTGCATCGGACGGCTTGATTGTGCCGTTGCAAGCCGAATATTATGCTTTAGAGGGCGTGGCGGGATTACTGGAGACAATAGACCGAGTTAAAGACGCGCTGAACAAACAGCTCAAAACCCTGGGAATTGTGATTACCATGTTCGACGGGCGAACAAACCTGGCACAACAGGTAGAGGAGAACGTGCGGCGCCATTTTGGCGAGCAAGTTTTCTGGTCGGTGATTCCCAGAAATGTCAAGCTTTCAGAAGCACCAAGCTACGGAAAAACCATCAATCAATACGCACCGATGTCAAATGGTGCGGGTGCGTACCGACGCTTGGCAGAAGAGGTGATGCAACGTGCTCAAAAACTCTAAGAAGCCAGGGGCGCTTGGACGCGGCTTGGACGCACTTTTACCCAAAGTCAGCAACAGTCAAACCAACAAAGTCGCCGTTAAAGACCTGATTGCCAACAAAGAACAACCCAGAACCACCTTTGACGATGCTGCACTCGAGGAACTGGCATCGAGTATCAAAGCAAAAGGAATCTTACAACCGTTGTTGGTACGCACCAAGGGTAAAAAATACGAAATCATTGCTGGTGAGCGGCGTTTTCGGGCTGCACAAATGGCAGGACTCGAGGAAGTACCCGTGATTGTTCGGGAATTTTCCGATCAGGAAACACTCGAGATTGCCTTAATTGAAAACCTCCAACGCGAAGACTTAAACCCGCTAGAGGAGGCTCGAGGTTATAAAAACCTGATCGAGTTTGGAATTACCCAAGACGAGGCTGCCCAAGCGGTTGGAAAAGCCCGCAGCACGGTGACAAATTCTTTAAGGTTGCTGACCCTAAGCCCAAATGCGCAACAGGCTTTGGAAGAAGGTACAATTTCGGCTGGTCATGCCAGGGCATTGCTTGGGATTCCAGAAGAACACCGCGACTGGGCGCTCGAGCAGGTGTTGAGCAACGATCTGAATGTCAGGCAGGCTGAGGCACTGAAAAAAAACCCTCAGGGCAATGCTAATTTAGGAACAAGTGCGGCGGCGATGGCTGCCAAACCCCGCATCCATCGGCAGCTCGAGTTGGAGCTTTCACGGTATTCGGGAACAAAGGTCAGAATTGTAGGCGAAAACAAAGGTCGGCTCGAGTTGTATTATTACAGTCCCGAAGACCTCAACAGAATTTTGCAAATGCTTGGCTATGAAGTATGATATTCTGTATACAACAGAATAGGAGAGACGGCAATGAAAAGATGATCCAGGCACAAAAAACATTAAGAAGACCACGACAAACACCCAGAAACCAAGCCGACAAAACACGCCAGGATTCCAATCAGGAGGTAAGAAATGCCAGCATTTGACCCTAGGGATTATTTAATTAAACTTGGAAGCAAAGACTATTTACCCGTGGCAGCGCGGCTGCTGTGGCTCAACGAGAAAGAAGAAAACTTTACGATTCATACAGAAATTGTCAAACTGGAAGACACCTACGCTGTCTGTCTTGCAATCGTCAGCATTCATGACAAATTGGGCGCGGTGGTGAAGTCGGCTCGAGCCTATAAGCGTGAGGACAAAACCCATTTTCCAGACTTTATCGAGAAAGCCTCAACCGGTGCGGTTGGACGTGCGCTTGGAATGCTCGGATTTGGCACGCAATTCACCACAGAATTTGACGAACTTGAAGCCAACCTCGAGCCAAGGGTGGTAGACACCCCGCAAACAACCCCAAAAAATGCCCAAAGCGCCATCTCGAGCCTCCCAGTCGCTGCCAGAGCCACCATCGGTACGGCAGCACAACTGGGCGCACCAACCAACAAGCGCAAGCCGCAAAACCTCGAGCCTGAAATGCCAGTCGCACCGCCTCAAGCTAAAGCCGTCAGCGCAGAACTCGACATTGACGACGGGCTAGAAGAATACGACCACAGTGCAATCACTGACGAGGATTTGTTCTCGGAATCCAAAGTGCGCCGCCTGATGGCAATTGGCAGCAAACTCTTTAACTTGCGTGATGAATCGCTCGAGAACCGTTTGCTCGAGGCGAGTTCTAAAATTTTAAAGAAATCCATTGCCGATTTGAACGCCCTGCACTGGCGCGACGGCAATGAGGTCATGCGCCAACTCGAGGAAACCGCCGTTAAGCGCGGAGTTTGGGACGCCTCAAGCCGATAGACACAAGCAAAATTCGGTTAACAGAGGAGGGCTAAAATTGCTCTCCTCTGTTCATTTTGAATCCATTCGTCAGGCACACAAGTTAAAAAATATAATTTGTTCAGAACGGCATTTACTTGCCCATTTGATTCGGGGTTTAGACTTCAAAGCCTTCATGCGCTCGGATTTAAAAAAGGATAGAATAACTTTTCTTGAGCATAATCTCGAGCCGAACTTGCAGTGGTTCTTGCTGTATATAACTGCCGTACTTTGAGGTTGTCCTGATGAAAGAAGAGATACGCCAACGTTTAGACATCCGCGAAGTGGTCGCGGAATACGTGGCGTTAAAACCGTCAGGGGCAAATAAATTTAAGGGGCTTTCGCCGTTCAGCAAAGAAAAAACCCCCAGTTTTTACGTCGATACAGCCAAGCAACTGTTTTACTGCTTTTCGACCAAAACGGGTGGCGATGTCTTCAAGTTTGTGCAATTGGTCGAAGGCATTACCTTCCGCGAAGCGCTCGAGAAACTCGCTTCAAAAGCCGGAGTGGCACTCGAGCCAACATCTGGCGTGCAAGACAAGCGTAAACGTGATTTGTTTGAGGTGAATGCCCTAGCGGCACAATATTTTAAAACCCAACTGCCCAACTCCGAGGCGCTTGCCTATTTGCAACGGCGCGGCGTGAGTGACGCCAGCATCGAAATGTTTGGGTTAGGCTATGCCCCCGCAGGTTTTGATAACCTTTTAAAGTACGCCAAAGCCAGAGGTTTGAACGAGCGCGAGTTGCTCGAGGCTGGATTGCTGGCGGAAGCCCAAGATACTGGTCGAATCTATGACCGTTTTCGCGGGCGCGTGATGTTCCCAATAAAAGATTATCTTGGGCGCATTGTCGCCTTTGGTGGACGGGTGCTGGACGATTCCAAGCCAAAATACCTTAACTCGCCCGAAACCGAAATTTTCAAAAAACACGACACGCTCTACGGACTCGAGCTAGCCCGCAAGCACATTCAAGAAACGGGCAATGCGGTGGTGGTTGAAGGTTACATGGACGTGATCGCCATGCACCAACACGGCTTGACGGGCGCGGTGGCAAGCCTCGGCACGGCATTGACGCCAGACCACGCGCACCTGCTGGTACGTCAAGGCGTGCGCAAACTCGAGTTGTTGTTTGACAACGACGCGGCGGGACAACGCGCGACTTTGGCGGGACTGGATCAAGAGATTGGTCGAATGTTTCTGGTCAGCGCCGTGATTGCCCCAGGTGGCAAAGACGCCGCCGATATTCTGCTGGCTGGCGGAAAATCCGACCTCGAGCTAGCCCTGAACAGCGGTCTGACCGAGGTCGAATTCCGTTTGAATGCTGCCCTCGAAAAATTTGATGCGAATACCCTCGATGGCAAACGTGGCGTGCTTCAAGCCCTGCTGCCCGCTTTGCGCCCCAGAGAAGTCTTTGACCCTGTGGCGCTCGAATTGCGGCGACTTGTCGAAGACCGCTTGCAGATCGAGCCAAAAATGCTCGATCAGTTTTTAAATGCCAACCGCCCCAAGGGTCAGAACATTGACCGAATGCAGATGAGCGGGCTTTCACGCTCGAGTGGCGGCGACGAGATTAAACTGGCGAAACTGTTGGTTCAAAACCCTGGTTTGACCGCCAAACTCGACGGCGAAGCCATGTTTGAAAATCCGTTGGTTGCCGAACTGATCGAGGTTGCCCGTACCGCCACGAGCAGCCAGCAGATTCTTGAGCATTTTATGGGTCGCCCAGAAGCCAGCATGTTGTTTGAAGGCGTGTTTACAGCACCCGATCAAACCCTCGAGATTGGGGAAGAAGATTTTGCGGTGGTGCAAATTTCGTCACGGCAACGCGAGGACACGCTGCGCCAAGAGTTGACGGCATTAAAATCGCAGATTCCCAAAGCGCCTCCCGAACAGCAATTGATTCTGGCAAAGCAATGCGGCGACCTGCAACGTGCGATGGAAGCCGAACGCCGCTCGAGAATGCGGGCTTAGAAATGCTGGCTCGGGTTTTGTGAATTCGATTTGGCGCGGTTTACATCTGGCACACACTTTTTTAACCACATTGCCTTTTTCGCACGTTGGTGAAATCAAAGACGGCGAGTTTGCCAACGCCAGCGGATACTATCCTGCCGTGGGTTGGACGCTCGGTTTGCTGCTGGCTTTAACAGTGTGGCTGACCTCGAGCCTGCCGACTGGTGTGGCTGCCGCCCTCCAGCTTGCGCTGTGGCTTGGTTTAACGGGCATGTTGCACTTTGATGGACTTGTGGACGCCTCCGATGCCGTGCTCGCCACCAAGACCCCCACAGAGCGTCTGAGAATATTATCTGATGTTCACATTGGCGCATTTGGACTGGCAGTCGGCGTGATGCAGCTTTTAACCAAGTGGAGCGCCCTGAGCGCCCAACCAAACCTGCTCGCCATCATCACTACACCCGTCCTGGCTCGAGCCGCGCTGTTGATTCCCATGAACCTCTTCCCAGCCGTCCGAGCCGAAAGCCTTGGCGCAAAAGCCAGAGAGGGCAACTGGCAAGTTGGATTACTGATTGCCATTCCCGCAATTTTGCTAAACCCCAAAGGTGCAATCGTTGCCGTCATTACGGCATTGGTCGTCTCGAGTTTTGCCGCCCGAAGGCTCGGAGGCGGCATCGGCGGCGACGTTTACGGCAGCGTTGTCGAACTTTGCGAAACCACAATTTTGATCGCGGCATTTGTATGAGCCTTATTTTTGTGACTGGCGGTGCACGGTCAGGCAAGAACACCTTCGCGCTCGAGCAAGCAAAAGCCTCCAATGAACCAGTGACCTTCATCGCCACCGCCCAAGCCTTCGACGAAGAAATGACCGAACGCATTGCGTGACATCAACTCGAGCGACGCAGTGTTGGAAACCCCACTGAATGGGCAACGATTGAAGCACCAACCGACATCAAAACTGCGCTCGAGAACACTCAAACCAAGGTCGTCATTCTGGATTGCCTCAGTTTGCTGGTCTCCAATTTGATGCTCGAGAATTTTACTGAAGCTGAAATTTTAGAACGAATTCAAGGTGCACTCGAGCTTTAAAATTAATTGTGGTTAGCAATGAAGTTGGTTCTGGAATTGTGCCTGAATACCCGCTCGAACGAATTTTTCGGGATGTGCTCGGACGGTCTAATCAGATAATTGCCGCAACCTCGAGCGAGGCGTATTTGCTGGTGGCAGGGTTAGTGTCAAGGTTAGTGTCAAGGTTGAAATAACGTCTGGCTCGAGGTTGGAAAATTCTTAAACCAAAATTGGGTGTGAGAGGCTCGAGAGTAAATTGGCTATTAAGGATTATATTTGGGTTTTTGGTTTAAAATGGCTAATGTGGTATTATTGGCAGAGTGATTGATATGAGTATGATTGAATACACAAAACCCAAACAAGCTGTTTTTACAGTCTTAGACGTGGCGACAGGCTTACGAATGTCAGATGAAACCATCCGCCGAAAAATTCAAAGCGGCGAACTGCACGCATTTCAAGTTGGCAATGGCAGTCGTAAAACACTGCGAATTTTAGCGCAAGACTTGGTGCAATGGTTGGGGTCAGACGTGGCAAAATCTGTATTTGGAATTGGCGAAGGTCTTGCAGAACTCGAGCGAGCTTTTGCAGTGCTTGAACCAAAAGAACGCGAAGCCTTGATTGCTCGAGCGACAACATTTGCCAAAGAAACCGCGCCCGAACGCCCGTTAACTGGTCGTACCGTCAGCAAAGAAGAAATAGCGGCTCGTTTTCCAAAAAAACGTTGAACATCACCTGCTTGATAAGATGCCCACTTTGACCAATTCACCAGGTTTGTAAATTGGTAAGCCGTACTTCTGACCGTACCGATGAACTTTTGAATCTTGCGTGATAAGCCCATCGCACCTAGATTCCCAAAGCAAATCTAGTAAGTGCCAATCCTTCAAGTCGCCCAGACCCGTCCAATCAAATCGCGGAACTGGCGCAATGTACTCGGCAAGTAACAACAATTCACGCATGGTTTTGGCAACAAGCGAAGGCGTAATGCCCAAATTGACCACTTTCGGGTAATTCAAAACACGTTCAAATTCCTCGAGCCACGGTTCAGAAATTACGAATTGAACCAAGCCGTGACTGAAGCTTTCGTACAAGCGACGGTTAAGGCTTCCAGATTTTCCAGTGATGCCGTTCAGAAACACGTTTATGTCAGGAATGACTCGAGGAGCTACGAACTGAGGTGAAGGGGATTCCGACGGCACAGGGAGATAATAAACTAAATGATGATCTCGAGCGAGGTGTATTTGCTGGTAGCGGGGTTGGCTTTGAGGTCGAAATAAGCTCGAGATTCTTAAATGAAATTCTCTTGATTTTGGCAATTATACTAAAGTTAGTATGGTTTATCAAAATCTTATAAACTTAGATAACTTTAGTATAAACTGGGTAAATGGACCCAAGAACAAACCCATTTTCGCCCGGTGCAGGTACACCCCCACCTGAACTCGCAGGACGTGACGACCTGCAAAAAACCGTTGATATTGCCATAGAACGAACCCGTCGTGGTTTGCACTCGAAAAGCATCCTGATGATTGGACTGCGTGGCGTTGGAAAAACAGTGCTTTTGGACAGAATGCGACTTGACGCTGAAGGACAAGGCATTCAAACCATGCGGATCGAAGTTCCAGAACGTCGCAGCCTGCCCGGAATTCTTGTGCCACAACTCCGCCAAGTTCTACTGCGTCTTTCACGAATCGAAAAAGCCAAAAGTTTCGCACAACGCGCCTTAAGCGGATTGACAGGATTTGCCAAAGCTCTAAAATTGAAATACGAAGACATAGAAGTAGGCTTTGATTTTGAAGCCGAACCAGGACTGGCTGACAATGGTGATCTCGAGCATGATCTTCAAGCACTGCTTGAAGTTGTTGGCATTGCCGCCCAAAAAGCAGACACCGCTCTGGCGATGTTTATTGACGAACTGCAATACGTTCCAGAAGCTCAACTTGAAGCCTTGATTACCGCTTTACACCGCACCAGCCAATTGCAAATACCAATTATTTTAATTGGAGCAGGACTTCCACAACTAACAGGACAAATGGGACGCGCAAAATCTTACGCCGAACGCTTGTTTGACTTTCCACAAATCGGATCACTTTCCCCAGAGGCTGCAAAACAAGCCATCAGCAAACCAGCCGCCCTCCTGCACGTCCAAATCACCGATGCCGCACTCGAAGAAATCGTGAACATCACACACGGCTACCCGTATTTTTTACAAGAATGGGGCAAGCATACTTGGGACATTGCAGATTATTCACCAATCAATCTCGAGCATGTCCAACAAGCCACGGTATCTGCCATTGCCGCTCTGGACGAAAGCTTTTTTCGAGTTCGACTTGACCGATTGACACCCAAAGAAAAAAAGTATTTACGCGCCATGGCAACACTTGGCGCAGGACCACACCGTTCTGGCGACATTGCCGCCGCATTGAAACGTAGCGTGAATTCTCTTGCCCCAACCCGAGCGCAATTGATCAACAAAGGCATGATCTGGAGTCCAAACCACGGTGACACCGCGTACACTGTGCCGCTTTTTGACGAGTACATGCGGCGGGTGATGCCTGAAAGCTCGAGTTTGGGAAATTCTTAAACTAGAATTAGGTGATTGGTAGTTATTTGCCGCGATGTAGCGCAACACGTACACCCGTGAGGCGGATTACGAGGTAGAAATCCGAATGTGATTGTGGGAAGCTCGAGTTTGTAAATTGCTTTAATTTGCCGTAAGTCAATCAGTTATTGTTTGTTTAGGTGTAAAGTAAGTCATTCAGCAATACTGATGATTTCAACTAATAGATGATCGAGATGTGCAATAAAGTGAACTTGTTGTTCGTTCGGCAGAGGTTCTTTCACTCGGATGTGAGAGTGAAGAAAGCTGTCTGCGATCTTTCTAGCACCATCAAGTTTCGACATTGAATCTTTAAATGACCTCTGTTTTGATCCACCATAATTATTAAGGAGGAAATCAAAATTGCCCCCTTTGAAAAGTGGTGGAATATGATCCATAATTGCTCGCGTAAGCATGAGTACCCCAAAATATGCTTGTTGCGCGTAACAAATATTTATTTCTTCGCAAAGTCGTACCAAACGAGCTAAATCGAAATCAGTGTATTTCGCTTTTCTTAGTTCTTCGATTCGATCAGGATTGACAAAGTGTTGGAGTGGTATTGGGCTGCCAATTGGCAGCGAGGGTGTTTTATTTGGGATTGACACTTTTTCGATGCTGGCATTTTTAAGTAATTCTCGAGCACCTTTCTCAAATCCTCCACCTGAAGTTCCATTAATGCTTACTTGCGTATTTTCCTCAATTGTTACGGGTAGATCGTTGATGTTTGCGGTAAAATTGCTATGAAATTGTTGAAATGTTCCAAAAGTAGAAGCGAAAATACTTGCACGGTCAATTTTCAAAGGATGAGGAAATGCGTGCATCAAATCTAAAAAGAATTTTGCAATTCGTCTTCGAGTAACTGTCTGCTCTTCAGAGTGATTTAGCAATTGATTGATGTCCTCTCGAGACAATCGAATTAAGATATTTTGTGGATTGAAATGGTATTGAACAAGGTGAACTGGAGCAATTACGTCAGAAGTTTTGGAGGTGCGTATTGTGGAATTAGGAGTGAGTCTATTGTCATTCGCAAAAATACCAATACCTTGATACCAGTGTATGAAAGCACGCAAGATCACCCAATATTCATTCATGTCAGAATTAGTTTGGTAAATCGGAAACCGTTGGTCAAGCTGAATTGTAACTCCTGCCAAAACGTTATTGGTCTGTCCCATTGCCCTGAGAACATACGTTGGAAACGGCTGAAGAAAACGGTGAATTGTAGAATTAGTGGGGGTCATTACACGGAAAATTTGAACATGTGCCAGTGTTGATGCGTTATCGTTATTTGGATCTGGTAATGGCAATTGGAAATCAAATTGTTCTTCTGTTCTCATCAACTCATTTGGGGTTGGTAGATCAATTTCTATTGGGATATTAAAATCTTCGCCAGGAATCTGTCGGGTTTTTAGATTTGCCTCAGCAATTCTTTTTTGTTTTGCAACTATTTGTTCGACGTAGGCGGGAATATCATTTTCAAAAGGGACTAAAAAATTACTCTCAATGCAACTGAGAGCTTCTCTAATTTGAATGTCAATTTGATGAACTGCTGATCTCATTTCTGTATTGGAGATTATTCCTTCAGGTAGTTGTATTGGTGACCAATAGTCGCCAATAGAAAAACAGATGTAACCATTTTCGAACCAAATGTGAGGGTAGCTTTGACGTAACAAGTCTCGATCATCACTTTTTGCTTTGATGTGGAATAGTGTTGGGTCGCCTCTGAATCGGCGTTTCCAAGTATGAAACTGCGTTCGGATTTTATCATAGTGAATAAAATCTGACTTAAATTCTTTTACATAGTTCGGAAATTGATCCTGATTTAGGTCTCCACGGAACGATCTTAAATTTGGGTCTTGTTCCCATGTACTATAAGGATCAAGGACTGGTATTTCTGGATAATAATGCCAGATAATTTCAGAAACTAAACTTTTTTTGGAGCGTGTAAGAATAGTTAGGTCATCAAAACTTTCGATAGTCCATTTGATTGTATTTTTAATTTTTTCTAGCTCTTCAAGATAGTCAGAGTTAACAAAAGGAATGAATGCTAGATGGGGAATTCTGGGATTAAAATTCGTATTAAACATGGCTAAGTTACCTTCCGGGTAGATGATTTAAAAAATTCAAATTGAATAATAACTCAAGCTATCGAGGTTTCTCCAAAAAAATTATAATTAAAAATTCACTCCACAAAAACATTCTCGAGATGCCCCGTATCATTCAACCCGTCAACGTCCAACCCATTTCCCATTCGGCATTTTCCACCACTCGAGTCTCGAGTTACTGGTTTAAAGATTTTCAACAACTATTGTGCCTTGCCCAGACACAATCCAAAAATGTTCGTCTAAACTCATGACCGTGCCACCGTTGCGTTCGGCGCAAGCAATCACCAGTGCATCTGCCAGCCCAAGCGGAAGATTTTGATATTGACGTGCAATTTGCTTGGCTCGAGTGATGTCTGTTTCCATAAAATCCAAACGAAACAAGCCTGCTTCGACATCGGAAAGAAACGCCTCGAGAACATGAAACCCAAGGCGAGTTTCGATCAGGTAGGTTATTTCTGCTAAAGCTGCGGTTGCCACAATGTAAGGCGGTTGGTGTTTTGATAAGGCTGTTTTAACGCGATCATGAGCGGCATCTTTGCGATTCAGTAATGCAAAAATAACACTCGAATCTAACGTCACAATTTTTCATCCCATTGCTTTTTCAACCATGCTTTACTGTCCTTGGCATTCAAATCACTTTCCCCCAAACCAATGCTCGAGAATTGCGCCAAAGGGTCTGACAACCAACGTTTCTCGAGGTCATCTAAAAGCAATTTCTCGAGGGTTAAACCTTGTTCTTGAGCAGCTTTTTGCAATTGCTGCTCGAGTTGTGGTTTGAGGTTGAGAACCAGGGTCATGCGTTAGTTTACCACGCTCTGTTTTGTGGAATCTCGAGTTTCACTCTACAAAAACATTCTCGAGATGCCCCGTATCATTCAATCCTGTCAACGTCCAAGCAAATTCCCCATTCGGCATCACCCACCGCTCGAGCGTTGTGATCGAAGCATGTACCGCCCGAAACCGCCACCATCTTGGACCGACAAACGTGGTGGTGTCCAATAATTTTGGCACGAGCACTTGAATCATTCCGCCGTGCGTGAATGCCAGTATCTCGCCTGTTTCGGGCAGTGTCTCGAGCCAATTTAACCCTCGAGCTTCCAGGTCTGCATACGATTCGCCACCTTCGATTTTGGTCTGCATCGGATTCTCGAGCCAGGTGTTAAACCCTGGGTGTTTTGCAACCACTGCGTTGGTTTCGCCTTCAAAAATCCCGAAGTGAATTTCGCGCAAGCGTGGCTCGAGTGTCGGTTCAAAACCTGCGTGTTCTGCGGTTTGCATGGTGCGGGACATGTCGGAACTGAAAACGAAATTGAAGGAGGTTGTCCGTAGTTTCGGCTTCAAGGATTTGGCTTGCTCCCGTCCCGTTTCGCCCAGTGGAACATCGCTCCAACCTTGCCAGCGTCCCTCGAGATTCCAGTCTGTTACGGCGTGGCGTACAAGAGTTAATCGGAGTGGTTTGTCTGAATTGCTCACGCGTCATTCTATCCTTGGACTGGCTGGTAAACTTAAAAAATGAATGAACTCGAGCAACTTCAGCAGCTTATAGACAGCATCAAGCCAACAGATCAAAGCGCTCGAGACAGGGCGCTGGTTCGTCAGGCGCAATTGACCAAACCTGCTGGTTCGCTTGGACGGCTCGAGGAAATCAGTGTTTGGTTGGCAGGAATTTACGGCACTGAAAAACCTGTGATTGCTGGTAAAGCTGTGATCGTTTGCGCGGGCGATCATGGGGTCACACTCGAGGGTGTAAGTGCGTACCCGAGTGAGGTTACGCCTGCAATGGTGCAAAATTTTCTGGCGGGTGGCGCGGCGGTCAGTGCCATCGCTCGAGTCGTGAATGCCAAAGTTTTGGTCTTGGACGTTGGCGTCAATGCCGATCTGCCAGACCATACAGATTTAATCAAAACCAAAGTCAGACGCGGTACGGGGAACATTGCCAGAGAACCAGCCATGACGCAACTCGAGACAGCGCAAGCGATTTTGGCGGGTGCGAACGCGGCAAAACGTGCCATTGCACAGGGCGCGAATCTTCTGGCGGCGGGTGATATGGGCATTGGCAACACCACGCCAAGCGCCGCGCTGACAGCTTGGTTGACGGGCAAAGACGCAATCGAAGTGACGGGGCGCGGTACGGGGATTGATGTCACAACGCTCTCGAGGAAAGTTTCAATCGTTGAACTGATTCTTGATGGTGCAAGAGAGGCAGGACTCGAGCCTGATGATGCGATGGCTGCGCTTGAGGTGATGGGCGGACTCGAGATTGCCGCGATGGTCGGCGTGATGCTGCAAGGCGCGAGTGCGAAGATTCCTGTGATTGTTGACGGCTTTATCGCTGGCGCGGCGGCGTTGGTGGCTTGTAGCCTTCAAGGCAACGTCCTCGAGTATCTAACTGCATCCCACGTTTCGCAAGAACCAGGTCATAAGGTTCAACTCGAGCACTTAAAACTTTCTCCGCTATTCGATTACGGTTTACGGTTGGGTGAAGGCACGGGGGCATTGTTGGCAATGCCAGTGCTCGAGGCGGCTGCCAGAACCCTCACCGAAATGGCGACGTTTGCCGAAGCGAATGTACCAACCCAGAATTGATACTGAAATACTTTGCATGGGTATTTCAATCGCTTTAACGCCATAGTTTTCAGGAATCATGATTGTTTTTGAAAACCAACCTGAATAAACTTCTCCTATGACACCGTTACCAAGTCAAACCCTGCAAACCCAACGCCAAGTACAAGATTTACTCGAGTTGCTCCCACATCTGAATCTGTTGGGTGAATTCCTCGAGCCTCAAAATCCAAGCCAAGTCGCCCGACGCTTGGGACTTCCTGCCAATCGGGTGCATTACCATGTGAAAAGGTTTGTTCGTCAAGGTTTTTTGCAGGCTGTGACCACCAAAGGACGCAGCACCAGTTATCAAGCCACAGCTTTGGAGTTTCGTGCTCCGGAACAATTGGTTTCACTGTTTTCGGTTCGTCAAATGGTACAAACCACCCTCGATGGCTTCAGTCGGCACGTTATCAGCCAATTCGAGCAGTCGTCGCTACGGTTTGATCCCACCGAAGACGATGAGAGTTCCTTAATTGTTTCCCTGACCAAAGGCGTGAGTTCTTCTTCTCAGAGTGAACCCAAGCGGCGTTGGGATATCCCACAACTGAATGGTAGGGTCTTGCGATTATCATCAACAGGTTATCAAAAACTGATGCAACAACTGCAAGACTTACTTGCCGAAACAGAACAAGACCCTGAAGCGGCTTCGTTTAGCTTCGTGGTGATCGGCACACCTGGACACGCTTTCATTAACAACGCTTAAAGCACGACACACTCGAGAAAGCCTGCTTTGTAGCAGGCGGAGGTATTTTATGTTGAAAATAGTGGCAATCGTTCTGATGTTGGTTGGTTTTCTGGTCTCGAGTGGTCTGGGCGGATTGAGCATATTTTTTGCGACACGCCTGACCCAACAACTCTGGCTTAGCATGATGTTTGGCACAGCCCTGATCGGTATTTTGATGTATGGCGTGGGTGTACTTTTTGCTGGCTGGCTGCAACTCGAGCCTCAACGATTGGGTTTGAGTACAGCAGCCTTGAGCCTTGCTGTGTTGGCAGTGGTGGCTGGAGTTACGGTTTTTCAACCCACCAAGTATGCCAAGCGTCAGCGTACAGCTTCTGAAACAGTCCGATTCTGGCAGTTGAACACGGGGTCACGAATCGCTTATCAGCATATGATCGCTGCTCAACCAACACAGCGTACCCCAATTGTTTATTTGCATGGTGGACCTGGTGGCTACGCAGTGGACACCAAAATTGTTGAGGTCTTAGCACCACTGACCCAACAAGGCTTTGAGGTGTATGTATACGACCAAATTGGTGGCGGATTATCGAGTCGCCTCAAGGATGCCAATTACAGTATTGAGCGTCATATCGCAGACCTTGAAGCGATTCGCCAAACCATCAAAAGCGACAAGCTGATTTTGATTGGACAATCTTGGGGCGGGCGTTTGGCTGCTGAATACGCTGCTACTTATCCAAACCAGATTGAGCAACTGATTTTCACCAATCCAGGCGAACTGACGCTGCAAACCAGAGGTGTTGAGAACGAACGCACGTTTTCCACCGACAAGGAACAAGCTTTGAATACCCTCAAGAACAACCCCAGAATGGTTTTGACAGTGTTGCTTGCCAGTCTCATCAGCCCACAAGTGGCGTTGCAACTGACTTCCGAAAACCAACTGGATGCTTGGTTTGATGAGGTGGCAGATTTTGCTGTGCTGGCATCGTATTACAACATACGCTTGGCACAACCCACACAAGGTTTAGCAGGATCTCTGGCGGCGATCATCATCAGCCGCGAATTAGGGAAGGAACGCAACACGGTAGAACGCCTGAAAAAGCTCAAGATACCTGTACTAATTCTCAAAGGCGAAGCGGATTACGTCGGTTGGGGTATCACTCGAGCTTACCGTGAGACATTTAAGAACAGCCGTTTGTTGGTGCTGTCCAAAGCAGGACACGCCAGTTATGCCGAGCAGCCCGAGTTGTACAGAAAAAGTATTATTGCATTTTTGCAAGGACAAAACCTGCCACTCGAGCCGTACACGAGTGATAAAGACCCATTTGCCCAGCCCAGCCAATAAACTTATGACTCGAGGATTGTAGACTTTACCTTTTTTGGTCATGTGAAGGAGTTGTTGGCATTCTTTGCGGTCAGGTGAGCAATCCTAAAATCTGGCGCTCGAGTTTCTAATTGGGTTTGGGCAGACTCGGTTGTATTCAGTGAACTCGAGCCAATCACGCCGCTCGAGGCAAGGTGTCCGACCTGGCGAATAAAATTCTGCGATTGAGCATGACGTACTTTAGCAAAGCTTGGTAGACTAAACCCATGTTCAAAGGAATCATCCCGCCCGTCCCAACACCGTTTAAACAAAACGGCGATTTGGATACCGCTAGCTTGCAAAAATTGATCTCGCAACTCGAGCCGCACGTGGACGGGTTTTTGATTCTTGGCTCGAACGGTGAAGTGCCGTACCTCGAGGAGTCAGAGCGCTTGATGGTGCTCGAGGCGGCGCGTGAAGCCATCCCGACCAGCAAACCCATGATCGTTGGTGCTGGGGCAGAAAGTACCCGAGCCACCATCGAACGCACTCGGGTTGCCGCCACCGTCGGGGGCGACGCCGCGCTGGTGATCGCCCCGTTTTACAATAAAGGCTCGATGACCCCAAGTACGCTCGAGACGCACTTTAAAGCCGTGGCTGATAACTCGAGCATTCCAGTGTACGTGTACAACATTCCGCAAGTTACGGGCATCGCGCACTCGCCCGCCTGGATGAGCAAAATCGCCCAACACCCGAACGTGCAGGGCATTAAAGACTCGAGCGGCGACGTGATGAATTTAACCGAAATTTTGCGCCAGACCCCCGCCAGTTTTAACACCCTGACCGGAAATGCGCCGACGCTGTTGCCAGCGCTTTCGGTGGGCGCTCAGGGCGCGATTCTGGCAGCAGCCAATGTCATTCCCAAAGCCTTCGGCGCACTGCTGAAAGCCTTCAACGCGGGCGATCTGACCAACGCTCTCGAGATTCAACGCCGCAGCAACCAGATGTCTTATGCCGTCACCCGTGATTACGGCGTGCCAGGCTTAAAAGCCGTCATGCGCCTTCTGGGGCTGCACGCAGGTTATCCCCGAGCGCCACTGTTAGACGTGGACGCCGACACCAACAAAAAACTCGAGGCTTTGCTGCTCGAGATTCCTGATTTCACCTGAATCGTTTGATACCATCATCAAAGACCGTCAGAATGCCATTCATGTGGTGGATTTCGTTATTGCTGGTATTTCTGAGTGCCTGTGCGCCGCTCAACCAGTCCAAATCTGAAGCTGGTAATTGGCTTTCGGTGCTATCACACGCCACGGACATGCAAAACGTCACCAAACTCGAGAATTTCCGTTATGGGACGTTTTTGCGGCAAACTTTGGATGTCTACCTTCCTAAAAAGCTTGCTCGAGGAATCCTGGTCTTCGGTTACGGCGGCGGTTTTAAAGACGGTAACAAAGACGAGTACGGTTTTGCAGGTGAGGCATTCGCCAGCCTTGGTTTTGTGACCGTAATCTACGATTACCGTTTAAACCCAGATTTTACCTTCCCAACGTATCTCGAGGATGCGGCGTTGGTGGTGCGTTGGGCGATGGATCGCGCAAAACGTTTCGGCGTTAACCCAAAAAATCTGGTGGTTGCAGGTCATTCGGCGGGCGCGTACTTAACCGCCATGCTCGCCACGGACAAACGTTATCTCGAAAGGGTGGGTTTAAAACCGAGTGACATTAAACTGGCGTTGTGCCTGTCTGGCGGTTACGACTTTTACGACTCGAGCCGCAAAGAGCACGCTGGGTTTTTATCGGGCGATCTGCGCGACGTTTTCGGCAACCCAAGCAGCTACCCCCAGACGCAACCGATTCGGTTTGTTGACGGTGACGAACCCGCATTTTTGATCGTTCACGGGACGCAAGATCAGATTTTGCCAGTTACGCAAGCCAGAAATTTTGTGCAAAAACTTCAAGCTACCCACAAAACCGTCAAATACCTCGAGTATCCCAGCCTAGACCATGCGCAGACCATCACCACGGTTGCCCAACCCCTGCGGTTTCTCTCGAGCGTGTATCAAGACCTCAAAACCGAACTCGAGAAGCGAGCCTGGTAAAACAAAAACCGCACCAAACGGCGCGGTTGTCGTGGTGGGTGGTCCCGGACTCGAACCGGGGACCTTCACGTTATCAGCGGGATGCTCTAACCAACTGAGCTAACCACCCACAAAAGCGAACGAGATGGTATCACGCACTTTCAGGCTCGTCAAGGGTTCTTGAACCGCAAAAAAGGCGCGTGCCTGTCGAATTCGGAGGTCGAAAATCCCCTGCGAGGCGCTCAAAGCTCAATAAAACCTGCTCAAAGTGCATCCAAAACCCCAATTCAGACTCGAGAAACCCTGGAAGTTGATTGAACCAGATTTTCAAAGGCTGGTATCGTGATTTATGACCAATCCCATTTCCAGCAGCCTCGAGTCTCAAAACGTCGTCATTCTGGACGGTGCGCTTGCCACCGAACTCGAGCGGCGCGGTTGTGATCTGAATGATCCGCTTTGGTCGGCGCGGGTTTTGCTCGAGACGCCAGATTTGATTCGGCAGGTTCATGCCGATTACTTTGCGGCGGGAGCGGATTGTGCGATTACCGCAAGTTACCAGGCGACCTTTGAAGGTTTTGCGCGACGCGGTTTAAGTGCGACCCAAGCCGCAGATTTAATGCGGCTTTCCGTTCAACTGGCACTTGAGGCTCGAGATGCGTTCTGGACTGTGCCTGAGAACCGAATTGGGCGGGTTAAACCGTTTGTGGCGGCGTCCGTTGGTCCTTACGGCGCGTTTCTGGCGGATGGTTCGGAATACCGTGGCGATTACGGTTTGACCGAATCTCAGTTGATGGCATTTCATCGCCCGCGCATGGCGGTTCTGGCGGCGTCTGGCGCAGATATTCTGGCGTGCGAAACCATTCCCAGTTTGCTCGAGGCAACGGCACTGGCACGGTTGCTGAAGGAATTTCCTGACGCCACAGCCTGGATCAGTTTTAGCGCCAAGGACGGTGTTCATGTCAACAACGGCGAAACTTTTGCGGAATGTGTTCAGACACTCGAACCTTTCCCGCAGGTGATCGCGGTGGGCATCAATTGCACTGCACCGCAATTCATTGCCGATTTGCTGCGGTCTGCGCGAGGTTTCACCCAAAAACCGATTGTGGTTTACCCAAACTCTGGCGAAACCTACGACGCGACCTCAAAAAACTGGAACGGCGAGGCGAGCTGTCAAAGCTTTGCCACCGAGGCTCGAGTTTGGTTTGAAGCGGGGGCGAACATGATTGGCGGCTGTTGCCGCACCAACCCAGAGCATATTCGGGCGTTGAAGCTCGAGATTCCCCTGATACAAACGTCCATCCACCTTGGGCGGTAGACTGTTCAGGGAAAATCACTCGGCTCAATCTCGAGCCGTCTCTTTTGGAGGCTTCATGAAATACGACGTGTTTGTGATCGGGGCAGGACCTGGCGGTTATCACGCAGCCATTCGGGCGGCACAACTGGGTTTGAAGGTGGCGATAGCCGAAAAAGAATTTTGGGGTGGCGTGTGCTTAAACGTCGGTTGCATCCCGACCAAAGCTTTATTACACGTTGGGCAAGAAATTTACAACGCCAAGCACGGTAAAGACTTTGGTTTGAACATCCTCGAGATGAACCTGGATTTAAAAGCCGTCAATAAATACCGTGAGGGAATCGTTAAAAAACTGACAGGCGGCGTCTCGAGCCTTTTAAAAGGCAACGGCGTGACGATGTTCGAGGGTGAGGCGAGACTGACGGGCAAAAATTCGGCAAGCGTTAAAACCAAAGACGGCGAGACGATGCTCGAGTTTACGAACTGCATTGTGGCGACTGGCGGCGGCATCAACCACCTGAAAACTTTTCCTGTGGACGGTTATGACATTGTGGATTCGACCAGCGGTTTGGTGATTCCAGAAACCGTGCCAGCGCGGGTCTTGTGCATTGGTGGCGGTGTGATCGGCATGGAGTTCGCCACGATTTACAACCGCCTTGGCAGCGATGTGACCGTGATCGAACCACTGCCAAGCATTATTGCTGGCGGAGATGCTGAAATTATTGGAATCGCCATGAAAAGTTATAAAAAACAGGGCATCAAAATCTTTGTACAGACTGGCGCGAACGGTTTTGAAAAGAAAGCCGATGGGCTGCACGTCGAACTCGAGAATCTGGAGACCAAAGAAAAGCGCGTCGAAATTTTTGATCGCGTGGTCAGCGCCGTGGGGCGTCACGCCAAAGGCAAAAGCATCGGACTCGAGGAAATTGGCGTCAAATTGACCGAACGCGGCGCGGTGGAAATCAATCCGCAGACGCTAGAGACAAACGTGCCAGGGATTTACGCGATTGGCGATGTTGTGCCTGGGATTTGGTTGGCGCACAAAGCCATGAAAGACGGCTTGGTGGCTGCCGAGCGCTGCGCGGGCAAAAAGAGCATCAACGATGCCGTTGGAGTGCCCAGCGTGGTCTACACCAGCCCAGAGATTGCCTGGGTTGGACCAACACAAGCCGAACTCGAGGCGAAAGGTTTCAAACTGAAAATTGGTAAGTTCCCGCTTGCCGCTTTGGGTCGCGCCTTGACGCTGGGGATGACCGAAGGCACGATCAAAATGATTAGCGATGCCGAAACCGATTTGGTTCTGGCGGTTCATGCCGTTGGACCAAACGCCAGCGATATTATTGGCGAGGCGTGTCTGGCGCTCGAGATGGCAGCCACCGTGACCGACATTGCCCTGACGATTCACCCACATCCAACCCTGGCAGAATTGATGGGCGAAGTTGCGGAAGCCACGCACAAGCAGAGCATTCACATCATCAATAAATAGCGGTTAGCAAATAGTAGTGAGCGAACCCAAAACGGGTTTGCTTTTTTGTCGCTCGAGATTCAATTTAGTTGACAGTGCTCACGCTTCAATCTCGAGCTGCATTTTCATCCAACCGCTCGAGTTAAAAAAGTTCGCGGCGGCACTGCCTGACGGTACGATACCGTCACACGCAATCCGAATTTCGTCGGGCAAACGCATCTCGAGCACGGGCAGCAGATGCTCGAGTTGCGCCACGTTTTTGGGTCCAATGATTGGCGCGGTGATGCCTGGTTGGTCTTTAACCCACAACAACGCCAAGTGTGCAGGGTCAAAATTATGTTCTCGAGCCAAGCGCACAAATTGATTGGCAACCCGCACGGCTTTGGGCGTGACACGATCAGCGTAAATCCCGCCACGTTGTGCCGCTCGAGAATCCTCTGGACGGGTGTTCTCAAACTCGTAACGCCCCGCCAGCATTCCCATTGCCATTGGTGACCACGGTAGCAACGCCAGGTCGTAAGCTTGCGCCATCGGTACAAGTTCGTTTTCGATGCGGCGATCCAGCAAATTGTACGGCGGTTGCTCGGAAGCAAAACGCACAAAACCTTTCGCCTTAGAAGTCATTATTCCCTCAAGAATCTTCCAGGCGGGCGCGGTGCTGCAACCGATATAACGCACCATGCCGCGCCGCACCAAATCCGTGAGTGCTGACAGGGTTTCCTCGAGCGGCACACGAAAATCCATACGGTGCAACTGGTACAGATCAATATGATCGCTGCGAAGGCGCTTTAAACTATCCTCGCAGGCTTTCAGAATATGCTGCCGGCTGTTGCCACGGTCATTTGCGCCCGTGCCTGTTGGGTAATGCACTTTGGTCGCAATGAACGCTTGGTCGCGCCGTTTTGAACGCTCGAGCGTCTGTCCAATAATACGTTCCGATTCGCCGGCACGGTAAGAGTTACTGGTGTCAATCAAATTGATGCCAGCGTCCAGCGCCCGCTCGAGCATGGCGGCGCATTCGGTTTCCAAGGTTGGATTTAAAAAATTGTCTGTTCCCAAAGCGAGTGGCGAGACGAAAACGCCAGTGCGTCCAAAAGGTCTAAATTGCATGACTTTATTCTGGCAGGAAAAACTTCTTCGGTGTTGAAACTCGAGGGATTGGGTTGATAATTTGACTTGTCACATATTGAAAATTCTAAGGGATTTAAACCCTGGATTGTAACCCTGAATACAGAATTTGAAACTAGATGAGCGATACTTCTGTTTACACAATTAATTTGTTTACACAATTAATTCTTATGGCACTGTTCAAATTGTCAGCCCTTCAAGCCCTTAGCCGTCACAAGAGGAGCAGACCATGAATCAAAACATCGCTCTATCAGCCACCCACCCGGTGCAATGTCGTTGGGTTCCAGGGACACTTGATAAAGTTCGGGTGAGCGACCCCGAGATTCATCAGGACATGATTCTCGAGCTTCGTGACTTTTTACAACTGGCTAACCGTGATGCGGTCAATGCGCTTCACATGCAGGGTTTGGCACAACTCCAGTGCGATCAAAAGCAGTGGAATGTCTTGTCGGCACTGGCAGTTTCACCGTGGAATGACTCTTCGGCGTATCTTTAAAGCTCGAGCCGTATCAATTTATTTAACCCTGAACACCGACTAGAGCAACGTCACCCCGAAATGACTCTGCCTCTAAGAGCGTGTTTACGAAGTTAATTAAAAGAAGATATGGCGAGGGGATTATTGTGGTTTTGGCTATAAGCCGTAAGCTATAAGCTTCAAGGAACAG
>JAYVRX010000174.1:0-10834 GCA_043775825.1 Deinococcales bacterium
GCAGGGGTTGAGAAAAGTGCTGCTTGGCTCGAGTTGAAGAATCACTCTTGTCCAAGCGCCTCGAGTTTTGTGACCCACGCGCCGAATCTTGGACATGCCTCACGCAGTCGCCCGAGTCCAATGTTTTTGGTGACAAGTGGTCCAATCAATTTTTTGTTGTAAACACTGCCGTACAGTTGCTCGAGGCGTTTACTGGGTGCTGTTTCGGGTTTGTTGTTGATGTGCTCTGGTGTTTCGTATTGCAAATTTACAGCTTGCAACTCGGTCAATTTTGATACCGCCCCAAGCGTCACGAGGCTCGAGTCAAGCAAAGTCGGGTCAGTCCAAAGTAACGCCTCGAATTCGTGCAACTGAACGTAAGGCACAAAAAATCGCGTTCCTGTTCGCTCAATAATATCCTCGAGCAGTGCTTGTTCAAGTCTTAAAGCTCGAGAAACTGGGTCACTGATTTTGTTTGCAATCTGAAAACCTGGAAAGTCTGTTGGAATCCGAAACACATCAATCAATGTTGTGAAATACACGCTTCTATGTTGTTTCATCAATAGCTCGAGATGGTCACGAAGTCTTGCATAACTGACCATACCTCCACTCTGTTTTCCCCTTCCGACTTTCACCACACGTCGAACAATGACATTCGCATACGCCAAGTGTTCGATCAGGATTTGATTGACAAAATCTTCTTCGGTATGCCCTTCAACCACAAAGAACAATTCCGTCACGAGTTGCCTCTCGAGCGCAGGTTATTTGGATTCACAACCCCACCCAAAATGTTCTTCTGCCACAACTCACCCAGCGTATATTCCTCGAGCCAGTCCTTAAGATTTGCAGCATCAAGACGTTGCATGGTGGTTTCACCATCTTTGCGATCTGTCACAATAATGTCTTCAGGATCGAGCGCCGCGATCAATTGCGGACTTTGCGTGGCGACAATCAATTGTGCGCGGCTCGAAGCGGTTTGTAACAAACCAGCCAGTTTTTCAATAGCGAACGGATGCAGTCCAAGTTCGGGTTCATCAATCACAATAATTGCGGGCGGTTCGGGTTGAAGTAAAAGCGTGGTCAATGCCATAAACCGCAATGTGCCATCCGATAAATCTCGAGCAATAAAAGGGTAATCAGAATCATGTTCACGCCACTCGAGACGGATTGTGTCCATGTTGAGCGGGTTGAGTCGTAGTAGGAAGTCATCGAAGTACGGTGCGACACTGCGGATTACATCACGGATTGTTTGATAAGCTTTGAGATTTTGAGTACGAATTTTGTACAGAATCGCGGCAAGATTCTCGCCATCAGAACGCAGTTTGATATTGTCATTCAAACCACCCAGACCTTTGATTGCGGCAGTGATGGTTGTATCGTGAAAATGGTATGTGCGAATGTTGTTAACCAATAATTGAACTAGTTTTGCAGAAGCATCAGAGTTTTCAGACAGGGTTTCCATCATGCTCTCTCGAGTCCCAGAAAATTCTGGAACATTTTCAATAATTTTCGCAAGAGATTCATTGCTTATCCTGAAGAAAAAAGGAGGAGTGTTATAATGCTCGTCGGTCATCAAAAGTGAATCAGTTGTGTCTGGGGCTAACTCAGCTTCATAGCTAATTTCACCAAATTCAATTCGCACCCAGATTCGTTTAGTTACTTTTTTACCATATCTCAATAAGGTATTCGCACCACCTGCCTCCGCAACAAGACGCTGTAAATGTCTATTTGCAATAGCATTCAGCAATCGAAAGAACGACACCAAATTGCTTTTTCCAACCCCATTCGCGCCAATCAAAACATTCAAAGGTCGAAGCTCGAGTTCAAGCTTGCGAAAAGATTTGTACCCCTCAAGGGTTATTTTTGTCAGTGACGGCGGGTTCATTGGTTCGCTCCAAACCTGAAGATCAGTCTATCAAACCTCGAGCCATAAAAAAGCGAAGGGCAACCATCACCCTTCGCTTTCTCGAGTTTTAAAACCTTACTTGACTTTACCCTCTTTCCAGTGCTTCAACAGCGTGTCATACACAACCGTTTCACCTTTTGGCTTTTCGTTCGCCAATTTCTTCCAAGGCGCGTGGTCGCTCGAGAGCCAGTTTGCGGGGCTGGTAATCGGATTGAGTTTCGGCGCACATTGTTTCATGCCTGCGCGTTGAAGGCGTGCCATCACGTCATCCATTTGCGTGGCGAGGCTGTCCATGGCTTGTTGCGGGGTTTTTTGACCGTCCACCGCCAACGCCACGTTCTGCCACCACAGTTGCGCGAGTTTCGGGTAATCGGGAACGTTCGTGCCGGTTGGTGTCCAGGCGACGCGGGCTGGGCTGCGGTAGAATTCGATCAGACCGCCGTATTTGGCGGCGTTTTTGGTGAAGTAATCGCTGCGAATGTCCGAATCACGAATGAAGGTCAAACCCGTGATGGACTTTTTAAGACTGACGGTCTTGCTGGTCACAAATTGCGCGTACAACCAGGCTGGAATCCGGCGCTCGAGTGGCGTGGAGTTCAGCATCGTCCATGATCCCACGTCTTGATAACCGTTCTGCATTCCTTCTTTCCAATATGGACCGTGAGGACCAGGAGCCATGCGCCATTTTGGAGTGCCGTCTTTGTTCACAACGGGCAAGCCTTGTTTGGAAAGCCCTGCGGTGAAGGCGGTGTACCAGAAAATTTGCTGCGCAATGTTGCCCTGTCCTGGCACTGGACCCGCCTCGGAGAAGGTCATGCCCAGAGCCTCTGGCGGGGCGTAGGCTTTCATCCAGTCGATGTATTTGGTCAGGGCGTAGACGGCGGCGGGGCTGTTCGTGCCGCCACCTCGAGAGGTGCTTGCACCGACGGGTGTGCATTTGTCGGCAGCAACGCGAATGCCCCATTCGTCTATTGGTAAGCCGTTCGGGTTGCCCTTGTCGGCTTCGCCCGCCATTGAAAGCCACGCGTCGGTGAAGCGCCAGCCGAGGCTTGGGTCTTTCTTGCCGTAATCCATGTGACCAAAGACTTTTTTACCGTCAAGGTTTTTCACGTCGTTGGTGAAGAATTTGGCAATGTCCTCATAAGCCGACCAGTTGACGGGCACGCCGAGTTCGTAACCGTACTTTTTCTTGAATTGGGCTTTCAGGTCTTTGCGGGCGAACCAGTCGGCACGAAACCAGTAGAGGTTGGCAAATTGTTGGTCTGGCAGTTGGTACAGCTTGCCGTCGGGCGAGGTGGTGAATTTCAGACCGATGAAGTCTTTCAAATCCAGCGTTGGTGAGGTGGCGGCTTTGCCTTCGCCTGCCATAAAGTCCGAAAGCGCAATGGTGTATGGATTGCGAAAGTGCGTGCCAATCAGGTCTGAATCATTGACGTACATGTCGTAAATGCTTTTGCCCGACTGCATTTGCGTCTGGATTTTTTCGACCACATCACCCTCTTGAATGATGTCATGGGTCAGTTTAATGCCAGTGATTTCCGAGAAGGCTTTGGCGAGGGTTTTGGATTCGTAAACGTGCGTGTCAATCGTTTCCGAAACCACATTGATGGACTGACCTCGGTAGGGTTTGGCAGCTTCAATGAACCACTTGAGTTCCGCGAGTTGTTGCGCTTTGGAGAGCGTGCTCGGTTGAAACTCGGAGTCAATCCATTTCTGCGCTGCGGCTTCATACTCGTCTTGAGCAGCGCCCTTGCTGAGTGACACTGCAATTCCAGCCGCCACCAGCATGGCTGCACCGCTGACCAGCACAGTTCGCCTGACGGCTCCGCTTTGCCATGTTGCTTTATTTTTGTGACTCACGAACAACCCCCTTCAATAGCTCGAGAAGCTGCCTTCAGACCGTGACCGAGAGTTGCACCATGAGCGGAAGGATTGTCGCTCGAGGTTCTCGGGGAAAACCAAATCTAGCCCCAACGAATCAGCACGTAACCCCAGATCAGGCACAAGACCAATGCCGGATATTGCAACCAATCGGTCAGCCCCAACCATGCCAGATTGATGAACGCGCAACCGAGAATGGTGATGTAAAGCCTGTCTCCACGGGTGGTTGCCATCGGCAGAAAACCTTTGCGCGGCGCGGCAGGATGGCGCACGTCAATGAAAGTCATAAAGCCAAGCATGGCGAAAATGCAAACAAAAAAGATTGCGGTGGGAATCGTCCAAACCATCCATTCCATCTCGAGCCTCCTTCAAACCCTGCCGAGGGCGAAACCTTTGGCGATGTAATTGCGCACGAAATAAATCACGAGAGCACCAGGAACGATGGTCAGAACGCCAGCCGCCGCTAGAACGCCCCAATCCATGCCCGCAGCGCTGACCGTACGGGTCATGACGGCGGCAATCGGTTTGGCAGCCACACTGGTCAGGGTGCGTGCCAGCAGCAATTCAACCCAGGAAAACATAAAGCAGAAAAACGCCGTCACGCCGACACCAGACCGAATCAGTGGAATAAAAATCTGCACAAAAAACCTCGAAAAACTGTAACCATCAATGTAGGCGGTTTCATCAATTTCTTTGGGAACGCCCGACATGAACCCCTCGAGAATCCAGACCGAAAGCGGCACATTGAACAGCATGTGCGCCAATGCCACAGCAAGGTGGGTGTCAATCAGATTGAGGCTCGAGTAAAGTTGAAAAAATGGCAGCAGGAACACGGCGGGTGGAGCCATGCGGTTGGTCAGCAACCAAAAGAATAGGTGCTTATCGCCCAAAAAGCTGTACCTCGAGAAGGCATACGCGGCAGGCAGGGCGACAGTCACTGAAAGGACCGTGTTCATCAGGACGTAAATGATTGAATTGATGTACCCGTTGTACCAGCTCGAGTCGGTAAAAATGACTTTGTAATTGGCAAGCGTCGGATTGCGCGGCACGAGTGAAAACACGCCCAGAATGTCCTCATTGGTACGAAGTGACATGTTCAGCATCCAGTAAATTGGCAGCAGCAACAACACAAAATAAAAGATCAACCAGACACGGCTGGGAATAAAACTCGAGCGTCGCATTATTTGCCCTCTCCTTTGCCTGTGTTTTGAATCACGGTGTAAAACACGTAACTGAGCGCCTGGATGATGAGAAAGTAAATCAGTGAAAACGCGGCGGCTTTGCCCACGTCGAATTGTCCAACCGCCATGCGGGTCAAAATTTGACTGAGGAACGTGGTGCTGTCGCCAGGTCCGCCGCCGGTCAGGACAAACGGTTCGGTGTAAATCATGAAGGAATCCATGAAACGCAGCAGCAAGCCGATCACCAGCACGCCACGCAATTTTGGCAGTTGAATAAACCTAAATGTTTTCCAGGGTGTTGCGCCATCAATTTTGGCAGCCTGATAAAACGCATCTGGAATCGCGCGAAGTCCCGCGTAACAAAGCAGCGCCACCAGTGGCGTCCAATGCCAAACATCCATCACCAAAACCGTCAGCCACGCGTCCAGCGAGTGTGAAGTGTAATTATAATCCAAACCCAATTTGGTCAGGGTATTCCCGAGCAAGCCAATGTCCGCACGACCAAAAATTTGCCAGATCGTGCCAACCACATTCCAAGGAATCAACAACGGCAACGCGATTAAAACCAAACTCAGGCTGGCTTGCCACCCCTTGGCGGGAAGCGCCAGCGCCACAACGATTCCAAGCGGAATCTCGAGCGCCAGAACGCAAAACGAGTAAATCAATTGACGGATTAAAGCGCTGTGAAGTTCTGGGTCGCGCAAAATACTGCGAAACCATTCACCACCCACGAACACACGCTGGTTTGGTCCGAGGACATCCTGGATCGAGTAATTGACCACTGTCATCAGCGGAATGATCGCGCTGAACGCCACCGCGATCACCACGGGCAGCACCAAGAACCAGGCTTTGTTGTTGACGGTTTTTTGCATTGGTGCTCCTCGAGAATTCAGAAACTTTTTCTGATACAAAATTTACGGTTGCTCTCGTTCCCTCTCATCCCCAACCCTTCTTGCCCTTAAAGCAGCACCTAACGGGCGTGGGCGCTTCTCTCCAAGGAGAGAAGGGAGTTTAATTGCTATCTCGAAATGCCAAACTATTTTGTTTTGAACCATCTTTCGCTGCGCGAGAGAGGGTGGCGAGCCTAGGCGAGTCGGGTGAGAGCTTCACTCCACAACGCATCCATTCTGGTACAACATCAACCGTTCTGGTGGGAACACCAACCAACCCGCGCCGCTCGAGATTTGGGCGTCTTCGTCGAGTTTGAGCTTCAAGGTTTGAGTGCCGAGTTTGGCGGTGGCAATCTTGTAATTTCCGAGGTCGTCAACCCGTTCGATTTGGGCGTTGATCGCGTTTGCTTGAGCTTCTGGGGCGTATCCCAAAAATTCTGGGCGAATACCAATTTTCAGTTCCCCGCCTGACGTTGTGGTTTTTGCGGCAAGTCCAGCCTCGAGTTTGATCTGCTGCCCGTCAACCACGGCGTTGTCATGCTCGAGGGTGCAGTCGAGAAGGTTCATGCCTGGGCTACCGATGAAGTAACCGACGAAAGTGTGTTTGGGGCGCTCAAACAATTCTTGGGGTGTGCCAACTTGGACGATTGCACCGTCATACATCACAACCACGCTGTCGGCAAAAGTCAGGGCTTCGATCTGGTCGTGGGTCACGTAAATCAAAGTCAGTTTGAGTTGCTGATGAATCTGTTTGAGTTTGCTGCGAAGTAACCATTTCAAATTTGGGTCAATTACGGTCAGCGGTTCGTCGAACAAAATGGCTGCCACGTCGGAGCGCACCAGTCCGCGCCCAAGGGAAATTTTTTGCTTGATGTCGGCAGAGAGTCCACTGGCTCGGATTTTCAGGTCACTCGAGAGTTCCAAGAGTTCTGCGATTTCGAGGACGCGTTTTCGAGTGTCAGTTTCATTCATGCCTCGGTTGCGCAGTGGAAACGCGAGGTTGTCAAACACGCTCATGGTGTCGTAAATCACAGGAAATTGAAAGACTTGGGCGATGTTGCGTTTTTCGGTGGGCAGGTCGGTCATGTCGCGCCCGTCGAATAAAACGCGTCCTTGGCTCGGGCGCACCAGTCCAGAAATAATGTTTAAAAGCGTGGTCTTGCCGCAACCCGAAGGTCCAAGCAGAGCGTAAGCGCCACCGTCGCGCCAGATCAGTTCAATTTTTTGCAAGGCATAATCGCTGGGTTGTTGCGGGTTGGTTTTGTAACTGTGCGCCAGATTTTCAAATTCGATTCGCGCCATTACGCCACCACCTTTGCGGCGTTGCTCGAGTTACGGTTGGGTGAGGCTTGCAACACACCGCCAGCATCGAAGGCAAACAAGCGACTCGGCTCGAGCGCCACCGTAACTTCTTGTTGATGCGTGAAGCTGTGAACGCCGGTCAGTTGCACCACCAGACGCAAATTTTGGGTGCTGGCATGAACGTAAGTTTCCGAACCGCTGATGTCAGCAAGTTCAACTTTGGCTGGCAAATTAATGCTGCTGCTCGAGGTGGCAAGCTTGGCGTGGTTGGCGCGAATCCCAAGTTTGTAAGCGCCAGGTGCAAGAAGTCGCATGTGTTCGGGCAAAGAAAAAGTCAAACCGCTCGAGAGTCGCACGGTCAAACCTGAAGCGCCATCTTCAATCTGCGCTGGAAGTAAATTCATTGGCGGATCACTGAAAACCTCTGCCACGCGCATATTGCTCGGACGATGAAACACCTCGAGCGTCGCGCCCGTTTGCAACAAACGCCCCGCGTCCATCACCGAGGTCGTGCCGCCCAACATTAACGCCTCGAGCGGTTCGGTGGTCGCGTAGACCACCACCGAGTTGCGGCGCCTGAAAATCTCGAGCATCTCAGCTCGCAATTCTTCACGCAGTTTGTAATCGAGGTTGACCAGTGGTTCGTCGAGCAGAAGCAAATCGGCTTGTTTGACCAGTGCCCTGGCGATGGCGGTGCGTTGTTGCTGACCGCCCGAAAGCGCGGCGGGCAGACGGTCTAACAGGTGGTCAATGTGCATCATTTCGGCAACGCTTTGCACCTGTTGTTTGATCTCGTCTTGACTCGAGCCTTTCAAACGAAGCGGCGAGGCGATGTTGTCAAAGACCGTGAACGACGGATAATTGACAAATTGCTGGTAAACAAAAGCCACAGAGCGTTTTTGCACGGCAACACCCGTCACATCTCGAGCATCAATCAAAACCCGTCCTGTGGTGGGTTTATCCAGTCCTGCCATGATCCGCATGATCGATGTTTTACCCGCCTGCGTTGATCCGAGCAACACGTTCAACCCAGGCTCGAGGTTTAAACTCAAGTCGTACAGATGCGTGTCTGTACCAACATTTTTAGTAACGTGCTCGAGCGTTAACGTCATGAATTCCTTTGAAGAACCTGTTGGATGCTCACAAGGTCATACCTTTCAAAGCGGGTGAACGGATTTTGGGTAAGTTCGAGTCTAGTCTTCTGGCACTAAACTTGCATGAAGTATTAAGTCAGGATGTAACCCGAAGCAATTTTTCTGTACTGCTCGAGTTGAACTGCAATCTGGTCGCTGGTGTAACCAAGTTCTTCAGCCAGAATTTCTCCGACCCGAGGCGCAGCCTCCAAACTGGCTTTGGCATCGAGCAGCAACGCCCGGGTGCGGCGTGAAAGCACGTCTTCGATGGTTCGGGCGAGTTCAAACCTGGCGGCGTAACGCACTTGAGACTCGAGGTGCGGCAAACGGACGTGAAGTTTAATGTCGTTTCCTGGCATGGTTTTAACCGCCCTCGAGTCAGAACCATAAACCTGGAATGGTTCGGCTTGAAGATCAGTTGAATGACCGTGAAGTTTTAGATTTTCTGTCCCTGAAGGCTTCGCGGCGAACGCCCCAACCTCGAGCGCTCGGTTGATGACATCCGCACCCATCTTGCGGTACGTCGTCCATTTTCCGCCCGTGATCGTGATTAACCCCGTGTTCGAGACTCGAATCGTGTGATCCCTCGAGAGGGCTTTGGTTGAGCTTGCACCCTCGGCTTTGACCAGTGGGCGCAACCCCGCGTAACTGGCACACACATCGTCACGGGTTGGTTTGCGGCTGAGGTAACGCCCTGCGGTGCGCAAGATAAAATCAATCTCCTCGTCTTTGGGCTTCGGCTCGAGGTCGAGCGTGTCCACGGCGTTATCGGTTGTTCCCAGAATCACTTTTTCATGCCACGGCACGGCAAAAAGCACGCGTCCATCATCGGTTTTGGGAATCATCAGTGCGTGATCGCCCACCAGAAAAGTTCGATCCACAATCAGATGCGAACCCTGACTTGGCGAAACCATTTTTGCCGCTCCAGGTTCGTCCATTTCACGCACGGCATCCACATAAACGCCAGTCGCATTGATGACCACTTTGGCGGTCAGTTGAAAGGTTTCTTCGGTTTCCAAATCTCGAGCCGTCACGCCAGAAACTCGGTTGTTCTGCTTGTTTAAACCCGTGACCGGCGCATAATTTAAGAGCGTTCCGCCCAGATCGACCAAGGTTCGGGCGAGGGTCAACGCCAAACGCGCATCGTCAAATTGCGCATCAAAGTACAAGACCCCACCAAGTAAACCGTCTTGACGTAAGGTTGGAATAAACTCGAGCGCTTGAAGCTTAGAAATTGGTTTGCTGGGCGCTAAATTCAGTTTTCCCGATAAAAAATCGTAGGCTTTCATGCCAAATCCGTAAAACGGCACCGACCACCATTCGTAACCAGGAATCACAAAACCAAGCGTCCTGACAAGATGCGTCGCGTTTTGCCGCAACAAACCGCGCTCGTGGAGCGCATCGCGCACCAAGGAAAAATTCCCCTGCGCCAAATACCGCACGCCACCGTGCACCAATTTTGTGGCTCGAGATGAAGTCCCTTTGGCGAAATCGTGAGACTCGAGCAGCAGCGTTTTTAACCCCCTGGATGCCGCGTCCACGGCTGCACCCAGACCTGTCGCGCCGCCACCAATCACAATCACATCCCAAACTTGCGGTTGACGCATGTTGTCCAGCAGGGCAGCTCGGTTCATACTTCACCCCCAAACAGCATCGTGCTCGAGACTGTTGAATTACTAAATTGAACGTATGTTCGAGAGTATTGAACATTTGTTCAGATAGTATTGTATTTTAAAATACAATATTCAAAATCACGATCAAACCTCGAGCCTCGAGTCTCAGCAACACATCACCAAACCAATATTTTTAAACCAAGTTGAGAAAAAACCTCCACTTTCCCAGCATTGAAGGTGTTACGATTCCAAACACTACGCCAAGGTTATCCCTTTTCAAGGTTACCCAACAATTCAGGAAGGACACCGTGACCACCGAACAAAACCTTGCCTTACGCGCCGCTAAACTCTACTACTACCAAGGCATGACCACCGAAGACATCGCCAAAGAACTCGGACTCTCGAGACCCAAAATCTCGCGGTTACTATCGCTTGCCAAACGCGAAGGCATCGTCCAAATCAGAATCATTGACCCGCTCGAGGACACACGCAGTCTGGCAGGAACAATCAAAACCAAGTACGACCTGAACGCCGTGCATATCGTTCCAGTTCCCGACAACGCCAGCGAAGCCGAAGCCTTAGAGCGCGTCGCCACGTTCACGGGCGTACAAATCAACACCCTCATCCAAGCCAACACCGTGATTGGACTGGCGTGGGGAACGACCCTGACCGCCATCTCGAGGCATTTAATCCCCAAACCAACCCCCAACCTCGAGATCGTGCAACTGAACGGCTCAGGCACGATTGCCGACATGAACAACCCACTGATCGAACAAGTCCTCTCGAGGTTCGGGCAAAATTACGGCGCGAAAGTCCACCAATTTCCAGTCCCAGCCTTTTTTGACTTCGCGCAAACCAAAGTCAGTTTGTGGCAAGAACGCAGCGTCAAAAAAATCACCGACCTGCAAAAACAAGCCAGCGTTCTGCTGTACAGCGTCGGCGCACTGCA
>JAYVRX010000175.1:0-10764 GCA_043775825.1 Deinococcales bacterium
GGTTTGAGTGCGTTTGAAGCGATTGGGCAGGCGTTATCACCGATGGGGTTACTGCCAGAGGTTTTAAATTCCAGTTAAACCCCGAGTTGAGTAATTACCTTTTTACAACATCCCAAAGGGGACAAAAGCTTTACAAAGGTAAAGTGCAATGATTCAAAATCGTGCCACAAGTTTTATTGAGAACGTGTGGAACAGGAAACAGTTGCCTCAAAAAACGTGCAGCTACTTCGTTTTCATTTCTTTCACTTCAACCCACCAGTATTCCCTCGAGCTTTCGGGTTAGACTTGTTCATCGCGCTTGTGGCAGCCGACGGTTCGATTCCGCTTGGCTAGCCGCCGACAATTTGGTCGCTCGGGTGCGAGGGTGCAAGTATGAACAATTCGGCAGCTTTGGTCTTAATGACCGATTTCGGACTTCGTGACGGCGCTGTAGCAGCCATGAAGGGCGTGGCTCGAGGGGTCAACGCAGCGTTAGATGTGGTTGATCTGACCCACGAGATTCCCGCCTTCAACATTCTCGAGGGTGGTTACAGATTGCGGCAAACCGCGCCGTACTGGTCGGCAGGCACGGTTTTTGTGATCGTGGTTGACCCTGGCGTTGGCACAAACCGTAAGAGTGTGGCGGCAAAAGACGCCGGCGGACGGATTTACGTCTGCCCCGACAATGGTTTGCTGACCTTGATCGAAGACGATTTGGGTCCGCTCGAGGCGTTCGAGATTGATGAAATCATGCACCGACTGCCAGGCTCGTCTGAGAGTTATACCTTTCTCGGGCGCGATTTGTACGCTTTTGTTGGGGCAAAACTGGCGTCTGGCTTGCTTGAGTTTGGCAAGATTGGCGAGACGCTGCCGAAAATTACGCGGCTCGAGATTGAACCACCAGCACGGTTTGAGTCTGGTGTGCGCGGGGTGATTCCAGTTTTGGACATTCAATTTGGTAACGTCTGGACGAACATCCCCAAGCATTTATTGGACGATTTAGGCGTCAAACTGGGCGATCAACTCGAGGTTCGGGTCTTTAAACACCATCAATTGGTGTACCAGGAAAGCCTGCCTTACGTGCCAAGCTTTGGGCATGTCAGACTCGGTGAGCGCCTGGTTTATGTCAACAGCCTTTTAAACGCCAGCCTCGGTATGAACTGCTCGAGTTTCGCAAATCATTTTGGCGTCTCGAGCGGCGAGGGTTGGAGTGTCGAATTGCGAACAGTTTAGCCTTAAAGCCAGATGCTAGACTCCTGTTATGGACATCAGAACCGAACTCGAGGCGTTACAGCCCAGCATGGTCGCCATGCGCCGCGATTTTCACGCCAACCCAGAACTTGGTTTTCAAGAATTTCGTACCAGCAAAATTTTGGGCGATCACCTCGAGAAACTCGGCTTTGAAGTTGAACGCGGCGTTGGGATTACGGGCGTGATTGGGTATTTAAAAGGTGGTAAGCCAGGCAAGACCGTGATGATTCGCGCCGACATTGACGCGTTGCCAATCTTTGAAACCACGGGCGCAAGTTACGCCTCGAGTAACCCTGGTGTGATGCACGCCTGCGGTCACGATGGTCACGCGACGATTGCCGCTCATGTTGCCACCGTGTTTGCGAAGAACCGTGCTGAACTTGCTGGAACGTTCAAGTTTATCTTTCAACCCGCCGAAGAGGTCGTCGGCGGCGCAACGGCGATGCTCGAGCACAAAACCGATCTGATGGACGATGTGGACGCGGTAGTCGGATTGCACCTCTGGAATGACAAACCTGTTGGCTGGGTCGGTGTTCGGGCTGGTGCGGTCATGGCAGCACCCGATAGCTTCACGATCACGATTAAAGGCAAGGGCGGTCATGCGGCAGCGCCGCATCAAGCGATTGACCCTGTGGTGGTTGCCGCGCATTTGATTACCGCGCTTCAAACCCTGGTCAGCCGCGAAACAAACCCGACCAACACCGCCGTGGTCACGATTGCCAGCCTGAAAGCGGGCGAAGGGGCGAGCAACATCATTCCCGAAAGCGCGGAATTGCGCGGCACGCTGCGAACCTTTGACAGCGAATTGCGCTCGAGGTTGACAAACCGCATTAAAGAAATGACTGTCGCTCTCTCGAGTGCGTTTGGTGCGATAGGAAGCATTGACTGGATTGATGGTCCACCGCCCGTGGTCAACGATGCCAGTCTGACCAGCCGTTTTGAACAGATCGCGCTAGAGGTCAACGGCAGCGTTAACACCGCCGATCAGACGATGGGCGGCGAAGATGTCGCCGAATTTTTGGCACGCAAACCAGGAGTGTTCTTTTTTGTGGGTTCAAACGATGCCGCCACAGGACGCGACAAAGCACACCATCATCCGGGGTTTGACTTTGATGACGAACGAGCCTTACCACTTGCCGCAGAATTACTGGCAAAAACCGCGCTCGAATTCTCGAGAATCTAAAATCTAAACTTCTAAACTTGACATGTTGTGCTCGAGCCGATAATCTTCTAAAGCTCGAGCATGATGCTTTTGCCGAAGTAGCTCAGGGGTAGAGCAACTGATTCGTAATCAGTAGGTCAGCGGTTCAATTCCGCTTTTCGGCTCCAAAAGAAAACCCTCGTGATAAAACGGGGGTTTTTGCATTTCACAAAATTGTCTCGAACTTCAAGAAACCTTAACGCGCCCCCCGTAAACTAATCCAACACGGAGGTTCGCAAAATGTTCAGAAATACTTTCAAAACCTTTGCTCGAGTTTCAATCGCGCTGCTCGGGTTTTCGACGTTTGCATTGGCGCAAACGGCGGGCAGCTCGAGTTTAAACGACCCGATCTTTGCCTTTATGGGCAATGGGGGTTATGACGCCCAAGATTACGATATTGCTTTAAAAATCAGCGCGGATCATAAAACCACTGAAGGCGCGACGACCATGACGGCTGTTGCCACCCAAGACCTCCGTAGCTTTAACCTCGATTTTGGTTCGATGACCGTCACCAGCGTGATCGTGAACGGTGATGTGGCGCGTTTTGCGCAAGCCGATCCAGAGTTAACCATTACGCCTGCCAAAGCCGTTTTGAAAGGTGAAGCATTAAAAGTCAACGTGACTTACGCGGGCAAACCAGATTCGGTAGCAGTCAACACCACTGCGTTTGGTGGTGCAAACTTCTGGATGGCATTCCCAAACCAGTTAACCGTGCTCTCCGAACCCAGCGCCATGTTTGCCTGGAGTCCAGTCAATGACCACCCAACCGACAAAGCAACCTTCAGTTTGCATTTAAGCGCCCCCAGCAGCGAGCAAGCCATTAGCAACGGCGTGCTTGTCTCAAAGGTCGATAACAACGACGGCACGGCGACCAGCAATTACCGCATTGACACGCCCACGTCAACTTATTTTGTGGTGCTGGCAATAGGTGATTTCAAACTCGAGGATCAAGGAAAAGTGGGAAGTGTCAGGGTGCGTCATTATTTGTCGCCCAGAACCACCAATGTCATGCGCCAAGCGATACTCGAGACACCCAAGATCATTTCTTTTCTCGAGGAGAAACTGGGGGCTTACCCGTTTAAAGAAGTGGGCGTGCTGACCGTCAACAATCGGCTTGGTTTTGCACTCGAGACGCAATCGTTGGTGACGTTGCCCGTGTCTTTCGGTCCTGTCTTGCAGGTCAGCACCGAAACCGTGGCGCACGAATTGGCTCACCAATGGTTTGGGGCGTATGTGACGTTTAAAACCCATAAGGACATGTGGGTTCATGAAGGTTTTGCCGAGTATTTTGGTTGGTTGTACAACGATTTTCGTTTCCCTGGACAAGATGAGTCTGTCAGAACGCAGATTGAATCTGCTTACCCTGACATTGTGGCTGGCAGCGCCACCGCCGACATGAATAAATCTCAATTTCTTCAGCGCTTGCGTGGCAACCGTTACGGCACTGCGGTCATGGCTGGAAAAAAGCTCCAGCGAGCACTCGAGTTGCTGTTTGAAGGGACTTTGCCAAAATCTTTTCGAGATGAGGTTCTTACAAAATTTCCCGCAGGAGCAACTATTCTTCAAATTGCCGATGTCGTTGTAGGTTGGAATTTTTCCAGGGTACGCTTGGGCACACCCTCAAGGCTCGAATTGATTCCATTGACTGGAAATCCAGCCCCAGATGTCTCGAGAAGTTTTGGTATTTACACGCCTCCTGGCGTACTTAAGGCTGATGATGACATCTTTAATCTTGGCGTATATTGGCGCGGCGCAATGACGCTTCATGCGCTGCGTTTAAAAGTGGGGGACGAAAAATTCTTTGGGTTATTGCGTGCATACCTTGAAAAGTACAAATTTGGCAATGCCAGCGTTGAAGATTTCGTCAATTTGACCCTCGAGCTTGCTGGGAATGAAGCCAAGACCTTGCTCGAGCGTTGGTTGTTCGATGCGCAATGCCCTGACTTTCCAGAACTTGGCTTGTTCGCCAAAAATTTTAAACTGGGCATTATTTTTTAACTTTGGACGGGAAAACAGACTCGGGACTTGGGTTTAATGCCTTTTGTAAGCAAATTTCAATTAAAACTCGAGACAAAAAACCTTAACTTGAGCGACCATCAAAGCCAGATTGTGCTCGGCTTTCTTACTTTTCATGTCTCGTGTGCTACCCTACCCGCGTGCATGATCTCGAACGAAGGTCGTTTGAGAATTTTTTGAACCAACACCAAAACCTGGTGTTCGGTGTCTCTCGAGGGGGAAGTCCTTGTCAAAAACCTTAATTATTGTGGAATCGCCTGCGAAGGCTAAAACCATCTCGAAATTTCTGGGTGCGGGTTATGTGGTCGAATCTAGCTTTGGGCATATTCGTGATTTGCCACGCAATGCCGATGAAGTTCCAGCCAAATTTAAGGGCGAGCCTTGGGCGCGTTTGGGGATTGATGTCAACAATGACTTCGCACCCTTATATGTGGTCAATGCCGACAAACGTCAGCAGGTCGCCAAACTTAAAGCGCTCTTGAAAGACTCGAGCGAAGTCATTCTGGCGACGGACGAGGACCGCGAGGGTGAGGCAATTGCCTGGCATTTGTTGGACGAACTGAAACCCAAAGTGCCGATCAAGCGCATGGTCTTTCATGAGATCACCAAGGAAGCGATTCTGAACGCCATCAAAAACCCCAGGTCGGTGGACGAAAACTTGGTGCAAGCCCAGGAAACGCGCCGAGCATTGGATCGTTTGTACGGTTTTGAAGTCTCGCCAGTTTTATGGAAGAAAGTCAAACCGCAGCTTTCGGCGGGACGTGTGCAAAGCGTCGCAACGCGTTTGTTGGTCGAACGCGAACGCGAACGCATGGGTTTCACGCCAGCCAGTTGGTGGGACATTGACGCCAAGTTTGAAACCTTAAAACGCGAAGAATTCCCTGCCAGCCTGATCGAACTCGAGGGGAAACGCCTTGCGTTGGGCAAAGATTTTAATCCCAAAGGCGAATTTGTTGGCGGCGATAAGATCGTGCGCCTCAATGAACCCGAGGCTCGAGCGCTTGCAACAAGTTTGAAGGGCGCAAATTTTAAGGTTTTAAGCACCGAAGAAAAACCGTTCACGCAGCGCCCTTACGCGCCGTTTATCACCAGCACCTTGCAACAAGAGGGTGGGCGTAAACTGAACTTTACCGCCCAGCGCACCATGAGAACCGCTCAGCGCTTGTACGAGGGCGGTTACATCACGTATATGCGTACCGACAGCACCAGCCTGTCTAAAGAGGCACTCAACGCTGCCAGGGAGCAAGTCCGTGATCTTTACGGCGAAAGTTTCTTGCATCCAACGCCGCGCACCTACGAGAAAAAAGTGAAGAACGCGCAGGAAGCCCACGAAGCGATTCGACCCGCCGGCGAGAAATTCCGCACCCCACAAGAATTAAAGGGCGAACTCGGCGAAGACGAATGGAAAGTTTACGACCTGATCTGGAAACGCACCGTGGCATCGCAAATGGCTGATGCTCGAGGGCGCAGACTAGCCGTGCGAATCGGGGCAACCTCGAGCGATGGTCGCGCCACAATCTTTGCCGCTTCGGGTAAAACCATTGACTTCGCGGGCTTCTTACGCGCCTACGTCGAGGGTTCAGACGATCCTGAAGCCGCACTCGAAGACCGTGAAATCAACCTGCCAGCTTTGGCACAAAATGACCGCGTGACCGACAAAAACCTCGAGCCGAAGGGTCACACCACCCAAGCCCCAGCGCGGTTCACCGAAGCCTCACTCGTTCAGGCGCTCGAGGAAAAAGGCATTGGACGCCCGAGCACTTACGCCAGCATTATTCAAACCATCCAAGACCGTGGTTATGTCTTCAAACGCGGCACGGCTTTAATCCCGACCTTTATCGCGTTTTCGGTGGTGACACTGCTCGAGAAGCACTTCACCAAATTGGTCGATTACAGCTTTACCGCCAAACTCGAGGATGACCTTGACTGCATTGCCAACGGCGAGCAAAAACGCAGCCCGTACCTGAACAACTTTTATTTTGCCGCCGAATCTGGTTTAAAACCCATGATCGCCGAAAACTTAGAGAGCATTGACCCTCGAGCCATCGCCACCATTTTTATACCGCGTCTCGAGGGCAGTGGCATCGAGGTTCGGGTTGGACGTTACGGCAGTTTTATGCAGCGCGGCGATCAAAAAGGCAATATCCCAGAGGACTTCCCACCAGATGACCTGACGCTCGAGAAAGCCGAAGAGTTATTAACTCAAAAATCCAACGAACGCGAGTTGGGCATCGATCCACACTCGAGCATGACCGTCAGCGCCAAATCGGGACGCTTTGGACCGTATGTCAGCCTCGGCAACCCAGGTGAGGTCGGCGTGAAAAATGCCAGCCTCTTCCCAACCGATAAAATTGAAGACATCACGCTCGAGCACGCCCTGAAACTCTTGTCGTTGCCCCGTTACGTTGGGGTTTCTCAAGGCGAGGAAGTCTGGGCGTTCAACGGCAAATTTGGACCGTATATTAAACGCGGTGGGCAAGAAGACAAAGGTGACTCGAGAACCATCGGCAGCCACGAAGAGTTGTTCAGCATTACCTCAGAGCAAGCCGAAGAGGTATTTGCCCAACCCAAAACCAGAGGTCGCGCCGCAGCCAAACCACCCGCCAAAGTTTTCGAGTTTGAAGACCGCAAGCCCATCGAACTGCGCGACGGACGCTTTGGACCTTATTTGTCCGACGGCGAGATGAATGCCTGGTTACGGGCTGGAGATCGCCCAGACGACCTTGACGCAGACCGCGCCCGAGATATTTTCAATGAACGCGCCAAGCTGCCAAAAGGCAAACCCGCGAAAAAAGCCAGCACCAGCAAAACGGCGGCAACCAGCAAAACCAAAGCAAGCACTTCAAAAACCGCAACTCGAGCCAGCAAAACCACCAAAAAAGCCCCATCTCGAGCCGCGAAAAAAGTCAGTAAACCCAAAGTTGCCAAAGTCCCAAGCGAAAAACCCGCCTGGACTGAACTCGAGCCTTTCGCGCAAACCTTTGACCCGACCACCGCACAACTTTTGAAACTGGTCAACGGTCAAGGCGTGAAAATGGCAGAAGCCGCTACGCAACTGCGCATCACGCCAGAAGACGCCATGAGTCGGTTTCGCGCATCGAACTTTAAGTTGTACAACCTCTACCGTAAATCTCGAGCCGCCAGCGCTTGAGGTGATTGAAACCCAAGATTGAGAAACAGTCAGCATTATTTTTGATGCTGACCATCACTTTTACATCTTGAGTCCCTGCACAACTTTTTTCTCAAAACAGTTTTATCTACAACTTGAACAGCACTTTTAACCCTTCCTCAAGCGTCGCGGGTTTGCGCCCAAGAAGTTGCTCGAGGTCTGGACTGATTTCGTCTTCTTGCCCGTTTTTAATGTCGGTCATAAAACCGACAACCCGCCCAACCACGATTTCGGGTACGCCGCGTTCAATCATTTTCGCCGCGAAGGCTGAGGCGTCTGCGGGCGTGTATTTCACTTCCCGACCCGACAGTTGGGTTAAGACTGCCGCAACATCGTCAAAGGAATATGGTTGACTTCCGGTCAGTTTGTAGGTCGTGTTGTTCCAACCGCCTGCCAGCAGGGAATTGGCTATCGCTTCGCCCATGTCGCTGCGCAGGGCAAAAGCGACTTTACCTTGACCGGCAGGGAGTGAAATGCCCGTCTCGAGAACTTTTTCGCCGACAAAATTCGGCAGCGTATCCATGTACAAGACGTTGCGAAAAATGGCATAAGACAATCCGCTCGCTTTGATGGCATCCTCGGTTTGGAAATGTCCCAGCATGAGCTTGTTCGCCGTGCTGCTGGTGTCTTTCAGGGTTCGACTGGTGTAAGCGATGCCTTGAACGCCCGCTTTTTTCGCGGCATCCACGACATTCTGATGCTGCTGAACGCGGCTGTCCTCGTTCGTGCCAGCGATCAACAAAACGGTTTCAATGCCTTGCATGGCACTCTCGAGCGAGGTTGCATCATCGTAATGACCCAGGCGAATGTTGACGCCCAGGTCTTTGAGGTCGGCGGCTCTGGTAGCGTCTCGTACCAAGGCGGCAATGTTGTTGGCTGAGGTTTTCTTTAACAGTTGATTGATGACGGCTTTGCCCAATTGTCCGGTTGCGCCTGTGACTAAGATCATGTTTGCTCCTGGTTATTGCTTGTGCTGGAATTTTTGGCGTTTTGGTTCTTTTCGGATGATGTTCGTTTAAACAAGCCAAACTGACTGTTTACAGTGATAACAATAAACATATATCGCTGATATGTCAAGCCGTTAACGTTTCGGTGTTATCATTGATAAATGCCCTTGACCGCTCAATTATCGCCCCGAGAACGAATCATCCAAGCCGCTCTTGCGCTGCTCGAGACTGGCGGTGTTGAGGCTGTTTCTAGCCGTGCGGTGAGCGCCGCCGCCGATGTTCAACCGCCAACGATTTATCGCCATTTCGGTGACATGCAAGGCTTATTGAACGAAATCGCCAGCGTAGGATTTAGCGCCTACCTCGAGTCTAAGCTAAAACGGGAGAGGTTAAATGATCCCGTCCAGGAACTGCGCGAAGGCTGGAATTTACATCTGGAATTTGGTTTGACACATCCGCACTTGTACAAACTGATGTACGGGGTACTGACGGACAATTCCCGATCTCGAGCTGCCCTGGAAGGCTTCGGCATTTTGCAAAATTTGCTTCAGAGGGTGGCTGAAGCGGGACGGCTCGCCGTCAGTGTTGACCGTGCTGCCGTCATGATTCACGGTGCGGCTTTGGGAATCACCTTGAGCTTGCTCAATTCCCAGGTCAAAGACAGCAAACTATCAGACTTGATGCTCGAGACCGTCTTAAACGCGATCATCACGTCAAAATCAAAACCCTTAAAAGCCAGCATAGAATCGCAAGCAACAACCCACGCCGTCTCCTTGGTCGCGCTTTTACCTGACCTCGAGTCTCGTTTCAGCGAGGCAGAACGGGGACTGCTGGTGGAATGGCTACACCGCTTGATATAAGTTGCACAGTTTTGCCAAGCAACCCTCGAGCTTCCTCAACTGTTCTCTTGAACACCACAAAACCCACCGCAGCCTGTACAATGCCTGCTTGTGAGCAAGGGACGTGTTCTGGCAGCCATGAGCGGAGGGGTGGACTCGAGTGTGAGTGCCGCGCTCTTGCGTGATGATGGGTTTGAGGTGATCGGCGCGATGATGCGCTTCTGGCCCGACGCGAAACGCGTAGATACCTTCGATTCGTGTTGCTCGCCCGATGCGGCATACGAGGCAAGGCGCGTGGCGGATTCGCTGGGCATTCCATTTTACTTGCTCGATTACCGCGATGTATTTGAAAAAAACATTATCGAACCTTTTGTCAACGAGTACAAAGAGGGACGCACGCCAAATCCGTGCGTGCTCTGCAATTCCAAAGTCAAGTTCGATCATCTGGTCAAAAAAGCCAAAATGCTGGGTTGCGATTTTGTCGCCACAGGTCATTTCGTGCGCCGTTTTGACACACCGTTAGGTCCAGAATTTCACCGTGGCAACGACCCGAAAAAAGACCAAACGTACTTCTTGTGGGGCACACCACGCGAATCGCTCGAGAAAGTGCTTTTTCCTGTTGGTCATCTCGAGAAACCTGCTGTGCGCGAATTGGCACGGGGTTACGGCTTGATTACGGCTGAAAAGCCCGAAAGCCAAGATATTTGCTTTGTGCCGGGCACAATTGCCGAGTTCTTGTCCGAACGCATCAAACCGCAAATGGGCACTGTCGTAGACACCCAAGGCAACGTTGTCGGTGAACACGAAGGCACGCAGTTTTATACGATAGGGCAGAAAAAAGGTTTGAAGCTTTTTCATTCGCATCTCGAGCGTTATGTGATCGCGCTGGACACCGAAAGCAACCAGGTAATTGTTGGAACGAAAGCCGAATGCAACACCCAGACGCTCGAGGTTCGGGGCGTGAATTACTTGGTGGACATTGGCAATCTGCCGAAAAAAGTCATGGCGCAAGTGCGTTACCGTCAAGTGCCGAGCAGTGCCACGTTGGTTCAAGCCAACGACGACAGCTTTCAACTCGAGTTTGACGAACCGCAATTTGCGATAACCGCAGGTCAGAGCGCGGTGATTTATGATGGCTCGAGGTTGTTGGGTGGCGGGTTTATTCGGGAGCGGGCGCTGACCATACCCACTGTGCGGGCGAGTGACAGACTTGCCGTCTGAGGCTCGAAACCGTACAATCTTCCAGCGACCCCGCCCGTTAGGTGCATCTTGGGGTCAAGAGGTGCGGGTCTGTAGCTCAATCGGTTAGAGCAGCGGTCTCATAAACCGTTGGTTTCGGGTTCAAGTCCCGACGGACCCACC
>JAYVRX010000176.1:0-3128 GCA_043775825.1 Deinococcales bacterium
GCATTCGACGATAGGGTATCAATCGCCTGTTGAGTTCGAGGAAGCTTGGTTTCGAGGGGAAATGCCGAACTTCATGTCCACGATGTCTTGACAATCCAAAACCTCTGCGTAAGTTCAGTACTTACTAGAGCAGTTAGCAAAGAAAAATCTTATAATTGATGGTAAAACGGTATATGATATTGTTGAACCTCTCATTTCAAAATCACAGAAATAACTCGAGCGGCACAGAAAAATAACCCGCGAGTTTTTTCGCCACTCCAAGACTAATCCCTCGTTTTCCGCGCACGATGCTCGAGAGTGTGCTTTGATGCGCGACTCCTGCTTTGGCAAGTTGGTATTGGGTAACGTTTCGTTCGCGCAGCAAAAATGCGAGTGCGTCACGTCCTTGGGGTGGTGTTTGCAACCAAGGTTCGTTTTTTTGCTCCCAGGTTTGAACGTATTGCGCGGCAAGCGTCCATAAACCTTTGAATGGTTCTTCTGAAACGTTGTACTCGCGCATTAGATCACGCATGAACTCGAGCGTGATGTCGTACTCGGTTTCGTTTTGAATGGGGTGAAGGTTGGCGTGTAGCGTTTGCCAAGCGTTTGTAATGGTTGCAGTGTGTAGCATTTATGGTCTCCCTGCGCGATTCCAGCGCGTGTAATCGGTATGGGTGAAGATGTAAAGAATAAATACCATTTGAGATTCAAAATCGATTCGGGTCACGATGCGGTATTTGTTGCCTCCAACGTCAAAAATAAATACGAGTAGGTTATCTTTGGTGCTGGCAGCGTCAACGCTGTTAAAAATATCGTGCAATTGGGCGTAATTTTGCGGTTGGCTTTTGCGTAAGGTGTTGAACCATTCGCGGAGAACTATTTCGGCTTCTGGACGCATTTCGGCAAATTCACGAATGGCTTTGACCGAAAGAACGTTCACCGCTTCAATATACAGCAAATTGCTAAGTATTTTCAACTCGAGTCGTCCAACAAAAAACTACTTCAGATTGAATCTCGAGATTCACCGGTATCTCGTTTAGACTGTATTCATGCCGCGATCTCGAGGCGCAACCCAAACCTTGGTGCAATCCGATGAAAGTCGGGCGTTGCTCGAGATTACATTGTCCAAGCTCGAGTTAGGGTTTTTGATGCACTGGCAAGCCTTTTCGAGTTTAATTTCGCAAGCGCGAACCTTGCCTGCCATCGCGCAAATTGCGGCAAGGGCGGCGCTTGAAGTTTGCGGGGCGCGTTCGGCTCGGGTGATGATGCTGACCGAGGATGAACTTGAGACGCTGGCGGTGGCGAATGAGGTTGGAGTCTCGAGTTTTGATGGCGCGGGTTTATCGTTCGAGACTGTGGCGTTTGATGGTGCATACAAGGAAGCCCTGAAAAAAGACCGTTTGATGCCGCTCGAGCATCGCGTGTTGTTTCCGCTTTTGGCGCGTGAACGAATGGTTGGAATTCTCGAGGTGCTGGGAACGACGGAGGCTTTGGCGCAGCGTTTAAGGTTGTACTCGAATTTAACGGCACTTTCGCTCGAGGCTGCAATGCTTCATACCGAACGAACGAGGCGTGAACGTGAAGCTCGAGCGCTCGCAGAACTTTCTAAGCGCATTGGTGAAACTTTGGAACTCGAGGAAATTCTCGAGCGCAGTTTAGAATTTGCAGTGAAAAGTTTGCAACTCGAGCGCGGTATTCTGGCACTTTACGATGATGTGCGCGAGCAAACCAGCATTGACCGCGAATTCTTTACTTTCGGTTTTGAAGGCATGAGTGAACCGAGTTTAAGCATTTCGCCCGAGTCATTCGAGCGTCTGGTGCGCCGCAATCAACCAATTTTAAGCAATGATGTCAAAGCCTCGAGCCGCAGTTATGCCGCCGGACCACGCGATTTGGGCGCGGAGGCATTCGTGATGCTGCCGCTTTCGGCGCGTGGTAAACCCTTGGGTGTGTTGTACCTCGACACCACCCGCGCCAGCCTCGAGATCAAAGAACGCGAGGTTAGTTTGGCGCAAGCTTTGGCAGAACAAGCTTCACTTGCAATTGAAAATGCGCGACTTTTCGATGAAGCCGTGTCTCGAGGGCGTGAATCGCGGGTTTTATTGCAAACCGCCAGGTTGACCAGTGCAACGCTCGAGCTTGAAGATGTGCTCGAGGCACTGGCAAACGAGATCAGCAATTCGCTCGAGTTGGAACGTTGTTTTATCGGTTTTTTTGCCACGGTGCAGGAGGATTCCGCCGAGATTGGTAGGCTTCACGCCTTCGGTTTTGAAGATGACCTCGAGTCGTTCAGACCGTTTATCATCGCCGAGGATGCGTTTCAGCAGCTTCTCGAGGAACGCTCGCCCGTGGTGCAAAACGGTGCGGCGGTTGATGAGGCTTGGCAAGATCAGGGTTCGGCGCTGCTTGGTGCTCAGACTTGTGTGATTGTACCTTTAACCGTTCAGGGCGCTGTAATTGGCGTTCTTTATGCCGATACGATTCGACCAGGGGCGCGACTGTCTGACCGTGATGCCAGCCTTGCACTTGCGATTGCCGACCAGGCGGGACTTGCGATTCAAAATGCGCGGTTGTTCGCCCGTATTCAAAGCCAGGAAAGCCATTACCGCCTGCTTGCCGAAGCCGCCCACGACCTCATCGTCACCACCGACCTGGACGGCATCGTGACCTATGCCAACCCCGCGACGCTCGAGGTGTTGGGGTTTGCCCCAAGTGAACTCGAGGGGCAGATTTTTGAGCATTTCCTCGAGCCTGATGCAGCACTGGCAGCACGCCGCGCTTGGCGCGAGATGATTGCGGGGTCAGACGATGACCTTCACGCCAGGGACGCCTTTACGTTTGAGGGCGGCGTGAGACGCAGTGACGGCAGCACAGCGTATCTCGAGATCAAACTCAATGCGCTGCGGTCTGACCGGCGCGTGGTTGGTGGTTTGGCGATTGCGCGTGATTTAAGCGAGCAGCAAAAACTTGCCGATGAAATCGCCCAACGTGGACTCGAGGCGCGACGCACCGACGAATTGCGGAGTTTTCTAGCATTGTTCACCCAGGCGCAAGAAGAGGAACGCCGCCGCATTGCCCGCGAATTGCACGATGATACCGCGCAAACCCTGGTCGCCATTGCCAGACGGCTCGACAGGCTCGGCGCGATG
>JAYVRX010000177.1:0-3114 GCA_043775825.1 Deinococcales bacterium
TTGAATATGAATGCCAGCGTTGTTAACCACGATGTCCACATGCCCAAATTGCTCGAGTACCTTTGCTGCAAGTTGATTGACCGATTCGCTCGAGGTTACATCCGTCTGCACGGCAAAACCATTTAAATCTCGAGCCGTGGTTTGTGCCTGCTCGAGGTTGAGGTCTGCAATCACAGGTGTCGCACCTTCACTGGCGAGGCGTGCGGCAATGGCTTTGCCAATGCCAGCAGCACCGCCTGTCACAACCACAACCTGACCCTCGAGTCGCTTCATAAAAATCTCCGAACCAGATCGCGCATTTTTACGGTTTCGGTCAACACGTCGTCATACAGCGTACCCATGTAATCCTGATGCACGTACTCGAGTGCCAGAACCCCAGCAAAACCCGATTCGCGTAAACTTCCAAGCAGTGCGGGGAAATTGATTGTGCCCTCCGAAAGTTTGGTTTGCAATGCGCCCATTTTGGCTTGCCGCAAGTGAACGTGCGCGGCGTGTGGAATAAGCGCGTCAATCTCATCTTGGCGGTAGCCCAAACAAACAAAGTGCGCGTAATCGAGTACCAGTTTTAAACCTGGAACCCGAGCCAGCAACTCGAGCGTCAGGGCGGGTGACTCGAGGTAAGAATGCACGTGTGGTTCGATTGCCAAAATCACACCCGCGTCTTGGGCAATGGGCAGCAAGGCTTGCAGCGATTTCGCGGATTGCTCGAGTGCCTGAACTCGAGTTTGACCAGGGTTGATGATGCCAGGAAGCACCATCACCGACGGAATTTTGGCGTGTTGACAAAACTGCGTGACCTGTTGAAAATCTTTAATGTTTTCTTTCAAACTCGAGTCCAGCGCCAGGTTGCGACCATCCAGATCTTCACCGAACAGATGGTAAAAGTTGGCGAATTCAATACCGAGCGGTTCGAGTTCCAAAGCCAGCGTTTTGGGCTGCTCGAGCAAGCGAGTTCGATCTAAACCCGAAGCGTAAAAATAACCCAGATCAAGGGCTTCAATCCCCAACACTCGGGCGATCCCTGCGACTTCGGACAGGGTGCAGGCTGGAAACGACCACGATGTCACGCTGAGTTTCATACAATCATTTCAACCTTTCCACTTTTGGCGCTCTTGTACGCCGTCTCGAGCACCTCCACCGCCCGCATGGCGACCTCGCCAGGGGCATCGTTTTCCACGGTTTCGCCCAGGCAAATTGCCACAAAACGCTCGAGGGGTTGATAGGTGTCATACGCCCCGTCGCCGTCTTTTAAAGGCACAACCGTGTTGCGGTGATCGTTGCGGCGCACCTCGAGCCGTTCGCGTTCGATGTCTAAAAGCATCACGCCCTCGGTGCCAAAAATGCGAATGTCAATCTGGTACTGCTTCATGTCAATGCCCTCGGTGCTCGATTTGGGCAGGGTAGCCGCGCCAGAGATCACGCCGGTTGCCCCGTTCGAGAGCCGCACATTGATCGCATCGTAATAATCCACGCCCGCGCTCGAGAGTCCCATGAACGCAAAAACCTCTTTAGGCTCGTATTTAACAATGCCAAACAGCAAACCCAGCGCGTGGCAGAGTTGTCCCCAGCCGTAACCGCCAGCCCGTTCGGGATCCGCCCAGGTCGAGGTTGGTGGGCGAAAAATCGCGCCTTCGGTCTCGAGCATTTGTTCGCCGCCAAACAAATCCGAAAGCGCCGAAGCCATCTGACAGACAAAATGGCGCGGTTCGCCAATATCGCTTGCCAAACGACGCGCCTCTCGAGCAAAGGGTCTAAAACTCCAGCCCTGCGGAATCATGATCTGCTTGTTTTTGGCGTGCGCCAGCGCCACAAGTTCTCGAGCCTGTCGCCCGAGGGTCGAGACTGGTTTTTCGACCAGCACATGAAAACCACGCTCGAGCGCGGCTTTGGCGTGCTCAAAATGCAGCACGTGCGGTGAAGAAATGACCACGCCATCAAGCTCGAGATCGAGCAACTGACGGTAATCCTCGAAGGCGTGAGCAAAACCAAACTGGTGTTTGACCAACTCGAGTTCCTCCGTACCAAGCCGGCAAACCACCACAAGTTCGACATCCTCTCGAGCCGCATAAAATGGAATTTGCACGGCGGTCGCCCACCATCCCGCCCCAATAAAGCCGATTCGCGCACGCTTTTTCATGTTGCCTTGACCTTCTTTGTGGATTCGATTTTGGTTTTAGCCGCTTTTTCTTTGGCTTGTGCCTTCTTAAATTTTGCGTGTGCCGCCCGCACCCGTTCCAGATGCGCCCGCATCGCCGCCGCCGCGCCATCGGCATCGCGCCGCCGAAGCGCTTCGAGCACCCGCAAATGCTCCGCGTGGCTGATGCGAGGAATGCTCCAAGATTGCACCGTCGCCTTGCGGTTGCGGTTGATTAACGTCCGAACGCTGTGCACCACCCGCTCGAGAAAAATATTGCCTGTGGCTTGGGCAATCAGCATGTGAAACTGCGTGTCCATCTCGAACCAAGCCAGCAGCGCATCGAGCACAGGCTCGGTACCTTTGAGGCAAGCCTCGAGTTGTTCGATCAGCGCGTCGGTCATCTTGCCTGCCGCCATCCGAGCGACCTCACTCTCGAGCATGATCTGGGCTTCAAACAAGGTTTCCAAGTGTTGATTCTCGAGGTTAAAGTAAAAGTCGAGCGGGGCAAGCAGGTCTTGGGAGGTCAGGGCTGAGATGAACACGCCGCCACCCTGACGGATGTTCAACGCACCCATCAACGACAGCGCCCGTAATGCCTCGCGCAAGCTTGGGCGGCTGACCCCCAAATTCGTGGCGAGTTCACGCTCGGCGGGAAGTTGCTGACCCGCGACCAGCACACCCGCCTGGATCAAGCCCAGAATGCGTTGCACGACCTGCTCGGCATTGGTTTGGCGAGCAATCGGTGTTCCAAGATCGGTAGCGTTTGATTTCATAAGCCCATTTTGCCTTGTTTGGATGATGCTTGCGTCTGCGCCAGGCTCAAAAGCAGGCTTTTGAGCATCAATTCGTGTCCATTTGGGGCTGGGTGCAAGCCGTCGGCGAGAAACAGTCTCGGGTCGGGCGGATCACCCAAGCTCGGGTAAAAATCAACAAAACCCACCTGGCGACGCTCGGCGATCTCGAGCAAGATCACACCC
>JAYVRX010000178.1:0-10573 GCA_043775825.1 Deinococcales bacterium
GAAGATATGGCGAGGGGATTATTGTGGTTTTGGCTATAAGCCGTAAGCTATAAGCTTCAAGGAACAGCGTTCTTTGGCTTATAGCTTGTAGCTTATAGCTCTGCCCGAGAAACCTTCATAAACAGGCTTTAAGCGCCTTTGTGCAAGGTTGTGAATGCACGTCAGAATCGCCAGTGCGAATTCTGGCGTGGCTCGAGCAGCACTTTGAGATCAATCAAGGCATTGCAAGCACGATCAAAAATTTAATTCGGCAACAGTCACAGTACAATGTCGCTTAAGAATTGAATCGGAATCAGTGTCAGCGCTTCCTCGCCAACCACGGGTTGATTGGTGCTAGCGATAGTGTCCGCCTTACGCACAGCTTTGCCAAAATCTAAACCTGTGCGTTTCTCAATTTGCGATATTGCCACGCGCCAATGCGAAACATTGACGCTCGAGCTGGGTTGCGGTGTGCCAAGCGATTTGCGTTCTTCGGACAACAATGCGAGTTGATCGACCACCATGCCGACTGCCTTTAAAGCCTTTTCGCCCTTCCAAACCACGATCTTCCAAAACGACGATGGGATTTGCACATCATCCGCCCAGAGGTCAATATTGTCATCAAAAATCGGTCCTTGAAAAACACACAAATGCTTGTTGGGATTGCTGGTTTTCAACACCCCCTGCTCGAGCACGTACTGTTCGACGCCCTGCCAAAATTTGGTGGTTTGATTGAAGCGAAAATGTTGCGGCGAGCAATTGGTGAAATGAAACGTATCCGCGTTGGCTCGAGCGGCAGTCTCAGCAGTTCCCCAAGTTGGGTCAGAGCGCCGCGTCAAATGCCCACGGTCAAAATAGGTTGACCACGCCGAATAAAAGGTTTGGTCTAAGAAATAACTGGCGCTGATGCGAACATCCTTAAACCAAGTTTCACCCTCCGAATTGGCAACCTGTCCCGTCTTGCGATCTATGGATAAATACGTGTCACCGTCAATGTTGGTTGCCGTAAAAAGTGCGATGCGTTTGGATTTGTTCATTTTCAAACTAAAATGCTCGTACTTCAATTCGCCTGCCTCGAACTCGGCTTCTTGCGCCCGCAACGGCGCAATCTGCGAGGTGTCTGCGACCACAGGCAAAGGCACACCAAAGCCATCAATAAAATCTGGGTCGTAACCAGCGCGATTGCTGTAATCCTGGTCAATCTTGACCGCCTCTGCGCCCCTGGTTAGGGTTTTGGTTGGCGCTTGAAGGCTTGCAGGGGTACTCGAGTTTGGTGCCGAGGAAATTGCGCTGCCGCCCAGTCTCACCGTAATTTCCAACGGAATGGTCATTTTAATCTCGCTCGAGTCTGCCATAAGAACTCCTTGTGAATCTGGAACTTGAAAAGCTTCGGGTTTTGAAATTTTCGGTGGCGAAAGTTTTTTGGTTTCACCCGCGATTGAAGTCACCCTGGCAGCACCCGCCGCCTCGAGCACCTCACGTAACAATGCTTGCTGATTGGAAGGCAACCCTGCCAGCTTGCTTTGCAAATCCTTGTAAATCGCGCTGATCCGCACGCCCTCGTTGACCGTGATCGTCACCGGAATTTGCTGCCCACGGTCATCCTGATGCTCGAGAAATGGTTGCGCCCAGTGGTGCAACGCCACCAACTCCCAATCGTCATTGAAGACTGGCGAACCCGAAGAACCCTCCTCGGTGTCGGTTTCGTACAGTAGCGTCCGATCTGTGCGGTAAACCAAATTGTTGTTACGAAGCGCAATCATTTTAAGCCAACCGCGCGGATGCTGAACAATGTTGACGTTCATGCCGATCACGTGCTTGTCAGGACGATCAGACAGCGCACAAAAGCCAAAATCGGGCAAGCCAGCATTTCCAGAATTCAAACGTCCAACCGCAATCAGGGCGTAATCCAACTGATCTGGCGCTGAGAACAACGCGAACTTTTCAGGCTCGAGCAAAAACGAGGTCGTTGGTAAAGCTGTGCCATCATTGCCCAACTCCCGATCAAACGTGATCTGCGTCCCTCGAGCCTGATTGATGTCGCCCACAACATGGCAATTGGTTAAAAACAAGTTCGGGCTGACCAAAAAACCGCTGCCCAACTTGGATTCGTTCGGCGTGTTGACCTCGACATACGCCACCGCCCGACGCACGTTCGCACCCATCGGCAAAAACCGAATCGGTTGCAAATCAATCGTGTCACCGACAATTGCCTCCGCCCCAGGGGGCGCGACACCCTGGGTGCGTTTGTCCATATACGCCGCAGACCGCACGGGGTCGGGTTCGGCAGCACGCCAACGTTTTTGCCCAATTAACGTTCGCACACGATCACGTTCGGGTTGACTGGACTGGATAAGCTCGAGGATGGCTTGACTGTCATCTGGGTTCATGGTTCACCTCGTTTTTGAAGGATAGCGCCGAGTTGCAATACAAAAGTATCGCATGGGGATGTGAAAAAACCTTGGTTAAAGGGGATAAAAGCAAAAGCGCTGGTTAGGGAAATAAAACTCGAGTAACCATAACGCTACCCTCATCCCCGACCCGCAAGCGAGAGAAAGAGAATCTTGTGTTCCCATGTAGTCTTGTGATTGCAATGAATGAATCTCGAGCCAGTGTCTTAAGGCGTGGCGTTTAGTGCTGCGCTCACTTGCAATAATCCAGTGCCGCAAGAATCCACGGCTTGCACTTGATTGCAACCTGCCGCGTCTGCCGTGCCTTTCAAAATCTTCTTGGCTTGCGCTGGGCTTAAATTCGGGTTTTTGGCAAACATCAGGGCGGCTGTTCCAGAAACAAATGGCGCAGCATAAGATGTGCCACCAGTTGCATTCAGATAAACACTTTCAGTTCTCGAGTATGTGCGAATGTCCACCCCTGGCGCAACCATATCAACGCTTTTGTGACCCGTGGCGAACGAAGCATAATTCATGTCTGGGTCAATTGCTCCAACCGACATCAGGTTCACCAAATTCACCTGCGCGTCATTTGAAAACGCAGCAGGATACACAGGCAAGTTATAACGTGGTTCGGTTTCAGGGAATTCTCGAGTGTTACCAGCCGAAGCCACCACAAGCGCTTTCTCGAGGTTTGCATCACGAATTGCACCTTCCAAAATGGGTGAGTTGATAAAACTCCCCAAGCTGACGTTTAACACTTTGGCTTGAACGGATTTTGATACCGCAAAACACACGCCCATGACCACACTTGGGTCTGTGCAATGTCCATCGGCACGGCAAACTTTAACAGGCGAAATGCTCGAGCTTGGTGCAACGCCAACGGGTAAACCGTTTGCACTTGAGCCACCAATGATACCCGCAACACCTGTACCGTGTCCTTCTGGAACAAGCGAGAAGTCGTCATTGGTCGAAGGTGTTGGTGATTCTGGGTAAACAAAATTTGCGCCAGGAATCATGTTAAGCGCACGAATTCTCGTTACGCCCGTATCTAGCACTGCAACCCGCATACCTTTGCCTTTGTTGCTTTTTTCTGGAGCGTTGACAGCCTTAAATCCCCAGATGTTGCCAGTATCTTCGCTGTCGGTTTGATCGGGCAAACCCAGACCTTTCGGTGCAACGCCATACAAAATGTCACCACCCAGAATACTGATGCCCTGTTGGTCAAGTATTGCCGTGGTTTCCGAAATATTTCCATCTTGATTCAAACGGAATTGCAACAATATTTTCCCGCACACTTGAGAATTTGTGCCGTTTGGATCGCTAGCTCGAGCAGGAATTGGAATGCTGTTGACCAAAGTGACGTTAGCTTTTTTGGCGAGTTGTGCTAATTTTTTATTATCAAGCAAACTCTGGGCATTTTTTAGATTTCCTGTAACGTTGTAAATTGCCAGAACTTCATTTGCAGAATAATCCACACCTGCTGTTAGAATTTTGAACGACTCGAGCGGTTGCCAGACCAAACGTTGTCCTTTGGTCGTTTGCCCTTGGCTATTCACCACAGCAACAAAACTCGAAATACCCAATACCAAACCAGCCATAAACCAACGTCGAAACACTATTTTCATGCTCTCACCACTTTCTTCGGATTGAAACCGAAATCTAGTTTTTTAATTGCTCAAGAATTTGATCTGCTCGAGTGCGCCAATTTTGGTCATTTGTTAAGAATGCAAAATCAAGCATCAATCGAGCTTCTTCAAATGGGTCATTGATTTTTTGAATTTCGTGTTGAGCCGAATTAAAATCACGTTCAATAACGTGGAGTGCTGCTTTTGTCATCGGAGTATCTTCAAGTTTTATGGCTTGATAGGCAATTTCTGCATCGTCACTTAAACGTGCCAATTTGCTTAGAGCAAGAGCTTCAAAGTCTCGCACATGACCTGTTTGTGCGATGCTGCTGGCAGTTTGAAATGCTTCAATTGCTTTTGGGAAATCCTTTGTTAATGCAAAAATATCACCTTGAAACAAGTGAAATTCTGCAAGCTGTGAAATATCAGATTCTGCTGATGGAAAACCGTTGGTAATTTGATACAGTAAGTCCATTCCAATCTCGAGATTCTTCTGAGCGTCTTGCCACAAACTCAGTCGGATTTCAACCTCAACTAGATTGCTTGTGAACAATACAAGGACTGGTTTGCTACGTGCTGCTCGTGGCGATTGTAAAGCCCGTTGATAGGCTTCTCGAGCTTCACGATATTTCTTTTGTGCAAAACGAATTATTCCAAGAGTATTGGAAACTGCGTGTCCAATAATATCCTCGCCAAGAGGTTGTATACGATGGAGTGCTATTTCATACTGCTTCTCCGCTTCAGCCAGTTGACCTAATTTCCAAAATAGTAAACCCATATTTGCATGTGTTCTTGCAGCATTTGAGAGATTTCCAACCCTCTCTCGTATACTCAGTGTCTCTTCAAATATCTCTCGAGCTTCTGGTTTGACCTGATCTGTCAACACCAATCCTAAGTTCTGTAACGTGTCTCCAACCTTATCCAAATCCCCCAACGCCCGCCGTATCTCGAGCGCCTCTCGTAAATACTGTTCCGCATTTTGCAAGTCCTTCTCGAGCCATTTGGCAAGTCCTAAATTGTGCAAGGCATTGCCACGTTCAACCAGTACCTCTATCGAATCTTGTCCCTCGAGCAATGCTAGCGCTTGGTGTGCCAGGTTTGCGGTGGCTTGTGCGTCTCGGTAGTATGTGCCTAAAAGGGTGGCTCGAGCGTTTAACAAACTGGCGCGGGTCATCAGGTCTAAACCTGATACCAGCAGGTCGGCACGGTCTAAATCTTGGCTGGCTTCGTCTAGGCGCATTAGGCGCTCAAAAACCCGAGCGCGTTTGGTGAGGGTACGAACGCGGGTGTTTGGGGTCGTGGCTCGTTCGAGCGCACGGTCATACCAAAGTGCGCCTGCGGTCATGTCGCCGCGTAGGGATTGGCTTGTGCCTGCTTTGGCGAAGGTTTCGGTAATGTCTGCCATTTGCGCGGCATCCAGGGTGATTGTGCCATCTTGCAGGGCGCTCCAGTAATGCTGGGCGGCAAGTTCGGGTTTGTCATGTCGCGCCTTGGCAGCCCGTAAATGCAAAAGTTGCTGGCGTTCTGGGGTCAAGTGCGTTTTGGCAACGCCCAGGGTCAGGTCGTGATTGAAGTGAATGCTGGTGTCACCACGCCGTAAGACTCGAGCATTCCTGAGTATGCTCAAACCTTCAACCACGGCTTCGTAACCAAGTTCGGTGACGGTTTTAATCTCGAGCAAAGTCGAACCTTCACCCAAGACCGCGCATGCCTCGAGCACTTGCCGAGCGTCTTTGTTTTGGTTAACCGTGTTCAAACGGTATTGAATCAGTTCTTGCACGTTGGGCGGAATTTGTGCCGCGTCGGGTTTGACGTAATCAGCCTCGAGCATCTCGAGCAGGTACAGGGGGTTGCCACCAGATTGTTGTTTCAGCCAGCCTGTATCGGTGTCGGGTTGTCCCAAGCGCGAGGCGAGTTCTTGAATGGCAGTTTCGTTTAAGGGCGGCAACTCGAGGCTGATGCCAGCGTGTTCGCGTTGAAGTAATTCGGGCAGTCGTGAAAGATCAAAGGTCGGGTTTTGTTCGGTGTCGCGTTGTGTGACGATCAGCAGTAATCCGCGTGGTGGTGGTTTGCGCAACAACTCGAGCACCAGTCCGAAGCTGGCGGGGTCAATCCATTGCAGGTCGTCAAGAAATAATAATGTTGGGCGGATTTCGTCGCTTAGCAGCCAGCGTATACCAAGAAGCAGCAATCGTTCGTCTTCACTGGGCGCGTCGCCAGTCACGTCCAAAAGGTCGGGAACAAACCGCGCTATTGCGGCGCGAAGCTCCAAGGGCATTGCCTCGAGGTCGTGGCGTCTGGCGCGAACGAGTTGCCGTACCACCATGTCAAAGGTTCGCCAAGCTGGAGTGTGGCGTTCGCTAAACCCCTCAGCGTGAAGGTAAGCGCGTTTTTGTGGATCGAGCAGCGCAATCCAGCGCCGTGCCAGTTCGGTTTTGCCCGCGCCAGGTTCACCGATCAAACGCACGCCCCAAACCCGTCCCTCGAGTGAGTTGGGCAGCGCAGAATTTAATTGCTCGAGGGTGGTGTCGCGTCCCAGAAATGGCACGGGTTTCTCCTGGTGTTGGTTTGCAAAAAGCTCAATCAGTAAACCCCGAGCGGCGGCAATTTCATTGGCGTTCGCCATTGCCAGTGCGGCTTCAACATCGGAATTGGGGCGACCCCCGAGTTCGCGCAGGCACTCGAGCAGTTCGCGGTGGGCGGCTTTGGCGCGTTCGGGTTGGTTGCTGGCGGTCAAGACCAGCATTCGGTACAAGAGCATTTGTTCTTGTGGGTCGCCAATTTCGGGTTTGGCGAACTCGAGAAACGGCAGTGCTGCCAGCCAGTTTTGTAATTTCAGATGATGCAACGCGAGGCGCGAACTCAGGTCGCGGCGCAGTTGCTGCAACTCTTGGCGTTTTGCTTCTAGCCAGTTTTGCACGTCTAGGTCGAATTTGGCATCCCAGGCTGGTTCTGGAAAAGCCAGAAATTCCTGACTCAAAGCTTGCCAACTCTCGAGCCACTGATTTGGATTTTCGGACGTTGTGGCTTGAAGCTGCAATTGCCAGTCGCTCGAGAATTCGCAGCCAAGTTGCAGGGTTCGGGTTTTGTCGTCGCTGATAAACGGGTCGAAACCCAGCACGTCGCGGATTTGCCCCAGGGCGGTTGAAAGGCTGCCCAAGGCGTTGCTCTTCCCAGCCCAAAGCATTTGTGCCAGCGTATCTCGGGTTGGTAATTTGCTGCCCTTTGAAAGATCGCAGAGCAAAGCCAGCAAGACCACAGGTTTGCGTCCAAGCTCGAGCGGTTGCCCCTCGAGTAAGACTTGTGGTCTGCCCAGTGAACGAAATTCCAAACGTGTCACAATGTACAATACAGCAAAGTGAGAGAATACTGTCGTAAGTCTCGAGATTCGCGTCATACAGGCTTATCATCGTCATCACCCCTTGAGTTCTTAAATTAAACCCCCAGTCTCAAAACAGTCTCAAAACGGCGCTTCAAATCTCTAGGTACAGGTTCAAATCGACTCGAGAGAGTCTGTGCTGAACGGCGCGAATTAATTTTGAGGGCTTTTTGAGACTCTGTGCCTAGGCTAAGTGAGCTTCAAATCCATCAAAGGCATATTGCTTTGCACCTGCAAAGGATGCCGAACAGGAGTGTCATGAGAAAAATCAATTACATGAAACGCGCCGCCAAACGTTTTCTGGCGGGGACAAGCTTCAGAATCCCAGTCGAAGTGGTCGAGGCGGGCGTCAAAACCCTGACCGAATGGGTGGACATTCTCTCCGAAGAACGCGAGTTTGACCGCATGAAGCACCTCGAGTCTCAGGCTCGCAAGGCTACTAGAGTGCGTCAATACCAGCCTATCCGCAACCTAAGTTTTGCCCAAGACTGAACAAATCACTCCGCTCGAGCCTGAACGCCTGATCTCAAAGCGTGCGATACTCGAGTTCTCAAGAGGAGTGACAATAAAAGTTGGTCATGCTGGATTACTGTAGGGCATCAACGGCGTTACTCGAGATCAACAAAGTTTAGAATCACTTGGTGCTTAAAGAACCTCTCCTGCCAGGACTGCCAAAAAACGCCCGCAACGCTATTTTGGTCGAACCCCTGTGGGCGGTTTTTGGTGTGGTGATCCTGTATTACGCTCCACTTTACATGACCAGTGTCGGACTCTCGAGTGTGCAAATAGGTTGGATCGGTTCGATCATGCTGGCGTTTTCGTTTGTCTTTCAAACCCTGGCAGCGCCAATCACCAACCGCATGGGACGCAAACGTACCAGTTTGATTTGGGATTTGATCTCTTGGACTTTACCGATGCTGATCTGGACGTTCTCACAGAGTTTTCTGGCGTTCGCCATCGCCGCCATTCTTAACTCGAGCGTCCGAATCGTTAGCGTCTCTTGGAACTTGCTGGTGATTGAAGATGTAGCCCCCAGTGATCGATCAAGGGTTTTTGCAATCCTTAATTTGATCGGGGCTGCCTGTGGTCTGATGACCCCGGTGATCGGCTTGCTGATTGGCAAATACGGTGTCGAATCGATCTTGCGCGTCTACTATTTTCTGGGCGCGATCAGCATGACAGTTATGTTTTTCTTGCGTAATGCCCTGACCGATGAAACCCAAAACGGTCTAGCCGCCATGCGTGAGCATAAAGGTTTGCACCCCTGGGAAAGCCTGTTAAAAAACTTGCAAAGTTTAAACGCCTTAAAAAACACCAAAGGTTTGTTGTGGCTGATCGGATTTTACGTTATGACTTTTTTTATCGAACAAATGAACCTGTTTCAAATTTTGTACTTCAGCCAAACCCTGCGCTTTGGTGCACTCGCCGTGTCGCTGGTGCCGGTGTCTGTCGCCGCCATGACCGCCATCATGTACGGTTTTGTTTTACGGCGACTCTCGAGTTTTGCTGTCGAACGCACTTTGGTTTTGACCTGTGCGCTCGGGTTGATCGGTGCGATCTTCATTGTCCTGATTCCTGCCGGCAATTTAGTGATCCTGTTGTTGGTCGTGAGCGTTTTGGCAGGTGGAACGTTTTTAACCAGAACCTACCGAGACACGGTTTTGTTCAGCCATCTTCCAACCCAAGGCGCTGCCGATTTATTCTCGTCGGTACAGGTCTTAACCATGTTGTTTTCGATTCCGGCATCGGCAATTGCGGGTGCAATTTTTAGTGTGCAACCCGTGGCATTGTTTGTCTTGATTGCGTTTTTAAATTTGGCATTGCTGGTCATGGCGTACATGATTTCTCGCCTGCAAACCCGAGATGCTGGCGCACACTGAACCAAAGGCAATACAGCTCTGCTAGACTTCAAACAACATGCACTCACTCGAGCAACTTGCCAAGCGCTTCAAGGGCTTAATCATTAAACGCCCTGGCATGGCGCTTGGCTTGTGGGGCGAGGCTGGAATTGGCAAAACCCACAGCGCCAAACGCTTGCTGCACGAAACTCCTTGCAAAAACCTGAGCCTCCACGTCACCACACCACTCTCGAGTTTGGCAAAAGCTTTACCCAAACCCAAAGCTTTGCCAGTCTGGGCGACACGTATCTTAGAAAAACTTGAGCAGAACCAAACCCTCAGTACCGAACAGAGCGTCAGTGCCATTGGTGCAGTGCTCTCGAGTATTGCGCCGTTTATCTTGCATTTAGAGGATTTGCATGAAGCCAACCCTGAGCGACTCGAGTGGATTGTCACAATGTCAAAAGTGGTCACGCGTTTGAAGGGCGTGGCGTTGATCGTCACCAGTCGTAACCAGCCCCCTGAACCTTTTGAAGCCATTCGGCTCGAGAAACTTGAGTTTGAAAGCGTTAAAGACTTGCTCGAGACAGAAGCTAATGCAGCATTGCCACTCGAGGCTATCGAATGGATTCATGGGAAAGCGGCTGGCAACCCGCTTTTTACCCTCGAGTTTTTCAGGTATTTGGCACGCCTTGGTTTTGTTTGGAACGACGGACGACAATGGCGTTGGCGAGCGCCAACCCTTGAGGTCGCACCAACAATGGTTGAGATTTTGATTGAACAGCAAATGAAAAACGCGGCTTTCACACCAGAACTTCAACTGGTTTTGGCTTCCAAAACAATTTTACCTAAAAACACAAGCCACCCGATGTGGGCGGCATTGGCAAATGTTTCACCCCAAGTGCTTGAAAAAGCAAAAATCCAACTCGAGCAAAACGGAATATTGATCCGAGGCGAATTTATTCACCCGCTCTACCAAGAAATATACAAACAACGCTTAACGCCAGAACAGCGTTTATCTCTGGCAAGACGCGCCCTGGAAGTGTTTGAAACAGACGCCCAAACCCGTGCTCTGTTTGTCGCAGATGCCCGGCTCGAGCCTGAACAAGCCTTGGACATCCTTTGCAGTGCTGCTTGGCAACTCGAAACTCGAGGTGAGCTTGTTGCCGCCGCGCATCTTCGGGTTCAGGCGTTAACCTATGCGGGCGGCGAAACCAGAAATCAACTTGCCCTGGAAGCGGCTCGAGATTTAATGACCAGTCCAGACAACCAACAAGTCATTGAACTTTTAGAACAAGCCGCCTCGAGCCTCGAGAGTGACATCAAGCACAAGGCACTTGTACTCTTGGCTGAATATCA
>JAYVRX010000179.1:0-2987 GCA_043775825.1 Deinococcales bacterium
CAAGCGTGGCGGTAAAATTTACATTCGCATTTTCCCCGATAAGCCAATCACCAAAAAACCTGCCGAAACCCGAATGGGTTCTGGTAAGGGCGCGGTGGAGTATTGGGTCGCGGTGGTCAAACCAGGACGCATCATGTTCGAGGTTGAGGGCGTCACCGTGGAACAGGCAAAAGAGGCTTTCCGTTTGGCTGGGCATAAACTGCCAATCCGAACCAAGTTCATTAGCCGCGAGGTTTACGATGAAGCGCAATGATCACCTCAAAACCTTCCGTGCGATGAGCATTGTTGACCTCGACAAAGAAGTCTTGGCTCGCAAGCAAAAACTCATGGAACTCCGTATTCAGAGCGCGGTTTCAACCGTACCAAATCCATCACAGATCAATACCCTGCGCAAAGAGGTGGCACAGCTTTTAACCCTCGCCACCGAAAAACGCACCGATGGTCTTCAAAAGAAGGTGAAATAACATGGCGCGTAAGAGTTTTGTAGGCGTCGTGGTTTCGGACAAAGCAGACAAGACGGTTTCCGTTAAAGTCGAACGTAAATTCACGCACCCGCTTTACGGCAAGGTCGTGACCCGTTCCAAGAAGTTCGCCAGCCACGATGAAAACAACGAATACAAGGCAGGCGACATCGTCGAAATTGTGGCGGTGCGTCCGATCTCGAAAACCAAGACTTGGAAAGTTGCCAAGCTGGTTGAAAAGGGCAGGGATTAAGCGTGATTCAACCAACCACTTACGTTGATTGCGCCGATAACACTGGTGCAAAACAACTGAACTGCATTCGCGTCATGGGCGGGCTTGCTCGTGGTTCATCGAACCAAAAGTACGCCGGCGTCGGTGATGTGATCGTGGCTTCGGTCAAAGATTGCGCCCCTCGCGGCACAGTCAAAAAAGGCGATGTCGTCAAAGCCGTGATCGTTCGTACCCGCAAAGAAGTAAAACGTCCCGATGGCAGTGCGATTCGTTTTGATCGCAACGCAGCCGTCATCATCAACGCTCAGGGTGAACCTCGAGGCACACGCGTTTTCGGACCCGTCGCTCGAGAACTTCGTGACCGCCGCTTTATGAAGATTATCTCCTTAGCGCCGGAGGTGCTGTAATGGCTGCTGAACCAACCCCATTGCACGTCAAACGTGGCGATACCGTCAAAATTGGTCAGGGCAAAGACCGCAATAAGACGGGTCGTGTCTTGCGCGTTCAACCCAAAAAGAGCACGATCATTGTCGAAGGCATCAACATCGTTAAAAAAGCCATCAAACCAACCCAGGAGAATCAACGCGGCGGCTTTGAGAGCTTTGAAGCTCCAATCCATGCGTCAAAAGCACTCTTGGTTTGCCCAAGCTGCGGTAAAACCACCCGAGTTGCACACAAAGTTGTTGCGGACAAAAAAGTTCGTTACTGCAAGAAGTGCGATGCCGTCATCGAAGACAACCTCAAGTAAAGGACACTGATATGGCGATTGAAAGCTTAAAAAATCACTATAACACTCAAGTCCGCGAGGATTTGATGAAGCGCTTTAATTACACCTCAACCATGGCAGTACCGCGTCTCGAGAAAGTCGTGGTCAACCAAGGCGTCGGCGAAGCCAAGGACGATTCAAAAGTCATGGACAAAGCCGCCAAGGAACTCGGTTTCATCGTGTTGCAAAAACCGATTGTCACCAAGTCCAAGAAAAGTGTTTCAAACTTTAAAATCCGTGCGGGAATGCCAATCGGTCTTAAAGTCACGCTTCGTGGTGTGCGCATGTACACCTTCCTCGAGAAGCTGATTCACATTGCGCTGCCACGTATCCGCGATTTCAGGGGTATCAACCCGAGCAGCTTTGACGGTCGCGGCAATTACAACCTCGGCATCAAAGAGCAACTGGTCTTCCCCGAGATCACCTACGACATGGTTGAAGCGACCCGTGGTTTTGATGTCACCATCGTCACCACCGCAACCACCGACGAAGAGGGACGTGCGCTTCTCGAGGGACTGGGTTTCCCGTTTCGTAAGTAAGAAATAAGACCGTTTCGGTCAGTAAAGGAAATTATGGCGAAAACTTCATTGCGGGTCAAAGCATCGCGCCCAGGTAAGTTTAAAGTGCAAGAGTACACCCGTTGCCAACGCTGCGGACGGTCACATGCCGTTTACAGCTTCTTTGGTCTGTGCCGTATTTGCATCCGCGAACAAGCCCACAAAGGCGAGTTGCCAGGTATGAAAAAAGCAAGCTGGTAAGACAGTTTGTAAGACAAGCCGTTCGGTAAAGCCAGGCGGATACGGTCGCTCGAGTTCGGGCGATACCGTCCATCAGGAAAACGAAAAACTTCCAAGGAGTCCTAATGTTGACAGACCCCATCGCAGATATGCTCACCCGAATTCGCAACGCGAACAGCGGGCACAAGGAGAGCGTGGATGTTCCCGCCTCTAAGTTCAAAGAGCAAATCGCTAAAATCCTCGAAGCAGAGGGTTACGTCAAATCCGTCGAGCGCGTCAAGCTCGAGAGCGGTTTTGATGCAATCCGCATTGGTTTAAAATACGGCGCGAAACGCGAACTGGTGATTAAAAGCATCAAGCGCATTTCACGTCCTGGTCGCCGTGCTTACGTTGCAAGTGAGAACCTACCGAAAATTCGTGCCGGTTTAGGTATCGCCATCGTCTCAACCTCGAAGGGACTCATGGTAGACCGTGACGCCCGCAAAATCGGTGTTGGTGGCGAAGTGATTTGCGAGGTGTGGTAATGAGCCGTATCGGACGTCAAGCCATTCCCCTGCCAAAGGGTGTCAGCGCCAGCATCAACAACGGTCTTGTGACCGTCAAAGGTGCCAAAGGCGAGTTGAAAGTTGTCTATCACACCGACATGATTGTCAAAGAAGACGCGGGTAACATTATGGTCGAACGTCCCAGCGACGGACGCACCCACCGTAGCCTCCACGGTCTGACCCGCAGTTTGATCGCCAACGCCGTGATCGGTGTTAGCGCAGGCTATCAGCGCAACCTCGAGCTTC
>JAYVRX010000180.1:0-2977 GCA_043775825.1 Deinococcales bacterium
CCAACCTTACCGAACTCGAGCGGGAGATGAAATGAAATTGAACGAACTCACACCCGAACTCGTGCTCGAGATGGCAGGTCTGGCAGGACTTGAACTGAACCTCGAGCGAGCGCAAGAACTGATCCCAGCACTTCAACCCGTGTTTGAAGGCGATGCCCAGATTGCTAAACTCGAGCTTGGCACGTTAAGCATTATTGGAAAGCCGTGGGAAGATGGCTGACCTCGAATTGTCGTTCAAATCAATTCCTGAAATTGGCGCGATGTTTCGAGCAGGTGTGCTCTCGCCGCTCGAGTTGACGCGGTTGACGCTCGAGCGAATCGAGAAACTAAATCCAAGTTTGAACGCCTTCATCACCGTGACAAAAGAAAAGGCACTCGAGCAAGCTGCCACAGCCGAACGCGAGTTGCGTTCTGGTATTGATCGCGGGGCATTGCACGGCATTCCGATTGCTTTAAAAGATTTAATTGACACCGCAGGAATTCGTACCACCTGCGGCTCGAGCATCCTGAAAGATCACATTCCAGAACATGATGCCGTCATCACCCAGCGACTCGAGGCGGCGGGTGCGGTGTGTGTTGGCAAAACAAACTTGCTCGAGTTTGCTTACGGCATCGTGCATCCCGATTATGGGCAGACCAACAATCCTTGGGACATCAGCCGAACTTCGGGTGGCTCGAGTGGTGGTTCTGCGGCGGCGGTGGCGGCGGGTTTGTGCTTTGCAGCAGTCGGTACAGATACAGGAGGTTCGATTCGGATTCCCGCCTCGTATTGCGGCATTGTAGGACTGAAACCAACCTACGGTTTAACAAGCCTAAAGGGTGTTTTTCCGCTTTCATGGTCGCTCGATCACGCAGGTCCAATCGCCCGCTTGAGTGAGGATGCACGACTTCTTCTCGAGGTGATGGCAGACATCAAACTCGAGCACATACTCGAGTTACGCGGTATGCGTTTTGGTGTGTTGCAACGTGACGGCGCAGAAATGCAGCCAGAGGTCATCAATGCTTTTGATACCGCATGTCAGGCGCTCGAGAAAGCAGGGGCACAAGTGTTCGAGGTCAATGTTCCTGACCTCGAGCTTGCCGATGCGGCACTGTTAAATGTTTTATTACCCGAAGCCAGCACGATTCATGCCGACTGGATGACGACCCGCCCCGAAGATTACGCGCTGTTGACCAGAATGCAAATCGAACTCGGTTTTGCCGTACCCGCCGTGACCCACGTCCGAGCGCAACAATACCGTCGTCATTTGACACAGCAGTTTCTCGAGTTTTTTAAAACCGTGGATGCGATTCTTTCGCCAACCGTGGCATTTGTTGCGCCCAAAGAAGACCCTGTGTTTGCCGCCAGTGATGAAGGCGCAACCGAAGGGCGACGCACAGCACCGTACAACCTCACGGGTTTGCCTGCACTAACGGTCAACTGTGGTTTCGGAGCGCACGGTTTACCCGTCGGAATTCAGATTGTGACACGCCCAGACCAAGACGCTTTGGCACTGGCGATTGGCAGCGCACTCGAGCAATTGTTGCCACAAGCTCGAGGGATTCCAGATTTGGCTTTGACTTGAGGAGTAAACATGAACCTTCGTTTTGACAATAAAACCGTGATCGTCACGGGCGCAGCCCACGGCTTTGGGCGCACGATTGCACACACCTTCTCGAGCCTTGGTGCAAAAGTTTATGCCTGGGATTTGAATGCCAGTGAACTCGAGCAAACCAAATTAAAAGCTGTTGGTCATTGCGAAGTGAACACGGTGGATGTCACCAACCCTGAGGCGGTACGGGGGGCTGTTAGCGCGATTGGACAAGTGGATATTCTGGTCAACAATGCGGGTGGTGTACTCGGGCAGGTCGGTAAACCACTCGAGACGGTCAGTGCTAAAGAATGGAATGACATTGTTGCCGTCAACCTCAGTGCCGCATTTTACACATCGCAAGTCGTCGCGCCAAGTATGAAAAATACTCGTTGGGGACGGATTATCAACATCTCGAGCGGCGCAGGGTTGGGACCGAGTTTGACGGGCATTCAAGCCTATGCCAGCGCCAAAGCCGGACTGGTGAATTTAACGCGGCAACTCTGCCATGAGCTTGGGGCGTGGAACATCACCGTCAATTGCATCGCACCAGGATTTGTACTTTCTAATCCAACCACCGAACGCCAATGGCAATCATACGGCGAGGAGGGGCAACAACGCCTGCTCGAGAATATTGCCCTCAAGCATCTCGGGACACCTGAAGACATTGCGAATGGCGTGGTGTTTTTTGCTTCCGACATGGCGAATTGGGTCAGTGGTCAGGTGCTCAGTGTGGATGGTGGGAAATGATGCTCGAGTTTTATCAACCTGCAAAAAATAATTCCCCCGTAGGGGCGAGGCATGCCTCGCCCCTACAAAACCAACAATTTCTCTCGAGATCAACCCAAGGTTTTTGTGAATAATCTCGAGCCTGTTCTTCAATATCTCGAGTCGAATTTTGATGTGTACTTAAACGAGTTGATTGAATTCGCCAACATCCCAAGTGTCAGCACCGATCCCGCCTTCAAAGCTGATGTGGCTCGAGCGGCAGCGTGGGTGGCAGGGAAACTCGAGCGGGCAATGCTGCCCCAAATTGAAGTCCTCGAGACTCCTGGGCATCCTGTGGTCTTCGCACAGTGGCTTGTTGACCCTGAACTGCCAACGGTTTTGATTTACGGGCATTACGATGTACAACCATCCGACCCGCTCGAGAAATGGCAATCTGCCCCGTTCAAACCAGAGGTGCGGCTCGAGCAGGGTGAAAAGCGTTTGTATGCGCGTGGCGTTTCGGATGACAAAGGTCCAATGTTGATCCCGATTTTGGTCGCAGAGGCATTTGGAAAAATTTCAGGTAAACCGCCCGTCAACCTCAAATTCTTACTCGAGGGTGAAGAGGAAGTCGGCAGTCAGCATCTCGAGGAAGTGGTGAAAACCCACGCGGCAAAACTCGGGGCGGATTTTGTTTT
>JAYVRX010000181.1:0-38595 GCA_043775825.1 Deinococcales bacterium
GCGAGGATGGCGGAATGGTAGACGCGCCAGGCTTAGGACCTGGTGGGCAACCGTGAGGGTTCAAGTCCCTTTCCTCGCACCAAATGTTTGAAGTCCCAACGTTGGATTTGAATGCGTGACCGACTGGCTGGGCAGATGCCTGGCTTGTTTTTTTGAAGAAAATCAGAGTTTAAAAGTATAGGAGTACAAAAATGGCGGAATTGCTCGAGCGTAACGGTAACAAGGTGAAGTTTAAAGTCGTCGTGCCAGCCAAAGAAGTTTCTGATGCTTACACTGGTGTGTTTAACGCCTTGTCGCGTCAAGTGAAAATTCCTGGCTTTCGTCCGGGCAAAGCACCAAAAGGCGTCATTGAAAAACGCGTGGGCGAAGATTTCGTTAAAAACGAAGTCGGGCAAGAATTGGTCAAACGCACTTACGGCAATGCCGTGAGTGAACTTAAACTTGCGCCAGTCAGCGCCAACGTGACAATGGGCGAGATCGCCGAGAACACCGAGTTTGAATTTACCGTCGATGCCGAAAATTATCCCGAAGTGACCTTGCCAAACTGGGAGGGTTTCACACTCGAGGCGGCAGCGCCAACCATTGGTGATGAAGACGTGACCAATGCCATCGAGGAAGTCCGTCAATCTCGAGCCGATTATGAGAACGTAGACCGAGCGATTGAAGCCAGCGATTTGGCAAACGTCGAGATTCTCGAGGGTGAGGATGCGGGTAAGACCTATCCTGTGTACCTCGAGCGTGCCGAGGAAGGCGTTCGGACTGCATTGCTGGGCAAGTTTGCGGGCGATGAGGCGGACGTACAACTGGGCGGCGCTGAAGACAATGACGAAGATTCAACCCTGAAAGTTCGGGTTTCTGAAGTCAAAGCCAAAAATGTACCAGCACTGGACGAGGAGTTCATCAAAGCTTTGAACATTGAAGGCGTCGAAAATCATGAACAATTGCTGGTTCGGGTCAAAGTTGATCTCGAGGCACAAGCGGTACAAAAAGGTGTGACGAACCGCAAAGACGAATTCATCAAGAAGCTTGGTGAAAGCGCAATCCTCGAGATTCCTGAAATCATGATCCAAAACCGTCGTGAGGCACTCGAGGTTGACCTTGGACGCGACCTGGAAAACCAGGGTGTAACATTGGATGCTTACAAAAAATACCTTGAGATTGAAGGCAAGCTCGAGGAGTTCGAGAAGGACATCACAACCAACGCGACAACCCGCGTTCGCAACGATCTGGCGCTCGAGAAACTGACCGAGATTTTGGAAGTCAGCCTGACCGAAGACGAATGGAAAGCCGCGCTGGCAGGTTATGCGCAAGCCAACCGCGTCAGCGTCCCGCGATTGTTGGAGGCTTTGGGCAAAGATGGTCTCGAGAATTACCGCACGGTTGTGACCCGCGACAAAGCTTTGGAGACCGCAATTGAACGCATCAGCAAATAATCGAGTTTTAACTTTAATCCCTCGAGACTCTCGAGGGATTTTTTATGGCTTGCAACAGCTTGCCTGTCATGACATACTGAAAGCACACCAACCAGTCAATATTCAGCGTCACGACAAATTGCTTCTCGAGATTCGGACACGAAAATTGTTCTGGAGGTTGGCATAAACAGCATCAAATTTGAAGACTTTGCGAACAACATCATCGTTTTGCTTGAGGAAACTTTTTCCAACCCACAAGGCTATTACCTTGATCGGCACTCTGGCGGCTTGATGGGGACGCTTGAGGATATTTCGGCAGTTCAGGCTTCAAGTTCTTTCAAACCAGGCATGACAACCATTGCGGGTCATGTCTTCCACACCGATTTTTATCTGAGCAAGGTGGTCGTGCAATCGCTTCGCGGTCAGGACGTTGGAAAACTGGACTGGGATCAAAGCTGGGTTCTTAGAACCGTGACTGAACTCGAGTGGGAAGAATTAAAACGCACCCTGCACGAAACCTGCCAAACCATTCTGGAACTCGTGAAAGCTCGAGAAACCTGGGACGACCAACCGATTACCGATGCAATGGTTGGGATGGCACACACGGCGTACCACGTTGGCGCGATTCGACAAATGACGCTGATGCTCGAGGGTTAATCCTCGAGGTGAATCACGCTTTTGATGACACCGTCCTGGCGGGTTTCCTGAAGTGCGAAGGCTTGGGGGGCATTCGCTAGGCTAAAGTGATGCGTGGCGATGACTTTGACATTCACCAGTTTTTTGGCGACCAGATCAATCGCCCTCGGGTAAACATGACCCATGCGGCGCGACATTTTGATGGTCAACCCTTTACGGCGAACGTTGGAGGCGGTCAAGGTAAAACTGTCACCGTCTGGAATACCAACCAAGACAACCTTGCCACCAATTCGGGCAACCGTGCAGGCATCTTGCGGACCCGTGGGCGAATCGGTAGCCTCGAGCACCACGTCTACGCCGCGTTTTTTGGTCAACTCGAGCAAACTGGCGGGAGTGCTGTGAACACTGTCCGCGCCAAGTTTTAACGCCAGTTCGCGGCGGTACTCGAAGGGTTCAATAACATGAATGCTGCCCGCACCCACAAGTTTGGCAACCTGCAAGATCAATAAACCAATTGCGCCACCACCAACCACGGCAACGCTCGAGCTAAGTTTAATTTTTGCCAGATCAATCGCATGAATGGCAATCCCCAAAGGCTCGAGCAGCGCGGCATCGGCGGCATCAAAACCTTCGGGAACTTTGAATAGACTGCCTCGTTTGGCGTAAAAAAATTCTCGCATTGCGCCGTGAATCGGCGCGGAGCCAGCAAATTTAACGTTTGGGCAGAGGTTGGAATGCCCTGCCTCGCACCATTCGCAATCCCCGCAGGGTTCGGCAGGGTCAACGGCAACCAATGTGCCTTTTGGAAAACCGAATTCTGCACCGCGATCATCATCTATAATTGCCGAAAACTCGTGTCCCAGAATAGCGGGTTGATGCACCACGCTCGAGCCGATTGAACCCTCTTTGTAATAATGCAAATCCGAACCGCAAACCGTGACCGCTTGAACGCGAAGCCGCAATTTATCGCTCGAGTTTGCGTCAGGATCGGTGTATTTGCCAAGCCTAAAAGTGCTGGCTGCGTCCAGAAAAAGGGCTTTCATCTGAGCATAATACGGTTTTCAGGGCGTGCTATCACCTTAGTCATTTACCTGGAGGTGAGTTTCAAAGAACTTGTTAATGCCAACTGCCAGCAACGCCCCAAGAATTGGTGCGAACCAGTACAACCAATGTGCTGTCCAGATGCCACTTGCCAAGGCAGGACCAAAACTTCGGGCTGGATTCATGCTCGCCCCCGTGATTGGACCGCCCATCATGGCTTCCAAACCAACCACTGCGCCGATCAACGCGCCAGCCCCAGCCCCACTGGCACGCAGTGCGGTCAGCATGAGCCAAAAAGTTAGAATCAACTCGAGCATAAAGGCTTGCTCGAGGCTGCCGCGTGGAACAGTAACACCAAGGTTGCCAGTCAGTCCAAAAATGACCCGCAAGACAAAAGCCGCCAGCATTGCGCCAATCAACTGTGCAACAACATAACCGAGCACATCTCGAGATGGAAAACGCCCTGAAAGCCACATCGTTAAGGTTGCCACAGGATTGATGTGCGACCCAGAGATTGGTCCAAGCACTGTGACGATACTGGCAACCGCCAAACCAAAAACAATGGCTACACCAGCATGACCCAAAACACCCGTTTGTGCTTGTACCACCGCCGCACCGGGACCAAAAAACACCAGCGCAAACGTGCCAATAAATTCGGCGCTCAACGCTCGAGCGTTCATGCAGTCTCGAGGATGGGTGTACGCCCAGCTTTCAAATCCAGAATCAGTCGCTCGAGAATCGGTTTTTCCAGGTCGCGCACTTCACGAAACGCCTTGGGTTCGTCGGGTTGACCTGCTGGGTCTGGGAAGCTGTGATGAAGCCGCAAGGTTTGCGCTGGGTACACTGGGCAATTTTCGGCTGCCGAATCGCAAACCGTTAAGACCACATCAAAATTCCAGGGGTCTGGCAGGTCAAATAGCGTTTTGCTGGTATGACCCGACAGGTCAACCCCAACCTCAAGCATGGCAGCAATGGCGTTTGGGTTGACTTTGGTGGCTCGAGTTCCAGCGCTGAAAACCTCGAGATCAAAGTTGTGCAGCTTGGCGAAATATCGCGCCCAGCCCTCCCCCATTTGTGAACGGGCACTGTTGGCGGTACAAAGAATTAAAAGGCGCATTCTGACTCCTTTAACAAACCAGTTTGATGTATTTCCAGATCACGGCAATCTGGAACATGGGAAAGATCGAATGGTTCTGCCAATGCCTCTTGAACCACTGCGCCCAAACGCATTAAAGATTTAGGCTCGAGCGAATAGACGCTCCAACGCCCATCTTGACGCAGCAAAACAAAACCAGCCTCACGCAGAACACCCAAATGATACGAGACTTTGGATTGTGAAACGTTCAGCGCCACCTCGAGTTCACAAACACACAAGTCTCGGGTGTGCAGCATTCGCACGATTTCAAAACGAATTTCGTGCGCCAAGGCTTTGAGTGATTCAAGAGCATTCACGAGAAGATCATATCAAATGAATTTGATGTTTATGTCAGCTCAGGTTCGAGTAACTTTTCGACACGCGCCAAACATCGCCCTGCATAGCATTTCGACGATTGCGGCGGTATCCTCGAGTTGTGCAGAACGAATTTTAATCATGATCTTTCTTTCCTTTAAACACACCATCTTGAAACTGTGAAATGACGGCTCGAGTTTGATCGAGAATTGCGTTACACTAAACCCATGAATGCCATTACCACACAAGAAGCCGCAAAAGACCTGGAAGCTTTGGTTCGTTCGGTCATTCAAAATATTGAACCCACCATTGTGATTGCACAAGATGGATCAAAGGTCGTGGTGCTACCCATCGAAGAATACAATGCCTTGAACGAAACCGATTACCTCCTTTCAAACACGCAAAACGCAGCAAAATTGCATCGGGCTTTAGAGCAAGTCCAGTCGGGAAAAGTGGTCAGCAAAACCCTTAATGACCTTGATTTATGAATTTTGTTTTCACCGATGACGCTTGGCAAGATTACTTGTGGTGGCATGGTCATGATCTTGTGGTGTGGCAAAAAATTAATGGTCTGATCAAAGAATGCTCGAGAACCCCATTTCAAGGCACAGGAAAACCCGAACCATTAAAGAATGACCTACAGTGATTTCCGTTTTGGTTGATAAACCTCGTTTATCAACCAAAACGCGAGCTGTGCGAGCAGAAACAAACAGTGGTTGGAGTAGGAGTTGATAAAAAAGCTACGCTTTTTTATCAATGAATACGGAAACCACTGTAAAAGGTTACTGGTCACGTCGAATCACCAAAGAAGATCGTTTGGTCTACACCTTTAACAACGAGCGATTGTTGATTCTGGCTTGCAAAGGGCATTACGAATAAAATTTAGTTTTGCTCTCTCGAGCGTTCAAAACCGTCAAACTCGAGATTGCCAACAATGCCACCAACGCCCAGAGTGTACTTTGGTAATTCCCAGTTTTTTGATGCAGCAAACCCGCCAGAAACGGCGCGAGTGAAGTGCTGAGTGCCACCACCAACGAGATTGCACCACTGACCTGCCCGTAAACCCGAGTCGGGAAAAGTTCGGCGGTCAAGGCTGCCCTGGCAATCGTGATTGCGCCGTTGGTGCTGCCGTAAAGAATCACAAATCCCCAAACGCTGACCTCGATACTCGAGGTTAGCAGTAAGATTCCCAGACCGTGCAGCGCGAAGGTGACGGCGGTTAAAAAGGTTAAAGTGACACGGTTGGTCATGGGGACAAAAAGAAGACGCCCGCCAAGTTGCAGCACACCGACCAAACCCGCGATGGTGGCGGCAAAAACGCTCGAGAATCCACGTTCGCGCAAAAGCGGTACAAGATGCGGCGCGAGGACTGAGACCGCCATGCGTGCTAATGCAAAACCCAGTGCCAGACTCCAGAAGATACTCGAGCGCCAGAAGTAAATGGGTTCAAGCGGCAAGACAACAGAAATTTCAGTTTGCGGTTCTCGAGGCAAACCGTCAGGCTCGAGGTTGAGGTCGTGCGGATGACGGCGTAACACCAGCCACAACATCGGTGCGGTCAGCAGTTGGATGAGTGCGAGTACCGCAAGGCTGTTGCGCCAACCAAGATGCTCGAGCAAAAAGGTTGAAAGCGGAACGAAAATGGTGCTTGCCAAACCAGCGATTAAGGTAATGATCAGAATGGCTTTGGATCGTCCCGCACGAAACCAGACGGCAACCACGGTAAATGCGGGATCGTAAAACGTGGCGGTCATGGTGAAACCCAGTAGCGCCCAGGTCAGGTAGAGCATTGGCAAACTCGAGACTTGCGACCACAAGAACACGGTGAGAGCGGCGAGAATTGCGCCCAAACTGGTCACCAACCTCGCGCCTTGTTTATCCACCACCCGACCCAGAAACGGCGCGATTAAACCCGCCACGATCAGCGCCAAACTGAATGCGAGTGAGGTTTGAGCACGGTTCCAACCAAGCTCGAGTTCCATTGGTTTGACGAATACGGCAAAACTGTAATACAACACGCCGTAAGCCACGGTGGTACTGAGGGCAAGCGCGAAAACCATGTACCAGCCGTAAAAGGGTTTCACAACTCGAGCATCATAACCACGGCGCTGTCGGGACACGCGCCGCGCAGTTCTTCGGAGGCGTTGAGGCTGGCTGGAATTTCGGCTCGAGTAACGTGTTTAAACCCAAAACGTGGAAAGTAATTTTCGGCGGTTTCAGTCAGCAAAAAGAGGCTCGAGAGTTGTTGTGTTTTGGCGTGCTCAAAGATTGATTTAACCAACCTAGCGCCGACACCGTTCGAGCGTTCGCTGGCAGCGACGACCACCGAACGCAACAAGCCAGCTTGACCGTGAATCTCAAGTCCAGCACAACCCAAAAGCGTGTTTTGATGGAACTCGAGCATAAAATTTTGAATATGATTTTTCACGCCTGCCGTGAGAAGTTTGGATGTCTCGAGTAATTTTAGAATATCTTGTAAATCCTCGAGTGTTGCGGAGCGCATGGTTAGCAGCAACCCGTTTTTGGAGCGCAGGAGGCTGGCTCAAGCATATTGAGTTCGGTTGGTTGGTCTGCGCGGTTACGGGCTTTGCATTGAACTTTTGGTGGCTCGAGTTTGATGACTAAGTTTCCATCCTCGAGAGTCATATTCCCAACGTGATAATTGATGGCTGGCATGGTGTCGTTGCCGTACTCGAGTTTTAGCTCGCTGGTGGTGATGACGGGAACACCACTGGCGGCGCGATCAAAGATGCCAAGAAATTTTTTGGCACTCATGAATTCTTTTTTATCGCTTACGTCCGGATTCCAGAGTTGGACAATCGTTTCAGACCAAGCGTCACCCCTTCCGCCGCAATCCATCGTTTGGTAACTGACGGCTTTGACTTCGGTGACGTGATAACCCGCAGGAACTCGAGCGCCGCCGTAATCGAAAATGACGGGCGTGTCGTTGTGTGCTCGGAGGCTGGAAACGAATTCTTGTGTGTTCATGATTTTTCTCCTTTTTACATTGATAAACATCAATGTGTAAAACCAAAAAAATTAACAGCAATTCTCGAGCAGCGCCTTTGCCGCTTTAAACCCTCGAGTATCCAGGGCGTAATACATCCACTTGCCACGTTTTTCGCTTATTACCAAACCCGCCGACGCAAGGCATTTCATGTGATGACTGACCGTCGGTTGGCTTAAACCCGTGACCTCCTCGAGATCGCAACCGCAGACGCCATCGCCGCAACAACCCGCTTGACCGCTTGCCAGAAATTGCAAAATTTTAAGTCGTGCAGGGTCAGCCAGCGCCTTAAAAACCCAAGCCGCACCCTCGAGACCAAGTGCCAGGTTTTGCTCGGCATTCAAAGTCATGCTTGGCTCGAGTTGAATTAACGTGGGCATGAGCAAACAATACAAAACATATTGATGAATGTCAATATGTTGAACAAAAAACTAGAGCCACTCGAAAAGATCAAATGGCTCGAGCTTGAAAAACCACGAATTAAAGCGTGAAACTATTCGTGCCATCTCGAGTTGGAATGTTTGAATTGGTTGTGGTGGTGTCCCCAAACTGACCAGAACCATTGCTACCCCAACAATACAAACTGCCTACGGTACTCAACGCACACGAATAATTTGCCCCAGCGATCAAGCTCGAGTAATTGACAGCTCCACCTATTGGGTCGCTCACCAGCACAGGAACACCGGAGATCACACCGACACCACCGTTGCCAAGTTGACCACCAACATTATTGCTTCCCCAGCAGTAGGCGTTACCAGCCAAATTGACGGCACAAACGTGAAAATCACCGAGACTGATGCTCGAGAAAGACAGTCCACCGTTCACCAAAACTGGAGCACTCGAATCTACAGGGGCAGTGTTATTGCCAAGTTGTCCGTTGCTGTTGTTTCCCCAACAATGAGCGTCTTTGGTTAAATCAATTGCGCAAGTAAACAAATTTCCAGCATTGATGCTCGAGAAAAACAATCCACCAGAGACCACAACGGGAATATCTGAAGCGCTGGTCGCCGTCGAAATGCCAAGTTGTCCATTGTCATTATTGCCCCAACAATACGCGGCATTGCTCAAAACAACGGCGCAAGTATGGGTGTTTCCAGCACTGACACTCGAGTAGATTACAGCACCTGTGCTCGGGTCGCTGACCAAAACGGGAATGTTTGAAAATGGCGTGCTTGCCGAATTAACGCCCAGTTCACCATTATTGTTGTTTCCCCAGCAGTAAATACTTCCGTTGGTTCGCACCGCGCACGAATGGTCACTGCCAACACTGAGGCTCGAGTAATTCACAGCGCCACTGCTCGGGTTGCTGATCAAAACAGGAATACTCGAATCCAGAGTGCCGCCATTGCGTCCTTGAAAACCCGTACCCCAACAGTAAACGACGCCAGTTAAACTTAAGGCGCACGAATGCAAATCTCCAACGCCGATGCTCGAGAATTTAACAGCACCACCAACAGGGTCACTGACGGCGACAGGAACGTTCGAGGCAATAACAGAACCATTACCCAATTTTCCAAAGGTGTTGTCGCCCCAACAGTACGCCTTGCCAGTGGCATCCAAACCGCAAGAGTGACTGTTGCCAGCACTGATTCGCTCAATGCCCAGCGCAAAAATACTTGCCCCCAAACTCGAGGTGCTGACATCATTCACGGTCACGCTCGAGAGTGTCGTGGTGCTGCGGTTAAGACCAAACTGCATTAACTCGGTGGCGGTCACATCCAACCCTCGGGTTTCGGTGGTGGCAACACTTTCAACTGGAATCAAACTGCGGGTCACTCGAGAGACGCTTTCGTCCATGACCACAAAATTCATCAGGAATTTGTACGCCGAAGTTGACTTTGGAACGCGCAATGCCAGGGTCACAAAACCCGTTTTTCCAAGCGCAACGATTCTCGAGTTGGTCGTGCAATTTGCGGCAATGTTGACGTCGCAACGTGCTGAAAAGCCGTAGTTAAGCAAGGTATCGCTGGCGGTCATGGCACTCGGTGTTGCCAACGCGGTGGCGGCTGAAACCTCTGCGGTTGTAAAGGCTTGAAAATCGGCTTTGGGAGTGTCAAGCACAACATTGCCCAAACTGAGCGTAACCGCACCAACTGGTGCGACCAGTTTTGCCAGTCGTGCTTGTTCGGTGGTGTTGGTCACGCCACCAAAATTGGTAATGGTTTGAATGGCGGTGCTGCCAATGTTGCCCGCTTTGGCTTGAGCGTACAACGTTAAATTGCTAAACGCTAAAGTGCTTGAGGCTGCGTGAGCGACTGGGAAGGTGGCAACCAAATAATTGTACGGATCACTGGTTGATGTGATGACTTGGGTTGTCCCAGTCCCAAAAACCACGTCTACCTCACGCAGGGTGCTGCTTTTATTGGTAAAGCGCAATCTCGAGACACCACCAGAATCCAAGCTTAATTCCACCGCACCCAAAACTCGAGTTGGGGTTGGATTATTTTGCACTGGCGTTGTATTGCACGCGGTCATAACAATTAACGCAAGCAGAACCATAAATTGAAAATGTTTCATACTGCCTCCTCAAAGGTGATGCTCGAGATTGAGTTTTTGCATCACGCTTTTTGTAATGAAAACAATCTATCGCAAAAATTGAAATTTGAATAATGTGTAGTGTACTTTATCGCTTTTTAAAAATCTATTAAATCAGCGATTAAGCAATCTGGCAAGGTAAATCTTTGTAATTTGATCAGGATTTTAACTGAAAGCTCGAAATGAAATCTCAAAATTCCCCTTGCGCTTTTTGAATTCCGAGTTTATAGTCCTGTTCGCGCCCTCGGCGTAACGCGGTGGTGGCTCTCGAACCAGGTCAGGTCCGGAAGGAAGCAGCCTTAAGGGATGACCGTCAGGTGCCGTTGCTCACCGATGGCGCACTTTTATAAAACGTGCTCGAGAAGCCCTTTTGGTTTCTCGAGTTTATATTTGTCGCTCACCCCTTTGGGCGGTAGACTGGGGTATGGCTGCGATTTACCAACGCTCGAGACCGATTCACTGGGATGAAGTCATCGGGCAAGAACATGTCAAAGACGTGCTGCGTCCCGCGCTCGAGCGTGGACGGATTGGTCATGCGTACCTGTTCTCGGGTCCGCGAGGCGTGGGCAAAACCACCACGGCGCGACTGATTGCCATGACGGTGAACTGTGACGATGCCACCGCCGTTAAACCGTGTGGCGTCTGCGAGTCGTGTCGCATGGTGATTTCTGGGCGGCATCCCGATGTGCTCGAGATTGATGCCGCCAGCAACAACAGCGTTGATGATGTGCGCGATTTGCGCGAGAAGGTCGCGTTGCAACCGATGCGCGGCAACTCTAAGGTTTATATTCTGGACGAGGCGCACATGATGAGCAAAAGTGCCTTCAATGCGCTGTTGAAAACCTTGGAAGAGCCACCAGCGCATGTGGTTTTTATTTTGGCGACCACCGAACCAGAGCGTTTACCGCCAACAATCCTCTCTCGGTGTCAGCATTACCGTTTCAGGCGTTTAAGTGTCGAAGAGATTTGCGGCAAGCTCGAGGGTCTGGCGGCAAAAGAGGGCGTCAATGCCCAGCGCGAGGCGCTGATGCTGATTGCACGCACATCCGACGGCGCAATGCGTGACGGTGAAAGCCTGCTCGAGCGAATGCTGGCTTCCGGCGAACCCGTGCTGACGGTGGCGAACGTCGAGGGGGCACTTGGGCTGCCACCGCAGGAACGCATGACCAATTTGGCGCTCGAGCTAGCCCGAGCCAATCCTGCGGGAATGCTGAGCGCCCTGGGTGGTTTGTACCAGGACGGTTTTGCGCCGCGCACGGTCACAGAACGCACCAAAATCGCGCTTCGTGATTTGTTGCACGCTCAGTTGGGCATTGGCATTCGTGTGCAACACGATTCGATTCCCGAAACACGGTTGTTAAAACTGATTCGCGCTCTTGACGAAGAGGACGCTCGTTTTGCCAGGGCTTCAGATTTGATTTCGCTCGAGATGGCGTTCACGCGGGCTTTGCTGGCGGGTGAAGAAACCTCGGGCGGGGGCGAAAATTCTGGCAACCTTGAGGGCAGACTCTCCAAACTCGAGCAGCAACTTCGTGATGGCGGCGGGGCAACCCGAACGCCGCGACCCGTGCCCGATTTTGACCCAATGTCCAGACAATCGCGCCCTGCGGCGGCGGTTAAAGAAACGCCTCAAGCGGTGATTTCAGACCGTGCCGATCTTCCACCGCGCCCTCCGACAACAACGGCAGTATCCTCGAGCGGAGCGCCGAGTTCTGGGTCTTGGGGCGATGTGATTCTGAAAGCCAAACCGCAACTGAAAGCCTTCTTGCGGGAAGCCCAGCCCAACGTTGCCGATAACGTGCTGGTCTTAACTTACGGCGCAAAACACAAATGGCACGCCGATCAGGTCGCCAGCAAACTCGAGGAACTGAGCGGTATTGTTAAGAACGTTTTTGGCGATCATTTCGCGCTCGAGTTGGTACTGCCCGATGGTTCAAAAAAAAACTCGGGACCTCGAACTAACGGTCTCCCTGTAACCCCTCGGGTTGAAACGGTTGCTCGAGCCTCAATCGTTGTGGCATCGGTGATGGAGGTCATCGAAACTCGAGTTGAAGTTCAAACCGAACCAGCGATCAAACCGATGCTCGAGCCAGTGCTTGATGATGTGGTGCTCGAGCCTGCGCGGGTTCAGTTTGAACCCGAAAACTTGGGGCAAGTTATTACGCAACGGGTCACACCAGCTTTTGCCCTGGGTGGCACGATCACGGTCACGCATTCGAGCATTCCGGCGACGCTCGAGTTTGAAACGCTCGGGGTCTTAAACCCAGAACCGAATTTGTTTGAAATTTCACCTTCCGAACCCGACCCTGAACCCATGCTGCTCGAGAGCAATGATGTGCAGTTGCTCGAGATGCCGATTCAAACCAATGAACTCGAGTCAGTGCTACCCGAAAATGTGCCACCCGAGGACAGCGATGTTGCGCCTTGGCTCGAGACTGAAGGCTCAGGTTTGGCAATCACCAGCATTGATGTGCTCGAGGATGCCGCGCCGCTCGAGGCGTTCGGTTTGGATTTGGGCGATTTGGACGCACCAGTCATTCAGGCGGTTGGCGTGCCGGCTCTAAGGGGACATCCGACATACCAGCGAATGGCGAAACTGTTCAAGCATCGCGTGCGAGAGGCGGGTTTGCCCGAGGTGATTCAAACCCCAGAGGTGATTGCCGCGCCGGTTGTGGAAGAGAGTGAAGTTTGAGATTTTTTGTTTTACTGATTTTTTTGTGGTGCTCGAGCGGCTTGGCGGCAACTGGCAAACTCGAGTTTTCGCCTGGCATCGGCGATGATCGCGGTTTGGTGGTGCAAGCCAAAACCAGCATTTCAGCCAGCGTCAACACCGACATTGCCAACATCAACCATGCGAGTTTGAACATCACACGCGGCGGACGGGCGCTGGGCGATTTTCCGTTAAAACAAAACGGCAATGTTTGGAGCACCAATTTAAAACTCGAGTTTCCTGGGGCGCATGTTTTAACGATTCGTTTGTTTGAGGGAAATAAAATTTGGTCGGCGGCGGCAGATTTAACAGGTATTGAAAGTGCAATCGCAAAAAATACGGTGGCAAGCGGCGATCTCGAGTTTTTAGTCACGACTGGCAAAGCTGGAGGCGATGCCAGCCCCGTGTTTGCCTTGCTCGCCCTGCTGGGTTTAATCGCATTGGTGTACTTTGGAACGCGAGCTTTTGGGAAAACGGTGAAATCATGATTGAACGCTCCACAACCGAAGAAATTACCCAAGTTTTACAAACCGCCAAGACCATCGCGGTTTTGGGCATCTCGAGCGACGCGAAAAAACCTGGCTTTTACGTGCCAGATTATTTGTTCACGCACGGTTACAGAATTATTGGGGTCAACCCAGAACTCAACCGAGGTTCGGTCAAGCTCTTTAATGAGCGCGTCCGTGCCAGTCTGTCCGAAATTGACGAACCCGTTGATGTGGTCGATATCTTTCGCCGTCCAGATTTGCTCGAGGCTCATTTAAAAGACTTGTTTGCCATGCAGCCTGCGCCCAAGCTTGTTTGGTTGCAGCAAGGCATTCGCAACGCCAATTTTGCCAAGGCGGTCATGGCGGCGGGCATTGAAATGGTGCAAGACCGTTGTATGCTCGCCGATCATCAGGCTTTAGGAATCTAAAGCCTGCCTTTGACCTGAGGCTGGCAAATTTGCTAGGGTACGCTTACAAATATCTACTTGTCTGACACAGGACACGAACAAACCTGCGGGAATTTCCCGTTTTGAATCGGTTTTTGGGGCATAATGATGTGATTGTACAAAAAAGCGACTGTTCTAAAAATGGGGTCAAGGCTACAGGAGGCTAGATATGCCAGCATTACCAATCGGGGACCGTCGTCTTGGCGCGATTTTATTGCAACTTGGGTTCATCAGCGACACTGACATGCAAAAAGCCATCGAGCGGCACGGCGAAATTGGCGGGCGACTTTCAGACATCTTGATCGAATCTGGAACGGTGACCGAACGCAAAATTGCTCAAGCCATCGAGGACGAACTCTCGTACCCGCTCGTCAACTTGCTGGCGCTCGAGCAAAAACCAATGCCAGAGGTCACAGCGCTGATCGAGGGCGAAAAAGCCACCGAGTTGCAGGCATTTCCGTTTAAACTCGAGGATGAAAAACTGAGCGTGGCATTCGTTGACCCGCTCAACACGATGGCGGTCGAAGGCATCGAGGACGCCACGGGTTTTGTCGTGATTCCGTACCAAGCGCTGCGTGACCAGATGCGCTGGGCGATTGCAACCTACTACCCAGAATTGGGTTTGGAAATTCCAGATTTAAACAAGATCGCCAACCCCGAAATGGAACGGCTCGGACGGCGTTTGGTCACCCAAGGTTATGTTACCGAAACCCAACTCGAGGATGCGTTGGCGCAGCAAGAACCTGGCGGCGATCAAATTGGCAAAATTTTGATGGGTTTGGGTTTTTTAAAAGAGAACGATTTGTTCCGCACGCTCGCCGAACAAAACAATATGCCGTTTATTGAAGACACCGCCAAACTCGAGATTCCTGATGAGGTCTCGAGTTTGCTGCTTCGTGCCGATGCGGTCAAATTGCAAGCCGTACCGATTCGTTCCGACGGGCACGAGATCGTGATTGCCAGCACCGATCTTAAACGCCATGCCGAAATCCAGAATTTGTTCACCAAACCCGTCAAATTCATGATGATCGCCCCGAGCGAACTCGAGGCGCTGGTCGAACGGGTTTACGCCCAAAAAGGTCGTTTGGGTGAGGCGCTGGTGACCAGCGGCAAGGTCAACCGTGAACAACTTGCCGAGGCGTTAAAAGTCCAACGCAAATCTGGGCGCTCCAAACCTCTGGGCGAGGTGCTGATCGAAATGGGTTTTGTCACCAACGATGAGGTCGATAAAGCGCTTGATAAGCAGCGCAAAGGTGGTGGACGGCTCGAGGATACCTTAGTGCAATCGGGCAAGCTATCGCCAGAAATGCTGTCCAAAAGCTTGGCGGTGCAACTGGGTTATGACTTTATTGACCCGAGCGCCAAACCTGCCGACCCCAGCGCACTGCCATTAATCCCCGAAGCCCAGGCGCGGCGTTACACCCTGTTTCCGTACAAGCTCGAGGGAAACGTTTTAATCGTTTTGATGAAAGACCCGCGCAATGTTTTCGCGCTTGACGATTTGCGCCTAATGACTGGGCGCGAGATTAAACCAGCCGTTGCCACCGAAAAAGACATTCAAAAATTGATTGACCGTTATTACTCCGCCGGCACAGACGTTGACGCCCTAAACAAAGAATTGTCGGCAATGGGTCGCAACGACAAAGAAGATACGATTGCAGACTCGAGCCTCGACGACAATGCGATTGTACGCACCGTGGACAACATCATCCGCGAAGCGATTCTGGCGGAGGCATCGGACATTCACATCGAACCGGGCGAAACGAGTGTCACCGTGCGAATTCGGGTCGATGGTTCACTCAGGAAATACATGGAATTGCCTAAAGCCGCCGCCAACAGCCTGGCGGCACGTATTAAGATTATGGCGCAACTCGACATTGCCGAGCGGCGCGTGCCGCAAGACGGACGGATTCAATTTCGCAGCCGCAACATTGCCACCGATTTGCGTACCAGCACCCTGCCCGTGCGCTTTGGCGAAAAGATCGTGATGCGTATTTTGCAAAAAGCCAGCAACATTCCCGAAATCGAACAACTCGGCTTTAGCGATTACAACATGGGTTTGTACGCGGATTTGATCGAAAAACCGTACGGTATTTTCTTGGTGACTGGTCCGACGGGTTCTGGTAAGTCGTACAGCACCTTTGCTACGCTCAAGCGCATTGCTCGTCCCGACGTGAACGTCTCAACCATCGAAGACCCTATCGAGTACGAAATTCCTGGCATCAATCAGTCTCAGGTCAACAACGCCGCAGGCATGACTTTTGCACGGGCATTGCGGTCTTTTTTGCGTCAAGACCCCGATATTATTATGGTCGGTGAGATTCGGGACACCGAAACTGCCAAAATTGCCGTCGAAGCCGCGCTTACAGGTCACTTGGTGATCGGAACGCTGCACACCAACGACGCCGCCGGTGCTGTGGTGAGGCTCGAGGAGATGGGCGTCGAAACCTTTAATATTTCTGCCGCTTTGGTCGGTGTGCTGGCGCAGCGTTTGGTGCGAAAAATTTGTAAGGATTGCAAAACCGAAATGGCAGCCGACCCCGATGTTCTGCGTCGTTTGGGCGTGACCGAAGACGAACTGAAGGGCGCGAAACTCTATAAGGGCGCGGGTTGCGACAAATGCGGCAACTCGGGGTACAAGGGGCGCATGGCGATTCATGAACTCATGATTGTCAACGACGATGTGCGCAACGGGATTATTGCCGGAAAAACCAGCACCGAAATCAAAGAAATTGCCAGAACCCAAGGCGGGATGCGCACCCTGCTGATGGACGGCATCGAAAAAGCCATGCAAGGATTAACCAGCCTCGAGGAGATTTCGGGTTCGGTCAGCAGCGAGTAACCTGACAAGAACAGACTTTTCTGACGAGACGAGCTTTAGGTTCGTCTCGTTTTTGATCTCGAGCATCAGATGAGTTTTTACCCGAATTACCCAAGCTCGAGGTTTAATTGGTCACGGCGTGTTCTTCACGTGCGTGCGAGTTGACCAAGTTGCGTCCAGTTTGTTTGGCGGCGTACAAGCGTGAATCAGCAAGATGAATTAGAGTTTCGATGGTTTTTACCTCTAAGCTATCACTGATACCAACGCTGATGGTCAGTTGTAAATCTTGAGCCAAAACTGACCAATGGTGATGTTCTACCGCAAGGCGAAGCCGTTCGCAGACCAGTGCGGCATCTTGTAAGTTGGTTTCGGGCAACAACAACATGAATTCCTCGCCGCCGTACCGTGCGACCACATCCATGACCCGCGCTTGCTCAAGCATGACCTTTACCAATTCGCGGATTACCGTGTCACCAAACGGGTGTCCGTAAGTGTCGTTCACTTTTTTAAAATGATCAATATCAATCATGGCAAGGCAAAAACCATGACCGGATCGTTCAGTTCTGGCAAATTCGCGGATCAATTCAACCTCTAAACTACGCCTATTTTGAATACCAGTCAGTGGGTCAAGCATTGCCAAACGCTCAAATTCTTGACGCAACACCTTTTCCTGGTCTGCCTTTTGTTGCACATGTTGTATCTGTGCCCTGGTGCGTTCTAACTCGAGTTTGGTGTTGATATTTTTAATGCGGCGCTGATTGTCCAAAACCTGTTCTGAGGCTTCAAGCGCCCGTACACGTTTGAACGCCTCGAGTGCCCTGTGCGGTTCGTCATAATGCTCAAACACTTCAGAATATGCCAGCCAGGTTTCTAACTCGAGTGTTTTTAAACCCAGTTCTTGAACGAGTTTCAGGCTTTGCTCGAGCCATTCCAGAGCACTTAAAAGCGTTGCGTCCAGGCTTGAACGGGCAATCAAGTTGTAAATTAAAATTTTAGAACGACGGTCTTGTAGGCTCTCGGCAATCTCGAGTGCTTGCCGAGCATAAAGGTTTGCTAAGGCTAGTTCGTTTCGTTGCAGGCGCACCTGAGCCGATTGCGTCAAGATTTGCATTTCGCCCAAGCGATCACCCGTTTGGTTAGACAACTCGAGTGCTTGACCGAGCGCCTCAATCGCTTCACAGTCACGTTTGAGCAGGCTGTTGGTGCGTGCCATTGCCAGCAGCGTCATGGCGGCGTAACGTTTGTCATTGGTCGCAAGTTGCAACGCCAAGGCTTGCTGATAATACTCGAGTCCCTGCTCGGGTTGTCCAAGTTGTTGATAACTCAAGCCAATGTTGGTCAGTATCCAAGGCTCGTGGCTTGGAGAGAAATGCTTTACGGCACGTGATAACTCGAGCGCCTGAAAGTGATACTCGAGTGCCTGCCAGTGATCTCCAATTTCGTCAAAAACCTCGGCAATATTGCCTAAACCCACCGCCTCACTTTCTAACCTACCCAGTTGCCGTGCAATCTTGACGTAACGCTCGTAGCTTTGAATAGCAACCGCAAAGTTTGAGCGTTCTGCTTGAATATGTCCAATCACATTCATGCTGGACGCCACACCCGCCAGAATACCCAGGTCTTCAAACATTTTTATACTTAACTCAAGCTGCTCGAGGGCAACATCTTGCTTGCCTAGGTTGTGGTTGGTGCTGCCACACTCGCGCCAGTACCAGGCGATACCTGCTTGAAAATCAATTTCTTGCGCTAAGATTTTAGCCTGTTCTGCCAAAGCCAAAGATTGATGTGGATCATTTTCAGATTTGTCACGCGCCTCGTACAACACCTCAAAAACACGCTTTTGGTCTTTAGAAAGCGTGCTTAAATCAATTTGATAGAGGGCTTGGGCGTTGGAATCAAACATAAATGGTTACACCAGCATAGACGCTGCCAAAGGTTTTAAGGGGTCAAAATCCAATGACGGCTAAAAGGCTGTTGCCGTCCGCTGGCTTAGGACAGCAACTCGAGCCTTGAGTTGCCACCTGTTCAGGCGATAGCCTTTTGCTACGGAATTCGTTAAACTCGAGCCAGCAAAGATTTAGAACGCTCGAGTTTAACGGAGGTCATTATGGATGTGAACAATTTACCTGAAAGCACCAACGTTTCAGAGGTCGGACGAGGTTCTGGGTATTCACCTCGAGGCGGCGGCGGGATTCGGGTTGGTGCGGTCGGAACGATTCTGGCGGTGGTGGTGGGTTTATTCTTGGGCGTCAATCCCTTGCAGGTGCTGGGTTTGCTGTCTGGAATGGGCAGTTTCTCGCCTGGAACTCAGACTTCCAATACCAGCGGTCCGGTCAACACCAAAGACCCGAACAATGTTTTTGTCAAACGCGTTTTGGGCAGCACCGAACAAACCTGGAGTGGTATTTTTAAGCAGCTTGGTCGTACCTACCAAGCCCCGCAGCTTGTTTTGTTTCATGATGCAGTAGACAGCGCCTGTGGGCAAGCCAGTGCGTCATCTGGACCGTTTTACTGCCCTGGCGACGAGCACGTTTACTTGGACACGAGTTTCTTTGCCGAGTTAAGCCAACGCTTTGGTGCAAGTGGCAATTTTGCCAATGCTTACGTGATCGCACACGAGGTTGGTCATCATGTTCAAAATCAGTTGGGTATTTCTGACCAGGTGATGCAAGCCGCGCAGCGGGGTGGCAATATGAAAGGCGAAAATGGTTTGAGTGTTCGTCAAGAGTTGCAAGCGGACTGCTTTGCTGGCATTTGGGGCAACACCGCGCAAGAGGCGGCAAAGTTAACTCAAAAAGATTTACAAGACGCCCTCCGTGCCGCCCAAACCATTGGCGATGACACGATTCAAAAGCAATCTCGAGGCTATGTTACGCCCGAGTCTTTCTCGCACGGCACAAGCCAGCAACGCATGAAATGGTTCACTGTTGGTTTTAAAACTGGCGATATCAACCAGTGCGATACCTTTAGCGTTCGCAATCCATAAATTTCAAACTCCATTAAACCTCCCGCTCGAGCAACCTTGAGCGGGAGGTTTAATGCTTATCCCCTGGTGATCTGACGGGTCAGTTCGATCACTTGCTGTTTGGTACGAACCGTGTGCATCAGTGGTCCGTCAACAATCAAGGTAGCAAGTCCATGCACCAGCGCCCAGGTGCTGATGGTCGCCAGCTCGAGCGCTTGGTCATTGATGATCGGAACGCAGCCCGCGTCACGGCATTCGATCAGGGTTTGTTTTAAAAGCACAAAGGCTGGGTCTGGCTTGTTCACCTCGAGTTCCTGGTTTGTTTCGCCCAGCGGTGAATGGAGTTCGTGCCTAAACATGATGCGAAATTCGCTTGGATGCTCGAAGGCGTAAACCACGTAAGCCACGCCAAGCATCGATAACTTTTGCAATGGGTCAGTGATACCTTCTATGGCTTCCAGTGATGCCATTCCAAGCCGTGCCTGGCTTTCCCCAGCGAGCGCTTGAATCAGCGCGGCTTTGTCTTTGAAGTGATGGTAGGGCGCGGCAGGGCTTACCCCCGCACGGCGGGCAAGTTCGCGCAGGCTAAAACCGTCAATACCGACCTCTTCGACCAGTGCGCGGGCTGCCTCGAGTAGCGTGGCGTGCAGGTTGCCGTGATGGTACGGTTCAGATTTGATTGGATGCTCGAGGGTTAATCTTGACATTGCTTAAATTATAGCATATCTTATCACTGTTCAAATATTGAGCATTGCTTAGATAGTTCATTTCCCATCAGGAGACAACCCATGAATCCAATTCACTCAAGCGTCCCAACAAACTCAACACTTCAATTCATCGCCTCTTTCAGACAGACCAATTTGCCCCTGACCATTCTAGCGGCGATCACCAGCAGCACCCTCATCATCAGCATTCTGGGTTTAATCTTCGACCCTCGAGCCACCGCCATCATCAACACGCCCGCCTGGTCAAAACTTTTTAAATTCTCGGTCTCGGTCTTGGTCATGACCCCCGCCCTAATCTGGGCAATCAAAATCACAGAGGGCAAAACGCGCCGCATTGCCAACATTGCCGCCAGTGTGATCGGCACAATGCTCAGCCTCGAGATGATTTTGCTGCTGATTCAAGCCACCCGAGCACGCCCGATGCACTTTAATTACACCACCCCGCTGGATGCGGCACTCTGGGTCACGATGACCATCGGTATTTTTACAATGTTTACGGCTTTTGTGGTGCTTTTAATCGCCGTTTGGCGCGGTGTACGTCAACAACCCGTCATTGCCTGGGCGGTCAAAATTGGCATGGTCATTACCGCCGTTGGTTTAATGACCCCCAACCTCAGCACTGGACCGAACGGGGCACAACTGAAGGCGCTGGAAGCCAAACAACCCAATATTTTACTTGGAGCGCACACCATCGGCAGCTCGAGCGCCATTCCCGACGCCGAACCAGGTTTGCCACTGATTGGTTGGAATACCAAACACGGCGATATTCGGATTGGACATTTTATTGGCTTACACGCCCTGCAACTGATACCACTGTTTGGGATATGGCTTTCAAAACGTAAATTAAGCCAAAACCGTCAACTGGCACTGCTCTGGACGGCAGGATTTGGGTATTTTGGCTTGATGCTGCTGACCACCTGGCAAGCCTTAAGAGGACAATCGATTGTTGCGCCCGATATGTTAACCATAACTGTTGCGATTGCGCTGGCGAGTGTTATTTTGCTCTCGAGCCTTATTGCAATCGTTCCTGTGATGAATACCCGAAAAGCAAGCGTTTAACACCAAGCTCGAGCAACTTTAAAGTACAATAAACCATGATTGTTGATGCCCGAACCATGACAAGGGAGCAGTATCTCGAGTTTGAAAAAACTTCCGAGGTGCGTCACGAATTTGTCGATAACCATATTCTGGCAATGGCTGGCAGCAGCTTAAAACACAATGAAATCATTTACCGAATTCGGAATATTTTAACAAAAGCGGTGGTGGCAAAAAGTTGTCAAATAGCAACTGAATCGCTCAAGGTCATGACCAACAATGGACGTTATCGTTATCCTGATGTTGTGGTCAGTTGCGAAACCAGTCCTGACGAATACTTTATTGTCCAACCTTGCTTTATTGCCGAAGTTCAATCGGACAGCACCGCCGAAACCGACAACGGCGCAAAACTAGACGAATACACCAAAATTCCAAGTTTGCAACGTTACGCCATTGTCTCTCAAAAAACCCGTCAAGTTGTGCTGTACAAACGCATTGGTGATACATGGTCGTTTACCGTGTTACTCGAGAATGGCGAGATTGACATTCCATGTTTAGATATCGCGCTGTCACTCGAGCAAATTTATAAGGGACTCGAGCTAGAGCAACCCGAGTCCCAGTAAATTTGATTGCTGTTCTGTTAGGGCATCAACTCTAGCGCCTTCTCGAGCACCAGATCGCGCCCTGAAGCCGCCAGAAGCTCCAAGTCATCGGTCACTGCCACGTCTGGCGTGACACGCTCTGGAAAGGGGCTAGAATCGGCTCTGAGCGCCCGTATGATCGAAATGTACAGGGCGCTGCCATCGGATAAACCAAAAGCGCTGATGCCCGTGTTGCCAACCCCAGCGGTGGCTTCACCGATCACGGTGGCGCGTTTGGTGTCTTGCAAAAATTGTGGCAGGTACTCGGCAGCCGAACCCGAACGGCTGTTGACCAGCACCTCGAGCGAACCTTTCCATAAGGACGGCTTGTTGATGGTTTGCACCGTGACATTTTGCAACAAACCTTGCGAGATATTGACCATGCCATTTTCGGAAATATACGTGCTTGAGCCGTCACGGGCGGCAAAAGTCAAACTGGTTTTGGGTAAAAATGCGGCACTGACGCCCATCAGTTCTGTGACCAAACCACCGGGGTTATCGCGCAAGTCCAAAACCAGACCACGAAGTTTTTGCTTGTTTGCCTGTGCGACCAATTCATGGACTTTGCTGGCAACTTGACCAGAAACATCAAAATTGGGAATTCGCATGACACCAAGCCCATTTGGCAGGACTTTCAAAAACGGCAAGCGTACCGTCAGCAACTCGCCCTTTAACTTAAACTCCAAAGCCTTACCCGCTCGAGAAACCCCCAAAGTCACGGTTTCGCCCGTCGAGATGGCTTTGGAAATCGAAACTTGAAAAGTATCGGCAAATTCAGCAGCCGTCTTGCCATTCAAACTGACCAACATGTCCCCGCGCAACAAACCGGCTCGAGAGGCGGGTGCACCCTCCCACAAGTCTGTAATCAAACGATTCGGGCTGTCTTTGACTTTGGTTGTCACCATACCAACTTTGGGTGCGCTCGGACTAAGCCCAGCCCGTTGACGTTGCGCCTCGAGCGCCGCCTCTTTGGTCAGCAGATACGTGTGACCATCTTTTAATTCCTCGAGCATCTGCAAAATGATTGGTGTCGCCGCCGTGAACGGACACGATTCGCCCAAATCGGCGCAAGCTGTATCGAGGGCGGGTTGATACTTGGTGTTAAAATTTGCGTAATCCGCGCTCGAGTACCCATTGTACTGAACCGCCAAATAATACGTGGCTTGGTTAAACAAATCCTGTGCCGGACTGGCAAAAGTCAAACTCGAGACACTGAGCGCCAAGGTCAAAACAGGTTTTAAAAAGTGCATCATTAAAGACTCCAACCATTCTTCGCCAACTCGAGCAGCGAATTGCTGGCACTGGATACACGAGCCGCAGGGCGTTCAAACCAGAAACGCTTTTGCGTCCCCAGTTGCGAAGGATTGACCCGCAAAGTTTTTGGAGAGTTGCGCACGCCCAACTCTTGAAGCGCCCGTTCCATCAGGTTGTCACGACCCGTAAAGACAAAACCCTCGAGATCGTCTTTGATGAAAACATCAGGCGTAACTTTGGCTGGATACACCGTGCCATCCAAATGAAAACTTTTAACGACTGTGATTTGCAAACCGCCACCATTGATGAGGTCAAACAACCTTGTTCCAGTGTTACCCACACCAACGGTTTGTTCGCCGACCACCACACCGCGTTTGGCGTACTGAACGTCGCTGGCAAAATACTCGGAGCAAGAAGCCGACTCTTGATTGACCAGCACCGCCAACTTGCCCGTCCAAAGCTGCGGTGCTTCGATTTGATAGACTTTGGTTTCCTTGCCTTTTTCATCGATCTGGTACACGCCACCGTCGCGGTACAAATCTTGAAAACGCCCAAAACGCGATTCGCGCAAACGCCCATAATTGCCAACAAAAACTCCCGCAGACGCCAGACACTCGGTACTGACACCACCCGGGTCATTGCGTAAATCCACGACAATTGCGGCAACTTTGCGATCAATCGCGCGTTTAACCAACTCATGAAATTTAGGCGCGGTTTTGGCGGGACCAACAAATTCAGGAATCACAATTCTTGCCACACCGCCATTGATGCTCATGTACGGCAAGCTGCTCAGAATCAACTTGCGCGAAGGCACGGTCAACTCGAGCAAGGTACGTTCATCACGCAAAATACTCAGGCGTACATCTTGCCCAGAGGCATCGGCTGCCAACAATAATTTTCGGACAACCGCCAAATCACGACCAAAGACTTGCTGGTTGATCGCAACAATTCTGTCCCCTCGAGCCAAACCCGCACTTGCCGCACCTGAACCCTCGAGCACATCATAAACCCGCAAGCCAAAACCTTTGTCATCACTGAACGGAATCGGAATAAAACCCATTGTGACCTGCTCGTTGCTGTTTTCGCCCGTGACGCTGCTGACAAAATCTTGGGCAGCATCAGGCTCGAGGTAATTGGTGTGCTCATCGCTGATCTCTTCAACCATCGCTTTAATGAGCGGCACTGACACGTCATAAGCGCAATTTTGACGTTGCACAAAACACGATAAATCCAGTTGCTTTTGGTACTTTTCAACAAACGACGCGCTGTTCGGGTCGGTGCTCGAGAAACCATGATAATTGAATGACAAGTAATACGATGCTTGGTCAAAAAGCGCTTGGGCTGGAGAATTCTCGAAGGCTTGAGCCTTAACTTGACCCAGGCAAAACAACAACATCGTTACCATCAAAACAAACACTGCTTTCTTCATGAAATCCTCCAAAACACTTTTTAAGTGTAATACGGGGTCAGTGAGAAGACAGTTCATCAGCCACCAAAGTGCTTCACCAAGCACACACGCAACAATCAGAAAACAAAAATCTCGAGCTTGAACATCCAGGCTCGAGATTCTGGAATCAAGAAATTTACGGAGCTTTGTAACCAAACACGTCCAGCGCCTTCTCGAGCATCAGATCACGCCCTGATTTCATCAATTCTTCGAGATCACCTTTGACCTCATAATTTGGCGTGACAAAATCTGGCAGTGGTGTGCCGTTCGCATGAACTGTGCGAATGTGCGTGATCTCAATCGCGCCCTTGTCAATCAAATCACTAGGAAACGTTCCAGTGTTGGCAATGCCGAACGTTTTTTCGCCAATCACCACACCGCGCTTGGCGTACAAAACCGCGTCCGCCGCGACTTCCGCACCAGAGGCACTTTCACCGTTGACCAGCACCGCAATTTGACCACGAAATTTGACGGGTTTATTGATTCTCAGCGCCAAACCCGATTCAGGATCGCTCGAGTCAAGAATAAACAACAACCCAGCACGATACGAGAATTCTTTACGATCAAAACGGCTGTTGTACGCCAGGGTTACATCGGGCACAAACGCACTGATGCCTGCAACAGTTTCGGTCACAAAACCACCAGGATTGTCACGCATGTCAACAATGACCGTTTGAATATTGTAAGCAATGGCTTGAGCAAACAAATCATGCAATTTCTGAGCCGTTCCGCGAGTGCTAAACGATGGCAGATTCAAAACCGCAACACCGGCGGGCAAATTTGGTACACGAACCCAATACGGCAATTCACCAGCCGAAAAATTCTTACCCTGCATGGACAACTCGAGCGGCTTGCCCGCCCGCAAAATCGAGAGCACAAAAGGTTTTCCACTGCGCACAAAGCCCGTCAAAAACGCCCGACTGGCGGTTTCTTGCTTTATAAATTCGGCACTTTTAGGGTCGAGCTTTTCATTGACGCTCGGGAAAGCTTGCTTGTCGATGGCGATCAAACGATCACCGCGCAACAAACCCGCCTCGAACGCGGGACCACCACCCAGCACTTTTTCAATCACATAATCGCTGCTGCCAGCAATACGGTTGTACTGAATCCCAATCCTTAAGGTGCTGGATACCTGACCCGACTGTTCTTGTTTGGTTTGCTCGTACTCTTCGGGCGTCAAATAATACGTGTGCGCATCCTCGAGGTCGTCAATCATTTGGTTAATGATTCCCCTGGCAACCTCAAACTCACACGTGTCTTTCTTGGCAGCACACGCCTGCTCTAAGAGCGCCTCGTACTTTTTAAGATGCGCCGCCAGATCGAGTTTGGAAAATCCGTTGTAATTGATTTGCATGTAAATTTTGACTTGATGAAACAAATCCGTTGCGGGGCTGGCAAACACCCCCGAGCAGAACAAAAGAACAAACACCGCCGATAACCATTTGGTTTTGATTTTCATGGTTACAGTTTACAACCAAAAACCATAAAAACACTGGTCAAACTTGCAAATTAAACTCGAGCAGCAAAACCAGATCAATGACACAAACAAAAACGATTTACCCAACAAAAACATTGTTCCACAAAGGAATGATGCTCGAGGCAGCAATGCGTTTCTCGAGTTGGAGATCAAATGTCAGGAATTCTAGGTCGTTTGACAACAATTGAAACGTCATGGCTGTCGCCACATGAATTGCGTCACAGCCTTTGAGCAAATGCGTATCGGCAAGCGCTCCGGCTAGCAATGCCAACGCGTCGTTGACATCTAAGGTTTGAATCGTTGACCAGTCACGATCAAAGTCTTCTACCGCTCGAAGGTATTCACGCTTGGTGATTCGTTTATTGTGATGCAGTCCCTTAAAGGCGGCACGAACTTCGCTGTAAGTAATTGGGCTGCTGACAACTTCGCTGGCTGCCTCAATCGCTTTGCTGGTCAGCACCGCATCATTTGGGTTGTCATTTGCGTACAATGACACCAAGGCATTGCTGTCAATATAAAGTTTCATCGCCGACCATCACGAATAATGTCCACCACACTTGGACCAAGACCCCGAATCTGAACGGGTTGACTCGAACCTTTGGGTTTGCCCGTGGTTTTGATCGGCTTAGCCATTTTTGCGGCATTGGCGACAAGCACAGCGAAATTCGGGGACTCCAGTGATTCTTGATTTGTTTTGAGGACCGGGTTTTCAGGACTGATCTCGAGAAGGTCATTGATGGTGATGGTTTCACCCGTAATTCGCTCGAGCGCCCCCAGCACTTGCCCTATCGTTTGAAGATCAATTCGTTGAGCGGGTCGTTTAGCAAGGTCATATACCGTATTGGCAGCCAATAAACCCGTTGTTTCTTTGACCACACGGTAGGCGCTGATCGCGTGATTTTCAAGGAATTTGTTGAGGTTCAAGCGGTAAATCATACTCCGAATATAGCATACTCCGAATATAGCATACTCCGAATAGTAATAGGTATTGATGCGTTTTGGTGATTTGCTGAATTGGTTGCGTGAAGCTGGATTGCGGTAAAAAAAATGGCAAACCATAAGGTCGCCATTTTCTTCTCGAGTCTTCAAAAATTATTGCAAGTTCGGATTGTGCCGCACCATCTCGAGGTTGCCCGAAACTTTTTGGAGAACTGAATCCATGAGGCTCGAGCCAGTCAAATCTGGCAATGGTGCGAGGGTGTAACTGCTGACGGTGGCACTGGCTTTTGCTCCGAAAGATTCAAGGGCTTTTTGCAAGAGTTGGTCTACACCAGTGTTGAACAATGTAAATTCGGCATTTGGTGTTTCAATGTCGGGTTTGACGCTCGAGGGGAGCGGGGTATTATCTGTCCAGAAAGCGCGAACTGTTGGCATTGCTGCCGCACCACCATTGATAAGCCCAAAGCGAGCCGTGTTTGTATTGCCAATCCCCAGCGTTTCTTCACCGATAATTGGACCGCGTTTGGTTTTTTGAATGCCACTGGCGAAGTATTCGCAGGCGGAAGCACATCCGTTATTGACCAGCATGGCAATTGGACCTTTAAAAAGCGCGGGATTGTTGATTTTTCGATTTGCAAGTTCGACACCTTGCAAATTAAAGACTGAGTAAGTGCCATTTGAATAGCGCTCTTCTGTTGTTCTTGCTTCTGCGTTATACCGTGGAACACGACGAATAGATGCTGGAGTTTCAATAAAAGCACCGACAGATGCAAAACCTTCCGCTCCCAAACCGCCACCATTGTCACGTTGTTCGATCACAATCGCTTTGACATTTTTATCAATGGCTTCTTTGACCAAAGCATGGACTTTGTTGGCTTGTCCCTCGAGAAACCAAGTCCGAATGGTCAGAATGCCGATACCGTCCGAGCGTACCGACAGCGTTGGAAAATCCGCCGTTTTGATGATCGCGCCAGTCACAGTAATATCAAGCTTTTGACGATCTGCACCGCGAATAATTTTCATGGTCACGGGTTGCGAGGCGCGAACAAGTTTGGTAAAGGCAGCCTGTTGTTCAGAAGCCGTTTTGGCATCGGGAGCGCTGGCAAAAAGAACATCGTTAAAACCAAGCCAACGATCACCAATTTTTAGACCTGCTGTTTCCGCCGGCGAACCAGGCACGACATTTGTGACAAGTCGATCAAAAATTTGTTTGCTGGTTAAATTGCCCTGATCGTCTCGTTCACAAACTCCGGTTGGCGTATCACAAAATCCTCGAGAGGTAATACCAACCCGAGGCACAGGTGATGTTCCGCCTCCACCGACACTCGAGTTTTCTTCGGCGACAGCGGCGGCGCTTAAGTAATACGCATGTGGGTCGTCTAAATCAAATTCCATTTGGGCAATCACTGGTTCGGCTTTTTCATAGGCACAATTTGCCATGTCATCCGCGCAAGCTTTGTCAAGCAAAGACTGGTACTTTGCCGTGTGTTCTTTCATGTTGACCGTACTGGGACCCCAATATTGTGTCTCGAGGTAAAACTGGGCTTGTTCAAAAATATCTTGAGCTGGGCTGGCAAAAGCAAAGCTCGAGCTTGCCATCAATGCGGCTATAGCAAAACCAAAACGTGATTTCATTTATTTCGCCCCCAAAATCGAATAGGCTTTCTCAAGCGCTAGGTCTTTACCGCTTGCAATGGCTGCAAGGTCTTCAGGGAGGCTAACATCGGGTGTGACCGCCATTGGGAATGGTGTACCATTCAGTGCCAGAATCCGATCACTCGAGACATTGATGAACATGCCATTTGCCATTGCTGTATCACCAACACTGACATCAAGGCTTGGCAGCCCACCGCTGACGCCCGCTGCTCCTGCAGTCATGTCACCCACGACTTGGGCGCGTTTGGCATTTTGTAACAATTGCGCGGCAATCTCGCCAGCATGAACGGTGTACTTGTTGACCAACACCACCAAATTACCCTTCCAGAGTTGAGGCTTGTCGAGTTGTCCCACTGGGCTTTTATTACCCGCCTCATCTTCACGGACGATTTGGTTGGCTTGAACGGTGAAGGTTCTCGAGCCTTTGAAAAAGCGATTTTGGTATTTCAGACCGACGCTTTCCATGAACGCCCTAGCAGTCAGCATGGCTTCGCTGTCAAAACCTGTTCCCGAATCGCGCATGTCAAGAACGATATTTTTCAAACCGTCGTTGTTGGCTTTGCGTACCAGTGTATGCACACGACTGGCAACATTATCAGCCCAGTAAAAATCTTGAATCCGAATGACCATCGTATTCTTGGGCGCAGTTGGCAGCGCGAATGGTCTGGACACCTCTTCAACCACGGCTGGCGTGACATCAATCTTTTGGGCTGCACCCGCACGGTCAATTTCAAGTGCAATCGGTTTAGCATCAAGTTCTGCACCTTTTAATGTCTCGAGGGTGGCGGGTTTGCCATTGATGGTTTTGATGACATCGCCACGTTGGACACCCGCAAGCATGGCTGGTTCGCCATTGTTCGCTCGAGCCACCAGTAACCCGCCCGTGTACGCCCTGGTTTGCACGCCAATGACAGGATTGGGGCTACCTTTGCCTTCAGTGTAACGTTCAAAATCACTGTTAATAACTTCAACAAAAGGGTCTTTGAGATCGTCAATGATTTTTTGAACCACTGGCACGGCTTTTTCGTAACCGCATTTGGCGTCCGTGCCGCAAGCTTGATCGAGTTGGGGTTGATATTGCTTGCGAAGTTCACGGAAATTGGCAACCTTGGCAGGACCTGAGTAATAAAACCCGACGTAAAACGTTGCCTGGTCGAACAAATCCTGGGCTGGTGACGCAAACGCAGCCCCAAAAACACTGGTGGTCGCGGTTGCGAGTGCCAAAAGAATAGCTTTCTTTCGCATGTTGACTCCTTTTAAAATGTACACGCTCAGGATAACTCGAGTTCAGGTTTTCAGAAAGTGATTTGGCTTTAGGTATCTCGAGCAGAACGCTCATGATCGTGACGGTTTTGTGACAAAACACTGAGATGCCTGAGATTATCGGCGGCGTTTTCTGGGCATAAAACCAGAACCCATATCTGGCGCAACGCCATCGGCAATCAAGTGCAACCACTGCGAGATGTAATATCCTACCGCCATTGCCAGCAACGTATCTCGAGCCACCTCGGGTTTGCGCCAGAAGTTTTTGAATGAAGTCAAAAGATCAAAAACAGGTCCTCGAGTGACCCCCTCGAGTTTCAGGTGCAAGATCGGGTCACGCAAAAAATACACGGGCAGCGCCAGCAGCAATGCCAAGTACACCAGGCGCGTCAGTGGTCCAACCAACCACGAATGACTGATGCCACGATGGCTAAAAACCCAACCGTAAGGAACCCACAAAAAACCAAACCAACCCCAATTGTTCTTTATTGACACGTGCTGTTCAGCTAAATCCAAATCTGGGGATAGTAAAAACGTTCCAGCCACAAACGCCCCAGCGAACGCCAGCACCGCACCAGGCTCGAGCCTGAAAAAGTTGCTGGTATGGGCGTAACTGTAAGCGCCTGAAATGGCGATTAAACTAAGCGTGTTGATGGCATTGTGGACTTTACCAGACGGCATAACTCGAGATTATCACGGGAAAGTCCTGACAGAGGCGAGACGCGTCTCGCCCCTACCAGATCAACAGATTTCTTGGTTTTCCCATCAAGGCTCGAGCGTCAGACCCTCAAATGCTCGAGCGCCATTCTTGCTGCCGACAATGCACTCGAGGCACGGTTGAACGTGGCTTCGGGGTGGGTTTGTCTGATGGTTTCCTCGAGCAAGGGGCTGACATTAAACACACCGCCAGCGAACACAATTGGCAGATTCTCGAGTTTGAAACGCATGTTCTGCGCAAGTTTGACCAGGGCATTCGCAGCCTCAGTTAGCACTTCTTGGGCATCGGTGCTGCCTTGATTGACGGCAATCCCAACAATCGGTGCGAGGCTGGCAATGGCTTGGCGTCCGCCACCGTAAGCGAAGCTGCGCACAGCATCCCAATCGCTGCTGCCAATATGTTCAAAAATAAGCCTTGAGAGGGGGTCTGAAATGCCGCGCTCGAGCCTGAAAAGCGCGAGTTTGAGGGCTTCGCGCCCAATCCAGAAACCACCGCCAGCGTCATCAATCAAAAAACCGTACCCACCAGACCGCACCGCGCTGCCGTTCGTTGCGACGTGATAGGCAATCGAACCTGTGCCCGCGTAAACCAAAATGCCAGCACCGGGAGCAAAATTGGCGCGGTATGCCAAATCCATGTCGTTGGTGACCTGAATCTTTTCGGGTGCAAGCTCGAGGTGCTGGGCGATAAAAGCCTGGAATTCTGCCGCGACTTCTAAACTTAAACCTGTAATACCAGCCGTGACCGCCGCAATCTGAAACGGTTTGACACGCGTTAAGAGTTGCTCGAGAATCGCAAAATTTGAGGCTCGAGATTCGGTGTTAAAAACATGCCCATTGAAAGGATCAAAACTTCCAGTCTCGAGCACCAAACCTTTAGGGTTCATGACCACGAACTTGCTGCTGCTCGCGCCAACATCAATTCCCAAGGCGTTCATAAGATATCAGGCACTTCTTTCACAAAGCGTTTGGTGATGTCCACAGGACTGGTGATGGCTGTACCAATCACCACGGCACTCGCGCCAAGCTCGAAGGCGTACCCAACCTCGAACGGCGTCCAAAAACGCCCTTCGGCAATCACGGGCACGCTGACACTTTTCGCAATCCCTTCCAACATTTTGAAATCTGGTCCAGTCGTTTTATTTTTTGCCGTGTAAGGCGTGTAACCCGACATGGTTGTGCTGACATAATCCGCACCCAATTTTGCCGCCGCCATTGCATCTAAAATCGTGCTGCAATCGGCAAAGACCCGCAGACCCAGTTCGTTCTGAATTCTTGGAATCAGTTGCTCGAGGGTTTCGCCACCAGGACGGGGGCGCGGCGTGGCATCGAGCGCAATAATGTCCGCTCCCGCATTGGCAAGGATTTCCGCACTGGCAAAAGTGGGGGTGATATAAACCTCGAAACCCTCGACCCAAAGTTTGTTTAAACCAATGATTGGAGCGTTTGTGACTTCACGAATTGCTCGAACGTCGTCTTCGCCATTGGCTCGAATTGCCCCCGCGCCACCTTGCAGGGCAGACAATGCCATGGCTCGCATAAACACTGGTCCTCGCATTGGATTGTTGTCATAAGCTTGACAAGAAACAATCAAGCACGGAAAAACGAGTGGACGCGCATCGGCAATAGAAGTGATTAGCATGTTAACGCATTTAGATTACCGCATTCGGCTCGAGTGAGTGAAAACAATGAACGTTACAACCTCAAACCCTCTGCCAAACTCGAGAATTCTGCTGGTGTACTGGCGCAAGATAACAAGCTGATGTACGGCAGTGCCGCCTGCATCCCTCGAGCCACAGGTTTAAATTCTGGGTGTACTGCTAACGGATTGAGCCAAATCACCCCAGCGCTGCGACGTTTGATCTCACGCATGGCAACCTCAAGAACGTCCACCTCGCCCACGTCCAAACCATCACTCGAGATGATGACCACCGTGTCCGGTGTTAAAACCCTGCTGGCGTGTTCGCGCACGAACACGCGCAAGCTCTCCCCTATGCGCGTACCACCGCCCCAAGCTTTGGATAGGTTGTTCAGCTCGAGCTTCTGACGTTCTTGTACCAGTGCGCGAAGGTCGCGGGTGATGTCTTTTAAATCGGTAGAAAACGTGAACACATCAACCCGCCGTGATCGTTGCGCCAAGGCAAAGGCAAATTGCAATACGCTAAAACTTGACTCGAGCATCGAACGGCTACCGTCGAGCAGCACCACAAGGCGCGGATTGCGGTGCGGATGCCCCAACCAACGCGGATGAAGCGCATCGCCGCCCGTACTTAAGCTCGAGCGCATGGTACGTCTAAAATCAAACCTAGCGCCTTTTGGCAGGTTACGCCATTTTCTCGAGCGCCCAAGTCTTAAACGGTTGACCAGTTCGCTGGCAGCGCAAAGCATGGGTTCTAAACCATCACGCTTGATCTCGAGAACACTGCTTTCGAGTGCGGCAGTGCTGTACTTTGCCCGCATGACCATATCGGACTGCTGCGCGTTTTCATCGTCATCCTCGGGCGTTTGACGTTTGCTATCACCCTCAAAATCTTGATCGTCCTCTTCGTCGCTGCCCTCATCACGAACTTTTTCGGCGGATTTATTCTTGGTTTCATCGGCTTTATTGTTGTTAGGACGCTGCGGACGGTCAGGCTCGAGCGGCGGCAGATCATCTTGGCGCACGCCCAAAGGTTTGGGAAAGAAAAAATTCTGAAACGCCCTGTCAAAAACATTCACATCCTCGAGTTTCGCGCACAACACCAAACGCAAGGCATCACGCGCCCTGGAAAGACTCGAGATACCAAGCAATTCAAATGCCCGAATTGCATCTGTAACCTCGGCGGGACCAAGTTTAAAATCATGCTCGAGCCGCAACACCTCGCAAAAACCAAGGATGTTCTCGGGAAGGCTGGAGGCTGGGTAATACGAAGTCATGGTTTACGAAACGGTGACATTGCCAAAACCAAAATCGGTGTCGAGTTCGGTTTTACGAGTTCCGATGGCTTCATCCCAAATTGGCGAAAGCCTGTCAATTTTGTGCTCCAAGAGCGCCCAATCTTCACGGGCTTTGAGGATACAACCACGGGTTTGCTCGAGGGTGCGTTTGTCGAGGGCATTGCGGTGCAGACTCATGAGTGCCAAGCCCCAATCGAGGGTTTCGGCAACGCCTGGGACTTTGTGAAACGGCATGGCGCGAAGCTCAACCATGACTTGGGCAATCTGCTGGGCGAGACGATCCGAAATGCCTGGCAAACGGGCGTGAAGAATCTTTTTTTCTTGTTCAAGGTTGGGGTAATTTTGCCACAGGTACAAGCAGCGCCGCCGCAGCGCGTCCGAGAGTTCACGGCTGCGGTTGGAGGTCAGAATTACAAACGGACGGTGCTTGGCTTTGATCGTACCCAATTCTGGGATGGTGATTTGAAACTCTGCCAGAAGCTCGAGCAAAAAAGCTTCAAAGGCTTCATCGGCACGGTCAACCTCGTCGATTAAAAGCACGCACGGTTTGTCTTGCGTGATCGCCTCGAGCAGCGGGCGTTTGAGCAAGAACTGATCCGAAAAAATTTGCGCCTCTCGAGCTTCAAGCGTACTCGAATCGTTCTCGGTCAACCGAATGCGCAGCATTTGCTTAGGGTAATTCCATTCGTACAAAGCGCTGCTCGAGTCCAAACCCTCGTAACATTGCAGCCGAATCAATTTTGTCTCGAGCGCCTCGGCAAGAACTTTGGCACTTTCGGTTTTACCCACACCCGCAGGACCTTCGATCAAGAGTGGTTTTTGAATCGCCATCACGAGTTGCAACGCCGTGGCAAACTCGTCTGAAGTCACATAACCAAGCGCTTGAAAACGGTCTTTTAACGCTTCAAAACCCAATTCCGTCACGAAGTCACCACGTTTTGCGGCTCGAGGTACGCACTCGGATTTTTCAGAAAACGCCGCTTGCAATTTGGGCATGAAAAGTAATACGTCACACCCTCGAGTTCGCTGAAATGCACGGCGCTGGCGATTTCGATTTCTTCGGCATCGACGGGGCTGATGGCGTAACCGGGACGCTCGAGGGACAAACCAAAAATGCTTGGTTGTTGTGTGGCGACGTCATCCCGTAGGGGCGAGACGCGTCTCGCCCCTACAACGTTAACGGCATTTGTTTCGCTTGAGGCGGTTTGGTTTTTTTCACGGTGTTCTTGCGCATTGTACCCGCTCGAGTTGGTGAACATTGGCGTATCAGAATCTCGGGCGGCAATGATTTCGGCAAGGATCGAAACGGCAACTTCGGACGGGGTTTTGGCGTTGATGTCCAAACCAATCGGGTTGCGAATTTTATTGGTTAGGCTGGCATCCATCCCTTGAAGTTCGAGCAATTCACGCACGGTGGCGGCACGTTTGCGGCTGGCGAGCAAACCCACAAAACCAACCTTGGCATTCAGCAGCAACTCGAGCACCGGTTCGTCGTAATGCCCTTGCGAGGCAACCACAGCCGCCATGATCGAGCAAGTGTCTTTAGGCAGTGACTCGAGGTACGCCGCAACATCTTGTAACGCCACGAGTTTGCACGGTGCGGCTTCTTGACCCCAAAGATGCACCTGACGGACTTGGGTCGCTTCGAGGTCGCGCAATTCCTCGCGGGTGACGACACGCACCACTTCAAGCTCGAGCATCCCGCCAAGGTTCACTACGGCTTGGGCGACGGGCGTAAAACCTGCGACCAACAGTACCCGAGCGCGGGTGTGAGGCTCAAGGTAGACATCCACCGAACCTTCGGACGCGCAAGTCATGGGAACAACAATACTCTCGGCATCGGCGGCATGTTGCAAAGTTTCAAAGGTCGCATCGGGACGAATCAAAACCAGGCGCGGTTTGCCCAAACGTAGCGCCTCGAGTGCCTGTTTGCGAACGATTTCCCGAGAGCATGACCCACCGACAAAACCTTCCATGCGACCATCGGCAAAAACAATCGCCCTGTCACCAATGTGCGAACTGACGGGAGCGCCTCTCGAGACGACGGTGGCAGTCGTGAACGATTCGCCGTTGCGTTTGAGGCGTGATAGGTTTTCAAAAAAGTCTGGTGTATTGGTCATAATAACCTCGAGAACAAATGCGTTCAAACCGCAGGTAGAAGGTGTTGATCTTTGAGCACCACAGACGTTTGGATTTGTCGGTCAGGGATGTTCCAAAATGTTTTGAGCAACCTGTCTTTTTCTGATTCAGAAACTTGGCTGAAGCCATGTTTTTCATAAAAACGGATCGCCCAATCTGCCGCTTTCCAAGTTCCAATCAGGATCGGTTTTTGAGAACTGTCCATCAATTCCCGCAACAAAATACTGCCAACGCCACCACCTCTACGCTTGGTCATGACGTAAGCGTGTCGGATCAAATTGACTGCACCTTTATCCTGAATGCCCATCACACCAACAACCTCAGCATCTTCAACAAAACATGAGAACCTCACACCATCGGCGATTTGCTCCTCAAGTTCTGATTGCGGCATGTACGGTTCATGCCAACGATCTGCCGGGATAATGCCTTTGTAGGCGCTTGCGGCATCGTTAATGATCTCATAAATACTTTGGAAATCTTCTGGTGTTGCGTTGCGAATCATGTTTCGCCTCCTGATTTACTCGAGCCAGCTTCAGTGAAATCCGTAGCCAAAAGCTTGATTGCCGCGTTCACCGTGCACTTGGGCGTTAAACGAAATGATGATGCGATCCTTACTTCCATCGTAAGGCATGGCTTTATGATTTAACCACGACGGAAACACAATTAACGTGCCTTCCTCGGGTGTCACATCGAAGTTGCTGTCTTGCAAGTACGCATTGCCCATGTCCATATGCGCCCCACCGAGCAAACCCAATTGATGCCCGTAGAACCGTGTGATGCCATTGCTCGCACCAAGGTTTGGGTGCGAAGCGCGTTTCTCGAGTTCGTCTATTTGCACGTAATACACGCCCGACCACGAACAATTGCCATGGTTGTGAATGTCATGAAAACCGTAACGGTTGGTAATCTGAAACCACGCGCCGACGATCTGCATTTGCAGTTTACTCGCGCCGCTAGCTTTCCAGATTGGGGCGTTCATGGTTTGCGCGATTTCAAACACGCTATTGGAAATAAACGCGAATACATCCTGCAAAGCTTTACTCTCAAAACGCTGCAAAATATCATCTTCGCTCGAGAACATGGTTTCAGTATTTCCCGAAGCTTCACGGTGCGCGTAAAAGAGTTTCACAAGTTCTGCATTCGCATCTGTATGACCAGAAAACGAACGACGCAAAATCGGTGTTGCCCAAAGATGTTGAATACCTTCACTGTTCATAATTCCTCGAGCGTTCTTTTCAATGTTGCCACTTCATCTTGAATCAAAAAATCTCGAGTCACCCGCAGCCGAGATTTTTTGCACCACTCGAGGTTTAATTTCCTGCCATGCGGGTTTTGACGTTGGCAAATGTTCCCGAAATCAATTTTTGCGCCTGCGCGTCGAGCACCCGTCCACCGACTGTTGCAATCGGTCCACGCATGGTTGCCGCACCACTCCAATCGAGCGTAGTAGTATTATCGCCGTTGTCTTTCAGGTCTGCACCCGCCAGCAAATCCACCGCGCTACCAAACCCACCGCCACTAATTTTGACGTTCATGCGGTTGCCGCCTTCCTCAGGCTCGAGCGTGATTTTAAACTTGAATTTGCCGCGCACCAAACCCAGTCCCACGCTGACGATTGCATCAAAGTTTTTAGGATCGTGAACGATCACCTCTTGCACGTCAGGCAAGCACGACGCGACTTTTTGCGGGTCGTTGATGAAATCCCAAACCGCCGCTTTTGCCAGTGGGACTTGTTCTGCTCCGTTGTACTCGAGTTTCATTGATAACACCTCATGGATTTTTTAGATTTTTGAATCTCGAGATTTAAAAGTACAGCAATTACGCTGCCCACCCTCATCCCCGACCCTCTTGATCCCAAACGTGCACCTCACGGGCGGGATCGCCTTCTCCCGCTTGCGGGAGAAGGGAGCTTTGGTTCTATCTCATGTAGCACAAATGGAAGCTCGAGAAACCAAACGTCCATTTCGTATGGAAAATCCCAAACCCTCTCCCGCAAGCGGGGGAGAGGGTGGCGAGCTTGCTCGCTGGATGAGGGCTTCAAGTGCGATCAATTCATTCAATTTGCTGGTGACTTTTGCTGGTGACCTAGGGTACTCGAGCATTGAAATTTAATCTGCCGCTTGACCTTCTGCTGCACGTATCGCTGCCCAGACTTTCTCCCTTGTTAGCGGCATGTCAATGTGGCGCACACCAAGCGGTGAGAGTGCGTCAATCACGGCGTTCACGAACGCGGCTGGGCTGCCGACATTGGGGCTTTCACCCACACTTTTCGCGCCGATTGGGTGGTGCGGGCTTGGGGTGACGGTGTGACCCGTTTCCCAACTGGGTGACTCGAGACTGGTAGGCACGAGGTAATCGGTGAAGTTGGTGGCGAGGTTATTGCCCGCCTCGTCGTAAGCAATTTCTTGCATGAAGGCGATGGCGAAGCCTTCGGTTAATCCACCGTGAACCTGTCCTTCGACAATCATTGGGTTGATGATCGTGCCAGCGTCGTCAATCGCCAGGAAGCGCCTGACTTTGGTTTCGCCTGTTTCACGGTCTACGTCCACCACGGCGATATACGTGCCGTGCGGGAAGACCATGTTTGGTGGGTCGTAGTACAGGGTTGCCTCGAGTCCCGGTTCGTTATCGCCAGGGTTTGTGTACGCGGCAAAAGCAACTTCTTTCATGGTAATGCTTTTACCTGGTGCGCCCATGACCTCGAATTTATAATCTTTCCACTCGAGGTCGCGTTCGTCCACCTCGAGCACGTGTGCAGCAATCTTGCGGGCTTTTTCACGTATCTTGCGTGCGGCTAGGGCAAGCGCACCGCCAGCGACGGGTGTGCTGCGGCTGGCATACGTGCCCAAGCCGT
>JAYVRX010000182.1:0-38331 GCA_043775825.1 Deinococcales bacterium
TTGGCTGCGGCTGAAGAGTTTGGGTTGGTGAAGAAGTTTTGGGCTAATTCGGCAATCGCGGGAAATGGTTAAGTCGAAAATGCAGGTATCAGTAGTGTTGCAACCGTGATAAAAGTAAAAGCTCGAGTTTTTAATTCTCGAGCTTTTTTCTAACTTTAAGTGTTGCTGTACAACACCGCCCGCTTAACTTGACCAATAATATCCGTGATCGGAATATCCCTCGGGCAAGCCTCGGTGCAGTTGTATGCCGTGCGACAACGCCAAACGCCCGTATTCTGATTGAGAACCTCGAGCCTTTTCGCGCCGCCCTTATCTCGAGAATCAAAAATGAAACGGTGCGCTTGAACAATACTGGCAGGTCCAAGGTACTGCCCGTTCACCCAAAAAATTGGGCAAGACGTGGTGCAACACGCGCAGAGAATGCACTTGGTGCTGGCTTCAAACACCGCGTGCTCTTCCGCACTTTGAATACGTTCTCGAGCTGGGGCGGGTTCGTCGTTAATGAAAAACGGCAGCACCGCCTCGTAACTTTCAAAGAACGGTTTCATGTCCACAATCAAATCTTTTTCGACGGTCAAACCACGAATCGGTTCGACGGTAATCGTCTGTCCCAAGTCCTCAATCAAGACTTTGCAAGCCAGTCGGTTGCGTCCGTTAATCAGCATCGCATCCGAACCGCAAATGCCGTGTGCACACGAACGTCTGAAGCTAAGCGTGCCGTCCATTTCCCATTTGATGCGGTGCAAAATATCCAGAATACGATCTCGTTTGTCCACCTCGAGCGCGTATTCTGCCCAGTATGGTTTCTTGTCTTTTTCGGGATTGTAACGACGGATTTTAAAAACGACCTGCATGTGGACTCCTTCTGGGGTCGTAGGGGTGAACCTTGTGTTCACCCAGGAGAACGAAAATTTTTTAACAATGAAACTCGAGCTTTGGTTTGTTGATTTTTTAGCGCAATTTCCGTGCAAGGGCGTTACGGAGTTTAATAGGTTCTTGGTTTTGGTTCGTATTTGCCCAATACAACATCTTTCCATTTGATCTCGGGCTTGCCAACTTCACCCTTAAAAATCATGGTGTGTTTTAAGAAATTCACGTCGTCGCGTTCTTTAAAGTCTTCTCTGGCGTGTGCCCCTCGAGATTCGCGGCGGTTTAAGGCGCTGTGAACGAAGGCTTCGGCATTCTCGAGTAGGAATCCAAGTTCGATGGCTTCGATCAGGTCGGTGTTAAAGCGTTCGCCACGGTCTGTGATGCCAATGTTTTCATAACGGGCGAACAAGGTTTTTAAAATTTCTACTTGCAAAGACAAGGTTTCTTCGGTGCGGAAGACGCTGGCATTATCCTGCATGGTTTGTTGGAGTTCGGTGCGAATTTTACTCACACTTTCCGCGCCGCTCGAGTTTTTGATTCTTGCCACCATTTCTTCGGTGCGTTTGTCGGCATCGTCGGTGATTGGCTCGAGTTCGGTTTGATTGGCGTATTTCGCGGCGGCGACCCCAGTGCGTTTGCCGAACACAATCAAGTCGCCCAAGGAATTTGTGCCCAGGCGGTTTGCGCCGTGAAGACTGACGCAGGCAACCTCTCCGGCGGCGTACAAGCCACGAATGGTCTCGGTGGTGGTCGTGCCGTAAATCACTTCGCCGTCAATCGTGGTTGGAATTCCACCCATCGTGTAGTGCGCGGTGGGTTGAATCGGCACGGGTTCTTTGGTCGGTTCGACGCGCAAGTACGTGCGGCTAAAGTCCATGATGTCTGGCAGGCGTTCCTCGAGAATCTTTGGATCGATATGCGTCACGTCGAGCAGAATGTAATCTTTGTTTGGTCCCGCGCCGCGACCTTCACGGATTTCCATGTACATGCTGCGACTAACAATATCTCGAGGTGCTAAATCTTTGATGGTTGGCGCGTAACGTTCCATAAAGCGTTCGCCGTTGCCGTTGCGCAAAATGCCGCCCTCGCCGCGCACGCCTTCGGTCAGGAGCACGCCCAGTTTGTACAAGCCCGTCGGGTGAAATTGGTAAAATTCCATGTCCTCGAGCGGAATGCCGCGACGGTACGCGATGCCCGTCAGGTCGCCCGTGAGCGCGTGAGCGTTGCTGGTGACTTTGAACATCCGTCCGTTGCCGCCCGTTGCCAGCACCACTGATTTGGCGTGGAAAGTATGAATCTCGCCGGTTGCCATTTCCATCGAAACCACGCCTTTGCAAACCTTCTTGCCGTCTGGGTCAGTCTCGAGGATCAAATCGAGTACCAAATACTCGTTAAAGAACGTCACGCCCTCTTTGATGCTTTGTTGATAAAGTGTTTGCAAGATCATATGACCCGTGCGGTCAGCGGCGTAACAGGCGCGGTGAACTGGGGCTTTACCAAATTCTTTGGTGTGCCCACCAAACCTGCGCTGCGCAATTTTGCCGTTTGGAAGCCTCGAGAAAGGCAAACCCATGTGCTCGAGTTCCAGAACGGCTTCGATCACATCTTTGGCAAAAATTTCGGCGGCGTCTTGGTCGGTCAGGTAATCGCCGCCTTTGATGGTGTCGAACATGTGCCATTCCCAGTGGTCTTCGTCCACGTTGCCAAGCGCCGCGCCAACGCCGCCCTGGGCTGCGCCGGTATGCGAACGGGTCGGATAGAGCTTGCTGATGACGGCGACACTGCCAGTCGCGTTTTTGGTGGCGTACAGTGCTGCCATCAAACCGCTTCCGCCTGCGCCAACCACGATTACGTCGTATTTGTGTGCTTTCATTGCGTTAGACCTCTCAATTTGGCTTGCTCGAGATTTACTGACCTGGGGTTGGTGCTGGAACATTGACGAACAATGCCAGAATTCCAAAAATCAAAGTGACGCCGATCAGGCTGTAGGCAAGGCTTTTGACCCAGAATCGAGCCACAGGGTTTTTGGCGGTGGCATCGTCGATCACGTACCGTAAACCGTTCGTACCGTGGGTTAACCCAAGTGCCAGCAACGCCAGCAGGTACAGGCGTTCGGTGACTTCACCGTATTTGCCGACCACACTCGCCCAGTCCCACTCGAGTTCGGAAACGATGATGTAATTCTTGAAAAGGTGGAACATGGTCAGTACCACCAGCGCCATGCCAGACAGGCGCATGAAGACCCACCAGACCAGTTCGGGGTTGGATTTGGCTTGGCTTTTTGCGTCTCTGAACGAACGGGCTTTGATCGCCATCAGCGCACCACTTTCGCCAGGGCAACAGGGTTGCTTGAGTGATGTTTTAAGGTCAGTGGGTCATTGTCAAAAATGCGTGGCAAATTGTAGGCGGCGGCAATTCCGGTGGCGACCACTGCCAGCACCAGCACGCCGTACCAGAGTTGACGTTGAACCTTGACGCCCCAGTCTGTAAAGTCCATCAAAATAATTCGGATGCCATTAAAAGCGTGGTACGAAACCGCGCCAGACACGCCAATCAAGCCCAGGCGAAACAGCACAAAACCGTAAACTTCGTGAATGCTCATGTAAAACTTTTCGCCCAGCATGACCGAACCAATGCTGAAGGTGTGCAGCAATAAATACGCCAGCAACGCCAAGCCCGAAAGTCGGTGTAGAAAGAATGCCCATTGTCCTTCTCTGCCTTTGTACATAGTCCCTCCTGATGCCCGAGTTGAGTCTCGAGATTGGTTTTGAAATTTACTTAACCTAGGTTAAATATTAGCACTTTTGTCAATTAATTTGGTATCTCGAGCTTTGATTGATGACGGGTTTAAGCGGGGTGCTCTGAACTGTTTATCAGGTTACAAATTTTATTCTTCCACGTATAGGGCATCACAGAACGGATACCGAAATCGATTTTAATTGTTTAGTAAAAATTATATCCAAAATTAAACACTCGAGAAATGTAATTTGAGATCAATGTGAAATTTGATTATAAGTTTCTAATAAGCAATACTTTAATTGTTCTGCAAAAAAATGCTACAAAAATATTTCATAATCTTCAATTGATCTTGACAGATTGCGCCACAAATGTATAATTCCGTTCGCGTTCGCCTTATTTCAATCTGCGAACCAGAATTAGGCGGGCGAGGCGACCTCGAGCACTCGAGCGCATTTTGGGAGGTTCACGTTGGAACTTTTTGGTTTCGGCTCGCACCTGATGATCGATGGTCATCACGCACAGAAAAGCAAACTCGAGGATATCGACTTCATTCGTGGTTTACTCGAACAACTGCCACTTGACATGGATATGCACAAAATCATGCCCGTTCACGTTAAAACCGTTTCAGGCAGCCACCCAGAGGACGCAGGCATTACTGGCGTGGTGATCGTTGCCGAATCGCACATTGCCATTCAGACCTTCCCAGAAAAACGATTTGTTAGCGTAGACGTTTTCAGTTGCAAAGAGTTCGACACCCAAAAAGCCATCTCGAGCCTGGTTGAAGCCTTCCAAATCGGGCGTTTTGAAACGCACCACATCAACCGTGGCAAAGAATTTCCACATGACCTAGCCAGCATCGAACGCATTCTGGCGGGGGATCGCAGTTACCTTGAGGCACGAATTTCTTAAAGTCATGCAAACTTCAAGACACCCAAGATGACTCGATGAGAACTTACCCGATAGATTGAGGTTTGCTGAAGGTATCTTCAGTTTCAGTTCAGTTTCAACACTTAACCTTGATTCATGAAACCTTACTTACCAGCTTTTTTGATGCTTGTCACATTCTCGAGTTGTGTCGTTCGTGTGATCGATCCTCAACCAGTGGTTACCAAGCCTGCCCCCGTGCAAACCACGGTTGTGGTGGTTGCGCCAGCCCCAGGCATCTTGATTATCAACCAACGCATCGGTTTGCCCGCCTACCCAAACAGCCGTATCGTAAAAATAGAGGAAAAAGACAAAAAAGATGATGATTCTGGCAAAGTTGAATTCGAGGTTGGTGCTTCGCTGGGTCAAGTTTACGGATTTTTCCACAACGAACTGCTCAAACGCGGTTGGCTGAGGTCTAAATTGAATTTCAAAGGTTCAGCCACCAAACTTGATGCCAGATACCAACGCTCAAACGAGCGCTTCGATTTCAAACTAGATCAACAGGGCAACAGCGGACGTTACAAACTCGAGATCAAGTTTTAAAACCACTGCGTCTTGCCGAACGCCGCGATGGTAAACTCTCGAGATGCCTTGCCAGGCTTTCTAAACTCGAGAGGTTATGCACTGGCAGAAAGTCGTCAACGAAGGGCAGTGCCGCTTTCAATCCCCTGGTTTCGGGGGCAAAGCCTTGTGTGGCAATCAATGGATTTAACCAGATCAAACGATGACAGGTTTTTTGCAGGCGTTCCATCTGTTTGCCCAGCAATTCAGGGTCGCCCTGCTCCCAACCGTCAGAAATAATTAAAACCACTGCACCGCGCCCCAGCACGCGTTTCGCCCAAACCCGATTAAAGGCATTCAAGCTTTCGCCAATTCGCGTGCCGCCAGACCAGTCGCGCACGGTTTTACCGACATCATCAACGGCGGTATCCACATCACGCGACTCGAGTAATTTAGAAATCCTCGAGAGGCGCGTGCCAAAAACAAAAGTTTCGACTTTACGTTTTTCGCCTTGAACCGCAACCTGCGTGACCACGTGCAAGAAATGCAGCAGCATTCGCGCATATCGCTCCATCGAACCCGAAACATCGGCAATCACAATCAGTGGTCGCGGTTTGGTTTTGGGTTCTTTCCACTCGAGCTTGAACCATTCGCCACCCGTTTTAAACGAAGCCCGTAAACTGCCGCGCCAATCGAGTTTTTCACCGCGACTGGCTGCCTTAAAACGTCTGGTGCGCCGCATTCCAACCTGCCATTGAAAACCTTGCATGACCCGCCGCGCCGTTTGAATCTCGAGTTCGTTCATGTGATCAAAACGCTTGTTTTTGAGAACCTCTTCGCTCGAGTAGGTGAACGCCCTGTCGGAGAGTTTTTCGGGTTTGGCATCCGGGTTTTCCTGGCGCTTCTGGTTTGATGTTTCACGCACCTCGGCAGGACGCGACTGATTGCGTTTTGGTGGCACGCCCACACGGTTTAACAATTCTTCTGGAATGCCGCCCATGCCCAAATCCACCCAAAACTTTTTGAAGACCTCTTCAAAATGCTCCAAATCTTCACGGCGCGTCACCAAGCAGGCTCGGGCGGTGTCTTTAAAAGCTCGAGCGTCCATGACCGAAATTACGGTTAATGCCTGGGTAAAAGTCTGGGTTTGTGAAGCTGTCACCCGCACGCCAGCCGCCCGTAAGTCTCTGGCAAACTTCACGGCATGAGGCACAAGTTGCCCATCGGCAGGCTCGAGATTCGATTCCCAAGTTGGGGTCATGGTTTCACCGTGGAAACCCGCGCCCAATCTGCCGCGCCGATCAAACCCGCATCAACGCCCAAAGCCGCAGGCACAAGCTCGAGATGGTACAACGCGCCCAGTTTTTGAAGGTTGTGCTTTAAGCGCCCAAAATACCCTGGCGCGAGTCCCAAACCGCCACCAATCACGGCTCGGGTAATGCCGAGTATCACCCGTAAATCTGCAAGTTTCGCCGCGATCAACCCCGCACTTTCCTCGAGTTTAGCGTTCGCGCCCGTATCGGTTTCGGCTTGCAAAATGACATCTCGAGCGTTCCGCCAACCTCGAGAAACCGCGTAAGAATCAAGAGCCGCTCCCGAAGCTACAAACTCAAGCGGAACGCCATTCACCAGCGTAAAACCAAGATCGGCTTGCAAACCAAACGGGGTGGTGTGCAACCTCGAGTTGAGGATTAGTCCACCACCGACACCTGTCGAAATCGTGACAAACACAAAATCTTGCACGCCGATTCCAGCCCCAAACGCAGCCTCACCCCAAGCCGCAGCATCGGCATCGTTAAGCACAATCGTCTCGAGGTTTAAAGCATTCTTAAGTGTGGTTTGCAAGTCAAAATCATTCCAACCCATTAGCGTCTTAGAATTGAGTGCTGTCACCCGACCATTCGCCACGCGCCCAGTTGCCGCCACGCCCAAGCTCGAGGCTCGAGTTTGAAACGGCTCGAGCAAGGTGATCGCTGCCGCACAAACCGCTTCTGGCGTGGCAAGTTCTGGCGTGCGAACCTCATGCCGCTCGAGAATTTTTGCGCCATCAAGAAGCGCACTCGAGATTTTTGTACCACCAATGTCCAGCGCTGCGATCATGACGCTCAGTCTAACGAATTTGACTGGACTTTCGCTTGGTATGAGGCTAGACTTTTTTCATGACCAAACTTCTCGAGCACGTGTTTGCACAAGCACAACACCTCCCAGAAAATCAGCAAGATACGCTGGCTACCCAATGGCTTGCAGAACTTGAACAAACGGAGTTGAGTGAACTTGAACAAGAGCGCACTTTGGCACTTTCAGATTGTTTAGCAGAACTCGAGCCTGATGAAGTAGTACATCAGCGTTGGTTGGAAACAAATCGAACTGCGGTTCGTAAGGCGCGATTTGTTGCAGGACAAGGCTTGGTCATCGAGTGATTCAGAAAACACTTTTTGGACAAGTGCTCGAGATTCGTCTGCCGCAACGAAAACCAGTTGGACACGAGCAAACTGGTTTAAGACCTTGTTTGGTGATTGGCGATCCTGGACAGTATCAAAGAACAAATTTTCCTCAATACGTCATTTGCCCAATCACCAGTACAGTTCTCGAGCCTGGACTGATGCGGATGGCTGTTTATGCAGGTATGGCAGATTTGAAGCTTCCTGGAACGGTGTTGCTTGACCAATTGCAAGCAGTAGACGTTGGACGAATCACAGGTGCGTATGGAAGATTTTCAGAACCCGAACTTGAACCTGTAAGACGGGGCATACGAGCCTTATTTGGTGAAATCTTTAAAACCTAACCCTCAAGTTTGAAATCTTAAAACTCAAGCCTATAATCTCGTATGCGTTCACCATTAAAAAAATACAGTTTTGGTTTCTTGCTGCTCTCGGGCATGTTTGGATTATTTGCCATTGCTCAGGACGAAGCCACCCCCGTTATTCCAAAATACCTCGAAGAAACCAATTCAGGCATCTCGAGCGTGTACAACGGCGATTGGGAGTACATGGTCGGCGGCGGTGTGGCAACTTTTGATTGCAACAATGACGGACTGCCCGACGTGTTCCTGGCGGGTGGCACGAATAAAGCCGCGTTTTACCGCAACACCTCGAGCATCGGCGGCGAGTTGACGTTTAAAGCCCAAAAATCAAATCTCGAGCTTAAAAATGTCACGGGCGCGTACCCGCTCGACGTTGATGCCGACGGCATTACGGACTTGATGGTCTTGCGGGTTGGCGAGAATGTTTTGTTTCGCGGTTTGGGCAACTGCGGGTTTGAACGACAAAACGAAAAATGGGCTTTTAACGGCGGTGACGCTTGGCACACCTCGTTTGCCGCAACTTGGGAACAAAACTCGAGTTTGCCCACGCTGGCGGTGGGTACTTACATTGACCGCAGCAAATCCGATTCGCCTTGGGGTTCTTGCACCAGCAACATGCTCTACCGAGGTGTGAATGGCAAATACACAGCGCCGCAAGCCCTGAAGCCAAGTTACTGTTCTTTGAGCATGTTGTTCACCGATTGGAATCGTTCGGGCACGCCAGCCCTGCGGGTTTCAAATGACCGCGAGTATTACAAAGGCGGTCAGGAACAACTCTGGAAGCTCGAGCCTGGAAAGAATCCAGCGCCCTACACCGAAGCCGATGGTTGGAAGAAATTGGTGATTTGGGGCATGGGAATCGCCAGTTATGACCTGAACGGTGATGGTTTCCCAGATTATTTTATGACCAGCATGGCGGACAGCAAACTGCAAATGCTCTCGGCTGGCGCTGCGAAACCCACTTACGGCGATGCTGCCTTCAAAATGGGCGTGACCGCCCATAGACCTTATACGGGCGGCGACGTTCACCCGTCAACGGGATGGCACGCGCAATTTGAAGATGTCAACAACGACTCTTATAGCGACTTGTTCATTGCCAAAGGCAACGTGGCAAAAATGCCAGATTTTGCCGACAAAGACCCGAACAACCTTCTGTTGCAAAAACCCGATGGCACGTTCCTCGAGTCAGGTGATGTTGCCGGAATTGCCAGCCTCAAACGTGCTCGAGGGGCGGCGGTGGTGGATTTTAATTTAGATGGGCAACTGGACATTCTGGTGGTCAACCGCCATGACAAAGCCCAAATCTGGCGCAACGGCAACACGGATACAAAAAACCATTGGCTCGAGCTTAAATTGCAACAACCAGGCGCAAACCGCGACGGAATTGGTTCATGGGTCGAGGTGCAAGTTGACACGCGCACGATTCGCCGTGAAATCACGATTGGCGGCGGTCATGCCAGTGGCAGTTTGGGCTGGATTCACTTTGGGATCGGTACGCTCGAGAACACCAAACTGCGGGTACAATGGAATGACGGTATAACCAGCGACTGGATGGATGTGAACGCGAATCAGTTTTTGAAACTCGAGCGGAATAAAGCGCCTCAAGTTTGGACTGCTGGGAAGTAAATTTAGGGAGTGGCTGGTTTACGCCCCACAACCACCCGTTTGCTGCTCGAGGTGCTGCCATAACAATTTTCAAATGGAACTCGGGTTGCACTGACAGGCTCGAGGGTTGCTTGATACTGCCATTGATTGTCCGTACCTTGGTAAGTGTAAGGGCAAAAGATCAAGATTTGCGTTGCGGCTTGCCCAGTGCCACTCGAGAGTAAAAATTCTGCGAATGCTTTTGGAGGCAGTGGTTGACTGCGATTTCCGCTTTTGGTGAATGCTTGGGTGTCTCCGCCCTTGACCAAACCCTGCACCGTTAAAGCCGCTTCACCAGCCACTTGAAATGTGCCAGTGACCGTGTACGAAGTGGTGTCCACATAGCTTGCCTCGAGTTTTAAACTGACGGTTTTGCCAGGTTCAAATTCGTTGCTGCCAGGAATGAGTGAACGCCAGTCACCACGTAAAATACGTTCATCGGTGGTGAAGTTAATACTTTCAGGTTTTGGTTGAGGATAAGGTCCGCCGCAAATATCCAGGCAAACGGGTTGGATAAAAATCAATCCCAGCAACAGCAACAACCCGCAACTCGAGAGCAGAACGCTCAGTCCACAAAGCAGTAGCACATTCCGCCAGAAGTTCTTCATGCCCAATGATACTTTACTGCAAGTCTTTTATTCTAAAATTTTAAGAAAACCTTGTGAATGAAAGTGTTTCTCGAGTTACGAGATTAAAAAACGGGTGCGGAATCTCGAGATTCCGCACCCGTTTTGAAAAGATTTTAAAGGTTGGCGTTCCAGATTTTAACAATTTCGTCTAGCGCGGCTTTGGCGGTTTTTTGTCCAAACAAAGCGGCTTCAATGTTGTCTTTGAAAGCTTTGTTGAGCACCGAAGCGTTCGGCACGAAAACCGAAAGTTCTTTGGCGACCTTCATGGTTTTGGCGGCGGCGGCTCGAGATTTATCAATTAAACTGTCACCAGCAGTGTTAAAGAATGGATCTCGAGCGGCTTTGATGGTGGTTGGGAAGGTTGTTCCAGCGCGTTTGGAAAAGGCGAGTTGTTGTTCGTCGTTGGTTAGCCAGAATGCCAGTTGCGCGGCGGCTTTGGGGTCGCTCACACCTTTTGGCACGGCGTAAGAGAAAGTGCTGGCTTGAGCCACTTGGGCGGCGCTGACTGGGTGCGGCGCGACCACTGAGACTTTGTAAACGGCTTCGTTGTCTTTTTGCAATCTTGGCACGAAGGTTGGTCCCATGATCGCAATGCCCAGTTTGCCGGCGCTGTACAACTCGTAACCGGCGGTGAAGCCTTTGCGGATGGCGTCTTCGGCGAAGTAATCTTTTTTGCGCAAGTCAACGTATTGTTGCAGCATTGCCACGTGAGCGGGGCTGTTGAAGACGGCTTTTTTGCGGTCATCAGAAAACAGCGGCAAGCCTTGCTCCTGGAAGGTTTTTAAAAAATCCACGTTGGCAATCAGCGGTGAAAAACCGTAAAGACCGGTTTTGTCTTTAATAATTTTTGCCCAGGCGATAATGTCGCCCATCGTGCGCGGCAGTTGTTGACCGTCCAGTCCTGCTTTTTTCAGGATATCGGTGTTAAACAAGACCACCCTTGGTGAGGCGTAATCGGGCAGCGCATAAACCTTGCCGTCAAAACTGAAAGCACTTAGGGCTTGCTTTTGGTAAATCGCCAGTTGCTCTTTGGACAGCAAGTTGTTCAGCGGCAACAACGCGCCTTGCTGCGCCAACTCGAGCACCTGCGTCGAGTTCATTTGAATGGCATCGGGTGGGTTGCCCGCCGCGACGCCCGCCAGTACACGCGGTTGAATCGAGGCTTGAGGCAAATCTGTCCACTTTAGGTTTTGTGCGGGGTTGGCTTTGTTGTACTTTTCAACCAGTGGGTTGAAAAAGTCGGCAAAAGATTGAAGGTTGGTCGTGACAAACTCGAGATTCTTTTTTTCTTGCGCCCCAACATTAGAAAGCGATAACGCTGCGATGCCAGTAGTGAACACCAAACTTGCACCCAATATCTTATAGAATTTCATAGACATCTCCTCCGAAAGTCCTGATTGAATTTGCTGTGAAGCCCCAGCAGTTTACCGTGAAATCGCTTTTATGGGTGAGTCCGAGCTTCGCTTGTGTGATCTACCCCACACTAGAGCCTCTGGTGCTGTTTGAGACACGATTTTAGGCAATTTGCTCGAGGTTTGATTGATCTTGCCCCTTGTACCGATGCCATTTTCTAGTATGATACCGAGCGCATGGACGAGGTTTTACGCTTTGACACCCTCGCCACCCACGCTGGAGCAGAATTCTCAAGTCCCGCCGCGCAGTTAGAAGCGCGAATCTCGGCACTCGAGGGTGCAGGTTTAGGGTCTGCTAAAGCTTGGGGTTTGGCGTTTGCTTCTGGACGCGCGGCACTTGATGCCGTGGCGCGGCTTCTTCGCCCTCTGGATCGGGTTATAGCCTCCAACGAGGTGTCTGGTGCGGCGTTTCGCGCCTTGGCGATGCTGCCCGAATTTGGTATCACCGTCGAATTTTGTGATCTGCTCGAGCCTGAAAGCATCAATTTTGAGGGCGCGAGCGCAGTTTTTATCGAGGCACTTTCCAGTGCCAGTCTGGGCGTGCCAGACCTCTCGAGGATTGCAAGTTTGGCGCACACGGCAGGAGCGCTGGTGATCGTCGAGAATTCTTTGGCAACCACTTACAGTTGCCGCCCGCTAGAATTTGCCGCCGATGTGGTCGTCTATTCGAGTGTGGCGATGCTGGTCGGCGATTCGACCCTCAGTTTGGGTTTGGTCGTCGGACGCAACGACGCCATTTTTGAACGGGTTCGCAACAACCGCGAATTGATTGGCACTCGAGCGCCCGCCCAAGTTTGCGCTCAGGCATTGCGCGGTTTGCGTGGTTTGGGTGTGCGGTTTGAGCGCATGAACAAAACGACCCTCGAGTTGCTCGAGAAAATCGGTTCAAATCCTGGCGTGCGGGAATTGCTTGTGCCTGCGGCGTCGGATGTCAGCGAAACGCAATTATTATCCCGCGATGGACGCGAGTTGCCTGGTGGCGTGTTCAGTTTGCGTTTTCACAGCGTCGAAGCTGCCCGAGCCGCGCTTGAAAGCCTTAAAGTCTTCGAGCGCTCCGAATTTGTTGGTGATGGACTCTCGAACGTCTGCCAACCTTCCAACTCGAGTCACCGCGCTTTGGAGGCGCACGGTTTAGAACCCGACCCGCGCATTTTGCGCTTTGCGGTGGGCTTGGAAGACGCCAGAGATTTATGGCGCGACCTTGAGAGAATGCTCGAGGTGATTGCGCCCTTCACCCCTGAACCCGAACCAGAACCGATTATCGAACCAGACGAACCCGAAGGTCAAGCCAAAACTTTTGACCCCGCGCTCGAGTCGCTGGTGAAAGGCATGAACGCCATTGATCTCAGATTGTTTGCTCGTTTGCGCGATTGGCGCAATTTGGCAGCCGAAAAACTCGAGTTGAGCGGTTTTATGATTGCCTCCAACGCGATTCTCGCCAATATTGCCAAAGCCAACCCCATTACCCTTGAATCATTGGGTGAAGTCAAAGGCATTGGAGTTGAGCGTTTAAAACGGTACGGTGCGACCATGCTCGAGGTTTTGAGTGATCCCGATGCGCTCGAGCGTTTGTTCCCAGAAACGCCTGAGATTGAAGTTGAGGCAGAATCAAAATCTGTGGCTGAAATCTCGAGTCAAGCCAAGGGTTTTGATCGGCGCAAGCGCCGTCGGAAGCGTCCAAAGGGCGCAGCCTGATGAAAGTCGTGTTGTCTGGGTATTACGGTTTTGCCAACACGGGCGACGAAGCGATTTTGCTGGCGATCACCCGAGAACTCAAACGCCTTGGACACATGCCGATTGTTTTGTCCCAAACGCCCAGCGACACCGCCCAAAAGTACGGCGTGGTTTCCAGAGCCAGGATGCAGCCGCTCGAGCTTTTGGCTGCCTTGTGGAATGCGGACGCCCTGCTTTCTGGTGGAGGAGGGTTGCTGCAAGACAAAACCAGCGCCCGAACTTTAACGTACTATCTAACCATCATCCGCATTGCCAGGTTTTTGGGTAAAAAAGTTGCTATTTTTAATCAAAGTATTGGACCACTCTCGAGCAACGGCGAAAAAAGCGTTGGCAGTGTCTTAAAAGGCATTAACGCCATTGTGCGCGAAAAAAACTCGCAAGCCTACCTCGAGCGACTGGGCATTGTGACCAAACTTGGCGGCGACCCTGCACTGCTGCTCGAAGCCAAACCAGTCACCCGAGATGCGAATACGGTGGTGCTCGCGCCTCGTGGTGGACAACCGGGCGCAACCGCAAAACTGGCTGAACTCGCTCGAGAATTGCTGAAAAACGGCAGGCGAGTCATTGCCCTGTCATTCCAACCTGGCGTGGACACTGGCGAACTCGAGGTGTTCAAACCCATTGCTGGCGTGCAACTCGAGGAAACCGCAGACCCAGACCGTGCGCTCGAGATCATTGCCAGCGCTGGTGCTGTGGTTGGCGTGCGGCTTCATGCCGTGATTCTGGGCGCAGCGGCAGGCACGGCGTTTTACGGCATCAGTTACGACCCGAAAGTTGCCGCGTTCTGCCAAGATGCGGGCGCATTATCGCTGAATACAGATTTTGAAGTGCCAGTGCTGTTAAAAGCCATTCTCGAGCGGCAGCAACCCGATTGGAATGCGGTGAATGCCATGCGTGACCGTGCTCGAGAGAGCTTTTTGATGGCGCTGGGTTAAGAGGCTGGTAGGCTGCGCCCTGCACAACAATGGCACGTGTTCAATGAACCCTACATGAACCCTACAAAGTATGGTTTTGGATCGTTTAAGCCAATCTCGAGCTTCTGCGAAAATGAAAACCACGTAACAGACGATTAATTTAACTCATTTTTAGATTTTGATTTGTCACTTCTTGCGCCATGCAACCACTTGGCGGCTTTGAACGACCACTTGGCGCGGATGAGAAGATCATGCGCCTTAAAACTGGTTCAAATGGTGAACATCACAGCTTGCTCGAGTGGGTTGTTGATGTTTTTCGTGGAGGTTTCATCATGGATAAAAATTGGACTAAAACACTGATAACGCTGGTGGCTGTGGCATCCACGGCTTGTAACACCACAATCGATTCGGTCATTCAAGCCCAACCCAGCACCTCGAGCGGCGTTAATCATGTGATGAAGGTCAGTGCTTTGAAAGCTTGGGATAATTTGGTGCAAGAACGTACAGGCATGGCAAACACCAAGTACACGGTAAGCTTCCGTTTAAAAGGCGCTGGTGAAATCATCCTGCGAATATTTGAGGGCAGTTGGGGAACATCTTTGCTGGTGCAAAGTTTTCAAGCCTCGAGCGACTGGAAAACATTTAGTGTGCCAGTGCAATTGGGCAGCAACCCAAAATTTACGTTTAACCTGACCAACTCGAGTCCTGCCAGCACACCAGCTTTTATTGACGACGCGAAATTGACCGATATGCAAGGGCGGAACGTGCTGCAAAACTCAGATTTTGAAGCGGTAAAACTCGAGCCGTGGTGGTCAGACTCGAGTTTTAGTCTTGTTCCTGAAACGGTTGCGCCGCCACCGCCGCCAAGTACGGGAAGTTACGCCTGGAAAAACGTTGAAGTGGGCGGTGGCGGCATGGTGACGGGCATTGCACTGCATCCCAAAGTTCAAAATCTGGTCTACGTCCGAACCGATGTGGGCGGGGTGTTTCGTTGGAATGAAGCCACGGGGAGCTGGATTCCATTGTCGGATGGTTTTGATAAAACCCAAGCAGGTTATTTTGACACCGAAGCCATCGCCATTGACCCGCAAGACCCAAAGGTGGTGTTTATTGCGGCTGGAAACGGGAAAACAACCAGCAGCGAACAATCGGCAATATTAAAATCCAGCGACCAAGGCGCAAGCTGGAAAGTTTTAAAAACCGACATCAACATTTATGGCAACGGCGATTTGCGCTCGAGCGGCGAACGGCTTGCGGTAGACCCGAACAACTCGAGCGTCGTGTATTTTGGTTCTCGAGAACAAGGGTTGTGGCGATCAACCGATGGTGGCACGACCTGGGCGCAAATCACAGGTTTGCCAAATGGTGCAGCGCCGCAAGGTGTGGGTTGGGTTGCGTTTGATCCGACCAGCGGCTCGAGTGGCACAAGTTCCAAGCGCTTGTGGGTTGGCATTGCCAAAGAGGGTGTTTTCCAGAGCGACGACGCAGGCGCAACCTGGAAGAACATTCTCAAAAATGACACTACCGGTTATTACATGGGTGATGTCAGCGTCACATCTCGAGGCACAATGTATGTCAGTTTCCTCAAGCCGCAACATCCGGAACCAACCAATATTTGGGTCGATGATGGCAACACCAAAAATGGTTTGTACAAGTTCGAGAATGGTGTTTGGACGAACATCTCGCCAGATCAATTCACAAATTTTGACGGTGTCAGTGCGATTACCGTGGGCGGCAAAGACCGTATTTTGGTCACACCGTGGTTTGGATCGCACGAATGGCGTGGAGGTTTCTCGAGCGAGGACGGCGCGGCAACTTGGGCGAGAATTGATTTTAATGACGGTGACGTGCTTGGCAAGGAAGGTTGGATCACCACCGAATTTCAAGCCTTCTCGCAAGGGGCAATGCTAGACCCGTTCAACCCAGATCGGGCTTGGGCTTTGGGCGGTTTTGGCGTTTGGCGCACCGATAATGTTCGCGCTCGAGATTTAAGTGGCAAATCGAGTGCCAAATGGACGACGCAATCGAGGGGCATTGCCGAGACGGTGGATGTGACCGCCAAAAGCTTGCCCAATGGTCGTTTGATTACGGGTATTTCGGATTTGAGCGGTTTTGTTTACACCGACCTTGACGCCCTGCCCGATGAACGCTCCAGACATCAAAGCCCGATTTTTACCACCACCAGCATCGACGCCCTCTCGAGTGACCCCAATTACTTAATTAGTGTTGGGCAAGACCAAAACACCTGGTACAACCCAGATCGGGTGTTTGCAGGCTTTTCGACCAATGGCGGTTACGACTGGCAGCGTTTCCCCAGCATTCCAGAAACCGCCAGCGGTTCTGCGAGGGTGGGTCGGGTGGCATTGGGCTTGAACGACAAAAACAACATCGTTTGGGCGCAGGCTGGTGCGGGTGTTTACGCCACGCTCGATGGTGGCGTCACCTGGAAAAAAGGCGTGATTGAAGGCACAACCGACAGTTTCGACCCAATGTATTACTTCAATGGACCATTCTCGAGCACGTACCTGAACGGCGAACCGCTCGCCGCCGACAAGGTCAATCCAAAAACCTTTTACGTCTACGGCAACATCAACGGTTGGCAAGACATTGTTTACCGCAGCACCGACGGCGGTCTGACCTGGAAAACCTCGAATCCATTTAATGACGGCGCTTGGGAGGGCGGTTTCCAAGTGCGCACCATGCCAGGCAAGGCTGGCGAGGTTTGGCTGGCTCGAGGCGATAGGGGCTTGTGGCGCTCGAGCGATGGCACGGTCAGTTTCACTAAATTTGCGGGTGTTGGCAAGGCACAGGGCATTGCGTTTGGTAAATCCGCCCCAGGTCGCATCAACCCTACCGTGTTCATGGCGGGTGTGGTCAACAACCGAGAAGGCATCTGGCGCTCCGACGATGAGGGCGCAAACTGGCTGCGAATCTCGAGCGAGAAACAAAATGTTTTGACTGGAAAGTTTTTTAACATCGAAGCCGATGTCAACGTTTTTGGGCGCGTGTACATCGTGACGGGTGGGCGCGGCACATTTTACGGACAATTGAATTGAGCCTTGCACCCAAATCCGTTTTCATCCAACCATGCTAAAAACAATCATGCAATTCATGCAAAAATCACGTCCCGCGCCAATGCGTTTGGCGTGGTTTTTGCTGCTCTCGAGCGCAATTTTGCTGCTTTGGACGGTAGCGGTTTTTCATTACGGCAGTTACAACTGGGCATTTTTGAAAAGCGGCGTCTGGTTTCCACCGCTTCAGTGGAAATACCAGATCGAACATCTGATCGACGCTTGGCGCGAACATGTTGTGATCGTAATTGGCATACTTTTAATGTCATTCATGCCCTTTGTTTTGCGCATTGTGCGCCGTCAAACTCGAGCTTGGGATTTGGAAAAATTGCTGCTGGTTTTGCTGGTGATTTACGCGCTGTTCACCTGGGATCAATACAGCCTAGATGTTGCCTGGTTTGCCCAGACTCAAGGCAATCAACTTGGCTACGAGCGCGGCAATTACGGTTTTTTGTTTGTGCTGTTGGCAGGTTTACTGGGAGGCTCGAGAATTGGCTTGGGATTTGGCTTGCTGAATTTGTTGGTTCAAGGTTGGTTGTTTCATAGGCTCAATATTGTTCCTGTTGTTCCAAATGAAGCACTGCTTCGCACGGTCTTACAACAACTCTGGGGCGTGGTTGGCGTTTGGGCGGGTTTCAGTTGCGGTTACTGGCGTGAACATCGCAAGCTCGAGTTGCACCCACTTTCATTGTTCGCTATTGGACTCGGACTTGAGGTGCTGTCAATTGTTTTAACGCTCCCCACCTCTTGGATGCCGCCCTATCACTTTGACCGCTTCACCCACAATTTGCTTTCTACCGCGCCACTCTTGGCAATCCTTGGCACGTGGTTGCAATATCAAGCCAGCAACGATCCTCGCGCCTTAAAACGCACCCAAGCCGAACTCGCGCTGCTGGAAGCCGAACTTCGCGCATTGCGGGCGCAAATGAACCCGCATTTTTTGATGAATTCCTTAAGCGTCATTCACCATTTGGTGCGCACCAACCCCGAACAAGCCAGGGAGTTGATTCTGGATTTATCGGACGTGCTGAATCACACTTTTAAAGCCGGAGATTTTGTCAGTCTGGCACAAGAAATCGAGCAAACCAAAGCCTATTTGGCGCTCGAGCAAGCCAGGTACACGCAGCGTTTAAAGGTCGAATGGCGAATTGCCGATAACCTCAATCTGAGCACGTTCGTGCCAACCCTGACCTTACAACCCCTGGTCGAAAACGCCGTGCGTCACGGCATTGCACCGCAACCCGAAGGCGGCACAGTAACAATCACCTTGCTCGAGGAACACCAAACATTAACTGTTCGCGTGACTGACAACGGTGTGGGTTTTCAACCACTCAAACCCCGAGACAGCGAAACCCACATTGGTCTGAACAATATTTCCAAACGCATGCGCTTGCTGTACGGCGCTCCATACGGTCTGCATCTCGAATCAAAACTCGAACAGGGTACGACGGTCACACTGCGTTTGCCTTTGGGAAAAACGCAACAACTCGAGCTGAACGTGGTCAACCCATGAACATTTTGATCGTTGAAGACGAACAACACAGCCGCGAGGAACTCCAATACTTGCTTTCTCAACTCGAGCCAAACGCCAATATCACAGCTTTAACGAATGCCACCCAAGCCTGGGAAAGACTCGAGCAACTGGAACTTTCTGGACACGGCGTGGATGTGATTTTTTTGGATATTCAAATGCCAGGCATGAACGGACTGGAATTGGCGGCGCGGGTTGCCCGCTTAAAATCAGCGCCCAGCATTGTCTTTGCCACCGCCAATCCGCAACACGCCATCACCGCCTTCGAGCTTGAAAGCACCGATTACGTTTTAAAACCCTACCGTGCCAGCCGCCTCAGACAAAGCCTCGAGCGGGTGCAGAAACAAAAACTGGGAAGTAAACCAAACACCAGCATTGCCTTTGAGAAACTCTGGGCTGCCAGTGGCGAAGTCGGCGTGCTGCTCGACACCAAAGAAATTTTGTACTGCAAAGCCGAGGGTGACACGGTGAACGCCCATATCAGCAATCTCGAGTCTTACGTGTTGCGCTTCAGTTTGCAAGACCTCGAGCTTCGATTTCCAAATGGACCGTTTGCGCGGGTTCACAAAAGTTTTCTGGTGAACTTAGACCATGTTAGACAAATCGAACCATACTTTTCGGGCAGGTTTCGATTGCTACTCTCGGATTATGCCAGCCGCGTGCCACTCTCGAGGCAGTACGCCAAGAAATTGCGTGAACGCCTGGGTTGGTTTTAAAGCTCGAGCACCAAATTTGGGTCAAAACCAGCCACGCGTTCGCCAGGATAACCACGTTGATTGCTGATTATTCGCGTTACACCGTGCGCAAAGTCGGCGTTGTGATGCGTGTGACCGTAAATCCAAAGATCAATCTTAAAACTGGAAATTAAATCCTCAAGGTTGCTGGCAAAAGCCGCCGACAACAAATCGCTTTGGTACTTGGGATTAAACGCTTTCGCGCTCGGTGCATGATGCGTCACAACCACCGTGCGACCATCAAATGGAAGCTCGAGTTGGCGTTTCAACCATTTCAAACTTTCAAAATGAAGCGCTGCGGTATCAACAGGACGCAAACGACTGAACTTGGGACTGTGCCGAATCAGACGGTAATCCGCCATTTTTTGCTCAGCGTCCCACATCGCCAACGCACGCTTTTCAAGTCCTAAAATTTCAAAATCCGTCCAAAGTGTGCAACCCAAAAAGCGCACGTCCTGAAAAACAAATTCGTCATTCTCGAGAAAATGAACTTGCGAACCTCGAGCCATCTCTTGAAGCTCAGTAGTCAGTTTTGGAATGGCGGCACCGTAATACTCGTGGTTGCCTGCCACATAAACAACTGGAATTTCACGGCTTTTTAAAACTTGCTCGAGACCAGAATATTTTGTGCCAATGTCTCCAGCCAGCACCAACACATCAGCGTTTGTTTTGGGAATGTCAAACGCTGCAAATTCGATATGTAAATCGCTGAGGACGTGAATTTTCATCGTCAATTGGTCACGAATCAACCTTATAAATTTTCAAGACCACACTGCGAAAATCTTGGAGTTGAATGTCCAAACCAACGTGCATCAAAGCCGCGCCAGACCGTGTTTGGGTAAAACCATCGACTTTGTACAAGGCTTGCGGCTCGAGTCCGATGAGTTTGATGTTTGGCAGCGTCACGGGTTCGGGCAGGTGTGTGCGGAAGGCGAACAACACGGCTTCAGATTGGTCTTTGGTGACGTACATCAGGCTCGAGAAAGCACCCGTGAACGCGGAACGCAAACGGTATTGATGCCCGAATTGCACGACGTGTCGAATCTCTTTGTACTGGGCGATCATGCGGCTGGCAATTTTGCGCTGATCTTCGTTCCAGTGCAGTAAATTCGCGCCAACGCCAAGTGTGCCAGCCATTGAGACATGAAACGCGAACTCGAGCGGCAAGTGCTTCGGGTCGGAATCCGTGACCCAAGCTTCCATCGTAATGGCTGGGAAAACTTGCGAGAAACCTTCCTGAATCCTGAGTCTCGAGAGTGACATGGTGTTGTCGCTGATCCAGATTTGATCGGCGTACTTCAAAATGCCCAAGTCGGCGCGTCCACCGCCGCCCGAACAACTCTGCCAGACCACGTTCGGGTGGCGCTCGCGTAAAGTCCCCCAAACGCGGTAAACGCCCTCAACGTAACGAACCCAGATGGCTCGAGCCTCGAGTCCCTCCAAGCCGCCTGGTTCGGAGATGTTGCGGTTCATGTCCCATTTGATAAACGCGATGTTGTGGTCTTTGAGTAAATTATCAATCATGGCAATCAAATAATCTTGCACGTCGGTTCGTGCCAAATTGAGGATCAGTTGATTGCGCATCTCGGTGCGTTCGCGGGTTGGAAAATGAATCACCCAGTCGGGGTGGGCGCGGTACAAATCCGAGTCGGGGTTGACCATTTCAGGCTCGAGCCACAAACCAAATTCCATGCCGAGCGCGTTGACTTTTTCAATTAAAGGCGTGATGCCGTTCGGGAATTTTGCTTCGTCCGCCCACCAGTCGCCCAGCCCAGCGTTGTCGCTGTTTCGTCCGTGAAACCAACCGTCGTCCATGACGAACAATTCCACGCCCAAATCGGCGGCAATCTGCGCCAACTCAGATTGTGATTTTACGTCCACGTTAAAATAGGTAGCCTCCCAAGAGTTGTACAAGACCTTGTGCAGCACCTCACCGTGCGGCAAAATTGTTTCACGTACAAACGAATGCAGTGCCCTTGACGCGCCGCCAAAACCGGCGCTCGAGAATCCTGCAATACTGGACGGCGTGGTGTAACTCGAGTTGGCATAAAGGGGTAGCAGAAAATCCCAATCGTTTATGCCAAAATTGATGCGCGTCGAACCAAATTCGGTGACTTCGGCATTCAATTTCCAATTGCCGCTCCAAGCCAGCACGCCAAACCAAACCTCGCCAGCGGTTTCGCTCGAGTTTCCAGTGTCAACCGCAAACCACGGGTTGTGTTGATGGCTGGTGGTCAAACGCCGCGACTCGAGGGTTTTGATGCCAGTTTGCAGCCACCCACGTTGGAGTTGGGTTTCGTCGTACCAACGTCCAGAGAGTTGAGATAGGCGGTAATTTTCATAACGCGGGAAATGCCACTGTGCCGAAAAAATTCGCTCGAGCTTGATCAAATCATTGCCCGTGTTTTGCACGGTGACAAAACGCTCGAGCAAATCAAAACCTTCATGGATTCGGTAATGCAGGGTCACGCGCAGCGGATAGTGCGCGTCACGCAAATGAATTTTTAATTCAGACCCCAGGATTTCACTGCCCTCAAACTCGAGCACGGTATCGCGTACACCGTCGGCAAAACTGAGTTTTAAGCACGGGTCTATATAATTCGCGCCAGCATAGGCGGGATACTCGTGGGGCACAACTTGACCAGAACCGTTAAACGCTGCCCAACCCTCAGAATCCATCGCGGCGGGATAATCTTCAGCTCGAGGCAATTTCGCGCCCCAATACCTGTGCGTTAACATTCCTGCAACGTTCAAACCCAAGGCATAAGCTGTGTTTTGCGTCTCGAGAATCCAAGAATTTTCGTTTTGATGAACTGGCATGACGGCAGTTTAGCAATTTAAACTCGAGCGAGAACGGTATTAAAGACCATCATCATCCGTCCAATGGTTTTGCCAACGCGCATCAATTGGATCAATTTTGCGCTGATAGCGAATGTCTGTCGAAAGCCGCATTCGTCCGTCTGGGTCGGTGTTGTTCAAACTTGCATGAACCAAATACGGCGAATGCACCACCATGTCACCCGCCTGGTAATCCGCGATCAACCAGCGTGTCTCGAGTTGATTCGCCAGCGCTGGCAGGTCATAGCTGATGTGCTCGGCTCGTAGCGTGCCACCCTCGAGTTTGTCCCGTGCCGCAAAATGCTTGTGGCTGCGCTCGAGGTAGGTTAAACCGCCGCGATTCACGGGGCAATCGCCGAGTGGAATCCAGGCGGAAAGCAAGTTCTCTGTGCCTTCACGCAAGTACACCAGGTCGTAATGCGCGGGCGTGACCCAAGTGTCGTGCGGTTTGGCATGACGAATCAATTTGCGTTTGTGCAAATGCACGTCGCCGTCAAACAACCAGGCAAAAAATCCTTTGACTGCGCTCGAAGTGCAAAAATTCAAATACTTTTCACCAGGCACAATCTCGTCAAACAACACGCGGCGCACCTCGGCAAGATTCACGTCCCCATTCGAGGCAATGCCGTCTTCGGGTTTGGTTGCAGCCTCGAGCAAACCCGAAGCCTGAAGTTTTTCAAAATAAAACCGTCTGAACCCGAGCGACATTTCTGCCCTCAACGCGCCCTTCAAAAACAGATAACCCTCACGCTCGAGCCGCGCCCACAATGCCTTACGGTCATGCCGTTCAGACTCTGGCACAGGTTCAAGCCAACCCAAACGACTTGGGCTGTTCTCGAGAACATAATCTCGGCAGGCAAGATTGTCGAATTCGCTGCGCATGGTCAGACCAGTTTAACGCAAGTCAAGATTTTAAACTCGAGTATCCACCACCAAACCACCCTCGAGTTTATCCACCAGCCGCATTTCGTTCATGCCAATTCCAAGCGCCTGCCTAAACATTGGTTCGAGTTTTGAGGTGTCGGCGCTGGCTTCGCCAAGCAGATGCAGCTTGAGATGATCTGTGCCAGACTGGGTTCTTGAGATGACAAGTTGAAATTGTTTGGCATCCAAACCAGGCACGCTCGCCAGAATCGGACCAAGTTCTCGAGGATACAGTTTCACGCCTTTGACCTTCACCATTTCGTCGGTGCGTCCAATCATGCCGCGTGGAAAACGAATTCGACCATTGGGTAATCGTTCGACTACGGTCAAATCACCCGTGCGAAAACGAACGAGCGGCATCAATTCCCTGGCAAGCGTGGTAATCACCAACTCGCCCTTTTCACCGCTTGGCGTCGGTTCGAGCGTCACAGGGTCAATGACCTCGAGAATCGCCATGTCGTTGAGCGGTTCAAGTCCGTTCTGATTTAGGGTTTCACTTGCCACCAAACCCGTTTCGCTCATGCCGAACACGTCAAAAGCCTTGCCGCCAATTGCAGCCTCGACGCGTTCACGGTAGCCTGGAACGCTGGTGAACGCCTCGCCCGCCGCAATCAAAAACTTAAACCTTGCGCCAGCCTCGGCAACCCGCAAAGCAAAAGTCGGATTTGAGATCAGCACATCATATTCGTGATCTTTGGCAATTTGCGCAAGACGATCCGCCTCACCGGGACCATGTGGCAGTACCGTTGCGCCGACCTGCAACAACGCCTCATGAAACAACCAACCACCCGCAAATACATGATAGCCAAACGCCACAATCACCCTCGAGCCGCGCCCAATCCCGAGCCTGGTGAATAACTCGGCGGTGGCATTGGCTTGCCAAGCCAAATCGTTTTTGGACAGGTACTCGGGCATCCAACCGCCAGGGGCAGGCGTCAAATGCACCAACGCCGCATCGGTTAAGTCAAACCCACCGTGTTTGTGCTGGCTAAAAGCCTGTGCCAAATCGCCCCGCGTTGTGAATTCCAAGCTCGAAAGATCAGACACCGAAGCAGCTTCAACATGCTCGAGTTTATGCTGGTACAACGCCGTATTTCGCGCACGCTTGAGCACGTGTTGCAATTGTTGATTTCGGTTCACGGTGATCTCCTGTAGGGGCGCATGGCTATGCGCCCCTACGCGGGAACGCTTTTGTATTGTGTGTCAGAGCATTTCTCGAGTTTTGTTTTTAAAATAAATTCTTTTTTACATCCAGCGTTTACGGCGTTTGTACGATTTGACATCGCGGTACGATTTGCGTCCGCCGCCCTCGGTGACGCCCAAATAAAATTCTTTAACATCAGGATTGTCCTTTAATTCTGCCGCTGTTCCCTCGAGCACAATCCGTCCGGATTCCATGATGTAACCGTAATCGGCATGGGCGAGCGCAACGTTCGCGTTTTGCTCGACGACCATCACGGTCACACCCATTTCGACGTTAATGCGTTTGACCAGTTCAAAAATTTCTTTGACCAGTAACGGCGCGATTCCGAGGCTGGGTTCATCAAGCAGTAGCATTTGCGGATGCGCCATTAACGCGCGTCCAATCGCCAGCATTTGCTGTTCGCCTCCCGAGCAATACCCAGCCTGACGGTTTCGCAGTTGCTCGAGACGCGGGAAGTACGAGTACATCCGCTCGAGATCGGCTTTTGCATTCCCTTTTCCCGTGATCGAACCGACCCGCAAATTCTCTTCGACGCTCAAGTGCTTAAACACGCGCCTGCCTTCGGGGACTTGGACAATGCCTTTGCGGACAATGCCTTCGGCTGAAAGCATGTCGATGCGGTTTCCCTCGAGCGACACCTGACCGTCGCGGATGCTACCGTTCTCGGGTTTTAACAAACCCGAGATGGCTTTTAACGTCGTGGTTTTACCTGCGCCGTTCGTGCCCAAGAGCGCCACAATCTTGCCCTTTGGAACTTCCAGACTGACCCCGCGCAACACCTGCACAATGTCGTGATAAACAACTTCAATGTTGTTGACGCTCAGTTGAATAATCCCCAGATCTTTTGGGTGTGTGGGTTGCAGCGCAGCTTGGGTCATGGTTGTTCTCCGTGGTTTGGGGGTTTGGTAGGGGATGGTTTAAAACCATCCCCTACAAGATTTCTAGCGTCCTGGATGAATCGTCTTGAAGGTTTTGGAAACCACGCCAGAGTTTAAAACCACCCATTTGCCCTTTTTGGCTTTGAAAATCCGCAAGTTCTGGCTGCCCGTGTGATCGTCTTTGTCGTAAGTGACTTTGGCAAGTGTGAATGGGCAAGCGTAAGCGCCCACTTTGTTCATTCCCAAAAGCTGCTGGTAAATGCTGGTTTTGTTGACATCACCTTTTAAAGCGGCGCGACGTGCGGCTTCGACCATGATGCTGGCGGCGGCAGCTCCGGCGGTGTAATGAACGCTCGAGGCTTCGGCTTCGCTGCGTTTGCCCAAAGCCGCCATACTGCGAATGATTTGCATACCGTTTTGGCTTGATTCGTCGTAAAGGTAATAACCGGTTGTCCATAAAAAGTTTTCACTGGCGGCACCAGCCAGGTTGATCAGATCGTCACCGCCAGCATAATGTGCGCCGAGTTGTTCAATTTTCTTGTCTAAACCCAAGCGCTTGGCGTCTTTTAAGATGTTTGAAACAGGTCCGTAAGTGTTCTGATGCAAAATATGCGTCACGCCCAGGCTTTCATAACGTTTTAACAACGCAGTGTTATCCAAATTGTTCGCGCCGACTTCATCGGTGGCAACAACTGTCAAACCAAGCAATTCGGCGGCACGTTTGGCATCGAAAGCGGGAAGGCGACCAAATGGACTGGGATTAACCACAAACGCAATTTTGGCAGACTTGTTCTCTTTGGCAACGTATTCAACCAAACTCACCAGTTGCTCGGAGTAACTCGAGATTGGCAAGAACACGTAATCACCGTCCGCACCATCGAGCAAACCGACGTGGTACGTGCCCATGACGGCAGGAATTTGAAGTTCGCGCAACAAACCCCGAATCTGTAACGAACCACCCGTTGAGTAACCCAAGAACGCATCAATCTTATCGCCTTGCGCCCAATCCTCGAGGTTGCGCTGGGTTTTGGAATTGTCGTAATTGTCGTCACGGGTTTCGCACTTGATCGCGTAACCAGGAATCAAGTTCTTATCGGCGGTGTACTTGCAGTAATCCGCCACGCCCAGCGCGTACTTGCTGCCAGCGTCCGAGGTCGGACCTGTGATCGCGCCCGACCAACCCAAATTGAGGGTTTTTTGCGCTCCCGCGCTCGAGATCAAACCGAATATGGCAACTGCACCGATCAACAATGATTTTTTCATACTGCCTCCTTGGGTGAGCAAATAGCAATTAGCAAATAGCTCGAGCTTCGACTTCTAAATTCTAAAACACGTGATTTTTGTCCAATAAGAACCTCGAGTGTTGGATTTGTTTTTCAAAGGAATCTTGAGGAATACGATTTTTAGGGATTTCTCGAGTTTGGGATTTGAAACGTTCAGGGTTTTGCGTTTTGGGTTTCGGAGGGGCGAACCTTGTGTTCGCCCTTGGTGATGGTGAATTCTTAAGTTGTAAGTTAGGTTTTCTCGAGTTTGTTATTTGCTCTAATATTTAAACGGAAACGTCTTAAAAAAACTTCGGATCAAACGCCAGAAATTTGCCAAACCTCTGGGTTCAAAAATCAGGAACAAAATAATCACCAAACCGAATGTCAATGGACGCATGGCGGTACCAATGTCCACGCCTTGAATTTGGGGCAGGATGCTCGAGAGCCACGAACCGAGGCTGGTTGCGCCGTCGTCCAGAAATTGTAAGAATGCCGCGCCAAAGAATGCGCCTGGCAGACTGCCCAGACCTCCGACGATTGCCATTGCCAGGAATTTAATGCTAACCGCAAGCGTGTAATCTTCGACTTGAGCGCCTCGGTACAGGTAGGCGAACAACGCGCCAGCGATACCGGCGTAAAAACTGCCCAGAATAAACGCGGTGACTTTGGTCGTGCCTGGGTTAATGCCCATCGCATCGGCGGCACGGTCATTGTCGCGCACGGCAACCAAGGAGCGCCCAAATTTGGAACGCATTAAGTTGCGCCAGATCAGTGCCAGCACGATCAGAAAAAACAGTGCCACGTAATACCAGAATTTATTGTGCAGCAAGTAACCAATTTCTGTGCCAAAAATGATTGGGGCGGGCATATTGATCGACTGCCCCTGTTGCAATAAATCCGAGTGTCCCACGCCCCAACGAAAAATCTGTTGAAAGGCAATCGTGGCAATCGCCAGGTAAAGATGCTTTAAGCGCATACTTGGCAGCCCGACAATGCCGCCCACGAGGGCACTGACCACGCCGCCAAGCGGAATGCACAGATAGAACGGCAAACCAAATTTGGTGGCAAAAATCGCTGCCGTGTACGCCCCAACGCCCAGAAAGGCGGCTTGTCCAACATTGATTAAACCCGTGTAACCCGTTGTAATGTTCAAACCCAAGACTGCAATCGCATAGACCAAAATCGTATCCAGGGTTTTAAGGTTTGAAGACGGAATCAAAAACGGTATAACCAGCAAGACCAGCAACAACACGCCAAGCGAAACGAATTCCGAGGAGGTTGCAAACACGCTCGAGTCTTGGGGGTACGTGGTTTTGTAATTCCCAGTTTGGGTGAATCTCGAGGCTGGCATCAGATGTGCCTCGAGTCTGGCGTTTTGAATTTGAGGTTAAACACGTTCGATCTCCTTGGTTCCAAACAAGCCGTAAGGTTTGACCATCAACACCGCGATCAGCATCACGAACGGAATCACTTCGCTGGTGCCGCCACCTGGCACAAAACCGTCCAGGAATCCTGCCGCCAGATTCTCGAGCAACCCAACGATAATGCCGCCGACAATCGCGCCCTCGATGCTGTCCAGACCGCCCAGAATCACGGCTGGTAAAACTTTTAAGCCGATGCCTTCAAAGTTATCAATCGTCAGACCACTGATTGCGCCCACCGTAAAACCGGCGGCGGCGGTGGTCAGTCCTGCGGCTGCCCAGGCTATCGCAAAGACTTTCTCGACGCTGACGCCCACCGATTGACTGGCGAGTTGATCGTCTGCCACGGCTCGCATGGCAATGCCAAGGGTGCTGCGTCTGAAAAAGTAAGTAAAGCCAATCAGGAATACCAGCGCAATCGCCACGCCCATCAGTTGATTTGGTGAAATGCTGATTGAACCAATTTGAATTGAACTGATGGCAAACAGTGGAGGATTGAAACTAAAATTCCCTGCTCCGAACGGGGTTAAGTGCAACACCCCTGAAAGCAGACTGCCCAGACCAATGGTAATCATAATGACCGAAATAATCGGCTCGCCGACCATTGGGCGCAAAAACACCCTTTCGATCAACAAGCCCGCGTAATACGAGATGATTAACCCACCAATCGCGGCGGGAATAAAGCTTAAAAACGGTGAACTCGAGTCACCCAACCAACCATGAAACACGTTGTAGAGGGCGTAAACACTAAAACCGCCAACGGCGATCAAATAGCCGTGCGCGAGGTTAATCACGCGGCTGGATTTATAAATCAGTACAAATCCCAGCGCCGCCACCGCGTACACGCAACCCGTAATCACGCCTTGAACGAACAACTGCAAAAAAACATCAAAGCTCATAATGCCCCCGTCAATACTTTGGTTTTAGTCTCGAGGGTCACGACTGGTACGTCGGTTTCGACCCTTGCCACCTGTCCGTCTTGATACTTGAATTCGGCTTGAACGCGGGTGCTGGGGACGTTGCTGTACAGCGCCTCAACCAGTTTTGCATAACGTTCTTGCACCAGTCCGCGCCGAACTTTGCCCGTTCGGGTCAGTTCTTCATCGTCGGCATCGAGCATTTTGTAAAGGCAAACAAAGCGTTTGATGCGTTGATTCTCGGGCAGATTCGCATTGACGTTTTCGACCTCGAGCTTAATAAGTTCAATCACTTCGGGTTTGCTCGATAAGTCCATGTAGGTCGTGTACGCCAGCCCTCTGGCTTCCGCCCAGTTGCCAACCGTGGCGGCGTCAATGTTGACGAAGGCTGCAACGTAATCTTGTTGGTCGCCGTAACAGACTGCTTCCTTAATGTACGGCGAGAATTTCAGTTTATTCTCGAGAAATTGCGGACTGAAAAGTTCACCCGCTTTGGTGTGCATGACATCGCTCACGCGGTCAATCACCACCAAATGCCCTTCGGCGGTTAGATAACCGGCATCGCCTGAGTGCAGCCAGCCCCCTTTGAGCAGCGCTGCGGTGTCTTCGGGGCGTTTGTAATAGCCTTTGCAGACCGCCTCGGATCTGGAAAGAATCTCGCCACTCTCGGCAATTTTAAGTTCCGTACCAGGAATCGGTTTGCCCACCGTGTCAAATCGCACGTCACCGTCGCGGTGAACGTAAGCGATACCGATGATCTCGGTCTGCCCGTAAATCTGTTTTAAGTTAACGCCCATCGCGTGATAGAACCGAAACACGTCAGGTCCGAGCGCCGCGCCGCCCGTGTAGGCACGCCGCAGTCTCAAAAAACCGCGTTGGTCTTTGATCTGCTTAAACAAGAAATTCTCGCTGAGCCACGCTTTAAACTTGACGCTATTAGGCATGAGTTTGGATTGCAAACGGTAATCGGCAGCCTCGAGTCCCCACGCCAATAATTTTTTATAAATAAAGCGATTTAAAGGATACGTCTCCTCGATTTTGACCCAGATATCCGATTGAATCCCCTCCCAAACTCGAGGTGGCGAGAACATCACCCGAGGTCCAACCTCGCGCAAATCGCTCATGGCGGTTTCGATCTCTTCTGGAAAATTGACCACGCAACCCGTCACCAGCGCCATGCCCACCGACATCATCTGCTCGCCAATCCAAGCCAGCGGCAAGAACGAAATATAATCATCACCAAACTCAAGCGGATCAATACTTGATAATCCCACCGCCATTGCAATGTAATTTTTGTGCATTAGCATCACGGCTTTGGGTTTGCCCGTCGTGCCAGAAGTGCTCGAGAAATGGCAGACATCATCGGGTTGCCCCATGTCCAGCAGGTCGTCAAACAGCGTTTTGTTCTCGCGCTCAAGGTTCTTGCCTTTTTCCAGCACCGCCTCGAAAGTCAAAAACCACGGATCGCCCTGATACGGACGCATCCCTCGAGGGTCGTGGTAAATCACAAATTCGACCATTGGAATTTGCTCCCGAATCTCGAGCAACTTATCGACCTGTTCCTGATTTTCGGCAACAATAATTTTGCAATCGGTGTACTCGAGCAAATACGCCATCTCTGACGGTACACTCGACTGGTAGACGCCCACCGAGATTGCACCCAAACTTTGCACGCCCAACTCGGCGTACAACCATTCGGGAATGTTGTCGCTAATCACCGCCAGCTTGTCATCGCGGCGCAAGCCCAGCGCGTACAAACCCAGCGCAAAATACTTTACGCGTTCAAAGTAAGTTCCCCAGGTGGTTTCTTGCCAAATACCAAATTTTTTGAGCCGCAACGCCACCGCATTCGGGTGCAAATCGGCGCGTTGTTTTAAAAGCTGCGGCACGGTGAATTGTGCGGCGTTCTCGAGTTTCATGCTGCCTCCACGCCGACGTAAGCCTCAATGACTTTGGGATGCGCCGCCACCTCTTGGGGTTCGCCGCCCGCAATCAAAATTCCAAAATCGAGCACGTACACCGTGTCAGAAATATCCATCACCACGCCCAAATCGTGCTCGATCAAGACCACCGAAATATGACGTTCCTGAACAATATCGAGCACAAAACGCACCATGTCCTCTTTTTCTGAAACGTTCATGCCCGCCATCGGTTCGTCCAGCAACAACAATTTTGGCGCGAGCGTCAACGCCCTCGCCACCTCGACCCGTTTTTGGACACCATAAGACAACGTTCCCACCGAATGCTTGCGGTGTTCCTCGAGTTCCATAAAATCAATGATTTCCTCGACGAACGCGCGGTTTTCGGACTCCTGGCGTTGCGCCCTGCCGTAATGAAATGCCGCCTCGAGAATGTTGTAATTAAAGTTTAAATGCCGTGCCAACATCAAATTCTCAACCACACTCAAGCCCCTAAAAAGCTCGAGGTTCTGAAAAGCCCGCGCAATCCCCAGCTTGGTCACATGATGCGGACTTGTGCCGCTGACTCGCTTGCCGCCAAAGGTGATCTCGCCCTTGGTTGGTTGGTAAAACCCTGAAATGCAGTTGAGCAAACTGGTTTTACCAGCACCGTTTGGACCAATAATGCTGGTGATTCCGGCGTCAGGAATGCGCAACGAAACGTCGGTTAGCGCGTTCAAACCACCAAAAGTCAGTGTTACGTTGTTCACCAAAAGTTCTGACATGCGTTCACCCCTCGAGACACCTGAGAACAACAAAAATCTATGCAGAGAATTTCTGCCACACCGACAAGACGAATTGAAATATGACGGCATTGTGTAAGCTTTGGGGCACAACTGTCAAGAAAAATCGAACTTTGCGAGAATCAACAAAATTCTGGATTTTCCACAAGCTTTTTAAACTCGAGTTTGAAATTTGAAACTCGAACGAAAAGCCCTAGGGTGCAAACAATCTGGGTGCAATCTGACTCGCTTGAAGCCCTCACCCGACTTCTTGCCCCTTAAAGCAGCACCTTACGGGCTTGGGGCGCTCGCTTAGGCTCGTCACCCTCTCCCGCAAGCGGGAGAGGGTTCTAAACGCCATATTTCAATGAATTTTTAGTTCCCAGAAAAACATTTCAGCTACTCGAGAAATCAATAAAACTCCCTTCTCTCCAAGGAGAGAAGGGTCGGGGATGAGAGGGTAGAGCGAGTTCAATCAAGCTCGAGCAATGCCATAACCCCTTCTCGAAAAACTCGAGTGTGAACGTCCACGTCAGCAAATGTTGTCTGCGGACTCATGAGTGCCATGTTGTGAAATGGGGTCATCAGTATCCCACGATTAAGCGCCCAGAGGTGCATGAATCGATCCAAATCAGCGTCGCTCGAGCTTGCGGCTTCGCCCCCATTTTGTGGCAGTCTGGCGCGGAACCAGTATTCGGCGCGGCAACCGAGTTGGTTGACCACCCAGGGAAGTTTGAATTCGTCAATCACGGCTTGCACACCATTTGTAAAATGATTAGCGACTGGAATCATGTGCGCGTAAGCCTCTGGTGTTAAAACTTCCTCGAGTGTGGCTCGCATGGCGGCGGCGGCAAGGACATTGCCCGCCAGTGTGCCACCAATGCCGCCAGTGTCGGACAGATCGCGTTCGATGCTCGAGTTCACCCGTTCAGCCAGTTCTTCGCTAAAGCCGTAGGCGGCGGCAGGAATCCCGCCCGCAATAGGTTTGCCGATGGTCAGAATGTCTGGCTCGAGTTTGTGCTCGGCGGTGTATCCTCCAACGCCAGTGCAGATGGTGTGGGTTTCATCGAGAATCAAAATTGTGCCTGTTTCCCTGGTGAGTTGGCGCAGCGCGTCATGAAAGCCAGGATTCGGGTGAATAATCCCAATGTTGGTCATGACGGGTTCTGCCAGCACGCAGGCGACATCCCCAGGCTCGAGCGCGGCGCGTAAGGCTTCAACGTCGTTCCATTCGATGACCTTGGTGGTCAAATCTGGGTTGACGGGTGCGCCAATATGACCGACCCTCGGCACAACCTGCCTGTTCTCGAGGGTGGCAAAAGTTTCGTCCACCGTGCCGTGATAACACCAGTTAAACACCAGAATTTTCGGGCGTTTGGTGATGTGCCGTGCAAGCCGAATCGAGAACCGATTGGCGTCGGTGGCGCTCACGGCGAACTGCCAGTAAGGCAGTCCAAAACGCGCACTTAATAACTCGGCTGCCAGAATCGCGTCCAAACTGGGCAGCATGGTCGTGCTGCCCTTGGCGACTTGACTCGAGATGGCGGTTACGCTGGGGATTGGCGCGTGACCCGTCATTGCGCCCGTGTCGCCCAAACAAAAATCCAGGTACTCATGACCGTCCACATCCCAGAACCTCGAGCCTAAAGCACGATCCACAAAAACGGGAAAAGCCCCCGCCCAACGCACCATCCAGTGCATTGGGACGCCACCCAAGAGATGGCTTTTGGAGCGTTCAAACAAAGCTTGGGACTTTGGATGGTTTTCAATGAATTTCTGCTCTTCAATCTCGAGCAGCGCGTGTAATCGTTCGCGGCGAATCATGATTTACCGCGCTTTCAATTTGGTCCACACCGCGTCGTAAAGTTTATTGCCCGCGCCCAAATCGAGAATAAACTCGAGGTTGTTGACCACGCTTGCGGGTGGGTACACGCCAGGATTTTTGACATCTTTGGGATTGATGAATGGCTTGGCGGCTTCGTTGGGAGTGGCATAACGGTTGTAATTGCTTAACCTTGCACCAACTTTAGGCTCGAGCATGTAATTGATAAAAGCGTATGCCATTTTTTGGTTTCGAGCGCCCGCCGAAATCGACATGTTGTCCACGAAAACAACCGAGCCTTCTTTGGGAACAAAATAACTAATGTTGGGGTTTTCGTCCTGCATTTTCACGCAGTCGCCGTTGTACGCCACGCCGTAGACGGCTTGACCTGCGGCAACCTTGTTGCGAGCGCCAACGCCGCCGTCAAAGCCCAAACTGCGTCCCTTGGCTTCGACCATCAGGTCTAGCGCCTGTTTTAAATCTTCGGGTTTGGTCGAATTTAAACTTTTACCCAAGTAACGCAGCGCAGGTCCGATCATTTCGCGGACGCTGTCCATCATGACAAACGCGCCTTTTTGCTTGGATTTGTCGAACAACAAACCCCAAGTTTGATCGGGGTTCTTAAGTTTTTTCTTGTCGTAAACAATGCCAACCGTGCCCCACTGATACGCGACGCTGTAAGCATTGTTCGGGTCGTAACTGGTGTTGACAAACTTTTTGGAAAGGTTTTTAAAATTTGGAATTTGGGCTTTATCAAGTTTCAGCAATAAGCCTTTTTTGACCATGATCGGCACGGCGTACTGCCCTGGCACGACCACATCGTATTGTTCTTTGCCGCCAACCTCGAGCTTGGCAATTAAATCTTCGTTGGATTCGTAGAGGCTGTAATTGACTTTGACGTTAAATTTTTTCTCAAAATCTTTGACAATGCCTGGGTCAATGTATTCAGACCAGTTAAAAACGTTTAAAACATTTTGTTGGGCTTGCGGTTGACTCGCCAGCAAACCCAAAACCATTACCGAACCAGCGGCTAAAAATATAAGTTTTGCTTTCATGATTTCCTTAATACTCGAGCAACCCGAAAAAATTTTAATTTCGGGACTGAGAAACGTATGCAGTTCGACTGAAGTCAATGCAAGAAAACAATGAAAGGTGGAGGTAAAGCAGCAGTCATTGACATAACAGTTTTTGCACCTCCAGAGATGCAACACAATACCAGCAATCATGGGGTGAAATGCAAGCTCAGGAATCTCGAGTAAAATCAAAAAATATTTCTTGACCCTCGAGTTGTGACTCGAGGTCATTGCTGGCAGTCCAAAGTCTAGCAATTGCGGTTATTTTTCACGATGTTGTTTCGGTTTGCGAAGTACGTGTCAAAAGCAAATCCATCTGGGCGTTCGCCACCCAGATGGATTCTTCGAGCCAAAAAACATCAAGCTGTTCAATCGTGATGTTCACTTACTTTTTGACAACCTCGAGCACGGTCTTGATAACGTTATCTACGTTAAACCCAAGTTTCTCGAAAACCTCACTATCGGGCGCACTCGCACCGAAACGGTCTAAGGTCACGGTCTTGCCGTCCAAGCCGACATAACGTTCCCAACCGAAACTTGCGCCCGCCTCAATGCCAACCCGGGCGCGGATGCTGGAAGGCAATACGCTTTCGCGGTACGCAGGTGGTTGTTGGTCGAAAATATCCCAGCAAGGCAGCGCAACCACTCGAGCGCCCACGTTTTGCTCCAAGAGCTTGGCTTGAGCGTCCATTGCCAGCCCGACTTCCGAACCCGTGGCAATCAAGATCACATCTGGCGTGCCGCTCGAGTCTTGAACGACGTAACCACCTTTCAGCGTTCCCTCCCAATTCGGCATTAAGACTGGAATGTCCTGCCTCGAGAGCACCAGTGCCGTCGGTCCGTCGGTGCGCTCGAGCGCGAGTTTCCAACCGACACTGGTTTCGTTCGCGTCGCTCGGACGAATCACGTTTAAATTTGGAATGGCACGCAAGCCCGCCAGGTGCTCGACGGGTTGATGGGTTGGACCGTCCGTGCCGACGCCAATGCTGTCGTGGGTAAAAACGTAAATGACTGGTAAGCCCATTAAGCTCGAGAGGCGAATGCTGTTTTTCATGTAATCGGAGAAGGTAAAAAACGTAGAGACGAACGGGCGCAATCCCGTGCGAGCCAAACCGTTGGCGATGGCTGCCATCGCGTGTTCGCGGACGCCGTAATGGATGTTGCGCCCCGCAAAATCGCCTGGGGCAATAAATCCGCTGCCTTTAAACGTGGTCATGTTCGAGCCTGAAAGGTCGGCGCTGCCACCGATCAGACTTGGCACGACTGGCATTAAGGCATTGATGCTGTCATGGCTGGCGTTGCGCGTGCGCACGGGTTTGCCATACGGATCGTATTTTGGGTAAACCTCGAGCGGCACATTCACAGGCGTTCCGTTCAAAATCCCCTCGAGTTCGGCGGCAAGGTCTGGGAACGCGGTCTTATACGCCGCAAATTGGGCGTTCCAGTCATTCTCGAGGCTACCACCCCTCGCGCCAGCCTCCTGCCAGGGCTTAGCGCCCTCTGGAGACACCCAGAACGCCTCGAGACTGGGGTACTCGAGCTTTTGTTTGGCAGATTCGACCTCGGCGGCACTTGGGGCTTTACCGTGAACGTCAGCCGTACCCGCTTTGGGCAGACCGTAACCGATGGTCGTGTGCACCCGAATTAAACTTGGGCGCGAATCGGCTTTGGCAGTTGCAATTGCCTGCTCGAGTCCCGCCAGATCGGTGTCGCCGTCTGCGACGCTTTGCACGTGCCAGCCGTAAGCCTCGAAACGCTTGGTAATATCTTCACTAAACGCCCATTCGGTAGGACCATCGAGTTGAATCTTGTTGTCGTCGTACAACATCACCAGATTAGCCAGCCCCAAATGCCCCGCGAAACTTGCCGCCTCGTGTGAGATGCCTTCTTGTAAATCGCCGTCCGAGCAAATGCCGTACACCGTGTAATCAATGACCTCATGCCCTGGTTTGTTAAAACGTGCCGCCAAGTGCGAACCACCCAGCGCCAAACCAACCGCGTTGCCAAAGCCCTGCCCAAGCGGACCCGTGGTCACTTCGACCCCTGGCGTATGCCCAAATTCAGGATGCCCAGGCGTCCGAGACTCGTACTGCCTGAATTGCTTTAAATCTTCAAGCGTCAAATCATAACCCGTCAAGTGCAGCACGCCGTACAACAACATGCTGGCATGACCCGCCGAGAGCACAAAACGGTCACGGTTCGCCCAATTCGGGTTTTTTGGGTTAAATCGCAAGACGCCCGTGAACAAGGCATACGCCATTGGAGCCATGCCGAGCGGCGCTCCAGGATGACCCTCTTTGGCTTTGCAAATAGCATCCATCGCCAGGGCGCGTAAGGTGTTGATCGCAAGAAAATCGGAATTATTTGGCATCTCGAGATACATTCTAAGCGCCAGACCACAAGCAGTCCACTTCAAGCCCTAGACGAGCTTTTCATAACCTTTCAAGAGCTTGCATTACAGCCTTGAATTCAAAATCATGATTCTCGGGTAGCATAAAAGCCATGAATGGATGCCTTAAATTTATACTCGGTTCTTTCGCCGTTGGTTTCGTGTTGCTGGCTGCCCTGGGTATTGGTGGGTTTTTGCTGTACCAAAAGTACGCGCCAGCCATTCAAAGTGGCGTCAGTGCTTTAGCGAACGCGCAAAAAGAAATTGAAAAAATTGTGCCAGGTGGTGGGTTTAACATCAACTCGAGCAGCGTCAATGGTAAAAACACCGTCAAAATCACGGTCAAAATCCCGTTTGACCCAAGCCAGGGTACTCAAGCGCAAAAGGTTGCCGATCAAATCAGCGAAGTCATTCGGCGCAACGCCCCCCCAGGCATTCCACTCGAGAATGTCGAACTGCGTTTGGTTCACGAGAAAAAAACGGGCGGCAGCACCAGCCGTTCTGAAAAGATTTTTAAACTAAATTTGACCAAACCCATCAAACCAACCGTCAAGCAAAGTTATCTCAAAGCTCGGGGTTTGACGCTGGCATGAACGACACGCACCCAAGCATTGAAGCCTTGCAACTCGAGTTGCAAAAAAAACGTTCACCCGACGAAAGAACGCGGCTGACGTTCGCGTTTTCGGCGTACCTGATTAATTTGTCGCGGACTGAACTCGAGAAGCGATTTTCAAAAATTGAAGCGCGAATTGAATGGGTGCGGCTGAATTACGGTGAGGATTTGGCAAAGCGCTACCGCATTGCCTTGCGTGAACGCGGTGATATCGTGTGAGCGATCAAGAGTTTGCAGGAATTCTCGAGCAGGTCGCCAACATTCTAAACACCCTCGAGATACCACACGCGGTTGTTGGTTCGGTGGCAAGTTCGAGATTTGGATTGCACCGTGCCACGATGGATGTGGACCTCGTGACCGATTTAAAACCAGCCCAGATTTTGGGTTTGGTCACCGCCTTGCGACCAGATTTTTACGTTGACGAAATCCTGATTTCACAAGCCATAACCCAACACTCGAGCTTCAATGCCTTACACCTCGAGACTGGAACGAAACTCGATTTTTTTATCTTAAAACCCCGAGAGTATGACCGTGTGGCTTTAAACCGGCGGTCTGGCGCAAGCCTATCGTTTATGAGCGCCGAAGATGTGCTGCTTGGAAAACTCGAGTGGTATCGCTTGGGTGACGAAACCAGTGAACGTCAATGGAATGACATTCTGGGAATTTTGCGAACCCAAGTCAATCTCGATTTTGAATATTTAAACAAATGGGCGGCAGAAATTAGAGTTCTGGACTTGCTCGAGCGGGCGCAAAAAACTTAATACCCCAAGCTCGAGCGTGGACGCAACAACGACACCA
>JAYVRX010000183.1:0-38302 GCA_043775825.1 Deinococcales bacterium
CATTCGACGATAGGGTATCAATCGCCTGTTGAGTTCGAGGAAGCTTGGTTTCGAGGGGAAATGCCGAACTTCATGTCCACGATGTCTTGACAATCCACACTTGGAAGCTCGAGTAACCCAGCCAAAGCCTTGCTGGTACGGATGACAGGACGACTTGATGATGGTGCATCCAGTATTGAACTTGCGTTTCCAACAAAAGCACTCAGCAACGCAACCAAGTAATTTTTAAGAATTCTGCTCGAGAAATTTTGGGCGGGATTTTTTGCTGCTCGAGATTTAAGCTTCAGAACGGTATAAAATCTAATCAAATGGCAAGAGATTTATTTCATGAAGCAGTCAGAATCGCACTCGAAAAAGACAATTGGATCATCACCAACGACCCTTTTTCTTTCCGTTATGGCGAAACCAGTTTTGAAATTGATCTTGGTGCTGAACGATTGATTGCCGCAGAACGAGAAAATACCCGCATTGCTATCGAAATTAAGAGTTTCACACAACGGTCTGCTTCCAACGAATTTCACACAGCATTGGGACAATACCTTGCGTACCACCATGCGTTAAGTCACTTTGAACCAACTCGAGTTTTATTCTTGGCAATCCCGATAGATGCTTACAATGGTTTCTTTCAGCGTCCATTTGCCCAAGAAATGATCGCTCTCCACAAACTCAGGTTAATCGTCTACAATCCAGTTGAAGAGGTGATCGAAGCATGGCATTAAATCAATTACAACATTCAATCCACGCTGTCTTTGACGGGTTACGCTCACACAAGATCATGCTGCCGATAGGTCTCGAGCGTCAATTTTTGCTTGACGACCAGAACAAGCATTATCAAATCCTAGATGTTGGTTGGGAAGGAATGCAACCCGTGTTAGACGTTATGGTACATATTGACATCAAACAAGATTTTATTTGGGTGCAAGCTGATAACACCGATCATGGCATTGTGGATGCGTTACTCGAGCAGGGCGTGCCACAAAATCGGATTGTGCTGGGATTTCAAGCACCGTATAAACGTGGATTGACTGGTTTTGCAGTTGGGAACGAAATTCCTGCATAATTGAATTTAGCAAAAATCAACATGAAAAAATCTGCTGAATTTGAAGGTTTAAAACGTGCCCTGCTTGAGGCTTTGAAAATCTCGCAGGGTCAAAAAGAAGCATCTCGAGTTTCAATTCGTGACACTGAACTTGAAATGATTCAAGCAGCCGAGGCAGCACGACGACTTGAGGATATTCGCAGTGGTAAAACGCAAATGGTCATTGGTAATGCTTGGCGTGCCTCAAAACAAAAAACTGAATGTTGAACTCAATCAATTGCTTTTTTGCAAACCTTTGTGTTTCGCAACTTGAATTTGTTCAATAAAATCAATCAAACTCGGCACAGACGGAATCTTGAGCCAAGACAATCGACCTTGATACCCACCAAAAAATCGAATCTGAATTTCGCGCATTGGTTGAATTGATTCTGCATTGAAGATTGAAATAGTCCCATCTGATTTCCATTCACCACCAATTTGACGCACGATGGTTTCTCCAAAATAACAACCAAAACCTGTAATAAAATCTTGCGAAAAATACGTTCTCGAGCCTGATAATTGATCGAGGGAAGATTCAAGCTGCTTGATGCTTTCGAGTGAATAATCAAATTGAATTTTAGGATATTTTGCCGAATTTATCAGAGCAAAAACATTTGCATGATTGAAGTAAAAAGCATCTGTTCCTAAATCCAATTCGCTTATCTGAAGGTCTTTTGAGACAGGTCGTTTGTCATCAATCTTGTTCATGACATAAAAAACAATTTGGGAAAGCAAAACTACAAGGGCAATAAAAGCTGGCAAAGCCAGAAACGGTAGCAGATTCATCAATACCTCAAATTCGTCCCAAGCAATTGACTACACTGACTTAAATCTTCCCCACCTTCTGCCGTCCCGCGATTGCCCGTCCCAGCGTGACCTCATCCGCGTACTCGAGCGCCCCACCCACAGGCAGCCCGTAAGCGATTCTCGAGACGTTCACACCCAGAGGCTCGAGACTGCGTTGCACGAACATGCTGGTGGCTTCACCTTCGACGGTGGTGCTGGTTGCGAGAATCACTTCGACGGGTACGCCAGCACGGTTTTGAATCCGCTCGAGCAACCCCGCAATTTTGATTTGTTCGGGTCCAACGCCGTTCATGGGGCTTAACGCGCCGTGAAGTACGTGATATAAACCTTCAAATTCGCCGCTGCGCTCAATGGCTATTACATCGCCTGGTTCTTCGACCACACAAATAATGTTCTGATCCCTGCTTGGGTCGCTGCACACCGCGCACAAGTCTGTGTCGGTGATGTTGTAGCAAACTGGGCAGAGCTTCAAGATTTTTTTCGCCTCGAGAATCGCGTCGCTTAAGTTTTTAACATCCTGGTCAGAACTCGAGAACAGATGAAACGCGAGCCGTTGGGCGCTTTTTGGTCCGACTCCTGGGAGTCTCGAGAGTTCACGAATCAGTTGAATCAGGCTATTGGGGTATTTCAAGTCAGGTACTCCTTAAAACAAAACGGGCGTAAAAGCAGGCGCTACAACAACTATTTTTAACGCATTCCTGGCATTCCACCAAGACCGCCCATGATTTTTTGGACTTCGGCTTGTTGAAGGTCGTTGGCTTTGGTTTGCGCGTCTTGAATGGCGACCAGAATCAAATCCTCGAGCGCTTCGACATCGCTGGGGTCAACCACCATTTTGTCGAGTTTGATGCCGCGCACCGCGCCCGAACCGTTGACGGTCACGCTGACCATGCCGCCGCCAGCACTGCCGACAATCGCGGTGGCGTCGAGTCGTTCCTGCATTTCGGCTTGGGCAAGTTGCGCTTTTTGCGCTTGTTTCATGAGCTTTTGAATGTTCATAACACCAGTTTACCTCGTTTGGGAAGTTGTGACAAAACAACAGGATTCTCGAGAAATCAATTCAATCCCCTCCTCATTTTCGAGGAGGGGCAAAAAGTTAAGTCAAGCAGTTCTGTCGTTCTAAACCGCGAACGCCCACTCTAGCAACTGATCGTAATCGCGTTGGGCTTGAGCAAAAATTCGGCTGTAACTTGCCATGTCCTCGAGTTGAATCACAATGGTTGATTGCGCACTGGCTTCGGCTTGGTTTTTGCGCATGAACATGGCGATCAGTGCGCCGCCTTGGTATTCGATGGTGTGAAGACGGGCAGGTTTGCGGCGCAGTTCGCTGGACAAATCGAGGTTGAAACGTTCTGCTTCGGCGAGCAAATGACCGAGTTCGGACGCCCTGGCGACATTGCCAGCCTCGAGCGTGCCGTCGCTGCGAATGATGCCTGTTTGTCCAATGCCACGTTCGCGGCTGATGTCTGCAAGCCATTGGTGAAGGGCGTTGTTTTCCCCAGCACTGGTTTCCGGAATGGCTGGGATTTGAACGATAAGTTTGGGTTCGGATGTTTGAACGGGGGCAACTGGCTTCATCGAGAACACGCCTAGCAGGTCATCAATTTGGCTCGAGTCGGCGAGGGCTGCTGCCACGGCGCTGGCGGCGGCATATTCTTGACGGGCGTGAAGAATAAGTTCTTCGGCTTCTTCCAGGTTTTTCTCGAGGCGTGTGCGGGTTTCTGGGGTGATTCGGCTCATGTTACGTTCGGCAGCCAGCGCGTCGCTCAGACGTGAAAGTTGCCGGATGGTTTCGCCACCCATTTCTTTGTAACCTTTTGCTTCGCCGACCAGGGCATCGGTTCTGGAACGCCAGTGGCTGAGGGCAGATTCTTCGTTTAAACGCAAATTCTCGAGTTTGTCCCAGGCGCTGGCAAGGTCAAGCAGTTTGCCCGCCTCGTGGGCTTCTCGGGCATTGGTGATTTCGCTCAGCAAACCAGCGGCTTCTGGGATGGCGGCGTATTCGCGCACGGCACTTTCAAGTTCTGAGAGTTCGCGGCGTTGGGCGTTCAGACGCGCTTCGCGTTGCGCACGCAATGACGCCTCGAGTTGGTTGAGGTCTGGATGCTCCCCGAGTTTGAGCGATTCTCGAGCTTCGCTGATGTCTGAGAGCAGTTCAACAGCTTTGATTTGTTTGGCGCGTTCTTCAAGGTTTTCAAGCTTGGTTTCAAAGACTTTTGTGGCTTCCAGACCAATGTTGCTCAGATTGGTTTTGAACGCCTCGAGTTCGCTGGTGATGAACCCACCTGTTTCCAGTTTTTTGCTGGCGGTTTCAAAACTGGCTTCGAGCGCGTCAATTGACGCACTAATTTCTGAAAGGTCTGGCAAGGCGGCAAGTGAAAAGCGCAAGGTACGCAAGGCAGCCGTCTCGCGGCTCAGTTGGGCTTGGCGCACGGCTTCAAGGCGTTCGGCTTCGGCGGTGGCAGCAGCGGCTTGGGCTTGGGCTTCGGCACGGGCTTGGGCTTCAAGGCGTTCGGCTTCGAGTTTTTCGGCGGCTTCACGCGCCGCTTTTTCGGCTTTGATGCGTTCGGCTTCCACACGTTCAGCTTCAAGTTTGGCGGCAGCAATCCGTTCGGCTTCGAGTTTGGCGGCGGCAATCCGTTCGGCTTCGAGTTTGGCGGTTAGCTCGAGGCGCTCGGCTTCGGCGCGTTCGGTTTCAATGCGCTTGGCAGCCTCAAGGCGTTCGGCTTCGAGGCGTTTCGCAGCCTCGGCGGCTTTGCGTTCGGCTTCCAGTCGTTCAGCCGCTTCACGGGCAGCTTTTTGGGCAGCGAGGCGTTCGGCTTCTTCGCGTTCCAAACGAATTTTTTCCTCGAGCGCCAAACGCTCCATTTCGAGTTTGGCTTCGAGTTCTTTGCGTTCCGCCTCGAGTTTGGCAGCCAGTGCCAGACGTTCAGCTTCAGCTTTTTGTTCGGCGATCTGACGTTTTTGGGTTTCTAAAGCCTCGAGCGCCTGTTGTAAACTGAGCATCTCGTCACTCAGGGCTTTGGTGATGTCCTCACGCACCACCCGCGCTTGGGTGTCACGCTCGAGTTCGGCTAGCTTGTTGTTAAAGCCGCTGATGGTTTCAAGCCCCAAAGGCATAAAACTTAAGACCACTTCGCGCATTTGGTTTAAGGTCGCAGTTTGGCGGGTCAAGGCGCGGTCAATACGGGTCTGTTCCTCGAGTCTGGCACGTTCGCGCTCGGAAAATTGCCGCTCGAAGGTACGAATCAAATCCTCGAGCTTGCTGATCTCGTCGGCAGCCAGCACGTTCGAGCCAATCATGCCCTCGGCAACGGACAATGTTAAGCGTGCCTCTTTGACATCCAAACCGCTGGCAGCGAAACGCTCTAAAGCTTGGGGTAATTGCGTCACACGCTCGCGTTGACGCACCAGTTCCTCGGCGTGACGCGTCTCGAGGGTGGCTTTGAGGTGCTCAAAGTCTTCTTTGATCAATTCGTTGTTGTTGTTGCGCGTCCGAAGTTCGCTCAGTGCCACGCTGGCATCGGCACTCGCCTCGAGTACCGCACGATAATCGCGTCCCAAGTTCTCGAGTTTGCGGCGTTCTTCGGCAAGGTCGAGTTCCTGCATTCGGGCGGAGGCTTCGGGTTCGAGTTCGGTAAAGTCAAAACTGATGTCCAAATCGTCATCATCGGCAGATTCGATCTGTAAAATTTCTCCTGTCGCCGAAGGCGCTGGCGCTTCCACGGGTTCTTCGATGATGATTGAATCCTCTTCGGCTTCGACTTGGGGCACACTGACCGCCACCACCGAAGATTCGACCAAGCGGCGCAACTCGACGACCAATTTGCGGGCGCGTTCGACCTCGGCTGGCGCTAAGGACTGCGAAGATTGAGATTCGGAAATCTGACCAATCAGCGACTCGAGCCGTTTGACCCGAGGTCCACCCATACTTTTGACGCGCTCGAACCCTGCCAGCAGTTCGTTGATGTCCTGCCCTTGACGCACCAAAGAATCTTGCAGTTTTTCCTCTAATAACTCGAGTTGACGGCTCGCGTCGCGCAACAAATCTGGAATCAAATTGCCCGCAGCTTGTTGCTCTTGAATGACTTTGAGTTGGCTGCGGAACTTCTGAACCTCAGACCATTCAAAATACAAGGTAAAGCGTTTCTGTCCGGCGTCCAGTGGCACGATCAACGCGGCTTGACGTATCAGTTCGGCTTGGGCGTTGGCGGCTTGACTGACGCTGGCGGGTGCGTCCAGCAGGGAAACTTTTGCCAAGATCGACTGAATTTTTTCTTTGGCGGCATTGGCTGGTAAAGACACCTGCAATTGACGGTAGACGTTGGATTTCAGGGTTTTTTCGATCTCACGGACATTGGCGTCGGTTGGGGTTTTCCCAAGGCGGCTTAAACCCTCATCGAGAATGGTTTGAAAACCCTTGGTGTCAGGGTCGGACTCGAGAAGCTTGAGGGTCGCTTGATAAATCTGATTCATCAACTCTCCGAACGGACAAAAAAAGAGGACGGCAAGAAACGGCGTTAAAGGCTAGAGTGCCAAATCAAAACTAAAATTCTTCGTCCCATTCGACAATCGTGCGGTCAGGATTAACGGAGACATCACTCGAGATGCGTGGGTCACTGGCATCACTGCCGGTGTTGATCAAACTGGGATTGTTTGACATGGCTGCCGCACCTGCCACGCCCCCAGCCACCCCAAGCATGGCTGGGGACACATTGGCGCTGCCCATATTGGTTTGGTTGTTGCGATTGCGAATCAGACCAAATTGGGTGGCAATGCCCCTAAAGCCAGCCGTGGCAAATGCTGCCGCAGCAATCATGAGGATTGCCCAGGCGATTTGCGCCAGCGGGTTTTGCAACACCGACAATGAACTCAAGCCGTCCAGGAAAGTCAAACCAGCCGTTTGGGACAAGACCGAACCGAGCCAAGCCAGACCCTCGAGTAACGGCGGGATGAACAACAAGACCATCGAAATGCCGATGTAGCGCCAGTACGGATTTTTGCCACCGAACGCCAGGTTTAAAAGATAAATCGCGTAGCAGAACAACAAAGCGGCGACAAAGAACAAAATGCCGCGCAATGTTCCCGCCCACCACGGTTGCACCGATGCCGACAGGTTTTGCATGGCATTGGCGGGTTGAGCATTTTGAAACAGGTTCTTGACCGAAACCGCCTCGCCCAATAAGACCGCAACATCGACGGATCGAACGCCAATCGCATTGATTGTTGCATCAAAAACCTTGGAGGTCTGAACCGCCTGATCGGTATTGACAACCTCGAGTGCGGGTTTGACGTTAGATTCAAACACGTTTTTGGCAAGCTCGAGGTTGGCGCGACCCGCTTGAACCTCGCCGTTTTGAACTTGGGTCAGTGCTTCGCCGATGGTCAGGATGAGTTTGTCGAGCACACCGCCAAAGCTGGCAAATTTCTGATTGGCAAGGCTGGTGGCAAGCGCCCCTGCCCTGAGGGCTGGGATGCCAGCTTTGACCAATTCATTGTTGATCGTGTTAAACCCACTTGGCGATGCGGCAACGGGTGCGATGGGTGCGATGGGTGCGATGGTTGGCGTGTTGGCTTTGATGGTTGGCGTTGAGGGACTGCTTGGGTTACTCGGATTACTTGGATTGTTGGGCGTGACTGGGGTTGGCGTGGGGTTGGCTGGTGTGGTGCTTGCCACGGGATTAGAGTCACTGAGCGCAATTCCCCGAGCGCGTTTGCCAAAGTCTTGGGTGCGGGTCAACAAGGTGGCAATGCCCTGCTTAAAACCGGGCACGTCACCTGAGGTGATGGACTGCACCGCATTGGCAAAGCTGCTGACCGTCAAATCCTCAGAAACCCTGGGTGAATCTTGCACGATCAAAAAGTGACTCGAGGCACGCACCACCGCCTGGTACGCGGTGGATTTATCGGCAACATTGTCTCGAGCCAGCTTTAAGGAATTGGTCATGATATCAGCGACTTGCGACTCGAGAATCGAACGGGCTTTGCCAATGTCTTTGCGTTTAACGGCTGATTTTAAAGTGTTTAAATTGGCGGCGGGCATATTAAAAGCCCCTGCCAAGGTGTTGGCGTAACGTGTGGCACTCGGAATTTTTCCGGCGTTAATGTCCGAGAACAAACGGTCATACATCACGCGTTGCAAAATACTTTTGACCAACATCGACTGTGCCCCAATGTTGATGGCGCTGCGTTGATTGACCATCGAAGCCGCATTTTTTAAGGCTTTCGTACCAGCATCAATCAATTTTTGCGTTCCGATTTGAGGCTCGAGCCGCCTGAAGACATTCTGCGCACCTTGCACCCGCGCCAAAGCGCCAGGGGGATCGGACGTGACCGACGTGCGGGCTGCCTCGAGTGATGTAGCAATCGATTGATAACCCGCGATCAAATCAAGCGCCGCCGTTGTGGCTGTCGCGGCGCTGGGTGCGGTAGTTGGCGTGGCTTGTTGCGCAAAAGCCAAGGAATTCAAAGTCAAACCCGTGACCAACATAAAACCAAGCCATTTTTGATTCATGTTCATGAAGACCTCCAACAAATGCCCAACTGCTGATTCTTTTTTTGTGTTTGCATGATTTTCCCCTTTAAAACATTTTTGTAAACAACGAACCTCGAGTGTACAAGTTTTAAGTACTCTGCAACATGATTTGATCGAGCGCGTTGACTTCGGATAAAACCCTGCCAACGTTGACCGAAGAGTTTGCCAAAACCGTTAAAATACCGTCACCAAAAGGCGCAATAAAGGCGCTGGTGCTCTCGAATTGAGCATAAAACAACCGCGCCACCCGTGATTTCTCGAGCACCATGACCGTTGCCGCCACCACGCTCGAGAGGTGCGAAGCCGAACCCTCATTTAAACGTGCCATCGTGACTTGCCCGAACCTCGAGCATAACGCCACACCAATCACACCCTCCTGCGAGGCGAACCTCGAAAGCAGGTTTTCTTGCTCTTCAGGGGTCATGGCGAGTTTGGTTTGCGCCCTTAAACGAGCAGGTTTGAGCGCGACAGACAGTTGGGCTGGCAGGCTGGGAAGTTCAAGAATTGAATCAAGCTTTAAACCCTCAATACTCTCCTCGGGTTCCTCGAGGATCACGTGTTCTGAATTAATGACATCAACTTGGGTTACATCTTTAATCCATAAACTTTCGGTCAAGGTTGGCGCTTGGGCTTTTGCCGCAGCAGACTCGATCAAACCAGCTTCGCTTAAGCCAGCCTCGAGGTCCAAAATAAATTCTGGATTTGAAAGCTGATCGTCTGGGAAAAACACTCCCGAAGCTCCAGGGTCAATGGTGGCAACCTGTTGCAACGAAGCCCCCTTCAGCGGCAATCCCGATTCTTCGGCTTGCAACAAATCCAACTCCGCCCACAATAAATTCAGCGCCTGAATCGGGTCAGCCGCCTGCGAGAGCGATCCGATCCCATCGGCAAGCCGCAAAACCCGTGGATTGGCTGAATTGCTGAACATCCTGAATTCGGCTTTAATCGCCTCAAGCCCCTCGAGCACCTCTGGACTGAGGATAGACGGTTTGGATTCCATGAACCCAGCCTCGAGCTTACTTAGAATTACCCGAATTTCACCTTTGGCTTGCGCCACCGGAATAATCTGTTGCAAACGCGCAAACACCGTACTGCGAAGCAAGTTCTGCATCTCGCTGGCAGTAACTTTATCGGCATTTGTGCCAGCGGTGCGCAAGGCGTCTGCCACAATATTTTCTGCCGCACGCCGCGAGACAATCCCGCTCAGGGCATCACAAACAGTTAAATAAATACGGTTGGGCATCGGCTTTGGCTCGCTTTCAAGACACTTCTAATGTTGATAGTATACGCGATAGGTTTATGGTCACGGACAAAAAACCGACGTGAGACCAAAGCCCTAAGCGCTAAGCTTTAAGCTCTAAGTCAAAAAACCCGTGCTGCAAAGCTTCAACTCGAGTTTATGAATTCCCCGAAACCGCATTTTGCAGCGCCATCATGACCACCTCTTGGCTGGCAGCGACCAGTGCCTGCATGGGCGCTTCGGGTGTTCCAGACAATACTGGATTAACACTGAAGGCAAACGCCGTGTCACCATCGAACGGCGTGTGTGAAGGGCGCGTCCCTCGAGCCAAACCCATTTGTGCCGCCTGCGCCAAACGGTAACACTCGAGCTTTGATAACGGCGCGTCCGTACCGACTGCCACCAGGGTTGTGTTGATGTGCTCGAGAAACGCGATTTGATCGGTTTTTAACATCCGTTCGATTGCTTCCAGGCGCGTCGGACGCGAGCCATCGGCTCGTTTCGCACCCGCCAGCACTTGCCCCGCATCGTTCACAATGTCGCCCGTCGCATTGGCAACCACCAACGCCGCCACCGTAAAATCACCCACCCGCAGCGCCGCATTGCCCAAACCCCCTGGTTGCGCCCATTCGAGTCCGAAGACCTTACCGACCATGCCCCCAGTGCCAGCTCCAACCCGACCACCAGGCACAGGATCGCTCGAGGCGGCATGACACGCCGCCAAACCCGCCGCCGCATCGGGGCGCACCTTGGGGTTACCCACCGCCAAATCGTAAATCACCGCCGTTGGCACGATTGGCACTTTGCCCGCAGGGGTTTGCACACCCTCACCGATTGCCTCGAGAAAGTCCACCACACCCGTCGCCGCCGCCAAACCAAACGCGCTGCCGCCCGCCAGCAAGAGTGCGTGAACCTGCTTCACGCTCTTATCAGGCTCGAGCAACGCCGTTTCACGCGTTCCAGGTGCACCACCACGGACTTCAACCGAAGCCGTTGCACCGCCCTTGGGCAGCAAAATGACCGTACAACCCGTGCGGGCGATTTGATTGGTCCAATGCCCCACCCGAACACCAGGCAGCGCTGTTAGAGATTGATTCTCGAGCATGAAGGTATTCTAACGTGCTCTTCCCTACTTCACATTCCTGACCTTTGAGACGAACACGCTACCCAGCACAAAAAAAGTCACGGCAATCAAAAACAAAATTAGATAACCGCTGTTGTGACTGGCTTTATTGCTCGAGTCGAGGATGAATCCAAATAAACTTTGAAAAAGTTGTGGAAAAACCATTGCGATATGCCAAACGCCCATGTCCCTGGCGTGACGGCGTTCATCGGGCAGAACGCTTGTACCGAGCGCCCAGTCCACGCTGACAAACGCGCCGTAACCCAAACCGAACAATAAGCCCATTAAAATGGCAAGTGGGTAAATTTTGACCAACCCAAAACCGAGTGCGGAGGCTGCCATGAACAAACCCGCAAATATTATGACAGGCTTTTTACCAATCCGATCAGACAATCCACCACTGACCACCGCCGTGACTGCCGCTGTGACAGACAACATCACAAGCAATAACGTCAATGCCAGTTCAGCACCTTTAATCTCGAGCGAACCAATCTTAAAAACCCCGATCACATCGGCAAGAAAGAATGCCAAGAACGGTTGAACGGCGTACTTGCCAGTTTCGGTAAAGGCGCGGGTCAAGAAAACCCAACGAAAATCACGGTACTGGGGTTGAAAAAACACCATCAAGTCCATTTTCTCCTCGAGGTTCGGTCTTTTGGCGGGTTCGCGGGTTGTAAAGTAGGTGATTGCCGCACTGAGACTTAAAACGACAATGATGGCAATGTACTGCCCATCTCGAGAGCCACCCAAGGTAAAAGCCACAACACCACCCGCAATTTGACTGAACAATTGAAAGAAACCCATCACGCCACTGGCGCGACCTCGTTCATTTACAGGGACAACATCAGGGATCAAGGCAGTGTACGGACTCGAAGCGATGGCATTACCGAGTTGCACCAGCAAATACGCTGCAAAGTAGATGACGTAACTGGGAGAGAACATCATGACCAGCAAGCCAATGACATTAAGGATTGTGCCTCCTGCCAGAAAGGTCATGCGTTTGCCAAGACGATCCGAAAGCATTCCCAAAAATGGCGGCAAGAGCAACGGAATTAAAGCCGAGAAGCCTTGCAAGATACCCAGGTAGAAACCTTTGTCTTCGTTGCCCACAAGACGCTGCACATCGGCAGGCATCAATATTGGCAGCAAGAAAAACCAGTGAAAACTAAAACCAAACCAGTACGCGCAAAGGGTCAGGTATCTCGAGATCGGTGCTCGAGTGGCGGGAATGGATTGCTGCATGAATGAGTATAAAGGTTCAAGCACCGTAAAATGCTTTTATGCAATTGCGCCTTAAATCCCGCACCGTGACCCTCGAGCCTGGGGCGTTGATGGGTATTTTGAATGTCACACCCGATTCGTTCTCGGACGGTGGGCAATTTGATGCACCCGAGAACGCCGTGGTTCAAGCCAAAAAGATGATGTTTGACGGCGCGAGCATTATTGATATTGGCGGTGAAAGTACCCGCCCTGGCGCGGACAGCGTCAGCGAGGACGCGGAACTCGAGCGGGTGATTCCTGTGATTCGCGTTTTAAAACTAATGAAACTCGAGGTGCTGATTTCGATAGACACCCGAAAAGCCAGTGTGGCTCGGGCAGCGCTGGAGGCTGGGGCAGATTTTGTCAACGATGTGACGGGTTTACAAGACCCTGAAATGCGAGCCGTCTGCGCCGAATTTGGTGTTCCAGCCGTCATCATGCACTTACGCGGCAAACTCGAGGATTTAAAATTTTCCATAGAACATCAACCATTTGAAAATGTCTTGCTCGAGGTACGAGACGAACTTGAAGTGGCGGCGAAACTGGCGCTGAAAGACGGTGTGCCAAGCGTGATTCTCGATCCAGGTTTTGGCTTTGGCAAAAGCTTGGAGCAGAACCTCGATTTGCTGCGCGGCATTCCAGAACTTAAAAGCCTTGGATTTCCAGTGCTGATTGGTGCGAGTCGCAAAAGCACTTTAGGAAAAATCGCTGGTGTTGAGAACCCCCTCGAGCGTGACGCCGCCAGCATTGCCGCGCATTTGTTCGCGTACTCTCGAGGGGCAGATGTGCTGCGGGTGCATGACGTGGCGGGACATGCGCAGGCGTTGAAGGTTTGGAAAACGTTGCACCTCGAGAATTGAAATCTGATCTAAGGACGAGGTTGAAAAAGGCGTTCATCGAATTTAAAGTCCAGCCTGAAATAAACTCCAGGTCGAGCGTTAAACGTGCCAAGGCTGTCAAAGCCAAAGAAGTTAAACCCAACGGTGAACAACAAATCTTGCACCACACGCAAACTGCCTTCAATCCCAAACGAGAAGCTCGAGGTGTTGGTGCTTTGGAACATGTATCCAGCGCTGAAACCTGCGCCGAGAACGTCACTGAAAAAGTAGGTCGCACCGAGGTAAATCTGACCTGTGAAGACACTCGAGGAAAGTTGATACGCCAGTCCGCTCCGTACTGTGAAGTATTCGTCAAATTGGTAGGTGGCAAGGATTTCGCCTGCCAAGAATTCGCCTGCGCTGCTGAAAATTCCATTTTTATACGTGTGGTTGGTCAGAACATTCCAACGGTAGGCACGGTACGCGCCAGCCATCGAGAATTTGAAGCCACTGCCGTCAGTGCTGTCGGTGTACTCGAGATTGGGTGAGAGGATCAAATTGGTATCGGGTTGAAAAACGATACCCAGTCCATAAAATTGCTTTAAGCCTTTGCTCGAGAGCGAGAGTTGGCTGCGCAAATTGGCTCGGGTGTTCTCAAAACTGTATAACAGACCCGCGCTGATGCTGCCTTCGGGTTCAAAACCGATGCGGCTCGAGATTTGCGCCCCAAGTTGCGCACTGAGGTTCGGGTTGATTGGGATGATCGTGTCAATGCCTGCCCGAGCGCGTCCGGCGTCACCAGCATTGGAAGGCAGCTCGTAACCCAGGGTCAGGTTGGTGTTGCCGAACGTGCCGCGCAAACCGAGGCTGCCCTCATTGTTCTGCCAGTTGGTCAAGGTGTCTTGGAAGACCAGACTGATGTTGGCACTGAGGGCGTATTCGGCGCTAAAACGGGTTTGGAACAGTGTGCCAGCCGTGATCGGCACGCGTTGCTCGAGTCCAAATTTAAACGCTCCGAGTGGCACAAGCACGCCCCCAGTCAGGTAGACATCGCTGGTATTGGTTGCGCCGCCGCTAGCGAAATTGCCGAGCAAGCCGAGGGTGGCGGTCAGAATACCAAAGTCATTTTTGGCTTCCAGACCCAAGCTCGAGCGTGAGCTGTTGGTGGCATCATAATTTTGGTTTAAGGAGGCTCGAGCCGAGAAGCTGAGGGTGTTGGAGGGTTTAATGGTTGCACTCAGGTTGATGTCACGGGCAGGAGTCGTGTTGTTGACGCCAGTGTAACCAACCGCCACGTCTTGGTATCGGGCGTTGGCTTCAAAAATCCCACTGGTATAACTGGCTTGCGCCGCAAAGGCTGGAGCGCTCGAGAAACCGAGTTCGGCGTTGATTTTCAAGTCTTTGCTGTTGTAACCCACCCCGACGGACAGCATCAATGGTTTGGCGGCGCTGTACTGAAGTGCCGTGCCTGAAACCGTGTACGTGCCGTTGCCCAGTTGTCCCTCGAGTTGTCCTTGAACGCCTGCCCTAAACTCGAGCGGCACGCTGCTGGCAGCGCTTGCGTAATCGATAACCAGGTACATTGGGTTGCCGCTGGCGAGGTCGTTTGCCAAAAGTGGTTTTTTGAGCTGGATGATTCCTGTTTCGTAATCAATCACGTAATCGCGCAATCGCTCCAAGGTGCAACCTTCTTGACCAGTTTGTTTGGAGAAGCTGTTGTCGGTGTAGGTTGCTGGGCATTCGAGGATAATCAGGTTTGGGTTGTCTTTGTCGCGCACGACAATTCGGATGCGTTCCGTGCCTGGGGCAATCGGTGCATTGGTCAGGCGGTAAATTTCTGTGCCGTCACCTCGAAATTCTATTGTTAAATTACTGCTGGGTTGAAACGCCACAAATCCTGTGACACGGTAGCCTTCGCCGCGTACCAGGGTTTGCAAGCCGTTGTAAGTCGGATTGTAACTGCTTAACAAACCACTAAACCCAGCGCCAAACTGCCCGTACAGCAAGTAACTTGGTCCGCGCTCGAGTTTAAAGTAAAAACCTGTGCTGCTCGAGACTTCACTGCCTCGGCTGGCGGCATCGCCCAGTAGCGGAAAGCGCTCGAGTGGGGTGGGCGTCGGCAGCAAACTGCCGCCCAGATTGAATTCGTTGTTGGCGTATTCGGCTTGGGCGTTGACGCCGATGGTAAATTGATAACCGTCAAAAACGGGTCCTCTGGCGAACAATTGCAAACTTCCCGCCACCGAAAACGTGTCACCGAGGCTGACTTGAACACCCGTCGCACCGACCACAATCAGTGGGCGCGTGCTGGCAACCACCTGAAATTCGGCTTGAGCGCGAACCTCGCCGATTCGGGCAGTGGCACGAACAATATTGCGCGTGCCGACGCTCGAGAGCTTGACCCGAGCCAGACCCGCCACGTATTTGATTTGATAGCCCGGCTCGAGCGGGTTGGCGTCGGGTTGGCTGGGTTCTGGGGAAATCTCGAGCGTGACATAACCGTCTGAGGGCACGTTGCCAAACTCGTCGATGACTTTGATTTGCAACTCAGGCGTGTCGTTGGAATCGTTGGTGATTGGGCGCACCTGGGTGATTTCGATGCGTCCAACCGCTCCAGCCAATGTGACCGTAACAATATCAGTGAACGTTTCACCGTTGTCGGTGGCGCTCAACTCGAGGGTGTTGATGCCTGGTTTAAGTTGCACTGCGACGTACTCGAGGGTGGTGCGGTTCGTGCCCTCATCGAAAGTACGGCTGCCCACTTGGCTGTCGCTCATAATCACGCCGTTCACTTTCAATTGAATGTTTTCCGCCCGCAGGGGCACGTCCACCAAAACGCTGGTTTGATCGCGGTCTGTAAAGTGCTTGTCTTGAATCGGGCGAACGATAATTGCTCCGACCCGGTCTCGCAGACCGCGCAAGGTTTGTTGGGCAACCGCTTTTTCGAAAGACTCGAGGATGGCTGGATTGCCTTGCAACAAACGGGTTTCGGAGACTGTACCGTTTGGCGCAATCAAATTGAGGATCACACCAATCCGTTCTTCTGGCATCAACAACACGTCAGTGTGATCAAGTTTGTAAGTCAAAATGTACGGGTTGCTGACGCCTGCCGGCATCACCCAGAACAAGCGGTCTTCTGATTGCAATGGGTCGGGCAGCACTTGACCATTGACCAAACTCGAGCCTAAAACATAAAGCGCACCATCGGGGATACGGTCTGCAATCACGATTTGTCCATTGGTAGGAATTTGTTCGACCTTTACCACCACCTGGACTTCGCTTTGACGACTCCGAGCGGGCAGGTCAACCACGGTGACGCTGGCACTGGCTGGTATGGACACGGATGTGTCGTTCAGGCTGAGGTTGACAATATTTTCGTAGACTCCAGCGCTGGCGGCTCGAGCGTTCACAATGATTTTCTTAACCTCGAGCGGCGCAAGGTCAATGCTTTGATTTTCGGTTTGCTCGAAGGTTAAACCGCTAGCCTCGCCAGTCAATTGCAAGGTGATTGGACGGTTGACGGGGTTGGTGATGACAATGGTGAATGGAATAATCTGTGCGGGTTTGAAATTGATTTTTGGCACGGTTTTGACCACGCTGGCATTGACCCGCTTAAAATCTGTGCTGGCACTCAAAGAGGTTAAACCAGGGGCTTCAAGAATTGCTTTTAAGGTCGCTTCGCCCTCATTTCCCGCAGTCACTCGAGCCTGGTAACTGAATTCTTGGGTTTCGTTTGGTTCGATGTTGCCCGCAAATCGGGTGCGACCAAGTGGGGTTAAAAGCTCGGTTTGCGAATCGTTGAGGTTGAAGGTCGTGGCAGTTCCACCCACATTTTTAACTGTCAGTTTGATCGTCACCACCTCGCCAGGTAGTAATATATTAGGTTCGATCTGGCTTCTGGTGATCGTCAAGCGTGCTGGAGCTGGTGGGCGAGCCGAGGTTTGAATGCTGACGCTCGAACTCGAGTTGGTTGGGTCTGGATCAATGGCTTGGCTGATGGCGGTGGCGGTGTTGACAATCGTGCCAATTTGGTCAGCGTTTGCCACCAAAGTAATGGTCACATCTTGCCCCACTTTTAATGTGCCTAAATTGCAAACCAAAATCCTGCCCGTCATGCCGCAACTGCCCTGCTCGGTGCTGCTTTCGAGCAGGTTTAAACCTGCTGGCAGTTGGTCTTGAAGCACTGTTTCGGCGGCATCACTAGGTCCAAGGTTGCGCACGCGGATCGTGTAGGTGACAGGGTCACCCACCGTGGCTTGGCTTGCATCAACGGTTTTTGAAACCAACAAATCTGCAAGTGGCGTGACTTCATCGCCGTCGGTAGCGGTGTTGTTGCTTAAATCTGGGTCATTAACACTTTTGGGTGCCCTCACCGTTGCAGTGTTAGAAATATTTCCAGTTGCATCACTGGGCAATAAACCCGTGATGCTCAATGTCACACTTGCGCCAGCCTCGAGGTTCACCAAAGCGTCCAAATTGCCTGTGCCTTCAAGGTTTGGGCAGCTCGAGTTTGGGCTGGCTTCACAAGTCCAGCGCACGTCCGAGAATTCTTTAGGCATGGTGTCGATCACTCGAGCACCCTGAACAGCCACCGATCCAAGGTTACTGACGACAATCGTATACGTCAATTCCGAACCTGGCGTAGCACTGTCAGCTCCGTCGGTTTTGCTGATGCTCAGGTCGTTGTCTGCACCTCGAGATGTGAGTTCAGGATTTGTCAGCGGTGTTGGTTCTGGGTTTGGAGTTGGTGTCGGATTCGGAACTGGAATGGGTACTGGTGTTGGAACTGCTTCTGGATTCGGGGTTGGCGTTGGAACGGGGATTGGTGTTGGTTGTGGTGTTGGAACAGGATTCGGGGTTGGTACTGGTGTTGGATTCGGAACAGGAGTCGGATTCGGGGTTGGAACGGGAGTAGGCGTTGGATTCGGAGTTGGTGTGGGTTCTGGGTTCGGATTGGGAGTTGGTGCTGGATTTGGAACGGGAGTTGGCGTTGGATTTGGAATTGGTGTCAGGTTCGGGTTCGGTGTCGGTTCTGGGTTTGGAACAGGAGTTGGGTTTGGCGCTGGCGGAGTATTCGGCGTCAATTTCTCTTTGACCACCACCGAAGCTCGAGCCGTCAATGTTTGAGCATTCCAAACCACACTGGCAACATTCTCGAGTTTGCCTTTTGCGTTTTTGGCAATGCTGGTATTAACGGTAAAAACCCTACTTTGATTGGCTTGTAAATCAAAGGTTTGCTTCAAATCCATTCCCTCAAAACCTTGGGGCAGAACATCGGTCAGAACAATGTTTTCGGCGGTTGTACCGCCAGTGTTGGTCACCTCGAGTCTAAAGCTGATCTTGCCGCCAACCTCGGCACTGTTCTGGCTGGCAATTTTCTGAAACTCGAGCCTGGCGGGTGTGGTCACAACAATTGGAGTTTTGGCACTCAAACCAAATGGCTCGAGGTTTGCCACGGCATCGGCTTGACCGAGCAGCGTGGCGGTGGCGGGCATAACGATGATGGCGGGTTGTTTGGCATTGATTTCAACGCTCACATCGCTTGGGGTTTGCGTCTCGAGGAAGTTTGGAAGCTGGAGTTTTAAGGTGACTGGAATCGGGTAAGGGAATTTGGTCGAGGCGATGGCGGTCAGGGTGGTGCTCTGATTCAAGCCAAGATTGTTGCGGCTGGCTTGCAAACTTAGACGGGCGCTCACGTTGTATTCGATGACTACTTTGCTTTGCTTGCCACCGACCACAATGGTTTGAATCGTTTGCACGCTGGCATCGGGCAAGTTTGGTGGTGTGATGGTGTACAAGCCCGGTTTGAGCGCCAAAATGCCCGGTGTCACCAAGGTTTTACCGCCAATGCTCACGTCAATGCCTGGCAATGGAATCAATTCGTTGCCGACTCGAGCCACGGCTTCGACGGCAAGCCCACCCTCGAGTTTTTGCGCGATAAATTTAAGATTTGCGCCTTTGTTGCCAACTTTGATGCTGGTGCTCGAGATAATTTTGGCTTCGCCAGAGTTAATCACGGCTTTGAGGGGTATAAAACCTGCGGGCAGGACAGGACTGGCAAAACGAGTACCGTCTTTGTCTGAGGTGATCTTATACGACGCACCCGCGATGGCTTTGCCGCTTAGGTCAATTACGCTGACGGTGATCGGTTCGATTATTTTGGTTTTGCTTGGGGTTTTGAATGGCACGAGCGGCACAAAAAACGGTTGTCCGTTCATGACAAAACGCAACCGAAACGCATTCGAGAATTGACGCGCCGTGACTGGAATCCGTGCCAGTAAAGTCAACTGCCCTTTAAAGCCGCTCGAGATCATAAAATCGTTTCGCGCCCAGTTTCGTCCACTCGAGGTGTTCAAGACTCGGCGTTGCTTGCTCGGTAGCAACAAGGTCAACTCGAGTTCGCGGTTGGTGTCGCCGTCATAATTGAAAATTTGCAAGGTTTTGCCAATATCGCCCGACGCAATCGGCAGGTAAACCGCCAGCATTTCCTGATCGGGAGTGCCGTGGGCGTTGACCGTAAACTGATCGGCTTGAATACCAATATTTTGCGCGGCAGCCAGCGCGTAGCTGCTTTTAGCGTTGCCCGTGCTGGAAACGCTGAGGTTGTACACCCCAGGATTCAGTGCGTTGTTAAAAACCCGCTCGAGATCATGGCTACTCGAGAGACCGTAAATGCGTTCAAAAATGTTGGCTTTGCTATCCAAGGCTCGTAAACGGACTTTGGTGCTGAATGCCGTGCCAGAGTAAAGCTCGTCACCGTAATAATTGGCGCTGCGCACGTTGCCAGGGCGGTAATCGGCTTCATTGAGGCTTGGGCTGTACATCCGCAAATCCACGGGTTTACCCGCCGCAATGGGCGGCACGGTAATGCGAAAGGTATCGGCAAGAATGTCCCAATTTTGACTCGAGCCAACCGTCACCAGTGGCAATACAGGTGTGATCTGCGCAAAAGTCGAAACTGTACCGAACAGCGCAATAACCAGCATCACCCATAAGCTCGAGCGACTTGCCCTTGAGGTTTTGCCCTCTACCCTCTGCCCTCTGCCTTCTGTTCTCATGGCTCAACCTCTTGCCATTCGATGTCAGGGTCGGTTAAGGCAAATTCTGGTGCGAGGTCGCTGAACAAAACATACGTGATGATGTACACCCCAGGCTCGAGTTTACCAAGCTCCATGATGCCCTCACTGTTCAAGTTGACAATACGACTTGCACCGTTTGGGTAGGTGATCGTGATCACACCACGGGTTGCACCAGTCGGTAAAGGCTCTGTCAGCAATACATTTTCGACGGTATGGTCAATCCTCAGTTTGAGGTGAACCACATAACCCGCGCCGCCTTGCTGAAGGTTTTTTTCGAGCACAATATCGCCGCGTTTCAAGGTGGTGGTGCGTGATTTCACGGCGGCGGCAAGCGCAGGATACAACGGAAAGTCTTTGACCTCCAGTCCGCCAACAAGACGCGCATAGCGTGTGCCTGGGCTGCCCTGATCGTCTGGAATCGGTTTGGGCAGGTAGGGCACGGTTAGCGGGTCGAGCCGAATGGCGTACAAACCTGGTGCGAGGTCTGGGAAGCTGTAACGCCCTTCATTGTCGGTGATCGCGTAATTGCCGTTTGACAAATACACTCGAGCGCCGCGCAGGACTTCTTCTTGACCCGCATCAAAACGCAAGTTATCGTTGCTGTCAAAATAAACCCGTCCGACCAGCGCAGTGCGATTGGTAAAGACACCGCCCGACTTTTTAACGGCTGCCGTGGCAGTGTTGGAAACGACCACAATTTGGGCGCTGGCTGCCGAGTGTGCGGTCACGGTCACAGTGTTAATCACTTTTTCTGGCAAGACTGGCGTACCAATGCTACCAAAGACGATACTGATGCTGGATTTTGCCGCCAAAGACGAAATACGCCACTCGAGGCTTTGTTTGCCGTTTGAGACTGTAATTTTTGGATCGGCAATGCTTTGCCCCGCCAGTTTACTCGAGCCTGATTTGTAGACCAAACCGATTGGCAGATCGTCGGTCACGACCAAATCAACCAGCCCTGCGCTGGATGAGTTGTTAAGGATTTTCAGTTCAAATTCAACCACGCCACCGATGCTAACGGTGGGTTGTAAGGCAATTTTTTCGACGGCAAGAACTGCTCGAATCACACCAACATCTACGGTATTGGACGGCACATTGACTGGTATGGTTTGGCTTAAAACATTGGCGGTGTTTGAGATGATGGTCGCGTCAGGTATCGTATCGAGAATCGTGGTTTTGAATTTGAGGATCAAATGCCCGCCGCTGGGCAAATTCGCCACATTCCAAGTGATGGTACGGCTGCTCGAGTCATAAATTCCTGTCACGGTGTAGGTTACGGCATTGTTGCTGGCATCCGTCACCGTGCCTGTGGTGATGCTCAAAGGTGCGGCAAGGCTCAAATCGAGCGTGTCGGTGATCGTGAGGTTTTGCTGATCGAAATTGGCAATATTGGTCAAGTCAAGGCTGTACTCGAGCGCATCGCCTGGTTTAAAGGTTTTGTTTGGACTGACGCTTTTTATAAATTTCCAGGCGTCGCTGGCAGGGCGAATCTGGGTGGTCACGTCCAAGGTGCGGTTGATCGAGTCGGGTTTAACGCTCGAAGACACCTTGGACACCCAATTCCAACCCGTGCCGTTGTTGTCGCCAACAGTGTTTAAGGGTGCACGAAGCTCGAGGATTAGATCAATGCTGACATTTGGGGCGACACTGCCAACGTCCGCCAAACCGTCATTGTTGGTATCGGTTAATGGCGTACCACCTGCTGCAAGCCAGCGTGCCGTCCAACCCGCTGGCAGCGACGTCTCGAGGCTGATGTTGAGTGTGTCGTTGGTGTTCCCTGAGTTTAAGACCGTGTGACGGTAAAAAATGGTTTTGCCCTGATATTCTTGGCTCGTTTGCTTGTCGGCGGCATCTGGGTACTCGGCGGCTCTGGGCGTGCCGAGCGGTCCAATCCAAGGTTCAACAAAAGCCACGCCGGTGCTGTCGGAGGCGCTGTTGTTGCTTGGATTCAGGTCTGAAATGGTACTGGCGACGCTGGCGGTGTTGGTCACGCTTGGCATGGCGGCAGCGCCGACACTGACGGTTAAAGTGATCTCAGGCAAGCTCGAGTTTGGCTGAAAAGTTGTGGTGCTGGTACAGGTCACAAGGCTGGTAACGGCGCTGCAAGTCCAATTTGTACCGATGGCGCTGACAAATCCTAAACCTGCCGGCAAGTTGTCTGTGACTGTAACCGTTCCAGCAATGGTCGATGGTCCAAGATTGCGCACATTCAAAACGTATTGCCCGTTTAACCCAACGGTAAATACTCCAAGGTGGCGCTTACCGATGGTCAAGTCGCTATTTGGCGTTAGTAAATCCGTATCGCTGGCGGTATTGTTGCTCAAATCTGGATCGGTCACGCCAATTGGCACAACCAAACTTGCAGTGTTGACCAAATTGCTGTTCGCATCGCTCGAGAGGTTGGCGGTCAAACTAAACACCGCGCTCGAGTTGGCTGCCAGGTTCACGGTTTGATTGATATCACCCGAACCGCTGGCAGCCGCACAGCTCGAGTTTGCGGCGGCAGTGCATTTCCAAGTTGCATTTGAAAGGCTGCTTGGCAGTGCATCGAGCACGCCAACACCAATCGCATCCGATGGTCCAGCGTTGGCAATGGTGATCGTGTACACGAGGTTTGTTCCTGGCACAGCCACGCTGGCATTGTCGGTTTTTGTAATGCTTAAATCGCTGCTCGAGGCAATACTGACGGTATCGCTGGCGGTGTCGTTGCTTTGGTTGACTTGCGCTCCGCCTGCCACTGAAACCGTGTTGACCAGGCTTGCTGGAACACTTTGCGCAATGCCGACCACCAAATTGATGCTCGGGAAACTGGCGTTGACTGCCAGCGCGTCGCTGCGGGTACAACTAATGGTCTGAACGTTGGTGTTGCAAGTCCAACCTGTCCCAATCGCACTTTGCAGGGTTAAACCATTCGGCAGGGTGTCGGTCACGGTAACAGTCCCAAAACTTGCCGCCAAGCCGATATTTGAGACGTTTAGATTGTACGTGCCGCTCGAACCGCGCACAAAATTGCCATTGTGTGTTTTTGCAATGATAAGGTCGCTGGCAATAATCAAACCCGTGTCGGTAGCCGTATTGTTCTTGGGTTGCGGGTCAATGGTAGGACTGCTAACGCTGGCGGTGTTGACCAAATTGCTGATGACACTTGCAGACACCAATAAATTCAAGTCAAAACTCGAGTTTGCACCATTGGCAATGGCGCTCGAGCTGGTGCAGGTGACCACCTGAGCCACCGCATTGCAGACCCAGTTGGCATTGCCGCCACTGACAAAAGTCAAGCCCGTTGGCAGGGCGTCGGTCACGGTGATCGTACCGCTGGCACTCGAGGGTCCAGCATTCGAGACTTGCAGGGTGTAGCGCGTGGTTTGACCGAGTGCCAAATTGCCAATATGGGTTTTCAGTAGGCTCAGGTCGGCTCTTGGATCAACCACCACGCGAGAAACGTTATTTGCATCGCTGACTCCACCAGGGCAGGCGGCAATCAAATTGACATTGGCGATCAAACCACCCTCGAGCGGCGTTGGCGCATCGACCCGCAACAAAACATGAGTACTAGAGTCTATGGGCAGGCTGATGCTTGAGATGGCTGCACCGTCGGGTTGCAGGTCGTTGTTGTCGTCTAAAAAGATACTTAAGCCAGCAGGCACAAAGGTACTGCCCGTCTCGAGGGTCGGGGTGAGATTAAAACTAAAACCGTTGTTGCCAGCGTTGGAAACCGCATAGCTTAAAAATGTGCTGCCGCCTGGCACGACACTGGTATTTTGTCCTGGATTAGCGACAGAACCGTGCGGCAATACCGAAACACCGCAGACCGAAGCCACCGTAATCACGGCTTGGTTTGAGGTGATTAAAACCGTTTGCCCGTCGGGAGCGGTATAACTGCCCGAGGCGGTGTTGGGAATGGCTGTACCCGCCGGAGTGGCTGTGCTTTGAGCTTGAACGCTCGAGAGGCAAGCCACCATACTAAAAACCAAGGTCAGCAGTTTTGTTTGGAGCTTCACAGCAAACCTCGAGTGGGTGAAAGTGAAGGCGGATAAAATTGTGGCGCGAAAATTGACTCTTGATTTATAGGTCTTTTAAAATTTATCTTTGAAAAAAAGAGACGAAATGAGCCTCCCAAGGCAAAATCCTTGGGAGGCTCGAGTGAAATTAGCGCACGCTAACGGTGAAGGTGATGGTGATGGCAGCACCTGAAGGGAACAGGTTGACTGGGGTGCTGGTGGCGTTTGTTACGACCACGCGGATGTTGGTGACGCGGGTTGCATCTTGGTTGTCGCTGTAACCAGCACTTGTGCCAGTGGTGTTGCTGTCGGCTGGTGCGGTGGCGCTCCAAGTTGAACCACCGTCGATGCTGTACTGGATTTGGCAGGTCGAACCAACTGGGCAACCGCTGACGCTGGCTGAACCGAATTTGAAATCGGTATAGGTTGGGATCGGATCGAACACGATCACGTTACTCAGACCGCCCGAACCAAGGTTGGTGGCAACGATGGTGTAAGTAATTTCGCTGGTGCTGGCGGCAACGCCAGGGGCGGTACGTGGGAAGGCGGTGGTGGTATTGGCGGTTTTTTGCAAGTCCAACTTACCAAGCACAATCTTGGTCGTGTCGGTCACGGTGGCGCTGGCGCTGCCCGCAGCGAACGTACCGTTGGCGGTAATGACTCGGGTATCGGTGGTGGCGTCCGCCAAACCGGCAATCGCGCTGACTTGCACCAAGATCGGTGTTGAAGCACCCGCAGCCAAGCTGAACGCGGTGGCAGCAGTTCCGTCGTAAACGAGGGTGTCGCCAGCGTCAATCACGCCTGGGGTCGTACCGTTGTCGCGGTACATCAGGTACGTGAAGCCTGCCAAGCCAGACCCTGGGGTCAAGGAGATGGTGGCGCTCGAGTTACCGTTGTTGGTTAGGGTGTGCAAGTACACGACCGTGCCTGGGCTGGTGATGCTGGAGTTACGGTCTGGCGTGAACAACAAGCTGTTGATGGCATTGATGGTCAAGGTGTTGACAATGGTGTCGGTGCTGGTTGGGTTTGAATTGCTGGTGGTGGTGAAGCTGATCGGCGCTGCCGTCGCAGGTGCTGCATTGGCTGGTACGGTGACAACCGCGACCAATTGCAAAATCTGGTTTGGACTGAGGACAGCCGTGCTGGTGATTGGCGCACCGTCGGGCAAGCCGTCGCCGTTGGTGTCTAAGTAATAAGCCACCGTCGAACCACTTGGCAAACCGCTGGTGGTCAAGGCGTAGGTGTCGCTGACCACGCCCGTATTTTGAACGGTCAATGGGTAGTAAACGGTTGTACCTGGGTTGGTGGTGATGGCGATTGGGGTATTGCCTGTAACGAGTGGGGGCGTAGTACCTGTGAGGTTATCGTTGTTGCGAATATCAACACTTTGACCTGAAGTGATGGCGGTCAAAATGTCGGTGGTGATGTCGCTGCTTGTACCAGCATCGCTTTTGATCACGGCGGTCACGTTGGCGCTTGCACTTGGGGTTGCACCAGCAGGAATCGTCAGTTTGACGACCACGTTGTAATCGGCGCCAGGTGCGAGCGTTACGCCAGAACCCAGACCAGTCGATCCGTCTGATTGGTACAGGGCTGCCGAATAACCTGCGGTCACGGATTGAACGCTGATGTTGAAGGTTTGGGTAGTGTTGCCCGTGTTGCGCACGGTGTTGACAAAGGTCACAACCGTACCGCTCGGGGCAGTCGCCACAACTTCTTGATCGAGGGTATTGGCGGCTGCGCCAACGCCCGAACGGGTGTAGGTAAAGCTCAGACCCGAAACTGGATCGGTGTAAGTTGCCGTACCGCTGGCAGTGCCCGTTGGTTGACCAACTGGACCGATGGCGGTTGATTTCACTTCTGGTGAGGTGCTGGTGACGGTGTTGGACGGCACAGTGACGTTGGTCGTACCGTTGAAGTTGCGATAATCAATGGCGGCAACGTTGGTGATGGTGGTCAAGCCAGGGGTTGAGGCTGGGATGCTGACTTTAAAGCTCAGCGTGTACGTTGCGCCGACGCTCAGGGTATTGGTCGAAAGTCCGTCACCTGGGGTGGCATCGCGCATCAAAAGACCAACTCGAGCGACAGGTGTGGTTTCGGTCAAGCTCCAGGTTGTGCCCGATGCGGTGCTCGAGTAGACGACGCTGGTGGTTCCGACTGCGCCCGAGCTGCCTGCGGCGCTGCCTGTGACGTAGTTTGTACCTGCTGGAATGGTGTCCGAAATCAAGATGCCGTCAATGGCTGTACCGATGGTCACAACACTTGGGCGTGATTTGGCTGCCAAGTTACCGGCGTTTGCGCCCGAAAGTCCGTAAGTGATCTCAAACAAACCAGAGCCACTGTTTAAGACTGGGGCGCTGGCGATTTTTGCCAGGGTCAGGTCGGCGTCGTTGATGACATCGACTCGAGCAAAGTTGACGTTGTCGGTGGCGGCTGTGGCTGGTGCTGCGCCGCCGCTGGTCAGGTTGATGTTGGCGCGTCCACCAGATGGTGTCGAACCTGGGATGCCGCCAGCCACAATAATGCACTTGACGTTGCCTGGGGCAAGTTGGGTTAAAGCACTGCTGGTGATTGCACCTTCGCCAAAGTCGAGTTGACCGTTGCAGTTGGCATCGTCGTAAATGAGTGGGCTTACCAAATCAAAAGTATCACCGTCGGTGTTGACGCCCGTTTGTTGGGCAAGCGCCAAGTTAACCGTGATGCCCGTGTTTGAAGTGTTGGTGATGACGTAAGGAAAGTTAACGGTTGAACCAGGAATTTGATTCTGGGTTTGACCTGGCAGTGCACCAGTAAAGTTGCCTGCGCCCGTACCCGCCGTACCGCTTGGGGTAATCGAATAACCGTAAACGGCTTGCACCACGGTAATGGCAACGTTCGAGTTGGTGGTTTGCGGGTTGCCCAAGGAATCCAGGTATGTGGCTGAAGCCTGATTCGAGATTTGAGTCGTTGCCGCTGTGGTCTGCGCCAGTGCCGCAGTTCCGAACAGGGCGAACAACAAGGTGGTGATAATGCCAAGTTTTTTCATGTACTGCCTCCGAAAATTCTTAATGCCGTGGTTAAACTTCTATAGTGCTTTGCTTGCTAACTCGAGGGTTTGTATAGATTATTTCTCGAGTTTTTGCCATAGTGGTTGCAAATGTATTTCCCTCCCTGTGGTTTTACATTTGAGAATACTGGTTACTTCACGGTGCTACTTCACTTTGACTCGAGCTTTAAATTCCAGGGTCTGACCCGCTTTGAGTTGACCTCGGACGATCCAGCGTAAATCGGTGTATTCGTTTGGTTTGACCGTTTCCTCGACTGTTTTGCCGTCCTTGATGATTTTGCGCTTTAAGGGCGGGGTGGCAAAACTTTTCTTGCGGTCATACGATGCCAACAAAGTAGCGACTGAGGCGGCATTGGTGGCGGTGTTCTCGATATAAGTGGTATTGCTTGGGATCGGCAGGTCGATGACAAAATTGGGCAAGCCCGCCTGGGTTGGGTTGCTGGCTTTGACACGGTATTCGACGGTGTCGCCTGGTTTAACGCTGTCGGCTTTGGCAAAGCTTTCAACCGTTTTACCACCGACAATTTCGGCTACCACACGGTAACTCTCGAGCGTCAATTCGGGTTTGGTCTTGACCGCTTGCGCCAAGGCGAGCGTGCCGAGCAGGCTCAGCATTAGGATCAGGGTTGTTTTGATTGGATTCATGGCTGCACCTCTTATTTTTATCTTTGCATACGGGAAATTGCGAAATTCTTACTTTCGTTTTTGACACCAAACCTTAAGGTTGACTAAAGGCTTTTGATTTTGCCCTTGGTAAAACGTGTTACCAAGACAAAAACCCATCAAAATACTACTCTCCTCCTTGGTGATAGGCTGGTCAAAACCTTCAGCCATAACCATGCCATATGTTTCACAGTCATTGCTGAAGAGAATCAAGGTTTATTTGATGCTGGCTTTACTTGATAGTTGTGCGGTAACAGACCAAACCTGTACCGCCAGGAATCACCGTGCCAGCCCGAACGATCACAACATTGGCAACAATCTCGCCAGCGTCGGCATCGCTTGCATCGGACAAACCCAGACCGTTTAAGGTGATCGAACCCAAAAAGTAAGTCGTAAAAAATGGTACTGGATCACGGACGATCACATTTGAGACGTTGGTGATACCCAGATTGTTGTAATCAATGCAGTATTCAAGCACCTGCCCTGGCAAGCCAACGTTCGAGGTGGACGCCGTCGTGCCTGTGGTGACATTGCGCACGGTCTTACCAAGTTTTAAATTTCCGATGCTGGCAATGGTTGTGGTGTCGGTCACAATCCGCAGATCGATCACGCTCGAGTTTGCCCAGCCAAGACTGGTACGCACGTTGGAGATGTCTTGCTGGTTGACTGGTTTACCTGAGGGCACAATGATGTTGGCTTCGAGCGCACAGGCTTGCAATCGTCCGTTCGTATCTCGAGTCCAGTTTTGATCAACGTTGAAACTGCTGACCAAGACAACATGTTCAGCCGCGCTGATGCTTCCATCGCAGTTGGTGTCCAGGGCGTACTGCACGGTATAACCCGCGCTCGAGACTGCCGATAAATTCACCACGCCCTCCGTCCCTGGGCGGTACAGGTGCGCATATGCCACCGTGCCTGGGCTGGTGGCTGATCCCGTGCGGCTGGGTTGCAGAACACTGAGTGGTACTTGCCCGAAGTTATATCCCGTGAAATATTGCCCTCCGGTAAAGCCAATCGGGAAACTCGAGGCGTTGATGTCATTTAAGCTGACAGCTTTGTAAATGCTGGTATTTGCAATGTTGTTGCCCGTTGCCGCGTATTGATTTAAGGATTCAACCAAGTTCAGACTAGCGGCTGATCCAAAAGGAATCCAGAGCGTGTAATTCCCGTTCGCATCGGTCAATGCCGCGTCAATCGTGGTCGCGCCGCTCAGCACACTGACGGCAATTCCCGAAAGTCCTGGCTCGAGGTTGTTTTGCAATGCGTCGTTGGCGGTCAGGGTATTGGTGGTGTTGCCGTAGCCGTCATCTCTGAAAACCGTGCCCGTGATTCTCGAGCCTCGGTAATCGAAAAAGTCTTGATTGATAATGTTGGCAAGCACAACCGCAACGTTTAAGGTGTTGCTGGTCGTGGAAATATAACCTGCCAGATCTGTTTCAATCACGGTGTAATTCATGTTTGGTGCAATGTTGCTGGTGTAAGCGCCACTGGCGTTGGTGGTCACAACAATATTTGGACCTGCGGCTGGTTGTAAGGTTATCGTGACACCAGAAATGCCAGTTTCGCCAGATGTAAACCCGCTCGAGTGATCCGCATCTAAATACACCGTGCCGCTTAAGGTTGGTGGCAAGCTGGAAATGGTGTCGGTATCCGAAATTGTGTTTTGTGAACCTGCCGCCGTGCTGGGGTCGGTAGTGCCAACAGGTGGGCTGATGGTTGCCGTGTTGGTCACGTTTGTCCCCACAGTCGCGGTGGTCAATGCCACCGTGACGCTAAAGCTTAAGGTTTGACCGTTGGTTAAATTGACCAGAATGCCCGTGCTGCCCTCGAGCGCCGCTATCGTGACGTTCGCTGCCACCGGGCAGCCGGAAGCCGAGGTACAACTGACCGCCGTTTTGACCATGTTGGCGGCAACAGGGTCTTTGAATGCCGCACCTGTCACCGCCGAAGGTCCATTGTTTTTGAGGGTGATGGTGTAGGTGGTCAGTGCCAGCCCTTGAATGCTGCCAATGCCGTCGGTTTTGGTCACAACCAAATCGGCGGCGGGCGTGACCGTGACATCGTCGCTGGTGTTGGCAGCCAAATTACCGTTGTAAGTCGCACTGATGGTGGTGGTCGCAACCGTTCTTAATGGGTCTAAATACGTGACCGTGGCAGAGTTTTGATAGACCGCTGGCGTTGCCGCGTTAATACTTGCCGAAAATTGAATCACCAAACTTTGACCCGCCGCCAAATCCCAGGCACTCCACAACGGATTGGCGCTGGCGGCAGTTGGGTTGGTGGTGCTGGTTCGGGTTGAACCTGTTGCCGTGATGGTCACGGTGCTGGCATAGGTGAACGGGCTTGGCAGGGCATCTTGCACTTGCACCCCCTGCGCCGCCGCATTGCCCGTGTTGGAAACCGTGATCGTGTAGGTTGCGCTTAAGTCCACACCCTGAACTCGAGAGGCGCTGGTGGTGACTTTGGAAATGCTGATGTTTGGTGCGCAAGTGCCTGGCGGTTGAACCTGAGCGTTCACAAAATCGAAAGTGGTCGTCACACCCGCCCCAGAACTCGAGCCGTAAGTATTGGTGATGCCCGTGGCTGGAACGTTCACGCCAGCCGTGCCTGCGCTGTAAGACGAACTGGCGTTTAACGTGGAACCCGTCGGTCTGATGATCGCGCCGCCGCCGCCACCACCGCCGGAGCCTTGGGTTTCTGCGCCCTTAAGCGGTAAACCCGATATGCCACCCGCCCCACCGTTGGCATTGGCAGTCATGCCCGAAAGGTCGAGGGTGGTCGTGGCAAGGGCAATCGTGCCGCCAGCGCCGCCGCCACCAGCACCGTCACGTCCGGCGGGTAAACCGTCTTGACCGTTGGCACGCAACGTACCCGTACCTGAAATTGTTCTGGCACGAATAAAAATAGCCCCGCCGCCGTTACCGCCACTGTTTTGGATGACGGTGGGGTTGTCGTCATTTGAGTTGTTCGATTCGCCAGCACCGCCGCCGCCGCCAGTCAGCAAACGAATTGCGTCTGGTGCAACCTCTTTGCCTGGCAAACCGCCGACATCTCGAGCTTGGTCACCGTCGCAGGCATAATAGGTCGTTGCACCCGAGGTCAGCGTTCGGTACGCGGTGGTACAACCTGTTGTACCGGTTCCGGTTGTATTGTACCGAGCATAGCTGTAGCCACCTTTGCCACCCGACCCCGCATTTGAACCACCACCGCCACCCGAGTTGTGACTGGTTCCGCCACCACCAGCGTTACCTGGCGCACCCCTGGATTGATCGAGGCTATCTGGATAGCCCAGATCGCCGCCCGTTAAACCCGATGAAACCCCATTGTAAGGCGCACTTCCGGTACTGCGAACCAGTTTGGGTGTTCCAGCAAAACCTTCGCCTTTGACCGCGCCAAGTTCAGTGGATGCTGTACCAGTTGCAGCCGTGGCATAATCTGTACCGCCTGGAATAATTGTGCTTCCTTGTTTGCCGCCGCCACCACGAAAGCCTGCTGCCGAAGCGTCGATGGTTGCCCCGCCCATATTCAAATCGCCTGCCACATCAAGGACATACACGCCGCCCGTCGAGCCGTTCCAGGCGGTCACATTGATGGTTCCCGAAAGTGTAACCGTTGAAAGTTGAGGCACACGCAAGACTTGAAATGAACGCCGTGTGGTCGTGGTCGTGGCTGCGGCGCTGTTGTAGGTGTTCGCCAGATTATCGCGCAAGGTGATCGTGCCACCGCTAACGCTGGCAATCACACCAAATTCGTAACGTCCAGAGTTGCGAATATCGCTAGAACCGCGCCCCGTAGAGCCATCACCGTAACTGATGCTGTTGGCATTATTAATCAGTGCATCCTGCATTTGAATGATAAAAATCTGATCGCCCACCGCCAGCACCGTGCTGGAAGCGTTGGCATCAACTCGAGCCGCGCCAACAGTGACAATTTTTTGCCCCGAAGCCGCCGTTCCCGTCCCTGGAAAATACCCGTTGCTCGAGTAGGTCGGTCCGTCGTGTCCAGGGTTGGAACAGACTTGGGCTTGCACCTGTGCTGAGATGACAACAAATGCCGACAGCATAATAAGCGCTGCAATCAGCGTTTTGAACCGTAAAACTCGGGGTTTTAAGACCATCATCGGCACTCCAATAGGTGTTTTAACAAAACTCAACTTGAAAAAAACTCACAACACAGCTCGAGAATACTGGAATTAAGGTTTTTGCGGTGTGCGGAGCAAACATTCGAGGTTTTTTTAAGGAAGGTTAAAGTCTTGAATCTCTGGCAGCTCGAGGCAGCACTTTTGGCTTGAAAGTGTCAAAATAGACTGAAGTTATCCACAAGACCTGTGGATAACTCGGAAAGATTGTGGATAACCCTGTGGATAAAATTATTTTAACTGGACTCGAGTTTCATGCTTTTCACGGCGCGTTCAACGTCGAAGCCGAACTGGGCGGCAGATTTGTGATCGACCTAGAATTGCAACTTGACCTGGCTGGCATTAATGACCGCCTCGAGAAAACCGTCAGTTACGCCGAGGTCTTTGAAATCGTTAAACTCGAGGTCACGGGCAAGAAGTACAACCTGATCGAAACCCTCGCCGAGAACATTGCCAGGCAAGTGCTGCTCGAGCACGAAAAGCTGCAAACGGTGCTGGTACGGGTTCATAAACCCTTCGCGCCGATTCCAGGGATTTTTAAGGACGTGGCGGTTGAAGTTGTGCGTTCAAAACTTGAGCGTTAAGTATTTACAGGACAACAAAAACCCAATGGTCTTATTAAAAATGAGATAACAATCATCTCAAATTGTGCAAACCACGCGATAATGACCTATGCCGTCTAGTGTTATTTCACATCCGACTGTGGCTGCTTGGCGACTCGAGTTGCTGGGTGGTGCAAACATTCGTGGCATTGCAGTGCAACACAGTCTCGAGCGTAAAACCGCAGGTGTTCTGGCGCTACTGGCACTCGAAGGTGAAATCAGCCGATCAAAAGTGGCGGGGTTATTGTGGGCTGATACCGACGAGGAACGCGCCCGAGCCAACTTACGCCAATGCTTGTATCGCCTGAAGAAACTGCTCGGAATTGATCTGGTACAAGCGAATGAGCGTTTGTCGCTAAACGCCGCGCTCGAGGTGGACACCGTGACCCTCGAATCCAGAGCATTCTTGGGTGATGACGCTGGCTTAATTGCCGTGCGCGGCGAGATTCTCGAGCACTTTGATTTTGAAGACTGCCCGGATTTTATGGAATGGCTCATGTTGCAACGCGAACGCTGGCGCGGCGCTCGGGTCGGCGCATTTCGTCGAGCGTTGCAAAACCCAAGCAAACCTGAAGCCCTCGAGTGGGCGCAGGAATGGATCAATCTCGAGCCGATCTCCGAAGAGGCATATCGCGCTTTGGCAAGAGTTTATTACAAGCGCGGCAATCGTGCATTGGCACTGCAAAGCCTGACTGACCTCGAAACTGTCTTGGCACAAGAAATGGCAGCCTTGCCGAGTTCGCAAACTCAAGCCTTAAAAATTTCGCTCGAGCAAGACGAACCCGAACCCAAAACCGCAACGATCAGTTTGCCGCAAGATGTGCTGAATCCAAGCACACTGGTTGGGCGCAAATGCGAATGGGCGCTGCTCGAGTCTGCCTGGAATTCTGGTAAAAACATCGTGATTCGTGGCGAACCAGGCGTGGGAAAAAGCCGCTTGATTCAGGATTTTCTAAACTCTAAAACTGATTTTGACCTGATCGAAGGCAGACCAGGCGATACAGGCGTGCCACTCTCGGCATGGTCACGCACCTTGCGTCAACTGACTGCTACACAACCTAAACTCGAGATTCCTAATTGGGCAAAACTCGAATTGGCACGGTTGATTCCAGAATTCAGTGACAGCACGCCACCACCCATGAGTTCCGAAACGGACAAACTGCGTTTTTTTGAAGCTTTGTTTAGCATTACCCAGTGGCGTTTTTCGCAAGGTTTAAGCGCCATCATGATTGATAATTTGCAATTTATGGACAGCGCCAGCTTTGAGGCAGCGCAGTTCAACACCGAACGCGCCCGACAATTGGGCATTCGCACCGTCACTGCATACCGAACGGGTGAACTCTTACCAGAACTCGAGGCGCAAATCGAAGCCTCCGCCAGCGCTGGAACGCTACAAATTATTGACCTACAACCGCTCGAGGAAGACGCGCTGAATGAACTTTTACAAAACCTTAAGCTCGAGATGCCAAAAGATTTAGCCTCGCGGTTACAACACAGCAGCGGCGGCAACCCACTTTATGTTTTAGAAACGATTCGTGACCTGTTAGAGCAAGACGCTCTGCACGGTGATCTCGAGAAATTACCACTACCAAAAGTTGTGCGTCAAATTACCGCCCAGCGACTCGCGCGGCGCAGCGCCCAAGCCCAACGGGTGGCGCAAGTCGCGGCGGTGGCGGGTACAGATTTTAGTCTCGAGCTTGCCGCCTTCGCGCTCGAAAGCAAAGCGCTCGACTTGCACGATGCGCTTTGCGAACTCGAGAATGCTCAATTTTTGCAAGGTGAACGGTTCGCTCACGATTTGCTGCTCGAGGCTGTACTGGCAGGGATTGGCTCGAGTATCAAACGATTCTTGCACCGAAAATGCGCCGAATTTCTCGAGGGGCGCGGCGATCCTGCACGGGTGGCAGGGCATTGGCTTGAAGGTGGAGATCAGGCTCGAGCCGTGCCGTTGTTGCTCGAGGCTGGAACACAAGCCCAAACGCGATTTGAGATGCGAACCGCTGCCACGATTTTTGCTCGGACTGGAGCATTGCTTGAAGCCCTCGGACAAAACCAAAAGGCTTTTGAGGTGTATCAAAAACAAATTGAAGCAGTATGCAATTACGACCTTGGTATTGCCAATGAAGCCTTGGTTCAGAAATTACTCGAGATGGCTAAAACCACCGATCAACAAGCAATCGCTTGGACCAACAAAGCCAAATTGTTGTTTCAACGCGGACAGGGTTTAGCATCTGAACGTGCGGCTCAGACTGCACTTGAATATGCCAATCCACTCCAAGATCAGAATTTCGCCTTGAATGCTTTAGATTGTCTCAAGCAGGCAATATTTATTCAAGGCGGACGAACTGATGAACTGATTGATCTTACGCATCGTGCACAAGAGATCGCTTTAAGCCTTGGTTTAACCGACGAAGCTGCTCAATATGACAATGACATCGCGGTCTTGCTCGCACGCCAAGACAAGCTCTCTGAAGCACTTGAGTATCACCGCTCATCAGTAGCAGCGTTTCGGCATAGTAATAATCTATCTCTCTTAACCCACGGATTGATCAACCTTGGAGCAACCTGTTGCGATGCAGGTCATAACCAAGAAGCACTTCAGACATTGAACGAAGCAAATGCGCTCCTCGAGCATATGCCCGATGATCTTGATACACGTCTTCATCTGAAGGTCAACCTGCTTGGTGTTTTAACTTATTCAGGGCGTTATACTGCTGCACTCAAGGTCGTCTCGGAGCTAAAACAACTTGCCAGGATATACCCGAACGAAAATTCTTTGTACATTGAACGTTTCCGAAGTTGCTTGATGTTGCATCTTGGAGCTTTTGACAAAGCTCAAGTGGCAGCACACAAAGTCTTAGAGAATCATGCACTGAAATCTGGACTTCATATTTATGCCCTGATTTACCGAGCATGTATGGAATCTGTGCCAAAAGCACTCGAGTTGCTCGATCAGGCTGAGAAGTTACTCAAAAATACCAAACGTCCACTCACGTTGGTACGTTTAGAGCTTTGCAGAATCCCATTCCTAAATGGCGCAGAGGGTTTGAAATTGACACAACAGGCTCGGGAGGTGCTCTCAAAATTTGATCATCCCGCCCTAAATTTAACGGCAAGTTTAAGAACAGCACAATGTCAATTGCGTCTCGAGAATATTCCCAAAGCACTCGAGGAAAGTCAGTCAATGATGACAATGTTCGAGCACACCACCCCAGAATTAACATATCGCGGTGAAATTCTTCTGACCCATGCACAAATTCTTGCTGCCGCAGACGAGCCTGAGGCAAGAGAGCACCTCGAGCGAAGTCTCCATTGGTTACTCGAGACCACTCGAGATCATGTACCAGCCGAATACCAAGAAGGTTTTTTGAACGTCAATCCTATCAACCGTGCCATTCTCGAGATGGCAAAATCTGCGAATCTCGAGATACCAGATTTTTCTAAACCCTAAAAAAGCTCGAGAATAACGTGCATTCTCGAGCCACCAAACTATAAAACAGATTTGTTCAGAACAATTTATCTGAGAAAATCACAGACGATTTCGTCCGAACCAGGAAAAAAATATATGGCAATTGCTGGGTTTGTCCATTTGCATTACCAGTGTTGTATCGACTACCGAAACTCGAGTGATCTTGCCCGAGTTTGCGTCACCAGAGCGTAACTGAGAAAATTTGCTGTGTCAGACGAGCACAATGTTTAAGTTTGGATTTTTTAGGCGACTCGAGCAATGATCTAAAATCTAAACCATGTAACAATTCAGCAAAATAATCTTTTCTAAACAACAAAATCACACTCTCGAGATACCAGTGACGCCGTAGTGACGCTGGCTTGTATACATTGCCACGAGATCGTAAAGCCGTACCAGAAACGTTGCTTTACCATTCTACACTCATTCTAAGGTCGAGTTTCTCAGACTCTACCTTGAAGGTTTGTGTTGTTCATTTGCCTCGAGCTATAGCCGAACACAACGGCATATCTCGAGGCGAAACACCCACCGTTCCAAAAAAGAAAGGAGATAGTAACAAAAAAAATTGAAAGCACACGTGTTCGCACAACACCGCGAACGCATCAGGCTCGAGTCAATCATCTCGAGCGATGAAAGGAAGTTATGCGAGAAATATCAAAAATAAATGTACTTATCGGATTGCTGGCGCTGATCTTATGGAGTTGTAAAACTGTTCCAATCATCAGTAACTTCTCAAGTTCGGCAGTATCGGTAGCTTCAGGAAGTCCAGTCACACTTGCCTGGACGGTACTGAACGCCACCAGCGTTTCGATTTCGCCAGATATTGGCTCGGTGAGTGGCTCGAGCATTATGGTTAAACCAACCACCACCACAGAGTACACATTGACTGCCAGCAATGGTGACGGCGTTTCAATAGCAAAAACCACTGTCACTGTGACCGCACTGATTCTTGAAGCCACTAATTTTCGTGTCGCCAAAGCGGGTGTAGATAAAGTAGACCTGCTGTGGGATGCCGCCACAGGACTAAGCGGTTATATTCTCGAGCGTCGTATCAACACTGAAGCCTACGCGAAAGTGGCAGACATTGCGGCGACAGCAACGGCGTACACCGATGGCAGTTTGACCAAGAATACTACCTATAGCTACCGCCTTCGTGCCGTGCGTGAAGGCAACCCAAGTGTTGGCGTGGAATTGCGCGTAGGAACAGCCTCCGACAATGCCGTCGAACTGGCAGATAATACGCATGTCATGGATTCAAGCTCGAGAGAGGCAGTGAAATCCTTTGATGCAACCACTGGCAACCTGAGTTTTGCTAAGTTGACACCGCAAGTTGCTAACCTGAAACCTGGCGATATTGTCGTCAGCGAACCCAGCCCAAACGCGCCAAATGGTTACTTACGCAAAGTCAAAGCCGCACGTCCAGATGGAACAGGTTTGATTCTCGAGACTGAAGGTGCAGCCCTTGCCGAGACGATCAAGCAGGGTTCGTTCAATGCAAGTCAAGCCGTATCCGATCCGAATACTTACACTGAAGAACCGCTCGTTCCAGGCGCTTCGTTGCGTCGTAAGGGAACAAGCAATACTCGAGCCAAAGAAGATTGTCAGAAAAACGGTGCAGGCGGTCTTGTCGTTGATATTCCGAATGTCAAAATTCTCGAGAAAACCGATCAAAACCCTGATGGTTCGATCAAAGTGATTGGTAAAATTACTGCGAATGGCTGCATTCGAATTGATCCCAGCATCTTTCTGAAGGGAGAAGTTGGTTTTTTACTTGACTTAAAAAGTGTTGAGGCAGGTCTAAATTTTGACCAAGAGGCGCAACTCAAAATAAACCTTGAAGGTTCGGTGGTTTTCAAGAAATCCATTGATGTCTTGAAGTTGCGTGGACCGACTATCACGATCTGGGTTGGTCCAATACCTATCGTGATCCAACCTGCATTTACATTGTCTGTCGGCGCAACTGGTAAGTTCGAGATCAAAGCCACCTTTGGTTTCAAAGAAGAATCCAGCCTGCGAATTGGTGTTCAGTACACCAAAGCCTCTGGGTGGGGTTTAATCAATGAAAGTCAAAGCAACTGGACACCGATCAGCCCAGCCGACAAAGGCAATATCAAACTCAAATTTAGCCTTGAAGCCTTCGCATCTGCCGAACCTGGTTTAACGTTTTACGGCACAATCAACACTTCTTTGTTGGTTCAGGCTTACGTCAAATTAGATTGGGAAGTACCACGCAATCCATTGTGGAAATTTGAAACTGGTTTACGATTTGGTTTCAAAGCTGATCTTTCACCCGTTTTCAAAGATGCGAAACTCGAGTTTTTAACACCAGATATAGTCGTGTTCAAAACCCAAACTAAACGACCATGCACTAAAAGTGCATGGGTTTGATAATGGACTGAAAGTCCTCTCAGTCTTCTAAAATAAACTTCTCCTCGTTCTGATTCGG
>JAYVRX010000184.1:0-9801 GCA_043775825.1 Deinococcales bacterium
TGATCGAAACGGGGAAGTTAGCTGGTGTGAACGGGTTTAATACGTTGCTGGATTTGTATGCAAATCCTCGCTAATCACATACGATAGTCATCATAAAGCAGTTGAAAATTTTATAAAGAATTTTTAAAATCATCTATAAAAATGCCTAATTTTATGCTTATCTCTAGATTCTTAAGCGCATTCATTGCGTTACTTTTATATGCCTCCACAGCTTCTGCTCAAGACTTTCCCAATCAACCTCGAGCTTCAACAAACAATTTGATTCTGACCTCGAGCAGCATTAACGGTTTTAAAACCAGTGTTGGTAATTTCGGTGGCGCAAAAGTAGACCCCAGCAGTTTAACTTTAACCCTCGGCGGTAAAGACGTCACCAGTATCACCGACATCACCCCATCTCGAGGTGCAAGTTACCGCGAGTTTTACGATGGGTTTAACTTTGAAATCAAACTTACAGACCCGATTAAAGCCCAACCCAATCTCGAGGTGAAACTGACGGGATTAACCAAAGATGGTATTCCATTTGAATCTAAGACCGTTGCAGGTGTAGTCGCTAAATTCGTTATTGCCCCAACTCACATCATTAAAATCCCGAGTTACGACAGTGTTCTCGAGGATGCCACCAGCAAAACACCCGTCAGTGTTTTCGAGCATGATGCGGTGAGCATTCTGTATCAGGAAGGGGATGAACTCGAGAATTTTAAGTTTGAGGTTTCAGTCAGGTTTCGCTCTTGATGCTATGCTAAACATCGTGTGGTGCTGATGCGATTTTCTTCTCTGGCATTTTTGATTCTCGCCGCGTTTGTTGGCGTTGGCACGTTTTTGTTGCTTACCGATTCTTGGGTCGCTACCACGCAACACTTGGAAGCCAAACCGATTCCCGCTTTTTACGCGGGTGGGTTAAAACAAGGTTCTGGTGGACAACTCGAGTACGGTGCGGTCAAACCTTCTGACCTCTTCTTGCCGTCGCCTGCCAGAAACTCGAGCAACATCTTGCTACCCAACCATGCTTTTCCCGACCCAAAGACCTGTGGTTCGTGTCATGTTGGCATTCATGACGCTTGGAGTCAGAGTTTGCACGCGAAAAGTGCCACCGACGAATTGTACTTAAAAGTCAAAGAGCAATTTGTGGTCGAACGTGGCGAACCTGCGGTGCGTTTGTGCGCGGCGTGTCATGCCCCTGTGGCGCTCATGACGGGCGAGGTGGGTTTGTACAACCGCGAGAGTGCTTCAAGCAGGCAGGGGGTGTCATGTAGCTTTTGTCATTCGCTCGAGTCTGTGAATTCAGATTCTGGAGGGTGGTTGTCCAATCCCGCTCGGGTGCGTGGGTATGTGGGCGGGAATGTGTTTGCGGTTGGGAACAATTTGGCAAAAATCTTGTTGAATGCCAAACCTCGAGTTCATCAGGAAGATATGTTCCGTCCTGTTTTGTCCAGTGGTCAGGTTTGCAGGGCGTGTCATGAATTTAGGATCAATAACGTTTTGGTGCAAAGCACTTGGTCTGAATACCAGGCATCAAAATTTGCGGCTCAAGGTGTCTCGTGTCAATCGTGTCATTTCTCGAAAAGCGGTGCTTCTGATGCTTTAGAACCTGGCGAGGTTGCGTTGGGACGTTCTAAACCGAGTGTGAAATGGCATCGCTTGCTGGGTGGCAGCACAATGGTTGCACCAAACCCAGAAGCAAATCTGGCAAGTTTGAAAAACGCTTTGAAACTCGAGGGAATGTTTAAATCTGGTTCGCTCGAGGTACGGGTTTCCAATGTTGGGGCGGCTCATGCGATTCCGACTGGCGTTGCGGATTTACGGGAGTTGTGGCTCGAGATTCGCGGTCTGGATGTTTCGGGACGCACGGTGTTCTCAAGTGGGGTTTTGGATGCGGCGGGTGGTTTTAAAGCTGGTACTCGAGTGTTTCATCAGGTGCTGCAAGATGAAAACGGCAATCCAATCGTGCGGCATGACATTTGGCGGGCGAAACGAATTGCAGTGGACACCCGAATTTCGGCGGGTGGTTCAAGGCTCGAGGTTTATAAACTGCCAAAATCGGTGGTGAAAACCCAGGTTCGCTTAATGTGGCGCGATGTGCCTTCAGATTTTGATGCTTGGGTGCTGGGTTCTCGCAATTACCGTCAATCGGCTCGAGAGTTGTGGCTTGTTCAGGTGTTGCGCTAAATAAAGAAGTGCGCCTTAAAGACGCACTTCTCTCGAGATGCACAAAAAACTTAACGCGGAATTTGAATCTTCTGACCGATCTTGATCAAATTGACATCGTGAATGCCGTTGGCTTTGGCAAGTGTATCAATGTCGCTCGAGTATTTTGAGGCAATGGCGCTCAGGGTATCGCCGCGACGCACGACGTACCATTCGTCAGGAATATTGACGTAAGGTTTGGCTGCCTCTTCGACTTTGGCGGCTTCGTGTTTTTGCTTTGCACCTTCAACGACTTTCAACTCGTTGGCATTGACACCGGTTACTCCAGAAACGGCGCTGGCAAGTTGTACTGCCAGACGGTATTCGTGGTCATTGTCAACTGCGCCGCGCAACACGACTTCAGTGCCCGATTGCAAGACGTCAATTGGGTTGTTGGACAATTCGCCGTTGTTGCTGATGTCGTGATAGACCGATTTGGCAATTGCGCTGGCATCAATGGCGGCTTGAATTTGGACTTCATCAACGGGTGGCACAGTGTCTGGTTCGTTGTCTTCGATGCCGACCATTCCGGTATCAACGTTTTTGACGCCGTTGATGCCCGAGGCAATAGAGGTCAATAATTTAATCACCGCAGGATTTGAGACAACCCCTTGAAATTTGACCGTTCCATGAGATTCCTCAACGGTCACTGGTTGTGAGAGTACATCAGGATACTTTTTCATTTCATCTTCAACGCGTTGCTTGATGCTTTTCCCAAATGGCCACATAAGTACCTCCAAATAATTTTTTACTGCCCTAGGAGTCTACGCCAATCAAATGACAATTGTCGAAAATGAATCAAAGATTAAGATCCCAACACCCAAGCTCAAATGGCTTCAAAAGCCAAATTGTTCGCCAAACCACGCAACAAAGCGCTGGCAGCTTCATTGCTCAAGCTCGAGCCTGGTTTAACGCTCAGAATCATTATGGCGTTGTTGCTGACATCTCGAGCGTCGAGTGCAACCACGGGAAGCTTACTTTGGATTGGGTTTGATTTTTGGCTGGCGCTGGCTGAAAGGTTAAAGTTGATTTCATAACCAATGCGGTCAAGCGGGTTGGTAAATCCTGCCACACCGATTGGGTCGGTGCAATTGGAAAATTTGACATCAAGGTTGCAATCTTCACGCGTTACTTCAAGTGCCATCTCGAGCAGGCTGAGCGAGCTGCTGGCGGGATTTTTTGAGGTTTTCAATTGCAGCAAGACGCTGGCGTTCGGTTCGGTAAAACCTGTAACCTCGAGGGCTTCACCGACCATACCAACGACACGGTAGCCGCTCGAGAATCGGACTTTAAGGGCTTTGTTGAAGTTTGCGCTTGCCCAATCGGTTGGGATTGGTTTGGCGGGTTTTGCAGCCATCATTTCTGGTCGGACTCCAAAGGCGCTGCTGTTGTCCGTTAAGCCGTACAGGCTAAACGTACCACCCGCAGCAAGCGTTCCAGCACCGACCAGAAGCCGCGTGCCGTCTGGACTGAACGCCAGCGCCGAGGTTGAATCGGTGTGGTTGGTCAAACTGTAAATGATTTTTCCAGTGCTCGAGTCAAGCAAACGCAGTGTGCCATCCGTGGCTGAGACTGCAATACTTGCGCCGTCTGGCGAATAACGAACAGTCAATGGTGAAGCGCTGGCGAGTTGGGTTTTCCAGAGGGTTTTGCCAGAGATTTGCATGGCTTGAATCGTGCCATCGTTTGAACCAACAATCATGGTTTGACCGTCAAACCCGAGATCAAGCGTGCGAATGCCCGCCTCGAGAGGCTCGAGGTTTTGTTTGACTTGCCCAGAGCTGGCATTCAGGGTTTTGATCGAGCCGTCACTGCCGTAAACCAACAGGTTATTACCATCGGGCGTCCAAGTCAGACCCGCCAGGTTTTCGTCTTGCAAACTCTCAAATGAGGTCAGGCTTTTAAACGCAACGGCATCAAAAACATTGATTTTGCCGCTCGAGCCTGAAAAGGTAAATTTCTTGCCGTTGGGGCTGTATGCCAGTCCAGCTATCGCTTCGTCGTTGTTGTTAAAATCGTTTTGCAGCTTGCCAGTCGTTAAATCCCAGAGTTTGACATGTCCAAAGTCGTCACCTGAAATCAGGCTCTTGCCGTTAGGGTGAAAGACAATGTTGGTTTGCCAGGCTGGAAAATCCGATTTCAGGGTTTGAAGCAGCGTGTTATCCGCCGCGTTCCAGATTAAAATATCAGTTTCATTGGCGATGGTGGCATACATTTTCGAGTCATTGGAATACGCCGCATTTTTTAACCTCGAGGGTGCGCCCGAAAATGCGAAGCTTTGTTTTTTGCTGCCCGCATCCCAACCCCTAACCAAACCGTCCACACCGCCAGAAACAATAGTTTTGGGGTCAAGCCAAATCACACTGTTGATACCGTCGCTATGCTTGCCGATCAAGGCGAAAGCATTGTTGCGCTCTAAATCAATCAGGCGAATCACAAAGTCTGAGGCGGCTATCGCAATGCGTTTTCCGCTGGCGTCCCAGGCGAACGAGTACACTTGACGGTCATCTTTAGAGGTGATGACTTTTGCCGTCCATGTGGGCGCAGTCCACAGGCGCACCGAGTTGTCACCCACGGTGGCAAGGCTCGCAGAATTTGGGCTGAAGCCAAGTTGACGGATGGTGCTCTGCCCACTTTTTAAGATTTTGATTGGTTCACCGTTTGCATTCCAGATGCGCAGACCACCCTCGTCATCGCCAGTGGCAAGCATTTTGCCGTTGGGTGAATACGCCAGCGCCTCCACAATTTCGTTGTGACCCTTAAGAGAGCGCATTAATTTGCCAGATTCGCTGTCGAACACCCGTACCAGTTTGTCATCGCCGCCAACGGCGAAGGTTTTTCCGTCGGGGCTAAAGGACGCAATGTTAAAATCGATATTGTCGGCTGTGACGGTACGCACCACTTGCCCAGTGCCAACCTGCCAGATTTTGGCGGTGTTGTCATAACTCGAGGTCAGCAAGTATTTTCCGTCATTGCGCCAAGACAAACTCGAGATAAAGCCACGGTGTCCGATCAAACTGTAAACGAGTTTGCCACTTTTGACATCAAAAACATGAACATACGACGAGGTGGCAAAGGCAATTTGCTTACCATCAGGACTTTTTACCAGTTGCGTCACCGTACCACGGTGCGCACTGAGCGTGGCTTTGAGTGTGAAACTCGCAAAATCGAGTGCCAAGACTTGACCGGTCAAAAGGCTGACGACAAAACTCGAGATGACACCCAACATCAATAATTTATTTTTCACCCAAATAGCCTACCGCAAGTTTTTGAAACTCTTCTGGGGTGAATCAAAAGCGCGTTTTTCACGAACCGTTTTGAGTTGACACTCGAGGGGTGATGGCTTGATTGAGGTTGAGGTGGTTAAACAGGTAATGCGCCAAAATGGCAGGTTCGACGCTGCCGCAGCCCAATGTCACCAGTGCCAATATCACACCGACCAATGCCGTCCAGAGCGGATAGCCCCAGGCTTTGGCGGGTGCTGGATGAAAGGCGGCAAAAACGGCTGCCTGTGCCAGAACTGCCAGCCAGACGGGTAAAAACTTGATGCCTAATGCCAGCAGAAACCCACGAAAGAACAATTCTTCGCCCAGGGAACTGGTCAGCGCCAAAAAAAACGCCCACAAGCCGTTCAACCCCAAACCCTGCATGATGCCCTCGAGCATTGTGCCAGCGAACGTAAAACTGGGAATAAAGCGTTCAAAGAAAGCCGACAAAAATGCTATCGAAAAAAAGGCGGTCAGGGCAGCAAAACAAAGAATCTCTGGTGGCAGGTCGGCAAAGTCAACGCCCAACCACAGGCTGCCCAAAAAGCCGATCAAGCCCAGAATCAAACCTGGCACGGCAAGCAGAAGTTTGATGTTGATTCGTTTGAAGCGCACGCGCATGAGTATACGGGTCAGTTTAATATCTCGAGCGACCAGGGTGACAATTTAAATCTCGAGCAGTTTAATCTCGTATTGGATTCGCCTGGAACGACCTTTGGGCAAATCCAAATCCCAGAGTGGCAAAATCAGGATCGAATCTGGTTTTTGAAAACTCCAAACCAGGTTTTCACGCCCAAAGTTCAAGCGCAACTCGAGTCGCAGACCGTTTTGCCGCACACCAAGGCTTTGGGTGGTTCGGTGCTCGAGGTTTAAAGCTTTGTTTAAAATTTCTGTCGATCCCGAAATCAAGGCAAAGTCTTCTCCCGAAAGCTCGAGTTCCCAAGCCGAACCAAAACGGGTCACGATGTCCCAATTGCCGTGGTTGGTCAATCGGTATTCCACCTCGAGTCTGGATTCTTTGGGAAAAATGCGAATTGCTTTTTTAACTTCAACACTGACTGGCACACCAGCAGGACCGCGAACCGTGCCCGTTCGGCTCATGGTCACACGGTCACGGTATTTGCTGGCTTCAAAGGGCGCGGTCAGGAAATCGCCCAGTTCCAGAGTCTGTCCCACCGCAAAACGCGACATGGACTCTTCGGCGCCAACAAAATGATCCGAGAGCGCTTGAACCACCAAATTGAGGCTGCGGTTTCGATCATCCAACTCGAGCAACTTACCGCCAAAACTGGGTTTGAAATACAGGTTCATGGTGTGCGCTTCAGCCACAACTTCATCGCTGCCATCGCAATCAAAATCGAGCAATTCAATCTCGAGCCAGGAATACTTGTGAGGCTCGAGAATGTTTTCGCTCCGAATAATGTTTTGATAGGCTTCAGAGTGCAGTCGTGGTTGCTCGAGAATGCTGGCTTGCTGAGCCTGGTACAAGTATTGGTACGCCTCTTCTGGAACTCGAAATTGCGAGTTTAATTTATTAGAAGCCCTGGCGATACGTTTGTGAAGCCAGTTGATTTTCGGGTTTGATAGCAGTTCGCGCCACGGTTCAGGGCGATTCCAACTCGGTTTTGGGTAAATCAGAGCTTGCGGTTTTTGCGTGTCGATGATCTGCGAGCACAGTTTGGTTTCTTTGAGTTCAGAAATTAATTTTTCAATCGCAGTCATACTTTCGATTGAATCTTCCAACTCGAGCACCACAGTTTGTATTTGATCTCGAGGTTCGAGATTCAGATCATTCAGAGTGTTGGCTAAGCCTGAATCAAAACCAAACAAGCGCAATGTTTTGCCCTGGTCTTCGGTAATCCATAAGCCTGCGTTGCGCTCGAGCTGTGCCGTGGTTAAGAACGTAAACTCAAAACCCGCAGAAATCAGCAGACTGGCAATTTGGGCTTCCCAAGCGCAATCGTGAAGCCAAACCCCTCGGGTGAAGACACCGAACATCTGCTCGATCACCACCGAATACAGCTTTAATTGCGCGGCGGCGTCAAGTTTGGGAATTAGCGGCAGCCAAGGCTCAAACATCGCACCACCTAGCAACTCGAGTTTTTTCGCCTCGAGCAACGCTTTCAGGCGCAAGTGTATTTCTGGATTGATATTTTCAAGCACGCTCCGAGCCAAATACATCTGCGCTGACAAGCCAACGCCTGATTCGAGCAAATTTAAAACCCGTTCAAAACGCCCAGACGACAGCACACTTTTTTGCCGCACCAAAAAAACCAGACAGACCGCATTCACAAATAACGCTCCTCGAGACTCAAGTCTTGACATGGTACACGAAGCACGCATTTGAAACTTTTACCAAGGCTGTATCGTATTGGAATTATGACGCTGATTGCTGGAATTTTATTTGTGATCTTATGGCTTGGCAGCCTTGCGGCAACATTTTTTCCCGTTGTGCCCGCCACTATCATCATTTGGCTTGCCGCGCTGGCTCATGCCTTGATTACAGGCTTTAACCCAATCAACTGGACGTTCCTGATCGGTTTGGCACTGGTTGGCAGCAGCGCCTTCGTGATTGACAATCTGGCAGCCGCCTGGGGCGCTCGAAAGTTTGGAGGCTCAAGCGCGGCGGGTTGGGGCGCGTTGCTGGGCGGAATTGCGGGCATTTTTGTGCTGCCGCCGTTCGGTTTTTTGATCTGCCCGGTGCTGGGCGCAATTGCGCTCGAGATGGTCGTTTCAAAAAAGTCTTTCGAGCAGTCAGCGAAAAGTGGTATCGGGACGTTGGTCGGAATGCTTGGCGGCATTGGTTTAAAATTGCTCATTCACATTGCAATGGGCATCATGGTGATATTACAGATCACTTAAATGCGTTAGAATCAGACCTCGAGATGGAACATTTAAACCAAATTCCAGACTTTCAACCCCGCCCAGCGCGGGGCGTTTTTTTGCTACTCGGTGCGAGCGGCAGCGGTAAGGGAACGATTGCCAAACAATTGCTCGCGCTCGGGATTGTCAAACACCACATTTCAATGGGCGATTTGCTGCGCGGCATAATTGAACGAATTGAGAACAATCCGAACGAACGCAGCAAACTCGAGCAAGAACTGGCTGATCCAATTCCGAATGGTTTCTCGAGCAAAGTCAGCTATTTTGAGCATTGCGTTCAAAATGGTTTGTTGATCCCGAATTCTTGGACAAAGGCTGTGATCGAACATGAACTGACGATGCGACCAAAGCTCCAAACCGAGCCTTGGGTGATGGACGGTTATCCAAGACGAATTGAAGCTGCCGAGCATTTACTGAAAACACTCGAAATGCTCGAGATTCTGGTGCTGGCGGTGATTCATCTTTCAATTTCACTGCCCCAAATGCAAAAACGCTTGCTGGCTCGAGGTCGGAGCGATGACACCAACGACGCCATTCAAAACAGATTCAAGTTTTATCAAGATCATGTCCTACCGACGCTCGAGTTTTTGGGGCAGCAGGTAAAGCTACTTGAGGTTGATACCCAAAGTTTTGAAACCTCGAGCGCTCAACAGATCGTGCTCGAGCGAGTTTTGAGGGCGCTCGAGATTCAGCTCTGAAAAAACCCAACATCGCTCATCACGCTCGGGTATGATTCGGTTAATGCTGAAAAGCGTTCTCTCATTTCTACCACTCGAACCCCGAGCCAAAATGACCACGCTCGAGCATCGCCCTTTGCGAATTGCGGTCTTTACCGACGTGTACTTGCCGCAAATTAACGGCGTTGTGACCAGCGTTACCAACATGGTAAAAGGTTTGCGCGAACTTGGGCATGAGGTCATGATTGTCGCGCCCAAACACCCGCAGCAGGTGACTGAGCCTGGCGTGATTCGACTGCGTTCCACAGTGTACCGACCTCAACCAGAGCAGCGTTGGGCGTTTCCGCCAAGTTTGCGAAAAATGTGGCAATTTTCAAAACTCGATTTTGATGTGATTCACACCCACGGCGCTCTGATGCCGATTCTGGCGATTGGGGTCGGTAGGTTGCTGAGCATTCCGGTGGTGCATACCTACCACACCAGATTTCGGGATTACATTCATTACGCGCCGTTTTACGCCACGCTTTCGTGGCTGATGACCTCGGAGCGCTGGTACGCGCGAAGCACCAAAACGGGACGGCGCGTGACCAGGCAATTGAAAAAAGGCTTGGATTTGAGCACCAAAACCTTGTTTGCCCTGGCGGATGTCTGGTTTTGCAACCGCTGTATCGAGTTAATCACACCTGCCGCCCCAATGGCGCTCGAGTTGGATCAGATGGGCGTCAGGACACGGGTAACGGTTGTGCCGAACGGCATTGATCTGCAACGTCTAACCGCTCCGCAAGCCGATC
>JAYVRX010000185.1:0-38178 GCA_043775825.1 Deinococcales bacterium
TGGCGTTGGCTGCGGCTGAAGAGTTTGGGTTGGTGAAGAAGTTTTGGGCTAATTCGGCAATCGCGGGAAATGGTTAAGTCGAAAATGCAGGTATCAGTATTTACACTCAACAGGAGTGTTCGCCTCAACGGCTGCTGTCACAGCAGCGCGAATCACTGGATTTTGGATCTCAAGAATCACATCTTCTGTGAGTCCAAGTTTTGAAACATCTAAATTTGTTCTATGGTCAATCTGCAAGGTTGGATGTGCTTCACGTTCTAAATTTAACATGATTTTCTCCTAAGTGCCACGGTTTCATCGTATTAAAAGTTTCAGAAACGATAAAACATCAAGAAACTACGAAACTGTTATTCAAATAACTCTCAAACCAACAATTGATCTTTATAAACAGTTGCTCAAAAATTCATCACGCTCCTTTTGTTTTTATAGGTTAGCATACATCATGTCAACTATGACACAAGATCATTCTTCTGCAAATGCAAAATCGCTCGTCCCAACCCTTTCTCGAGCGCACTTCTAAACTCGAGCGGGGTCAAAATAACCACCCGATTTTAACGGGTTTTTGGTGGTGCGGCATAACACAATTCAATCGTTTCACAGGTACTCCTTCGCAGTGGGAAGCTCGAGTTAAAAATTATGGCTTGTGAAAGAAACTGAATCATACGCACGCACCACCTTTACAGAAGTTTAAGGGGTAACGCTCGAGATTGAGGGCGCGTAATGGCGGATGCTCGAGATTAAATTATGCTCGAGTGTCTTCAAATTTTGGGTGGTGTTGAAGATCAATGATTGCGTCTGAAACCCATTCGGGTAAATCAAGATAGATTTTGCGTAACATTCCATCGTTGACTCGAGCGCAAAGGGCTGCTTCAGCGTTTTCGACGGAATTATCGTAAATGTAAACCCGATCTGCAAGTTCAATTGCGGCAGCAAGATTGACCATTGATTTCTTGTAACGACTGACGATTTTCTCGAGTGGCACGGTATGACCACCATTCATGACGCGTTCCACAACTCGAGATGCGTTGATGCGAGGGTCGCTGGTGCTGACAAAAAACACGCGCAGAAAGTAGCCTGCTTGTTTTGCGCGTTTTAAGAAATTTATTTTGTCAGGTGCTGAAAAAACTGTTTCAAAGGCAATTCCAGCGCGTTTCTGGAGTAGTTCTTCGCGTCTGGCTTCTGCCCAGTTTGCTGCATCCAAAATCGCGTCTTGAGAATTCCAATCACCAAATTTTTCTTTTGCAACATCGTCTGGGTTAATGTACTCGACATTTTCACTCCAATGGTTGCGACGGAGCAAAACGGTGACTGTGGTTTTACCCGAACCATTTGGTCCAGCAATCATCAGAAGAACGGGTTTCAAATTGCGTGTACCGTTTCTGCTCTGAGTTGTTTTAAAAGTTCAATTCGTCCTTGCAAAATTTGTTCACGCATTACACGCAAACGCTCTTCGTTTTGTTTGGGGACGTGGGCAAAAGCTTGACGCATCAATTCTTGCAATTGTTCGTCGGTGGGTTCAAAATTCGGGTCAGCGAGATTGATTTTCCCGTTCATGCGTCGAGTATACAACTTCACTTTGAGTTATTCTCGAGTCGTGCCAGATTTGCCTACGCTTTTAAACAACTCACCGAAACTCGAGGAATTGTTAGAACTTGCTCGAGCAAAACGCGTGAGTCTCGAGCTAAACCCAGGCACGACTGGGTTTAGGCTTGTGAACTCGAGCGCGGATGAGATTGCTGATTTGAGTGTGGATTTTTTTGCGGGTGTCTTGGTGGCAAGTTTGTATACTGATCTTTCAGAAAAACACGAGAACATCTTGCTCGAGGTGCTGGCACAAACGTTTAAACCAATTTCAATTTACCTCAAACGCCGTCCCAAAGAGGCGCGACATCTATCAAATGTCGCTCGAGATTCGCTTGCACCTGATGCGCCAGCTTGGGGTGAGCAGGTGGATGAACTCGAGATTCTCGAGAATGGCGTAAAGTACCTGATTCGTCCTGGTGGGGATTTAAGTGTGGGTTTATTCTTGGACATGCGCGAACCTAGGGCTTGGCTCAAGAATCATGTGGCTGGAAAAACAGTTTTGAATACTTTCGCGTACACTTGCGGTTTTGGGCTGGTTGCCAGCTTGAACGGCGCAACTCGAACCGCAAATCTTGACCTTTCACGGCGCGTACTCGATTGGGGACAGGAAAATTACCGTCTGAATAAACTCGAGGCTAAGCGTTTTGATTTCATTTCGGGTGACGTTTTTGACTGGCTTCACCGTTTCTCGAGGCGCGAGGATAAGTTTGAGGTGGTGATTCTTGACCCACCGAGTTTTGCGACATCGAAGCTCATGCGGTTCTCGGCAGTGGCAAATTATAATGAGCTTGTCGAACTTGCCGCCAGCATTGTCGCGCCTGATGGTTTGCTGTTGGCGTGTTGCAACAACGCCCAACTTTCCAAACGGGCTTTTTATGCGCAGATCAAAACAGGTTTAAAACGCGCTGGTCGGGGGTTTAACTTGCTCGAGAGTTTGGGACAGTCAAAAATTGATTTCCCAACGCCTGATAACCTCGAGTCTGCTCTGAAAGTATTTGCACTTGAAGTATAAGACTCTTTAAACTAGGCGCATGTCCGTTCAATTGGTCGAAACACTTGGGATCAAGGAAGGCTCTTTGGTTGGTTTACTCAACCCGCCAGAAGGTTTTTATGAATCGCTTGCCCCGTTACCACCACGGGTTGAAATCTTTTTAAGGCTTGAGGGGCGTTTTGACGTGGTGATCGCTTTTTGTCAGACGCGTTTAGAACTCGAGGAGGTATTCCCCAAAGTTCATGCGGGTTTGCGGGCGCATTCGGTGGCTTGGATTGGGCATCCAAACCCGTTGACGGAACTGAGTTCGGATTTAAACGAAGACCGTGGTTGGGTCAGTTTGCACCGTGCGGGTTACAAGCAGGGCGGTGTGCATAAACTGAACAGACTCTGGACGATCCGTGAGTGGCGACTCGCAGATTCATTAGCGCAGCTTGGTCGTGCGACCATCAAACCAAAAGAGTAAATCTTTGGCGTTTCGCTGATAACAGAATTCGGGTAGAATACTGGCATGAGCCAACCCAATCTATTTGATGCAGCCGAAGAAAAATTGGAATCCGAGAACGACATTTACCTTGCGGAACACGGGATTCCAGCAGTTGAGGAAAAACTCGAGATTCCCGCGCCTAAGGTGGTTGGCAGCAGCAAACCCAAACGTGTGACGTTGATTGACGGTCATGCGCTGGCGTACCGTTCGTATTTTGCTTTGCAACGATCTTCTGGCAGTTTAACGACTTCAAAAGGCGAACCCGTTCAAGCGATTTACGGCTTTTTAAAAACCGTCATGCGCCACGTCAAAGACGGTGTTAAAAAAGGTGTCAGGGAGGGGGCGGTGATCGTGGTTTTTGATCCGCCCGTCAAAACCTTCAGGCACGAGGCATTCGAGAATTATAAAGCAGGTCGCGCCGACACGCCCGACGACTTGCACGAACAAGTCCATAAAACCAAACAAATTGTCGATTTGATGGGTTTGATGCGCCTTGAAGAACCTGGTTACGAAGCGGACGACGTGATCGGCACACTGGCAACCAGGGCTGAAGCCGAGGGTATTCAAGTGCGAATCCTCACCAGTGACCGCGACGCCTACCAGTTGCTTTCCGAGAACGTCAAAGTGATCTCCAGCGATGACCGAGAAATTGGACCCACCGAAGTCTTCGAGAAATACGGCGTGCGCGTCGATCAGTGGGTCGATTACCGTTCTTTAACTGGTGACTCGAGCGACAACATTCCTGGCGCTCGGGGCATTGGTCCTAAAGGGGCGCAGAAGTTGCTCGAGAAATACGGTTCGCTCGATTGGATTTTGGAACATTTGGACGAGATTGAACCTGTCAAAGATGCGCAAAAAATTCGGGATTCTTTTGAAAATGTCCTGATGAGCAAAGAACTCTCGAGAATCGTGACCGACATGGATTTCGAGGCAGATTTTGTCAAAGCCAACGTCTTTGCGCCGCAAGACGGTTTGCGTGAAGCCCTGAGTGAACTCGAGTTTTTCAGTTTGATCAAAGACATGAATCTGGGCGCGATTGAACTCGAGGCAATGCCAGCCAGACCCGCGCAAACCTTCAGCAAACTCGAATGGCAAAAACCGACGGCGGATGCAGTCTGGGGATTCACCCTCTCGAGTGATTTTGCCTCGAGCGCAGATTTGAAAGCTTTAGCGTTTGCCGATCCAAACTTCGAGAACGGCGTGCGAGAAGCCGAAAATCCGAATCTCGAGATTTTTGCTGGTTTAACTGAAATTCATGCCTTTGACGCGAAATCCTTGGCGGTCAATGCGATCATGAACGGCATCAACCTCGAGCCTGGCGACGATCCGCTCTTGATGGCGTACACGCTTGACACGACCAACGTCAACGCCAACATTATTTCCAAGCGTTACTTGGAGCATGAATGGGCAAAAGATGCCCCCAGCCAAGCCGCCGCCAGTGCCACACTGATTCAAAAACTGCGCGGCATGTTCACGGATGAGCAAACCAAACTGTACGAAAACCTCGAGATTCCGACCAGCAAAGTGCTTGCTAGAATTGAAGCCACAGGCATTCGGATTGATGCCGCGCAGTTCAAAACCATGTCCGACAACTTTGAAACCCGTATTCGGGCGCTCGAGCTTGAACTCTGGGAATTGGCGGGCGAAGAATTTAACCTCAATTCTCGGGATCAACTCGAGAAAATCTTGTACGACAAACTGCAACTCGCATCGGGCAAGAAAACCAAAGGCACTGGCAAACGCAGCACCGCCGCCAGTGTGCTCGAGGGTTTGGTGGACGAACACCCGATCATTCCCAAGATTCTCGAGTACCGTGAGATTGCCAAACTCAAAGGCACGTATTTAGACCCGTTACCACTGATGGTCAACTCAAGAACCAACCGCCTTCACACGACGTACTCGCAAGTTGGTACGGCAACGGGGCGCATCTCGAGCCTCAATCCAAACCTGCAAAACATTCCGATTCGGACAGAGGTCGGACGCGAAATTCGCAAAGGATTTATTGCCAGTGAGGGCATGAAACTGATCAGCGCCGATTACAGCCAGATCGAACTGCGCATTCTGGCGCACATCACCAAAGAACCCGCACTGCTCGAGAGTTTTAGGCTGAACGAAGACATTCACCGTCGTACCGCCGCAGGCATTCTGGGCATTGCGCTCGAAGATGTCACCAGCGACCAACGAAGCGGCGCAAAAGCCGTCAATTACGGGATTTTGTACGGCATGGGCGCACACCGATTAAGCCGCGACGAGGGCATTTCTTATGAGACTGCCAAAGATTTTATTGCCAAATACTTTGAAGCCTACCCAGGCATTAACGGTTATCTCGAGAGCACCAAAGCCTTTTGTCACGAGCACGGTTACGTCGAAGATTTATTGCACCGCCGCCGGTATATTCCCGAAATCAACTCCAAGGTTTTTATGGTGCGCGAAGCCGCCGAACGCGCCGCGATCAACATGCCGATTCAAGGCACAAGTGCAGGCATTATCAAGTACGCCATGATTTATCTCGAGCCTCAACTCGAACCGTTTGGCGCAAGAATGCTGTTGCAAGTGCATGACGAATTGGTGCTCGAGAGTCCAAGCCAGCACGTGGAAGCCGTCTGTAAAATTGTTGAGGACACCATGAACAATGCTTTTGTGCTTGATGTACCGCTGGGGGTAGGGGTAGGCGTTGGGGATTCTTGGTACGACGCGAAATAGGGTTTCACGGTAGACTAAAACGCCATGAACGCCCTCGAGTCATTCCTGCTCGGCATCACACCCGCCAAAGATGTGCCACCTGAGTTGATGACTGACTTCAGGCTGTTGCCCTTGTTTTACTCGAGCTTGCCTTCCGATCACCCAGAAAAAATCAAATTCCGCAACGCCTTCTTGGCTGCCACAGCCCGTCATGCCCGAATTAAATTGCATGTGCTCGAGTTGGTACGTGCCTGGAATGCGGCTGGAATCGTGCCGATGTTGTTCAAGGGTTTTATGCTGGCAGAATTTGTTTACGACTTGCCCGCAATTCGTTTTTACGGCGATGTGGACATGATTGTTAGGGAACACGAGGCGGCTCGAGCGGCAAAAATCGCCAAAGAACTTCCTGGCTGGGTTGAGATTTGGAATCGTGCCGATACGGTGCTACCCAACATTCACGAGGAAAGTCATTTGTTCACCACTGACCACAGCGTGCGTTTGGACTTGCATCGTTTTGCATTGCACACGTTTACCTCCGCCAACAATGCTCGGCGTTTAACGAACGAGATGTGGTCAACCTCGAGCCAGATTGATTGGGAAGGTTGTCAGGTGGTGTTGCCATCAATTGAAGATGCCGCACTTATGGGCGTTGTACTTTCCAGAATGTGGGACGAATCCCCAGGAGTAAAACCCCATGATGCGCTCGATTTTGCAGCCCTGACTAAAAAGTGGGGTTTAAACCGTGAGTCACTGGTTTCTCGAGCCGAACACTTTGGTCTAAAAAAACCGCTCGAGGCATTTTTGAGTTTCTGTGACCCTTGGCAGCAAAAATTGGAGTACCGACGTTTATCTCAAGAGAAGCTCAAAGCTTGGCGCAATTCCTTTCCAACCGCTTGGCAACTCGAGTGGCGTTTTGCGCGGTTTGATCGGTTTATTCGAGCGATTCCAACTTTAATAGACGTTGCGACGCAGTACTCGAATGTGATGCGGGTCAAAAAACTGTTGCGACAAAAAACAGACCTTTTTGAGATTGTACAGACCAACGAACCCATTCCTCGAGTGCAACCAAACAAAAGTTTTAAGCATTTGGAACGGATCATGCGCGGAATTCATTGGACACTGTTTTTAATTGGTCCCAAAACCGATGCCTGCGTGCCACGTTCTTTGGCGGTTTACAACGCCTTAAAAGCCGAAGGACATGACGTGGTTTTCGTCAGTGGCGTGCGGCGCAACAATGGTAAACTCGAGGGTCACGCTTGGGTGGAGTTGAACGGTATTGGCTTGGAAATCTTTAACGACCTGCCATCGGCACAGGTTTTTAAAGAAAATTTTCGTCATCCAAAGCAGAAAAATCTTGATGCCCGAGAAAGTCAAACGCTCGAGTTGGTGTCTTAAGCGAGTGTTCATGAAGTGTGTTGTTTGATAAAATATTGAGGGTTTGTTGCAAGATAGCGCACTCACAGACTTCAGTGGCATACTAAAGACATGAACTCGAGATTCTGGGCTTTGTTACTGGCTTTGGGTACACTGACGCTTGTGCTGACCGCTTGGAATCCATTGCCCGAATCGCCAAATGTACCAGGTTTAACGGACGCCGAGCAAGGCATCTGGGTTGGAATTAATTTAGAGCGAACCAAAGCTGGTTTAAGGGCTTTAAAGTTTGATGCGCGGCTCTCGGCGGCGGCTCGAGGTCATGCCAAAGACATGGCGAATCGCAATTTTTTTGATCATCATTCGGGCAAACCTGGCTTTGACACGCCTGGAGACCGAATTCATCAGGCTGGCAGTTTCGAGCAAGCCTGGGCGGAAAACATTGCCTTTCAGCAGGGCAAACCAGACTCGAGCATCGTGACAACCTTCGTAACAGGTTGGATCAACAGCGCAGGGCATTTTAAGAACATCATGACCCCAAGTTTTACCCATACTGGCGTTGGGGTTTTCAAAAGTAGCGACGGACGGGTGTACGCGGTTCAAGTGTTCAGCAGCCGAGAGTTTGAAACCATGTTTGATAATATTTCTGGCAACGTGCGTTTCAATGACCTCGAATTGCGCGGCGTGAACAAGCCCAATTTAGAGCTTGCCGTGTTTTCTGGGCGAAATTATTTGGGTTTAATCCCGCAAGATTCGGCTGGGCGTTTTGCCAAGATAATACCGTTCGCCGGCAATGCCAAATTTGATGTGGGTTGGCGCGAGAAAGGCTCAAGCAAGAACTTTATGCTTGCCAAATACGTGCAAACACCTGGTATTGCCAAAGCTGGGAAACTCGAGGCGAAAAACCATCCTGGGACATCGCCATTTTCGCTCGAGGCGAACGTCTTGGTGCAAACCAGTTTCTCGCAAACTTTGACCATCCGATTTTTTGGCGCGACCAAAACCTTGCTGGTGATTGAAATTATAAGTGGTTCTGAAGTTCGTCATGCCGTGCAGAACAACCAAATTCAGTTAACTTGCCCTGCCTTGAGTCCAAAGCGCACGGTACAAATCGCGCATGGCAGCAACATCACCCAAGAATTTATTTGGAATTGCACGACGGGCAAACTCGAGCCATCTTTTGACAAGTAAAGCTAAACTCGAGACAACCAAAAAGAAAGCGAGTATCTTATGACCCAAGTGGCTGAACAAAGCGTGCTAACCAAACTCGAGAATGGTGTGTTTTACATCACCATGAACCGTCCCGAAAGCCTGAATTCGGCGAATGAGGCGATGCTGCTGGCGATGCAGTCAGCACTCTCGAGTGCCGAAAAAGATGAGCAAACTCGAGTGATTGTGATTACGGGCGCTGGACGCGGTTTTTGCTCGGGCGCAGATTTGCGTGAAGGGATTCATGGCAACATGAAAGAGCATTTGGACAAAACCTTCAGACCCGTGATAACCCGTATGACCAACCTCGAGAAACCCGTGATTACCGCCGTGAACGGGGTGGCGGCTGGCGCTGGTGCGAGCATTGCGCTGGCGGGCGACATTCGTTTGTGGAGCGACGCCGCCAACATGATGCAGGCTTTTTCCAAGATTGCGCTTATTCCCGACGCGGGCAGCACTTGGTTTTTGCCGCGATTGGTGGGGTACAACCGTGCCTTTGACCTGATGGTTCATGCCGAGAAAGTCCTGGCTGAAGACGCGCTTCAAATGGGATTGTGCGAACGTGTTTATCCAGCCGCAGAATTTGAAGCCAAGGTTAAAGCCTTCGCCGAGAATCTGGCGCAAGGACCGACCAAGACTTTTGGACTGACCAAACGCGCCCTCCTCAAGAACCTCTCGAGCAGCCTGGATGAGGCGCTCGAGTACGAGGGGCAGTTGCAAAACATTGCGGGAGCGAGCAGTGACTTTGCTGAAGGTGTTGGCGCGTTCCTCGAGAAACGACCCGCAAAATTTACGGGAAAGTAGGATGGCGTGGCTCGAGTGCATTGGTGGCTAAAGGTTCTGAGGCTGGCATACAAGCTGTTTGGCTTTCGGTGAAAGACAATGGCGCTCGAGCTTGTTATGCCAAACTTGGGTTTTTGGTGATTGGCGAAAGGCTAAATTATAGCCTTGAATAAATGGAATCTCGAGTTATCGTTATTCTTAGAAAATCATGGCAGTCTTCAAATGTTCATTGCTTAGAATTTTAAAGAGCGCAAATTGGCGTTTTAGGTTTTTATGTTTATTCCAATATTCATTTTGAAAAACTTGATCCTAATCAGTGTTTTAACTGATCCTGGCTCAAAGGCGTTATCGCAATCGTTGGAGGTTAAACATGTGTTTCACGAAAAAATCAATTGCTTTACTGCTCATTTCAAGCATGACTGCCTGTTTGGCTTCCAGTCCGATCAGAGCAGCCTTGAATGTTAAAGACAAACCATTTCTTGCCATTGGTGATGGCGTGACCGATGACCGCATTGCGATTCAAAATGCCATCAATGCCGCTCGAGACGCTGGCGGTGGTGAGGTGCTGCTGCCTGCTGGCACGTACCGAGTGACCCTCGCGCCAAAAATCCCGAATGAAAGCGCTTTGCGGCGCGTTTTTACGGTTTATCCCAATGTTCGTATTCGCGGTGCAACCAGAGACTCGAGCGTTGTTAAATTGGCTGACAACCAAGGTGGGTACGGCGCTATTTTTTCGGCGCAAACTTTCGGCGCTGACGTTACAGGTTTTGAATTGCGATCCTTAAGCGTCGATCAGAACACCAGCAACAATCCTGTTAACACCCTAGCAGATGTTGCCCTTGACAACCAGAACTTTAGTGAAAGCAAAATCCGAGCCGCCATCTGGGTTGCTGCGGGCAAAAACATGGTCGTTCAAGGTTGCCGTTTTAGCGACATTAAAGCCGTTTGGACAATATTTATGGCTGGCAATACCAAAAACGTCGAAGCCGTGACCATCGCCGACAACCTGATTGACAATGTTGGTGGTGGCAACCTCGACTTTGACACCTCACAGATTTACACCGAAACCAACGGTGCACAAAGCCAGATCAGCAACAACACGATTGTCTCGAGAAACGACGGACAAGCTGGTTCACTGGGTTTACGGACGGGCATTGAAGTGCACGGCGATAACATTGTAATCCAAGGCAATACGATTCGCGGTTTTGTAACGGGTTTAAACGTTGGCAGTTCGTGGACAGCTCAAGATAATTTTGTGCGCAACAATCGCTTTGAAAATGTCAATTCGGGCGTGGTGCTCTGGGCGGATGCGATTTCAGTTACACCAACACCCGACATTGTGATGCGCAATATCAGCATTGACAACAATCAGTTCACACTTGATGTTGGCGGCTGGCAAACCATACCACTTGGAAAAGATGCCACTTTCTCAGCGGTAAGACTCGAGCAGCAAGGCGCAAATGACCGTCAACTCGAGAGCATCGAAATCAGCAACAACACCATTAATTTTATCAACATTGCAGGCACTGACCACGAAATCGGTGATCGGTACAGCGCAGGAATTCATTATAATCGGGGCTGGGCGAGCAACCCAAACAACCTGACCACAGGCTTAAAAATCATTGGCAACACCATCAGCAATTCGCCAGGCATGGGTATTTACATTAACGCGCCAATCAAAAATGCCCAGGTCAGCAACAATACCGTCATCAATCCAGGCTCGAGTTACGGCGCGAAAAAATGGGGCGGATGGCAGAGCGGCATTTTCTTGCAAGACAAACTCGAGGCAATCAGTGTTCTGAACAACAGCTTTTCGGGTCAGGATTTACAGCAGGGCATTTTTGCAATCAACACCGTGATTGGCGATAACATTCAAACTGGCAACAGCGTTTCAGGCTCGGGTGTTCCTGTTTTTGTGCGCGGTACAGAGGCTGGCACAGGAACTTGGAAAAGCCCTTGATCGGTAAAAGTTTGTACTGAAAGCATCAGGCAATCTCGAGTTTAAAACCGTCCGCAATGATGCCCAGAATGTGGTTGTGTTCAATAATCTGGTAATGCTTATGCCCCGCCATGACGTTACCGCCCGCGTTCTCAAACCAACTCGAGTTTAAAACCACGTCAAAGCTGCTCGAGAGATCGCCATGAAACGAATCCAAATCGGTGACCTCGAGCGCCACGACACTGAAAAATCGCAGGTTGAATTGCAAGTCTTGCTCGAGGTGCGAACTGCTGTGACGCGCATCGAGTACACCCGTTAAAAGCAGGATTTTCTCGAGCGGTTTGAACTCGAGGTTTGAAAGGTGTAGCGCGTCTCTCGAGCGCAAAATGCCGAGTTTGGTTTTGATGGGTTGGTACTCGGGCATGATTGAACGTCTACCGCCAATTATTCTGGAAGTTTTTGATTCCGCTTGATATGCAATCCATAATTTACGCCTGCAACACGATCAAACCGAGGTTCAATCAAGTGAAAAAATTCGGAATCCGCACGCTCATAATGACGAAAAACACTGTACGCGATTAAATCTGCAAGTTGAACCAATCTGGAAGCCTTGGAATCAATAAACAATGGGACTTCAGCAAAGTTTCGCAAAATTCCCCAAGTGTGCCCTATTGTGCGGAATTCGGTGGCTAGACTTTGCAAGGATTTTTCGTGAATACTGCGATCCAAAATAACAATGCCACGCTGTGTATCTTCTTGTTTGTGTAAACGCATTAAATATTGATCAAATCGACTGAGCAACTGCTCGAAAGCATACTCGACAATATCTCGATTTGGCAGCACTGCTTTTTCAATTACCACACCAAACAAGCGATTGCTCGGGTGACTCTTGGCAAATACTTCCAAAGCGTCTCTAAAAGCTTGAAAGCGCTCATTTCCTGAAACCTTAGACCAAACACCTTTGCCCTGTTTCATCGGACTTCCATGTAATTCGACAGTTTGAGGGTTGGCAGGGTCAAATCGCAATGCAATCTTATCAAGCTCCGAAGAGAGCCACCATGTTTGACGTTCAAATAAAGCAATTCCAATCATCACAAAATACCGTTGGGTGGGATCGTCGGAATGTCCAGATTCATCAACATAAAGCAAGTGCAAGGTATCTCCTCAAAACAAAAAAATGCAGCCGAGGGAAGACCTTGCTTCCGCGATCCGTTATGGACAGATCTCTCAACCGCAAGAAAACAATAGCATTGATTGTGTTGAACGTCAATTCAAACACTTTTAAAATACGTGCGGAACTCGAGGTCTTCACGCTTAAACCCCATACGTTCGTACAATTTTTGCCCAGATTTATTCGTGTGCGCCGTCTCGAGCATCACACCTTTGGCGTTGGTATCGCGGGCAAGCTGCATGGCGCGTTCGATCAGGTGCTCACCAACGCGCAAGCCCCTGGCTTCGGGAATCACAAACAAGTCATTCAAAATCCAGATTCTTTGCGTGCTGGCGCTCGAGAAACTGGGGTAAAGCTGCGTGAAACCAAGTGGTTTTTGACCGTCGAACGCCAGGTAAATCACGCTTTCAGCGTTTTGGATTCGCTCGAGCAAAAATGTTCTGGCACGTTCTAAATCTGAGACTTCCTGGTAGAACACACGGTACGCATCAAATAGCGCGACAACAATCTCCAGATGCTCGAGCGTGGCGGTTTTGATTTCTGGGGTCATGGTGTCTCCTCGAGTTTGAGGTTATACGTCAAGTACACTTCGTCGCGCACGAATCCGACGCGTTCATAAAGTTTTTGCCCTGACGCGTTGTTGTGTGCGGTACGAAGCCGTAAAAATGCCGCGCCAACCAATTTCGCATGTGCCGCCCCGCGTTCGATCAAACGCTCACCAATCCGTGATCCTCGAGCTTCGGGAATCACGTATAAATCATTCAGAATCACCAGTGGTTTCAAAATGACGCTGGTGAAGGTGTTGTAAAGCAGCGTAAAACCCACCGCTCGAGCTTCATCATAAGCCAGAAAAACCGTGCATTCATCGCGCTCGAGTCTGGCTTGCAAATAATCTCGAGCCGCTTGAGTATCGCTAGATTGCTTGTAAAACACGCGGTAAGCATCGAACAGTGGTACGAGGTCATCGAGATGCTCTAAGGTGGCTTGTAGGGTTTGGACAGGTTTGTTCATGCGGGTTTCCTTACAAATACAAAGTCGGTATTGATCAGAATAACCCCAGAGATCACAATCGTGATGCCAAGCAGCGTCTCGAGTCCAATATGCTCGCCTGCCAGAGCGCCCCAAAAGATGCTCCAGATTGGAATGATATAGGTGATGCTCGAGGCTTGGGTGGCACTAATTCTGGGCAGGACACTGTAAAACAAGGCGTAGGCGATACCGCTACCAAAAATACCGAGAATTAAAATTGCGCCAATGGCTGGTAGGGTAATGATCCCTGGTTGAGACAAAAACATGATTGGAATCATCATCAAACCTGCGCTCATAACCTGCCCGAAGGCAATAGCAAGCGGCTCGACACCTTTCAGAAAACGTTTGGCAATGTATGGCACAATCGCATATAAAATTGAAGCCAGCGTAATCACCGTTACACCGAGCGCCGAACCCTCGAGTTGCAAACTGCCCGACACCGCAATCATCACGCCAACAAACCCCAATACCACGCCCAGAATTCGACGCGGGGTTAAACTTGAGTCGCCAAGCATGACACCAATCAGTGCAGCAAAACACGGCGTGGTGGCATTTAAAACCCCAGCCAAGCTCGAGTTGAGGGTTTGTTCGCCCAACGCAAAAAACGTGAAGGGCAAGGCACTGCCGATCAAACCTTGCAAGATCAACCACGGCAAGTTCGCCCGAGAGAACATCTTGCGTTTGTTCAGTTTGACAATACCGAACAACACAGCCCCACCCAGCAACAACCGCAAGCACGCCACCCAGACTGGAGGGAAACTTGCGCCTGCTATTTTAATCAGCAAAAACGACACGCCCCAAATCATCGAAAGCAGCAGCAACTGCACTGCGTCGGCGGTTTTCATAGGGTTTTTCTCGAGTATTCTGCTGGCGCGAACACGACAATCACACGTAATTCTTCGGTAATGCTGTGAAAGCGATGCTCGAGCGTGGCTGGTACAAAAATGCTGTCGCCAGCGTTTGCGGAAAAGTCAGTCTCCCCTACCTGAATGCGGGCTTTGCCTGCCAGTACCACGTAAATTTCGTCCTCGCTGTGGGGTTGCTGTGGGTCTGTACTGCCCACGGGCAGCACGTACAACCCCGCGCTGATGTCGAGTGTCCGTACAAACTCGAGATACAATTTCCCTGTTTCAAGCCTTTGCTGCTCGAGGTTTGCCAAACTGTGATGTGAACCGTTCATGGTATTTCTCCTGTTTCTCGAGTCGTTGTCTTGTAGAGGCTACTTTTTTTGATTCTGAGCATACGCCACCAAGCCCACCGCGCTGAGAATAATTGGCATGGCAATAAAGGCGTTTAATCCAATTTTTTCTTGCCCGAAAAACAAGCCCAGCATCACAGCCACAATGGGGTTGACATAGGCGTAACTGGTGGCAAGGGTCGGGCGGACTTTAGAAAGCAAATACACGTAGGCGCTAAAGGCAATCAGCGACCCGAATATAATCAAGTAAATCAATGCCAAAACACTCTCGAGCGACGGGGTTTTGGTCATGCGTTCACCGAGTAAAAAGCTGATTGGGATCATCAAAACACCTGCGGTCAGCATTTCGCTGGCACTCGCCATCAACCCTTGGGGCAGGGTCAGGTGCTTTGACCAGATCGAACCGAACGACCAAAAAATGGGCGCGATAAACATCACGATTGCACCAGTCGGGTTGCCCTGCAAATTACCTTCACGACTCAGGATGACCACGCCGATTAGACCAACCAGCATTCCAGCCACCTCGAGCAACCTTGGGCGTTGACCCCACAGCGTTGACCACAGGGCAGCCCAGAGCGGCATGGTGGCAACGATGGTTGCAGCTAGTCCACTGGCAACCCCAAGGCTCTCTGCCACGGTTGTGCCAGTGTTACCGCCGACAATTAAAAACAAACCAATTCTAAACGCACTCCACCACTCGAGTTTGAGCGGATGTTTTGCCCCTCGAGCGCGTAAAACGGCGTACAGGATTGCGCCAGCCACAGTAAACCGAATGGCGTTCATTAAAAATGGTGGGAAGCTTTGAACACCAATACGAATGCCAAAATACGTACTACCCCAGATGATGTACAGTGCAAACAGGCTAAACCCGATCAAAAACGAATCGCGTCTCGAGCTTGCAGTGATGGTCAGACCAGGATTCATGCTTAAGAATAATCGTTTAAAGTCTTAATTTGCAATATGTCATTTGGATTATTGCTAAAATTTCCAAAGATCATTTAGAATATCGAGATACGTTATGAATAACCTAGACCAACACGACAAAGCCATCCTGACTGAGCTGCAACGCGACAGCCGCCAAACTTACGCCGAAATCGGCGCGAGCGTTGGTTTAAGTGCCGCCAGCGTTCATTCGCGCGTCAAAACCCTCGAGAAACGTGGCATCATCAAAGGCTTTTCGGCTCGGGTGGACGCTCGAGCCTTAGGCTTGCCTGTGCTGGCATTTGTCAGCGTGCGCACCGACGGTTCGACCAGTTGCTTTCTGATCGCACCAACTTTTAAGCAATTCAGCGAAATCGAAGAATGTTACAGCGTCGCTGGCGACACCGACATCATGCTCAAAGTCCGCACCAGCACCCCCGAGGCGCTCGAGGAACTGCTCTACCGCGTTAAACAAATTCCTGGCGTTTTGAGAACCAACACGGTTGTCACGCTCAGCACCGCCTTCGAGCATCAACCACTGATTCCAAGCGACCACTAAAAAGTTTAATTTGGCTTGTCAGTCGTCCCAAGCCGAGCGTTCAAATCTCGAGGATCAAGCTCTAAAGTGATATTTGTATCCAAATCAGGCGTGAGGGTTAAACGCCCAACCTCATGGTCTTTGGTGATATTCACGGGCATCTCACCAGTGTTGCGCAAGGAGATATCGATACCAGTCGTGTGAACGTTGATTTCAATGCCCGTGCTGCGCAACAACCAATCTTCACTGCTGGCTCGAGTTACAGGTTTATTTTGAGCGTAAAATTCGCTGGTGTTGCGACCAAATTTGCCTTTGCGATGGCGTTTTTCGGCATACATTTGCGCATCTGCGTCCGAAAGCGCCCGGTCAAGGCTTTCTTGGGTCAAAACACTAAAACCAACCGAAACATTGCCAAATTCGCTGCGCACCCGTTCGACTATCGGTGTTCCTGCCGTCAAGCCCAGATGAAGACCAACGAACTCGTCACCGCCCGTTCGGTACAGACCGTCACCCTTGCGGGTCGCGTGCTGCAACGCCCGCACGCAACGCAGCAAGTATTGATCGCCCGCCCGATGTCCTTGCCCGTCATTGATGCGTTTTAAACCGTCCACGTCCCAACTTGAGAGCACCAACTGCATTCCTTTGCGCCGCCCAATCGCTTGATAACGTTCAAAGTCCTGCTCGAGTGCACGACGATTACCAATTTTGGTTAAGGCATCGGTGGTGGCGTTGCGCTCGAGTTCAAATTGCACACTGGCGAATTCATGGAAAAGTTGGTAGCACATAAAACCAATCATGGTTGCCAACCCCGAGGCAAAAGTCACGATCAGTCCAGCTCCCAAACCGTGTTGGAAAGAAAGTGAAATCAAAATTCCAGAAAGAAACAAATCGATCAGCAAACCGGCAAAACCCAAATTGGTGGCAATCACAAAAAGTAGCGGTATCACGCAAATACCGTAAATCACACCACCAAGTGCGTATTGAATCCAGAAGGCTTGTTGTTGATACAAGGCAAAAATCACCTGCAAGGCGCAGGCTGTCAAGAAAACCCCAGTGCTTTTCACCGAATAACGCTGATACAAAAAGTGATTTAGCACAAAGAGAACACCAAAAAAAGCCAGATGCCCAAGCAACCAAAGCGGTTTAAAATTCGCATCGAGAATAAAACCAATCATGGCAAAGACAAAAACGCTCGAGCTTGACCACAAAAAAATTTGTTGCAAACGGGCTGAAATCCCAGATTGAAGATTCATGCCCTCACTCGAGTCATCACGGCTTTAAGATGATTTTGCACGAGACATTTTGAATTTAAAATGCCTAACCTGTGGTAAAAACCAAACACGTAATGTTTAGAAGATTTGTCTCGAGTCATATCGGTTTTACGTCATTTTTAGTTCTGGGGATTGCCAAATTATTAAAGATTCCTCAGAATAGAATGAGGTATATCTGACATTGTACATGTGAACCTCAAAATCAAGAAATATTTCAGCAAACGATTCGCAAGCCAAAACCCACCCGTTGGCTTGCCGTGTGTAAAGTCTTTCGCACCATGCTACAAACTAAAAACTTTACTCGAGTTCAATCTCGGCGGCTGGCGCAATAAAGCCAACCTCCTTATGCGAACCGTCACAAAACGGCAAATTTTTGGAATGCCCGCAACGGCACAAGCTAAACTTTGGCTTTTCAATGATCGTTTCAGTGTCCCCGACCCGCAACACGTACTTGCCATTTGTTTCAACACCGATTGAACCATTTTCCCGAAAAACAATTTTCATGACCTGGACTGTACCACGTCAAACAAAGCCTTTACGCCAGCTTTAATCAAATCCAGCTTAAAACACTACTGAAAAAGCCAGACTACGGGTATACTGATAAAGCCGCGCAGACAAAAGACTGCTCGAGCAGAAAAAGGCAGGTGGTTGTTGTAGCCAAGGATCACAAAATAAACGAGCAAATCCGAGTTCGTCAGGTACGTCTCATTGACGACGAGGGAAACCAAGCTGGCATCGTGGACACCAGGGACGCCATGCGTATGGCAACCGAAAAAGGTCTGGATTTGGTCATGGTTTCACCCAACGCGGTCCCTCCGGTCTGCCGTTTACTCGACTACGGACGCTTCCGTTTCGAGGCACAACAGCAAGAAAAAGAAGCCCGCAAACGCGCCCGCGCCCAAGAACAAAAAAGCATCAAATTGCGCGTCAAAATTGGCGGCGGCGATTTCGATACCAAACTCAACCACGTCAAACGCTTCTTAAAAGACGGACACAAAGTCAAAGTTACTATCATGTTCAGGGGTCGTGAACGCACCCACCCAGAACTTGGCGAGGCATTGCTGAAACGCGTTGCCCTTACCTTAGGCGACGGTGCACTGGTCGAAAGCGCCCCAAACCTGATGGGCATGGACATGAACATGATCCTTGCACCAACCGTTAAAAGCCAACAAATGGCAGTTAAAGACAACCTGCCGCCACTCGAGGATGACGACGATCATCACGATGAGCACGACGACAGTGTTGAGGTGGCAAGTGAAGCCGTTAGCGAAGCAACAAGTGAAAGCTCGAGCGAAGCTGCACCCGCTTAAAATAGCAATTGCTTGTCTTCTCTCTCCTGACCCCAAACGTGCACCTCACGGGCATGGTCGCTTCTTGACCATAAAACGCACCCCACGGGCATGGTCGCCTTCTCTCAACATTGAGAGAAGGTAATTTTATTAATTTCTCGAGAAACGCAAATATTGCTTTCAGGGGCAAGAATTCGGGTGAGCGTTTCAGGCGAGTGACAATATTTTTTTGTATTCAGAAGATCGTTTTTAGTTGAAACTCGAGAAATTCAAGTCTAAAAATCTTTCTCGCCCTGAATTACCTGCGGAAAACCAGAAATTGCTCTCGAGGTTTGCATTCCCGCCATGACCACCGCTTCAACACAGCCCGCGTTGATGTTGGTTTTGATCCAGTCTCCTGTCAGGTACAAGTTCGCAAAGCCGCTGCCGTCCGTCTCGAGCCTTAAAGCGGTACTATCGACCACACTCATGACGTATTGTTCACTCGGGTCAATGTTGGCTCGCCAGTATTGAGAATCGAACCTGGTTTTGCCCGTGGCATTGCTGGTGTCGGTTAACCAATCCCAATGAAAACCGTCAACAGTTACAGCGTTTGGCATCAACGTCTGCATGTGTTGCTCGAGTTGGTTGATCGCGCCTTGTTTAACCACTTCTGACATTTTTGCTGGAAAGCCGTAATCGTTAAATGGTGGGAAGCTAGAGATGGGCAGCACGCTGCAAAAGTACGAGACGTTCTTGGGATTTTGCACTCCGGCTTTCCAATCTTCGCGCACCAGCAACTGATCCATCGCCGCCCAAGTGTCAAACGGTTCGGTGTAGCCGCTCAAAACGGGTTCTTGTCCGTTTGGTTGATTTGTCCAGCCGAGGTCGGCAAGGTCTTTGGTCAGCCAGACTTGATAGGCTTGGGTGGCAACGGTTTGCACGGCGTTGTTCATGGTATTCATGGCGCTGCTTTTCGCCAGCAATTGTGGACAAAGCGCGGTCAATGAACCTTTGGAAATCCCGAACACCACCAAATCAAAATCTTTTCCTCGCTCGAGCGTCACCACCGGCGGGGGAGCGCCAAATTCGGCTTGGTAGACGGCTGCCCAGTTGCTCCAACTTGACTCGAGGTTGATGTTGTTCTTTTGCAGCAATGCAGCTTGGGTGGGTAAAATTTGATCGTAATTGGGTTGATTACCCCAGCACGCCAGACCATTCACGTACACCAAAGGTTGATACTGTGCGTTGCCGCTCGAGACTTGGGCTTGTTCGGTCATGCGAATTTGCGCGATGCCAGTCTCGTCTGGAATCAATTCTTCGACTTTATGAAAGAACTTAAATTTGACGCCGCGCTCTTTTAACACTTGGTACATCGGGCTGAAAATTGTGTCACCCATGCCCGCCTGCATTTTGAACATGATGCTGCCTTTGTACGCAATGCCAATCAGCATCATGGCTCGAAGCAACGTGCCGGCTTCGATGTTGGGTTTGTTTAGGTCGCCGCCTTCAAAAGCGAAGACCAGATCGTAAAAGCCTCGAACTGGGGCGCTGTTCACCGAAAATTGAACGTTCGCGCCGTATTTGGTGAGCCAATCTTTAAAGTCAATGTTGTTTATGACATCAAAACCGTGCTCGAACACGCCATCTTTGAGCATTCCAATCAGAACTGTGATTCCCAGGTCAGCGCAAATAAACACGCGGCGCAGTTCGTCGTTGTCCTCGAGTTTCTGGTCTAGCAAGTGCATCAACCATTTTTTGACGCCGCGCAAGGCGGCGCCAATCATTGAACGGTCATTGTGGTCTTTGAGGTTTTTAAACACACCAGTCAGACCATCAATCACAACTCGAGCGTCAACAATTACATCTTCAATATCGCGCTCTATGGTGCTCGCCAGCCGTTGCAACCAATTTTCGTGCGCTGCGCTCGAGATCGCTGGTTTGGTGGCACTCAGGCGGTGTGCGTCATGAATCCAACCTCGAACCCAAGCCAATAAGGCTTCGGCGCTGTCAAAAATACTCAGGCGTTCCAAGCCGTCGCCTGGAGTGCCTGGAAGCTGCGGAAACTCGAGGTTCCAGATTTTCCATTGTTCGTTAATCAATTCGGTCAGCACAATGTAATCTTGGGGTTTGAAGGCGTCTTGCCAGGTGGCGAGCGGAGCGCCTGCGGGTCGCTCGAGGGTGTCGTAGGCTTCGCGCAGCATTTTGAAGGCGTTGTCGTAAAAACCAAACCAAATGTGCAAACCGTGTTCTTCGATGCGTTGCCCAAAGGCGGCGTTGCGTCCGCTCGCGCCTTTGCCGCCCAAACGCCAACCCATTTGATACACGGTCAGGTCGTACTTTTCTCGCCAGCCCGGTTGACTGCTTAAATAGTACGCCGAGGTCATTGATCCCACGCCACCGCCCAAAATCGCTACTTTTTGCGGTGGGAGACTCGAGTTATCAACCAGCACTTCACCTGGTGGGACTGAAAAGTCAAAGTTGAGATTAAACGGCAGTAAAATGTTTTGCACGCCAAGCACCAGCCCGAGCGAATCGGCGAACGGAAAACTGGCAACTTCGTGCAAATTCAGCGTGTAGTCACCGCTCAGCAATTTGACGCTGTGAATCTTATCAACCATTGCGGAAGCGACCAAGACAGATTGATAGACTGCTTTTTGACCTGCCGAATCTGGAAATTGCTTTAAGAAAATCTGATCGACCCTCGGCACGAGCATCATCGAAATGACATCTTCCCAACCCGCCAAGTCCATGTTCAAAAAGTCAGGCATGGATTTCAAAATCTCAAAGACTTCTTTTAAAAACTCGAGCCAGCCGCCATTAATAATTTTGTGAGGTCTGTCATTGGTGATTTTTACCTCGAGAAGTGGATGCCAAGCGATTTCGGTTGTGCTCGAGAATGGTTGAAATCCTTTAACCGTTAAGGTGCAATCGGTTTGGTTGCCGCCAGCTTCGGGCATGGTGTACTGGCAGTCGTACTTGGGATAACCAAACAATTCGCGTCCATTAATCAGTGCCATCGTGTCGTTGACAAAAATATGAAACGGGTAAAAGAAAATTCGCTCGAGTTTATTGTTCTGGTCAATCTGCCCGACCATAATCCAGGTGATGATGTCGGTTTCTTGAATCCAGCCCTTATTTTGATCCGTTGGGTTTTGAGAATAGGCGTGACCAACGTTGGTGAAAGTCAGCAGCACATAAGGCGATATGACCTGAAAATTTAGTTTGCCGCCAGCCGTAACATTCAGCGTGCCGTCAATACTGGCTTGCAAATTTGTCAATTTACCTTTCACAAAATAGCCGTACATGTCCGAATTCTCGAGCATCAACGGCGAGTGCATCATGACCGAACCTGCGGGGTACAGATAATCTGGATTGTTGGACATTTGTAAAGTATAAGCTGCTCGCAGATTGAAGCTTTGTCCGAATCCTGCACTCGAGCTTGAATGACCCGCAAGCTTTGTAATCTAAACACCTATTTAAAAACGCTGCGAAAACGGTTACAATGCCAAAACGTGAGTCTTTATCCTCGAGTGTTCATCAACCTCTGGTTGTTGCTGTGTATTTTCACAGCCAACGCTTGGGCGCAAACGTCTATCACCAGTTTAGAGCGCAAAGAATTACCCTTAACTGGTGCGTTGTACATGCAACAGACACCAGATTTCCCCCAGGCTGCACAAGTTGCCAATTGGCTTAAAGGTTTAAAGCTAGTCAAAAAAGTCAATTTGCTCGGTGGCTCATACTGGTTTGTAAAGTCGCTCGAGAACAAAACCAGCAATTGGGATTGGGTTTTTGATCCTTACGGCACATTGATAAACCTGGTGGACGTGCGAATTTACGGCTCGGATGGCAGCTTGCAAAATTTCAAAACGGGTTATCAGCGCCATTTGCCGTATACGCTTCATTACGGCAATGATATTTCCCTCAAACCGAAAGTGCAGTACACCATTGTGGCGCGTTTCTCGAGTCCGTATTACGCATCGCAACCTGGGTTTCGGGTCATGTTGCAAACACAATATCAGCATCTTGTACTGGTCGAAAACGTGCTGACTTTGGGTGCGTTGGGTGCATTGTTGTGTTTGGGTTTTTACAACTTTTTCATTTACCTTTCGACCCGTGACCTCAGTTTGTTTTATTACGCGCTTTACCTTGGCGTGACCTGCCTGGGTTGGGCGTTCACCTTCCATATTCCAACAGCTTTGTTTGGCTGGCACGACCTGCGACTTCATTACGTCTGGTTTTTCCTGATTCCAATCACCAATATTTTGTTTTACTTGCGGTTTTTGCAAGTCTCGAGCTGGTCGCCATTGTTGTATAAACTCAGTTGGGGCAACATCATTTTGTCTGCCATTTTGCTCCCCTCGAGCTTCTTGTCATTGTCACTGATGCACTCGCTGGCAACGTTGGTGATTAGCATTCAGTTGGTGCTGGCATTGATTTGCGGCGTTCAAAGCTGGCGACGAGGTTTTCGTGCCGCGCCGTATTTTGTGCTGGCATTTATTGCCTTATTGATACCAGGCTCGCTAATCTTGCCCGCCAACGTTGGTTTGATTCCAGATGTGGTCGAAAATGCCGATTTGTTGACCGTTCTTGGCACAACCCTGGAAGGTTTGCTGCTGGCGTTCGCTCTCGCCGAACGCATTCGTGCCTTACAACGTGACCGTGACGACTCATTTACCAGGGCTACCCAAGCCTTGGCGCTCGCCAACACCGACGCCATGACCGGCATTGGCAATCGACACGCTTTCGAATCGGCACTCAAAATCTTGTACAGCAACCCAGTCACCCGCACCGAACCAGACCAATTGATGCTAGTAATGATTGACCTTGACGGCTTAAAAACCATCAATGACCAGTACGGTCATGCTCGAGGGGACGAACTGCTGCGGCGTTTTGCCCAGCACCTGAGAAGCCTTGAGGGAGATGGCATCTCGAGTTACCGGCTTGGCGGCGACGAATTTACTTTGATTGCTCAAAAGCGTCACGAGAACAGTCTTCGGGCTGCAATCATACGAATTGAAGGTCAATTGCGCGAAGCTGGATTTCAAGACGTTGGTGCGAGTGTCGGTGTTGCTTACGGGTCTGAGCACCCGCAACCGATGGAGGTCATCAGCCGTGCCGATGCGCGAATGTACCAAAACAAAGCCGCCCGCAAAAGTGGGCATCCGTCGCTGGTGGGTTGAACAAGTTCTTAACTCAAGTTTTGAACAAACATCGGCTTCAACTGCTCTCGAGCCGATTTCTTAAACTTACGGGTTTTCTTGATGCTCGAGTTTGATGTTCTGGTCTGCCAGAACTCGAGATTTTGATGTTTAGTGATGGGTTCAGTTCTTAGGGTTTTGAGTTCTCCTGTTTTGAGTTCTCCTCGAGCTTGTCTGCCCGTTCAACTTCTTGCGCTTGAGCCTCAGAATTGTTAGACTTTAAAAGTCAAAATTGACAACTCAATACGGCGTTGCGGACGAAAAAACCCTCTCGTGATTGACCCCAGTCGTACACACCAATTTTCAGTGTACGAGAGCGCGGGCAGAAAAAGGAAATCGACTCATGGCGAACATGGCACTCGAGCATATTTACAAGCGTTACGGCAAGACCACGGCGGTCACCGACTTCAATTTGAATGTCGAAGACGGCGAATTTATTGTCTTCGTCGGACCTTCGGGTTGCGGTAAATCCACGACCTTGCGCATGATCGCAGGTCTGGAAGAAATTTCTGATGGTGTGCTGCGGATTGGAGACCGCGTCATGAACGACGTGCCGCCCAAAGACCGCGACATTGCGATGGTTTTCCAAAATTACGCGCTTTACCCGCACATGAACGTTTACGAGAACATGGCGTTCGGTTTGCGCCTGCGTAAAGTTCCCAAGGATCAAATCGATCAACGCGTGCGCGGCGGCGCAAAAATCTTGCAAATCGAGCACTTGCTCGAGCGCAAGCCAAAAGAGCTTTCGGGTGGTCAACGTCAACGTGTGGCGCTGGGTCGCGCGATTGTCCGCGAGCCAAAAGTATTCCTCATGGATGAGCCGCTCTCGAACTTGGACGCCAAATTGCGCGTCGAAATGCGTTCACAAATCTCCAAGCTTCACCAAAACCTCAAAGCCACCACGATTTACGTGACACACGATCAAATCGAAGCCATGACGATGGGTACGCGCATTGTCGTCATGAAAGACGGCTTTATTCAGCAAGTGGACACACCGCTTAATCTTTACGACTTTCCAAAGAACAAGTTTGTAGCAGGCTTTATCGGCAGCCCAAGCATGAACTTCTTGACCGCCACGGTCAATTCCAAAACCGTTTCCGGTAACGGCTTTAGCGTTGAAGCCCAAGGCAAACTTGCCGATTCGTTAAGCGCCTACAATGGCAAGCAAGTCTGGTACGGCATCCGTCCAGAACATTTGGGTTTAGAGGGCGCAACCACCATCGCTGGTGGCGCAAACCGTTTGACTGGTGTGGTTGAGGTGGTCGAGCCTTTGGGCGCTGAAACCGATTTGATGGTCAACATCGGTGGTCAAACCGTGGTCGCCAAAGTGGACGGTCACGCCCAAGTCAAGGTTGGCGATACCGTGACCCTGTTCTGCGATCAATCACGCATGCACGCCTTTGACATGGAAAAAGAACTCGCCATCGGGCGTTAAGTTTTAAGCGATTAATCTCGAGGCGCACGTTCTGTGCGCCTTTTTTATTGCTTTTAATTTCTCAGACCGCCTTTTGAACTTTACTTCAACGGGCTGCCATCACGACCACAAAGGCGTTCCCGACAATCGCAGTGCCAATCTCGCGGTAGTACGGATTCATGATCGCACGGCAATGTACGGGGCTGCGCAACCACCAACGCATTGCGCGGCTTGCCCCGTTTGAACCCTTAAAAATAATTTCGGACATTCTCGAGAATTTATACCCAGCCCGTGGAACTCGGGTGCGTGGTCCAACTCCGCGAAAATAATGCGAGACAAAACCAAAACGGCTCATGTTGGCAGCATGACCTCGAGCGGCAACAGCCAGCAAGGTATTGCCTTCAAGTCGAGCAAGTCGTACCCCGCCGCCACCTGCGCAACGAATGCCCGAGGCTCGAGCTTGATTGATCAGGCTTTGAAGTTGAGAAACACTGCCTCGCACTCGAGCATCGGCAAAACCCGAGAAGATTAAGACGCAAGCGATTAAAGTCATTAATTTCATGGTTTGGAGTTTAAGCCAAAAAGTCCTAAAATTTCAAACTCGAGAAACCTGTGCCAGACGACTCAAGTGCATAATCTTGACGAATATTGAATATGGGTGTATACTTTACCCCATCAGCGCCCAGAGGGCGCATTTTTTATTGTCGCAAATGGATCAATATTGGTTTTTAGATCAATATTGTCTGCTCAAGCATTGCCTGGGCAATATCTGAAAGTAAACCAAGGTTCGCTGGGGTTTGCACCAGATAAACCGAGCATTGGCTTGCCAGGGTGACACAAGCGGTAAGCGCCTGTGGATATGCCTTCTGACCCAGATGCAATCCTCTAAATCGATTTTTTAACAGATAAGGCACGGCTAAAGCCGGCGAGAGCGGGTTAAAGACTGGATGTTCAATGTTTGAACGTCCTGCCAAAATATAAATTCTATTAATCTGTAGCGACGTGGCAGCATTCTGGTTTTTTAAGTCGATATAACGTTTGTTACCCACCATCTCTTCGGGTCGAAAAACAAGCGGCAAGCTGGTTGGGTCAATGCCCAGCGCCACTGCCGAATCGTGCCACAAACGCAAATAAGCGGGTCCAGAATAAACAAGACATGGGTTTATTTTGTCTAGCACGGCGATATCATCGGTCAGAACCTCGCATCCCAATTGCAGTAACGCCCCTAAAGTGCTCGATTTACCCGCTCCAGAATCACCAAGAATCAGGATGCCACCCTGGTTTGTATTGACCACACCACCGTGTAAACAAACCTTGCCCGCCTTCCATAAAATAGGAGCGAACAAACCCGCCAGCAGCAAAAATGGAATGTTTTCAACGATGGCATCTCGAGTGTACCTGATGGTTATTTTTCGTCCAGCTTGGGCAAAATCGATTCGCAGCCATTGTTGGCTGGTTTGGTCATGATATTCGACGCGCCAGTGGTTTTCGGTGATTTGCCAAACGGACTCCAAGCTGTCTGTGCGGATTAATTCCCCAACATCTCGAGGGCTGGGTTGGGCGTGCTCGAGCGGTGGCAGGGTTTGAATAATGCAATCAGGTTCGCCGTCCGCTGGGCATGTGATGCAGGGCAGAACCATGTCGGAACGCAACCGCCAACCGTACACCAGATAATCTTGGATCATGAATCTTTCAAAGAAAAAAGCGCCGCCTTTTGGTGTAAATCAGGCAACTCCTGGCTGTTTGGGATACTTTCCTCGAGCCAGTAAATCAGCCCTTTCAGCGCAAAAAAGTCGTAAGGATAATGTTGCAAAATAGACCCAAATTGTACCATTGGGTTTTGTTTTTTCAACTCGAGCCTCAAACGGACAACCTTAGAAAGTCGTGGTAGGAACGCCTTGGTTTGCTCTGGAGAGATTTTTTGCGCAGCCCTATAGGCAACCTGGGCAATCAAAGGGTCGTAAACCGATTGTGTGACTTGTCCTGCCAATTCGAGCACTTCGGGGTGACGCTCGAGAGAATCTAAACACAGCATCAACATATAGGCAGCCTGCTGCCAGTCTGAATGGCGTTCGTAAAGCTTTTTTATGATTCGCAAAGCCCCAACATGATCTTTCGAGTCTCGAGCCGCCCAAGCTTGAAGTATTTTGGTTTTTAATGCTTTTGCATCAATCACCCTGGTTGGAAGAATTGTGGGCGGTTTTTGTCCCAGAAATTTTTGGTACAAACGCCTGTGCTGTCCACGAATCGCATCGCTACTGCGGTTATTTTTCACCCAATCAAAAGCACGTCTTGCAAGACTTTCTCGAGCGGCTGGAGACGCGTAAAGCCGCTCGAGTGCCGCCAGCAGTTGTGTGCCGGTGTCAAACAGTTCACTGTGCTTGCCATGAGGGTTGTAGACTTTGCTGTTGCTTAGAACGCTGGCAACACCGCAAACCGTATATTCGACAAATTTGACGTCGCTACGACCACGGTTAAAAGCGCTGGGCAAGAGTGGGGCAATGCCCACGTGCAGCGTTTGCAAAAACCTGAGGTAATCCTCGTAAGTTCCAAAATCACTAAACTCGAGTTGAGATGGTGCAATAGCGTTAAAAAGTGGCTCAAGTTCGGCGCGGTTGCCCATGATGGCAAAAGTGACGTCAGAATGTTGTTGACAGAAGGCTGTAATTTCTAAGGCGATACTTTCAAGATCGCTACGGTGCGTGGTCGTGCCAGCCCAACCAAAAACGAAGCCATCTGGTTTGCTGGGCATGACCTCTGGAATGACCACACTATTCTCGAGCACCGCCCGAACTGGGTGCAGCGACGCAAAAGTTTGTGCCAAACCCGAAGAGGAGAAAATGATTCCGTCGGACAATGCCGCCAAATTCAGCATTGCGGCACGGTTGATGGGACTAAACATGACGTGATTGCTTGGCAACCAAGACCCAAGTGCCAAGCAATTGTCAGCAATTTCGTACCATGTGGGCTTACCCGAGGCACGACGCAATAACATCAATTGCTCGAGTTCGGGACGGATCAATTCGTGAACGATCAATACATCGCACGCCAGCGCCACCTGGGTAAAATCGGGGTCAAAGACCGACAGACCAAAAACATTAAACTCGGGGTCTTTGGCAAACAGTGCAATCGGATTCTCGAACCGATGCCGAAACTGCCCAATGTTTTCGCCAAGTGGATCATGGGCGTACAAATGCGCAAGGCTGTAAGGCATGGTCAGCTTGCTTTGCGCCAATACACGCAACTCCAATCGACGCGGCGCAAAGGCTCGAGAATCTGGTTTTTGCTGCGAAAACAATCGACGGCTTCCTGGCATGGTTTTAGGGCGGCGTAATCGTCAATAATGACAAAACCACCTGGCGAAACGCGTTGATACAAGGCTTCCAAAACCTCGAGCGTCGAGCTGTACAAATCGCCGTCGAGCCGCAAAATTGCCAGTTGCTTGACTTGAGAACCGGGCAGCGTATCGGCAAACCAACCTTTTAAGAAATGCACACAATCGTCTAGCAAATCGTAACGTTTAAAATGTTCTTGCACCGTCTCGAGGTCTATCGCAAGCCAAGGCTGCAAGGGTTCTGACCAGTCAAGCTGGTAATCAATATCAAATTCGGCACTCGGCACAGGTAAACCCTGAAATGAATCGGCAAGCCAGATATGGCGACCTGTTTGCCCAAAAGCCACCTGCAACGCCCGCATAAAAATCGAAGCCCCACCCTGACAGACCCCAGCCTCGAGAAAATCACCCGCAACACCATCAGCGAAGACCGCCTCGGCGCAAGCCTGCAAATTCTCGAGCCGCCGAATGCCGATGGCGGTGTGCGAATACCGCGTGACTTCGCCGTACAACACCCCACCGACTTGTTTAGAGGCAATGGCTTGGTTAAACCGTTCTGGTTGTAAAAGACGAATATCGCGCAGCAAACGGCTTAACTCGAGTTGACTGCTGGGTTTTTCATGCCCCAGCAAATGCCGAATCCGCAATTCGTGTTCGGGGTACAACAAATTCATTAACGCATTTTCTAAGAGCTTCAGGTAACGCGCCCGCATTGGGTCTGAGGGAAGGTTTTGATACGCAACCTCGAGAAACCCCAGACCGTGCAATTCCTCCAAAAAATCACGAACGGCAGCTTCGCATTCGGCTGTTTCAACCTCGAATTCGGTTGCTACCTTTTGGCATAAACCCTCGAGATTCGTGGGTTGCTCGAGACATTGCCATAAAAAAACCCCAATGTCGTTAAGACGACAACGGGTTTGGAAGATTGGATGCTCGAGCATCTGACCAAGATGATCTTTTATTGTGAGCAGCACATTGGAACGACGGGATAAAATGACGCTGGACACAAAATAAGACCTCTAAGATGCCAAGGGGTAAAAATCAATATTCAGAATAGGTGTCATTTGAGACTCAATGATTCAGGTGCTACTGTAAAAACCAGCATCTGCTCCGCCAATCGAAACGAAACTTGCATCTGTGTTTGCAAATTCGATGGTTTCGATTTTAGGCGCTACCCAAACCTTCTTGGACGGTGTTTTGGGCGTCTCGAGATTTTCGTCGGCTGCTTGGGGTTGATTCTGATCGCTGTTGTTCATAATGACCTCCAAATTAAACTTGTGACTGACATTAGACAATGCCATTCCAGTATTTGTCAAACAGGTTACATTTTGCCTGACAAGCCAATCAAAAAAAGCCCTACGGACAAACCGCGCAGTACCGTAAAGGCATCGGCTTTGTTGGGGTTTTGGCGTTCAAACAACAACCGCGCCCAAGCATTTTGAACCATCATCAAATTGATGCACGCCGCCGTTTCCTTAGAGGCTTTGATTTGAGTCAAAAGCGTTTGCACCTCAAGTTCGGACGCCAACAGACGCCGCGCCAAATCCGAACCCTGCATACCGCGTTTGGTGTTCCATCGCACCGATTCTGGCAGCAGGTTTTGCATGGCGCGGCGCATCAAAAAACGGTCGTGCCCGCCGCGCGAAAATTGTGATTGCGGAGCGCCAACACAAAACTCGAGCAGGCGTTTGTCCATTGTCGGGTCACGCACTTCGATACCGTAACCCGCGCCCGTACTGTGCCAGATCGCGCCAATGGGTGTGATCGCGGGCAGTAACCCTTCCACCTGTTGCCGCCGTGCGTTCATCAAAAAGAGTTCTAAACCAAACCATTTTGCGGCTTTGGTTTGCTCGAGTAAACCGATTCGCTCGATTAAACTTTTTGAAATGATTGAGGATTTATCCCACGGGTGTTTGTCCGAGTGGCGCAATCTTTTGAGTCCAGCATCGGCGGTCAACCAAGCCGGTCTTAGGATTTCAGCCAGCAACGCTCGGGTGTACGATTGGCGCTGTTTTGCGCCCGAAACGAATTGATCCATTGCATGTCCAAACGCTCCCGCGCCCAATGCCGTCCAGGTGCGGTACGTGCCACCAGACCATGAAGCCGCAAAGTTACCGCACTGACCCGTCAACAACACCCCAAAGCCTCGGGTTTGCAATTGGGTCAAGAGCGCCTGAATCCAGTAACTGTTCGCGGCGGCGAATTCGGGTTCTTGCAAAATACCCATCGATTTTCGGATTCCAGCCAGTGGCGTCCAGTCTGCGGCGTCCAAAGCCAAGTGAGCGACGTTGTGCAACCGAGTTGCAGTCTGGCTCGCAAGTCCCCACTCGTCGTCAAGCCCATGTTGCGACGGACGGTCTGGGGCGTGAATTGGCACGGACGTAAAAGCGCTCAGGGTGTCACCGCGTTCGCGCAGGGTTTCGGCGGCAAGGGCTGTCACCGCCCCAGAATCCAAGCCTGCACTTAAAGTCGAGGCGACAGGACGATTTGACCGCAATCTTGATTTGACCGCAGTTCGCAAAATGTCCTGAAATGCTTCGACGTACTCGGCATCCGAACGCAAACGAAACGATTTGGTATCCTCGAGTTTCCAATAGCGCTCTGTCTTCACAACCCCGTTTTGCAAGGTTAACGTGTGCGCGGGCGGAAGGCGAAAGATATCCTTGTAAAATGTTCCCACCCCGTCGCACGCCCAAATAATCAGCAACTCGGCAATCTTTTGCTCGTTGGCTTGTGATCCCATGCCGTCCAGCGCAATTAAACCCTCGATACCCGAAGAAAAAGCAAAACGGTTGTTTTTAAGGCAGTAATGCAGACCCGTATTTCCGTAATGGTCTCGAGCCAAAAAAAGACTTTGCGTTTGCTTGTTCCAAACTGCAAAACTCCAATCGCCCAACAAACGCTGAACACAGGCTTGCCCCCAACGTTCAAAAGCCAGCAGAATCAAACGTCCATCGGAGACCCTGGCGCGGTCATTCGGGTCAATTTTGAGAGAGTCGCACAACTCATCACGGTTATCGAGTCGTGCCGCCGCCGTTAAACAAACCGTGTCGCCACAAGCCAGCGCTGGCATCTGCTCGAAACTGGCTTCAGGGGTGGAACGCAAAAGCGCCTGTCCCAAAACCACCGAACCACCAGACCAACCCGAGTGACCGTCCGGACCCCAGTGTTGCAAAGCGTGTTTCATGCCAGCAAAATCGGATTCGGCAGGTTGTTGGTCAAAGCGCACAACCCCGTAAATGCCGCTCATTTATCCAATCTCGAGGTTGCCGAGTTGCTCGAGTTTGCTTAAAAAAGTCAAAACCTCTGTTTGGCATTGCTCAAAACCCACATCAAACTCTGCCTCGAGTTGTTGACAAACTTCTAAGACCCGAATCGGGGATTTGATATGCTGCCAAATTTGGGTGGCGACCTCGTTGAGGTACAAGTAATCACCGTTTTTGACGTTCATCATGTACAACACATCACCATTCGGGGCTTGTACCAAGTTCTGGTCTTTTAAGACCACTTTAGAGTTTAAGTTTAAGGTTGTCACTCGAGCCTCCGTTTAATTATCGCCGTACATGGCAGTCGTTGTGAACTGCCCGTGTCCCCTGTCACCCGTCACGATCAGATCACCGCAACGCACCCAAGCATGAGCCTCGAGCGCATACCCATTGTAAAACGTTCCAAAGTAAAGTGTGCTCGAGATTCGTTGTTTGCGCAGCATCCATTTGGCTGCCAGGGCTTGCTCTAGGCATTCGGAACGCCACGGTACACTTTTGGCAGAATTCTGAACCGCCCATGCCACCACCAAGGCTTGTTGAGGATTCTGTAAAGGCAACACTGGTGTTTCCAGATTGTACCGACCAAGCCAGGTCGCCACACGCTTGAACGACAGTATCAATACCGCCAGCCGCGCCAGCGCCAAGCAAACAATGGCTTGGTTGTCCAAACCCTGTCCTCGCACCAGGGCGGCATAATCAACGCCGTAATTTAATGGAATTTGATGCCCAGGTTTTTTGGGTATGCTCATGGTTGTCTTCCTTCGGGCGTTGTTCACGGAGCATCATAAACGCCCGATTGATCCCGAGTTGGTGAACTGCCAAGCCCACCAAATCAGCGCGGCTTGAAGCGGCAACCGAACCCACAAGAAAACACTCGAGATTTGCGGCGCAAGTTCTGGATGCAGTGCCATGTTCAAGTTTGCTGGAAATACCGCCACCAACAACGCCATCAAACCCCAGGCGGCGAGACTCGAGAACCCTGTCAGTAAACCCACACCGAACAGAATCTCGAGAAAACCTGAAAGATAAACCAGCGCCAGATGCCAAGGCAGGTACTTGGGCATGATCGAGACGTAAACTTGCGGATTGACGAAATGATACACGCCAGCCGCCGTCATGATGACCGCCAGCACGATTCTTGAGGACTGCATCAGGCTTGCAACTCGAGCTTAGAGAGTTCACTGGGGGTAATCAAGTATTTCTCGTTGCACCAGTGACACACGATCTCTTGCCCACCGTTGGCAATCATCTCTTGAAGTTCGACATCACCAAAAAAAGTCAGGGATTGCAAAGCTTTGTCACGGCTGCAACGGCACTGCCAAACAAGCTCGAGGGCGTTCGGGTTGGCTTCAAAATCCAGACCGTGCAGCGCCTGGTTGATTGCCCCCAACAAACCATTCTCGAGCCGCATGGCATTCGTGAACGTCCCCATGTTTTTGATGTTGTCCTCGAGTTTGGCTAATGTGGCGTCCGTTGCTCCTGGCATGGCTTGCACCACCAAACCACCCGCATGGGTCACGCCCCTGGCATTCACGTGCACGCCCAACATGACCGCGCTGGGAATTTGTTCCGAATGCGCCAAATACATTGCCATATCCTCGGCAATTTCGGCAGACACCAATTCGACGCTGCCCGTGTACGGTTCGGTATTCTCGAGAAGGCGCGTGACCGCAAAATCGCCGTTTAACCCGATCAGAGCACCAACGTCGAGCTTGCCGTCAGATTCTCGAGGGGGCAGGTCGGCTTCGGGGTGTTTGACGTAACCCCGCGTAATGCCGTCTTTGCTGCCCTCGCAAACGATCCAACCGATTGCACCATCACCCTGAACCCGCAGCGTCACACGGTCGTGATCGCGTTTGGTCAAAACCTGTGCCAGTAACAACGACCCCGTTAACGTCCGACCAAGGGCAGCGGTTGCCGTGGCGCTGGTTTCGTGCTTGACTCGAGCCGTTTCGACAATGCCAGTCGTGTCTGCCGCCATTACCCGCAACGTGTTGTTTGCCGCCATTCCAGAAATCAAATAACTCACGCTTAAAGTTTAACTCGAGCAAAGTGCATGAAATGTATTGTTAAATTACACGTCTTGTTCAGTTCGATTTCGCCCTCGAGTTTGCAGATACGTTCTGAACGCCTCTAATCGAGGTAAACTCTCACGGTCTTTTGGTCTGTTCGCCGATTTTTTACTGGCAATAATGTCATCAATGCTACACACCATAAAGCCTTCAATTTCCTCGTGGCGCGACCAGGCATCTTCAAATCGTTCGATACCATCAGGTGCAAAAAGTAAATCGAGATCGAACGAACCATTGTTCAACTGAACAAAATCCCGCCCTTGCCCAATCTCGAGTTTTTGCTTGTCGGTCAAAGCAAAACCAAGCTCAAGAAGCGCTGCCACAAGGCGTAATCTATTCTGCTCTGACTTTTCCAGACACATCCACGTCTTGGGTTGTGTCTGGAAACCCAAGCAATACAGCCCCTGCTTTTCCGATGAACAGGTAAGCAACTTCATGTTTGGCAAACGCATCTCTGACTTCGGTTGCTTGACAGTATTCAAACACGCCCGTAACCTAACCAATCCGGTAGGTTTTCTTCACACCACGCTCGGTATTCGGCGGTGCTGGCAAATGAACGGTAAGGTTCGTCATCAAGCACAGGTTTGTAGGTTTTGATGAACGCATACTTTAATCGTGTCTCGAGAGAACGTTTTGAAGCAGCTTCAAATTCCGCGTACCAAGCTCGAGTTTCGCTTGTTTCCATACGCTCAAAGATAGCACAAGCATATCTCGAGATTAGTCTTGTTTGGCAAATTTTTCTTTTAAGGCTTTTGCGCTGGCAACAGGCACAAGTTTCAGAATGTCACCGCCGTAACTCGCAATTTCTTTTGCCATCGTGCTCGAGACATAGCTCCAACGTGTTGCCGCCATAATAAAAACCGTTTCGAGGTCGCGGTTGAGTTGACGATTCAGGTGCGCGATTTGAAGCTCGGACTCGTAATCGGAAATGGCTCGCAAACCGCGCACAATCACCTTGACATGCAAGTCTCTCGCGTACTCGGCGGTCAAACCCTGAAACGAATCCACGCTGACATTCGGTAAATGCGCTGTCGAATCACGAATGATCTGCATTCGTTCCTCGACCCCGAACAAATTCGTGCCACGCTTCGAGCGATTTTGCAACACCGCCACCGTCACATGATCAAAAATCTTCGAGGCTCGAGTGACAATATCAAGATGCCCGTTAGTCATTGGGTCAAAACTTCCAGGGTATATCGCTTTTTGCATGGGCAAGTATAAAACAAATCACCCGAGCTTTGAGCATCAACGATTACCTCAAACGCGTTTTTTGGTTGCCTCGAGTTTGGTTTTACCGTTCATGTAGGCTTGCAGCGCGATTGGAATGTTGACTGTGCCATCAGGGTTTTGATGGTTCTCGAGCATCATCACCAGAATTCTTGGCGTTGCCAGCGCCGTGTTGTTCAGCGTGAAGGCATGACGCACCTTACCGTCCGCGTCGCGGTAGCGCAAATTCGCCCGCCTTGCCTGCCAGTCGTAAAGCGCACTGCAAGAATGCGTTTCGCGGTAACGGTTCTCGCTCGGGACCCAACTCTCGAGGTCAATCATCCGCACTTTGCCCGTACCCATGTCACCCGTGCTGGTCTCGAGTAACCTGTACGGAAGCTCGAGCGCTTGCAAGAGGCTTTCGGCGTTGCCCAGCAGTTTAGCGAACCAACGTTCAGACTCGAGCGGATCGGCTTTGCACAGGACGTACTGTTCGACTTTGTTGAATTGATGCACGCGAATCAAACCTCGGGTGTCCTTGCCTGCCGCGCCCGCCTCGGCACGAAAGCACGGGCTGATCGCAACGTAAGCGGCAGCCAGATCATCTTCGGTCAGAATTTCGCCTGCATGAAGACTGTTCAGGAGCACTTCGGCAGTGCCTGACAAGAACAATTCCGAACCCTCCATCTCGTAGACTTGATCCCTGGCAGCAGGAAACTGCCCGTGCGCCGTAAAGACTTCCTCTCGAGCGTAACTCGGTACAGTCATGGCGGTAAACCCTGCTTCAATCATCTGGTCAAACGCAAATCGGAGCAGCGCTTGCTCGTAGACCGCCAAATCACCTTTTAAAGCATAAGAACGCGTGCCCGAAATTCTCGAGATGCGCTCGAGTTCGCCCCAACCGTTCTTTTCGATTAAAGCCACATGGTCGAGCGGCAAAAAATCAAACGTTCGGGGCGTCCCAACTTTTTTAATCTCGAGGTTAAAGCTTTCATCTGCACCCACAGGTGCACCCAGCCAAGGAATTTGTGGCACTTGCAGCATCAAATCCCGCAATTCCGTCTCGCGATTGCGGAGTGTTGGCTCGAGGTCGGTCAGTTTATTTTTGAGTTCCTTGCCTTTGACGACCATGCCAGCCCGTTCGCTTACCTCAGCTCTGGGCATTTCTTTCGCCACGCGGTTCGCTTCGGCTTGCACTTCCTCGGTCTCTTTACGCAAACCCAAAATTCTTGCATCCAACTCGAGCAACGCATCCAGGTCAAGTTTTAAAGCCTTCTCGAGAATCGCTTTTTTGACGGTTTCAGGGTTTTCACGAATAAATTTAATGTCGAGCATTTCTGGGTTCTCCTTCAAAAAGAAAGGCGCACACCATGCGCCCCAAGATGGTTACGGCAGTTCGTTAAGGCTTCAAGCCCAAAATCAAAATATCCCCCGCAGGGGAGGACAAGACAAAACTCGAGCAACTGTCACACCCTAAAATCTCGAGTTTTGCATAAAAGTCGCTCATTGGTTTGATTCTACTTCAAAATTCAATCTTTAGGTACAATAATTTCAATCGATTTTGGAAATTCAGGCGCAAGTTTAGAAACCTCGAGTTCGCCGTTCACATCGTAAAAGCACATATTTCCATTCAAATCACAAGTCCAAACCTCGAGCGCCCCACGTTCAAAATACAATTTTCGCTTGCTCGAGATTTCTTTGACCGTGTTCCCAGGCGAAATGATTTCCGCGCAAAGTTCTGGTGCTTCAGACAAATCGAGTTCGTCGCGATGCAAATTGAAAAAAGTGTAAGACGACCAGGCAACATCAGGCACTTTCACGCCTTTACGGGTTGCAATTGCCGTTTCTGAACTGGTGATACCGTTCGTTAAAAATTGCTCTATCAATTTTGCTAAACGTATTTGGTAAATACCGTGAATGTATTTTGTGGGACTCATGACCACCTGCCCGAATTCATTGGTTTCAATCTTAAACGGCAAATTAGCTAAATCTTTGTTGTTCACGATTTCTTGCCATGTCATCATGTCACCTCTGCCGCAGTGTATCAAAGTCTTACAAAAACGAAAAACTCGAATGAAACCATTCGTGAATCTCGAGATTTACGTTTTGGAAAGTTTGATCCGGCTTGAAATATCTCGAGATACGATGCTGGTTTTGATGTCTGAAATTGCTATATTAAGTTTTTAGGAGTTGGAAAACGAACTTTAAATAATCAATCACTGAACTTACGCAGAGGTTTTTCAGAATTTAAGTTTTGAGTAAATCCCTCAACTACCACGATCAGAACAAGCATAAAACTCGAGAATACAACCATGACCAAACACATCATTGACCTGTACACAGACTTCCTACTGACAAGCACAAAACAAACCAGTGCTACGCGCCTCAGCGCAATCATAGATGGTGTAGTTAGTCATGATAAAATCACTCGAGAATTAAGCACTGAAGCCTTAAACCATCATGATTTCTGGAAGATCATCAAACCAACAATCCGAGAAATCGAAGAAGAAAACGCAAGCATAGCCCTTGATGACTTCCTACTTGAGAAACCACACAGCGAAGAGAACAGCACTATCGGGTTCTATTACGACCATAAAACAGGGCGAACAATCAAAGGAACGAACGTTGTTGACGCTGCTTACATTACGAGTAAAGCCCGAATCCCACTTGACTTTGAAGTTGTACTCAAAGACATGATGCCAAGTTGGAATTTCAAACGTGGAGATTGGCAACGAGAACAAACAAAAACCAAGCATGAAATCGCTCAAGAAATCCTGAAACGCGCTGTGAAACATCAAGTTAAATTCAAGACCGTACTGTTAGACACGTGGTTTTCGAGTAGTGAAACACTGAACATCATTAAGCATGACTTACACAAGGAATTCATTGCTGCTTTGAAGTGCAATCGAAAAGTTAAACTTCTGGAATCAAAAGAATTAACGGAAGGTGTGAAACACGATAAGAAAGGCTTTGTTCAGATAGAACTACTGGCATTGCAGGCAGGAAAAGCATACTTGGCTCGAGTCGAAGGGGTGAAAGGGGATGTGTTGTTGACTCGTCAGGTCTTCCAGAACGAGGATGGAAGCCAAGGTGTTTTGTTTCTGGTAGCAAGCGAGTTGGGCTTGACGGGCGAGGAGATCAATGCGGGCTATCATTTACGATGGCAGGTTGAGGAGCAACATAAGAGCGGGAAGCAGAACGCAATGATGGGGAAAGGAGCTTCAAGTTGGGTGTTTGGTCGGT
>JAYVRX010000186.1:0-2911 GCA_043775825.1 Deinococcales bacterium
TGGGGCTTGGGGCAGTTTAAATTTGCCATCTTTGCAGGTCAGCTTGCCGCCCACAATGATATCGTCGGTCAAGTGATGATAATGCGCGTCCGCCGCAAATCCGAGGTTAGGCAGCGCCGCACCCAGGTGCAGCATGGTTGCCAGTTGAATCCCCAACTCACCCGAGGAATGCACCGCCGCCCCCCACTGGAAAGTCTCAAGCACTTGACCGGCTTTGTAAGCTTGGCGTAGACCACCCCAGAAGGTCGTGTCGAGCAAGATCACGTCCACCGCTTCGGTGCGGATGCAGGCGGCGAGTTGTTCAAAATTGACGACAATCGTGTTGGTGGCGGTGGGAATCTTGACAAAATGCCGTACCCGCCGCATCCCCTCGAGACCCCAGGTTGGGTCTTCAAAGTAATCGTTTCGCAAATCTTGAATCGCTTGCCCCACCCGAACCGATTCTTCAACCGTCCAGACGCTGTTCGGATCGAGGCGCAAGTTGGCTGTTGGAAAAGCCGCAGCCAGCGCACGGTAGACCTCAATGTCGTGCTCTGGCGCAAACACGCCACCCTTGAGTTTGTGCGTCTTGAAGCCGTACAGGCGCTCTAAATCTCGAGCGTGCGCCACCATTTCGTCTGGGGTGATCTCACCGCCCTGACCCGTTTCGGGGTTTGGATAGCGGTAGAACAGATAACTGGCAAAGGGAATTTCTTCGCGCAACGAACCGCCGAGCAAATCGCAAGCCCGAATTCCAAGGCGTTGCCCCACCAAATCCATGCAGGCGAACTCGAGCGCCGCATGAAGTTGCAAACGGTTGTTGTACAGCGACCCGACAGGATTCATGAGCTTCCAGCGCAATTGCTCGAGTTGCAAAGGATCATGCCCGACCAGGTAAGGTTTTAAGCCGCGAATGGTGGCTTCGGCACTCTCGCCACCACCACCCATCTCGCCCAGACCGATCAAGCCATCATCGGTCTCGAGTTCGACAATGGTTCGCACAAAGCGACCCCAGTGCGCCCCGAGCGAATGTCGCAAAGTTGCCTCGAGCGGCACGGTCACGGTGGTCGCCCGCACATCAACGATGCGTGACGGACGCTTGAGTTCTGCGGCTTCTAAGAGCACAGCTTGATTGAGTTTAGGCATCTGGAGCACCTCCAAGCGGGAGTAACAATCCACCATCCACGACGTAAGCCGCTCCGGTCACAAATGAGGCTCGAGCGCTCGCCAGAAACAAGATCACCTCGGCAACCTCTTGCGGTTGAGCGATGCGTCCAATCGGGTGGATGCGTTGCACGGCTGCCATCACGGCTTGCGGGTTGGGGTCGAGCGAGGCTGCCCAGTGCAGCATCGGCGTGTCCACCGTACCCGGGGCGACACAGTTGACCCGAATGCCTTCGCGGGCGTAATCCACGGCGGCACTGCGAACCAATCCAATCAGGGCATGTTTGGAAACCGTGTACGCCGTGACGTTTTGCTGGGTGGCAAAACTCTGCACGCTCGCCACCAGCACGATGTTGCCTTTTGTCTCGCGCAGCGCTGGAATGCTCGCCTTGGCAACCCGAAACGCGCCTTTCAGGTTCACATTCATGACCTCATCCCAACCATCTTCGCTGGTTGTCTCGAGGTTGCCGTAACGCTGAATGCCTGCCGAATCCACCACCACATCCAAGCGATTAAAACGCTCGAGATGGGCGCGAATTGCATTTTCGGGGTCTCCTAGTCGGCTGACATCGGCGTGTACCACCTGAGCCGTATCTGAAGGCTCGAGCCATGTGGCTGATTCTGGTTTGAGGTCGGCAATGGTGACGCTTGCACCACGCTCGAGCAACAATTGCGCCACCGCCTGACCGATGCCCATCGCACCGCCAAAAACGATGGCTGCCTTGCCATTAAATTCTTGGGTCATAAGCCTCCTTATTCACCGACGCTGCCAAGCGCAAGCCCTTGAATGAAATAACGTTGAAGCAGCAAGAACAGTGCCAGCATCGGCAAACTGGCGATCAAGACCGCTGCGATGATGGTCGGTCCGTCGCTCGCGCCGTAAATGCTTTGCATGCCCAACAGCGTGGGCATGATTGGGCGCACCTCGGAGGATTTGGTCAGGATCAGACCAAACAACAAGTCGTTCCAAATCCAGGTGAATTGAAACAGCAGCAATACCAACATCGGAGGTCGGGCGAGCGGCACCATCATGCGCCAAAAAATCTGCCAATCGTTCGCGCCGTCAATGCGGGCGGCTTCCTGAAAATCCCAAGGCAGCGACAAGAAAAAGCCGCGCATCACAAAGGTGCAAAACGGAATGCAAATCGCCACGTAAAACGCGATCATGCCAAGGCGCGTGTCGTAAAGGTTGCTCGAGAGGTACACCCGAAAAAGTGGGATCAGGTACATCTGAAATGGAAAGATTGTGCCCGAATAGATCAGCAAAAACCAAAATAAACCCTTTGGAATTTTTAAGCGCACGATACCATACGCCGCCAGCGATGCCAGCAAAATCGCGCCGCTCGCACCGGTCAAGCCGTAAAGCATACTGTTGAAAAAACCGCTGCCCAGCCCTTTGTTCCAGGCGTTTTGCATGTTTTCGAATAAATGAATGCCTTGCGGAATCGTCCAGGTGTTGCCCATCAGGTACTCGCGTTTTTCTTTAAAGGCGTTCATGGTCACAAGTCCCAAAGGCAGCAACCAGAACACGCACAAGACCAAACCCATCAAAAACGCAAAATTGCGGCGCAATTGACGGCTGGCTTTGGTGTTTGCACGGTTGATGCTCGGGTTCATGCTTGGCTCTCGCGGTCAAAAATGCTTCGCAGGTACAAATACGAAAACACCAAGGCGATCAGCGAAATAATCACGGCAATCGCGGAACTGTACCCCTGATGAAACAAGATAAAACCTTCCCGGTACATCGTGACCGCCAAGGTTTCTGAAC
>JAYVRX010000187.1:0-37594 GCA_043775825.1 Deinococcales bacterium
TGCGAGCGGCGACAGCAACGTGACCGTACCCGCAGGCGTAACCTTACTGGATTTAGACGGTTTCAACATTTCCGCCAACAAAATCTCGAGTCTCAAAGCCCAAGGCATTTACACGGTCTGTTACATTGACGCCGGCAGTTATGAAGATGGACGCCCAGACTCGAGTTTGTATCCAGCTTACTTAAAGATTTACAAAGACACCCAGTGGAATGAATGGTTTCTCGACGTGCAAGATGTCTTCCGCCCGATTCAACCCGCAGGAACGCAACTCGTGAATAACCAATGGGTTGACGCGAGCGGTAAACCGCTATCAAGCCCACCAACCGCAGGAGCATTGGCGTTACTGCTCAAAGCACGCTGGCAAATGTGCGCCGATAAAGGCTTCGATGCACTTGAGCCTGACAACCTGCAAAATGATGAAAATGCGGGCGGCAAAGTGACTTTGCAACAACAACTCGATTTCAATGGTTGGGTGGCAGACACCGCGCATGATGTTGGTTTGGCAGCATTTCAGAAAAATGGTCCGGATAAAGTTTTGTTAAAAGACAAAACGGGCAAAATGATGGTCGAGAAATTCGATGGGATTTTAAACGAAGAATGCCAACAATTCGGTGAGTGCGGACCACTTGCACAATACGTGAAGCGTGGGAAGTTGGCGTTGAACACCGAATATGCTGGAACACTGGATTGCACGCTCTCAAGTTCGTTGGTGATCAACTCAATCATGAAAGATTTAGGTTTAACTGGTGGAAACATGAGCGGTTATAAACGAGAATCCTGCCCTTAAACACGTGAAAATTTAAAAAGGCTCGAGTGTAATGCTCGAGCCTTTTATGTTTTTGCTGTGCAATCAAATGCGTTTCCTGTGCTCGAGATACGTTCACGGTTTTCGGATTTGTTGTCATTTCGTTCCCCAATCCTGGTATTTTTAGCGTTTGACATTTGGTTCACTCGAGCCTGTTAGACTAAAGCAAGCTTTGGGAGGTTTTATGGCAGCATTGATTGCGGAATTTATTGGTACGTTCGCCCTGATTTTTATTGGTGCTGGAACGATTGTGGCTTCGCCAGGCTTAACGGCAGCAGGCGCACTTGGAACGTTGGTCGGTATTGCCTTGGCACACGGTTTAACCATAGCAGCGTTCGGTTCGGCAACCGGTCATGTTTCGGGTGGACACCTGAACCCCGCCGTTACCGTAGCGATGATGGCAACGGGGCGAATTGACCCAGTGCGCGGACTGATGTACATCGTGGCTCAGTGCTTGGGTGCAATTTTCGCCGCCTTCTTGCTATCGGTGGCAATGCCCGCCGATCTGGTCGCTGCCGCAAAACTCGGCACGCCCTTGCTCGCCCCGAACATGACGGTGGTGGGTGGCATCATTCTCGAGGCAATCACCACGTTTTTCTTGGTGTTCGTGATTCATGGCACTGCCGTTGATGCCAGAGGACCAAAAATGGGCGCGTTGTTTATCGGTTTAACCGTGGCGCTCGATATTCTGGCGATTGGACCGTTGACTGGCGCAGCCATGAATCCTGCCCGCAGCATCGGACCAGCTTTGGTCAGCGGAAACCTCGAGAATTTCTGGTTGTACTGGATTGGACCAATCATTGGCGCTCTTGCCGCCGCGTTCTTGTACTCGGGTGTGCTCGAAAAATCTTCAGACTCGTAATTACTTGGATCGTAAATTCTCAAATGCCTCTCGAGCGCGACCAAATTTTGGGTCGTGCTCGAGTGCTTTTAAGTAGGCACTTTTGGCTTCGTTAAAACGCGACAGGGCTTCAAGGGTTTGCCCGTACCAGAAATAGGCTTCAGCCCAGACTGGGTGATTTGCGGCGTACTTGTTAGCCTCGAGCAGTTTGATGCAGCGAACAATCAAGGGTTCTGCCAAGCGGGCTTCGTTTAAAGCCAGGTGCAAAGCCGTTTGATGCACCAATGCCCAGGGTTGACTGGGATCAATGCGGTTTGCCGCCTGAAATGCCTCGAGCGCCTGACGTAAATCACCTTTGCGCCAAGCCACACCGCCCCAATCCATTGCGTAACGGTACAAACTCTGGTTCGATACCCCTCGAGCATCGCCCATGACGGAACTACGCAAGTGCAAAAGCGCTTGATCGACTTTGCTTAATGCCTCTAAAATCAGACCGTACTGCCATTCAAACTCTGCCCGAAACGAAACCAACTTGATTGCCAAACGAATTTGGTCTTCGGCTCGGGCTTGATTGAGCGCCCCACCCGTCAAGTAATATGCCCGTGCCAGCAAGAAATGTCCGTCGGGATCGTTGGGTTTGAGCTTCACAAAAGGCTCGAGTTGCACAATTACGGTCTTCAAATCGCCCGCCTCGAGCTTGCTGCGCATGACGGCTAAATCCGTGTTTTGGGCAAACACGCTCGAGCAAAACAATAGACAAAATAAGACCGCCAGAAGTTTCATTCGTGTGGTGTGCCAGGTTCGATGGTGATGGTTCGAGAAAGCTTGGCAAACCGAATCTCGAGCTGACCAGCACGGTATTGCGCCGCCGCACTGTCTGCCTGAACCGCTAAGGGAATCTCGAGTTCGCGTTCAAACGTACCCATTGGACGCTCGAGTTTTAAACTGACGCCGTAAGTTTGGTTTTCACGCTGTCCATGAATAGAAACACGTGTGCCATCATGGGCGATCTCGAGCGTGTTCATGTCAATGCCTGGGGTGTCCAGCACCAAAATCAGATCATCGTCGGATTCAAACCAGTCGGCGGCAGGCGTCCAAATACCTGTGCCAGTACCCAATTTTTCGATGCGTTCCCGAATTTTGGACAGTTGATTGATCGGTTTCCAGGTGTCTAAATCCATAACCGAAGTTTATCAGGCTGCGATGTGGTCTGTACTGTCAAATTCACTTTTGAAAACTTTTAATTTCCCCTCGAGCCTGATCTACTCAGCGTTTTAACAAACCCAAATAGTAAACACCCTTGACCAAAGCCGTCTCGAGAGCCTGCAATGCCGTACTGAGGTTTGAAAAGGTTTCGTCGGGCAGGGCGTCACGCAATTCTGGATTGTTCTTCTGCCCAAAACCTGCCCGCACGGTGTACATCAAACCGTCGGCGGTGGTGTTGGTCGTCAGGTACGCCCACCAACCTGGTTTTCCAGCGCTCGAGCTGGTCTTAAAAAACAAGCCGTCATAATCGGTGGTTTCGACGTTTAGCGCTAAATCGGCTGTCTCGAGTGCGGTTTTTAAAGTGTTGAGTTTCGCACCGATAGCCGTGTGGGCTTGGGCGCGATCTGATTGTCCACGGGCAAAGGCGTCGCTAAATTGGGTACTAAGGTTCATAAGAGCAGTTTACGCCGTTTGCGTGAGCATGTTAGCGTCTAAGCCAGGATGAGTGCCACCATTTTTTTTGATCGCGTGTTGATTGCTGGCGTCGGTTTGATCGGCGGAAGTGTCGCCAAGGGGTTGCGGGAACGTTTTCTGGCACGAGAGATTCTGGGACTCGACAGCGACCCCGAAACGCTGACCACCGCCCTCGGTTTGGGCGTGATTGACGCGGCGCACTTAGATGCTGGTGAGTGGGTTCACGGTATTGATCTGATCATTCTTGCCGTGCCTGTCCGTGCGCTACCTGGGTTGCTCAGCCAATTGATTCCGTACTTGTCAGACACAACCGTCCTGACCGATGTCGGTTCGGTCAAAGCGCCCTTGCTCGAGGCAATCTCGAGCTTTCCAAGTTTTATTCAAGAACGTTTTGTCGGTGGTCATCCGATGGCGGGTTCTGAACGCGCTGGGGTGCAACACTCGAGTGCCAGTTTGTTGCAAAACGCGATTTGGGTTTTAACACCAACACCACAAACGCAAGTTTCGATCCTCGAGCGGGTTCAAGAACTGGTCGCCGCACTTGGCGCAAACCCTGTGGTGCTCGAGCCTCTGGCGCACGACAAATTGGTCGCCACGGTGTCGCACTTGCCGTACCTCTCGGCGCTCGCCTTAACGCGCTTAATTGCCCGTCACGAAGACCGCGATGGTCTGGCACTTCTTGCCGCTGGTGGCTTCCGAGACTTGACTCGCGTGGCTTCAGGCGATCCACGCATGAGCCTCGACATGGTGGTCGAAAACCGTGTCGCCGTGCGTGAAGCCATAAGGCGTTACCGCAATGAGCTTGGGCTGCTCGAGGACATGCTCGAGACGCCAGAAAATTTACTCGAGGCTGCCACCGAAGGCAAACGCAGCCGCGATAGTTTGCCTGTAGTGCGACGTTCCTTGCTGCCAGGCTTGCACGATGTGGTGGTTTTAATTCCCGATCAACCAGGCGAGTTCGCCCGCATTACAACCTTGCTGGGCAACAATACGGTCAACATCAAAGACATTGAAGTGCTGGTCATGCGCGAACAGGGCGGTGCGGTGCGCTTGGGGTTTGCCAGCCTCGACGAAGCCAATGATGCCAAAACGCTGCTTGAGCGGGCGGGATATCCGGTTCGTGGACGTTAAGACTTTAACCACTTCCGTTGGCAATCCCTTGTTATACTGAACCTGTGGATGTGACTTGGTTTGATTTGATCATGATGACCCTGCTGGCTGGCGTTGTGGTTATCGGTGCGCGGCGCGGTGTGGCAGGCTTGGTCGCCGGGCTTGGAGCGTTGCTCGCCTGGGTCATGATTAACATCGTGGCTGGCGTCGAACCGTTGTTGGGTTTGTTTCTGGGGGCAGCGACTGGCTTTGGGCTTGCCATGCTCGCCAAGTACATCAATACCATCCCAGCTTTTCAAACCAGCAGCGAGTTGGTCTCATTGGCGCTCGGTGCGGTTGGGGGCTTGATCCTTGGACTGGGTTTGGTGGCGGCGCTCAGTTTGGGTTTTCCAACCCGTCAAAATCCGACGACTGGAAAATTCTTTTACCCCAGTGATAGCTTGCCCAATTGGATTTATGACGGGGTCAATCAATCTGTGATTCAAACATCCCTGTCCAAAGGACGCAACAACGGCGGTTTGGGAATCTGGAGCAGCTCAAGAACGATTCGTGCGTTTTTGCTGCCAGATCGAAACCGTTAAGCACGAACAAAGCGTGCGTTCTTTACACACATCACTCATCATGCTGTATGATCTTTGAAACTCGAGCTTAAGCTCGAGGGTCAGGAGGTCAAGCGAACAACACCGTATTCGGGAAGCGCAAGTCCCCACTCGAGGAGAACTCGAGCCGGGGAGACGAGGTAGAGGTCTTTAACGAGATAAGCCAAGACTTGGCGAAAAGCGAATCATCTGCGGATGCCTCTCGGGTTTACCCAACCCGCCCGAACAGTTCAGAATCTTAAAAGTCAAAATATCGTCTGACAACGGCGATCAAAACCTTTAAAATCTGAACAACACAAAGTGTTTGCGGGAAAACCCGTTGTAAAACGGTCACAACCCAAACACAGGGAAACAGGCGGAACACGCACCGCCAATAAAATCAAAAGTCGTTCAAAACCCGACTCGAACTGGTGCTGTTTTTTACAGCCCTAGTGCATCTTTTCTGTGGTTATTGCCGTGTGAAACCTGTTGAAACACAGGTTAGAGGTTTTCATGTGTGGAATTGTTGGATATGTTGGACCCCGCAACGCGGTTGACGTGCTGATCAACGGACTTTCAAAACTCGAGTATCGCGGTTACGACAGCGCGGGTGTTGCCGTGAACACCGGCAATCACCTCGAGATCAGAAAAAATGCAGGCAAGCTTGGCATTCTGTCTGACGCCCTAAAAGGTCAATCGTTAACCGGAACGCTCGGCATCGGTCACACCCGCTGGGCAACCCACGGACGTCCGAACGATGCCAACGCGCACCCTCATGCCACCGAAGACGGCAAGATTGTGATTATTCACAACGGCATTATCGAAAATTACTTGCCGTTAAAAGAAAGCCTGATCGCCAAAGGGCACAGCTTCAAATCCGAAACCGATTCTGAAGTCCTGGCGCACCTGATCGAAGAGCAATACAAGGGTAACCTTTCAGAAGCGGTACGCGCCGCATTGGGGCAAGTGCGCGGCGCTTATTCGTTGGTGGTCACCCACGCCGACCACCGCGAGATTGTGGCAGCCCGAACTGTCAGTCCGCTGGTGATGGGCGTCGGTGTTGGCGAGAACTTTCTGGCGTCCGACGTTCCAGCGCTGCTTGCCTACACCCGAGAAGTCATTTTCTTGCACGACGGCGATATGGTTGTGATTCATGACAACGATTACCGCATCACCGATCTTGCTGGAAACACTGTTTCTCGAGCGGTCACCCACATTGAATGGGATGCCGAAGCCGCCGAAAAAGGTGGTTTTGACACCTACACCTTAAAAGAAATTTTTGAGCAACCGCAGGCATTGACCAACACCCTCTTGGGACGACTCCGTGACGAAACGGGCGAGGTTGACCTGGATATCAACCTTGATCCCAAAAGCTTTAAACGCATCAGCATTATCGCCTGCGGTACGGCATTTTACGCGGGTTTGGTTGGCGAATACTTGATCGAACAACTCGCACGTATTCCTGTCGAAGTTGATGTTGCCAGCGAATACCGTTACCGCCAGCCGCTGGTCAGCGAAAATACCCTGGCAATCGTAATTTCGCAGTCGGGCGAAACCATTGACACCCTGGAAGCCCTGCGCGAAGCCAAAAAAGACGGCGCAAAAACCTTGGGTGTGATTAACGCCAAAGGCTCGAGCATGACCCGCGAAGTGGACGATGTGCTCTACATTCACTCGGGACCAGAAATTGGGGTTGCCAGCACCAAAGTCTATACCAGCATGGTCAGCGCGATGCTGATGCTTGCCTTGTGGCTTGGACGCGCCAGGGGAACGCTGGACAGCGCCAAAGGCGCAGAATTGATTCATGCCGCCAGGGAATTACCGCGTCTGGTCGAACAAGCTTTAGAGCCTGAACGCGTTGAAAACATCAAACGAATTGCCGAGAAGTACAAGAATGCCAGGGATTACCTGTTTTTGGGGCGCGGTGTGAATGCGCCCACCGCCTTTGAGGGCGCACTCAAACTCAAAGAGCTTTCATACATTCACGCCGAAGCCTACGCCGCAGGCGAGATGAAACACGGACCAATCGCACTGATTGACGAAAACCTGCCCGTAGTTGCCATCGCCACCGACAGTTTTTTGCTCGAGAAAACCATTTCGAACATTCAAGAGGTACGCGCTAGGTCAGGACAAGTCATTGCAGTCGTCAGCGACGGTGACACCGATGCCGCCAGACACGCCGATGATGTAATCTTCGTGCCTAAAGCGCATGAGATGGTTAGCCCAATTGTGAACGTGGTGGCGTTGCAATTGCTGGCTTACTTTACGGCAACGATGCTTGGTAAAGATGTTGATAAACCACGGAATCTGGCAAAATCTGTCACCGTTGAATAAAAATACTGCTGAAGCTCGAGAATTTTACCTCTCGAGCCTCAGTTTTTTAAGGCTGTGCTTTGAGGTAACGGTCAAAGAATGCCACGCTGCGCCGCATTGCCACGCCAAAACTTTGCGATAAATTATGGTCTGTGCCCGAATAGGTGTACAACTCGACAGGACTTTTCACAGCTCTTAATTCTGCCGCCAGAATGCTCGAGAATCGTGATGGCACAACGGTATCACTTAAACCATGATGCAACTGAATCGGTGCGATTGGTTTGGTAATAAACGTGTTTGCACTTAAAGCATTCCAAAACGCAGGATTCTCGGTTGGGCTTCCAAAAGTGTCATACAACTTTTTGCGCTCAAGGATGTAACGCTTGTAACGCGCATTTTCAGCACGGGGTCTCGAGTTAAAGAACTTAAAAACCTCTAAATGTGGCGCGACCACACCGCCCCAAATCACGGCTGCTTTTGCCCCAGAACCTAAAATCAATGCCCTTAAGGTCAAATACCCACCCATGCTGTGACCCCACAAACCAACTCGAGCTGGATTGGCTTGTTTCAATGATTTGATGCTGGCAATCGCGTTCATGACATCGATGGTGTAACCCGCCGAAGTGTAGGCGCTCGAGGATTTCCCTTCGGAAAAACCGTGACCACGATAATCGGGTTTAAAAACAATGTAACCGTTCTTGGCAAAACCAGCCTGGTACGCCAAGTATTTTTCGGTGGTTCGGTACTGTTCAGGTGGAATGTAACCATGATTAAACACGATCACAGGGAAACCATCTTTGGGCGCTTTGGCATTCGGAATGGTCAAGAGCGCCAAGATTTTCAGACCATCAGATTGATAACTTGCCACCCACTGACGGTAATTCACACCGCTTTTGAGTTGTCGCTCGAGCGTAATTTTGCTTCCTGGAAAAGCTCGAGCTTTTAACGCCACAATGCTGTTTGGATGCGTGCTTGGATCAGGAAAAACCCGAGCCGCCAATGCTACCGCGCCCAAACACAAAACTGCCAACAGAATTCGTTTCATGCTTTATCCTGCAAGGTTGTTGTCATCAAAACAAGCTCGAGAATTACACTTGATCCTTAAGCCAAGGATTAACCAATTGAACAGGCAAAGCTTTAAAGTCGGGAATGTTGCGTGTCGCCACGACCAAGCCACGAACGTAAGCAATCGCGGCAATTTGAGTGTCAGTCACTGTTAAAGGCGTACCACTTTTACGGTTTTCTCCTGCCCAACGTCCATAAACTCGAGCAGCACTGGTGTCAAAAGACACAATGCGATTCGTGAATTTCACCAAGACTACGGTTTCAAGCCAAGTTCGGAATTTCTCAGCTTTCTCGAGGTCACGTTGCTGGTGAATGCCAATTTCAATTTCGGCTATTGTAAAACTCGAAATGTATAATTGACTGATTGGTTGTGAAAGAAACCAATTTGTGACGTTTGCATCGGGGGCTTTCTTTTGCAATTCGCTAATCGTGTTGGTGTCAAGTAAATACTCAATCATCAAAGTTAATCTCTCGAGGTATGGCTTGAATGCGCTCGAACGGGTCTGGATCATCATCCTCGAGAACGGGATCAGGTGGTCTTAGCGCATCCCAAGCGCTTTCTTGAGGCAATAAATTCTGATATGCCTCGAAGGACATCACCACAGCCGTTTTTTTGCCGTGTTTGGTCACGACTTGCGGTTCGATTTGTGCCAGTTCGATCACTTCGCTCAACTGGGTTTTTGCATCATTTAACGCCCAAAGTTTTTGCATCAAAACCCCCTAATTCTAGTTGAATCAACTAGAATTAGGGTACTACCTTGAGCCTCAAACTGCAAACTTTAAGGTTTCATTCGCGTCAACATGCGCGGGAACGGGATGGCTTCGCGCAAATGCCCAATTCCACAAATCCAAGCGATTGTGCGCTCGAGTCCCAAACCAAAACCCGAATGCGGCACAGAACCGTATTTGCGCAAATCCAAATACCAATCGAACGCCTCGAGCGGTAAACCATGCTCGAGAATCCTGGATTTGAGTAAATCATAATCGTGAATGCGTTCCGAACCGCCGATGATCTCGCCGTACCCTTCTGGTGCAATCATGTCGTTGCAGGCGGCAAGCCGCGCATCGTGCGCTTGAGGCTGCATGTAAAACGCCTTGATTGCCGCAGGATAGCTATGAATCATTACCGGACGGTCAAAGTGAGAACCGACAGTGGTTTCGTGCGGCGCACCAAAATCCTCGCCCCAAGGCACAGGCTCGAGCGTGTCCACACCTTCTGGTAACGAATTGCTCGAGATTTTTTCGCCAATCAGTTTGATTGCATCATCATACGAAATTCTTGGAAAATTTCCGCTCGCCGTTGGCTCGAGTTTCGTTATGTCACGCTCGAGCATTTCAAGTTCGGTTTTGCAATTCTCCAGCGCCCGCCCCACAAGATAACCGACGAAATCTTCTTGCAGACGCATGTTATCTTCCCAATTGTTAAACGCCACCTCGGGTTCGATCATCCAAAACTCGAGCAAATGTCGGCGGGTTTTGCTTTTCTCGGCGCGAAAAGTTGGACCGAAGGTGTAAACCTTGCCGTAAGCCATCGCGCCCGCCTCGGCGTACAACTGCCCAGATTGCGAAAGATACGCTTTTTCTTCGTCGAACAAGCTGATCTCGAACAAATTGGTCGTACCCTCAACGGCTGTGGGCATAAAAAACGGTGCATCAAACCGCAAGAAACCCCGTGCATGAAAAAAGTCATGCACGGAACGTTGAATCTCATCCCGAATTCTCGAGATTGCCCAGGGTTTACGATGCCGCAAATGCAAATGACGGTAATCGAGCAAAAATTCGACGCCGTGCTCTTTGGGCGTGATCGGGTATTCCTCGACAGGCGCGGCAAAAACCCGCAATGACTTGACACCCAATTCAAAACCACCTGGCGCTCGAGCATCCGCACGCACTGTACCCGTAACTGCCAAACTTGTTTCTTGGGTTAAATGCTTGGCAAGCTCGAAATCCTCTTCAGAGACATCGTTTTTGAAGACTGTCGCCTGAATAAAACCCGTGCCATCACGAAGTTTTAAAAAATGCAACTTGCCCTTAGAACTTTTGTCGGTCAACCAACCGCGCACGGTCACTTCCTGATCTGTGAACTTCGCAACATCCTCGAGATAAATTTGCATGACCAAGATCATACGATTCTAAAGAGATTTGGGCAAAGGGGCGCAATACGGTACGGCGTTCGATTTGTCTTTCATGTGCTTTAAGTTTCTGAATGAACCAAACGAAATCCTCGAGAATCCTTTACTCTTTGGACAAAATGTCCTAGAATCTTGTTGTGAATGTCATCAGCAAGAAACGTCTGCTCGAGTTTTGGCAAGCACACCCAATGGCACAAACCCCGCTCAGAAACTGGTTCAAACTCTTATCACAAGTTGAAGCCACGAATTTTGCCGAACTCAAAGAACTCTTTGGAAGTGTTGATCTGGTTAAGGATTACGTCATTTTTGACATCGGTGGCAATAAATTTAGGATTATTGCAATCGTGTATTTCGAGTCAAAATTGGTCTTGATCCGTCACGTTTTAACCCACGAAGAATACGACCATTGGAATGCCAATCAAGAACAAAAGCTGGACGCTCGGGCTAAAAAAGCCAGAAAGGCGCAATCATGAAATCGTTGAACAAGGTACTGCACCAATGGGAATCCTTTGCCGAAATTGGATATGATCTGCTGAAACCCATCTCGAGTGAAGCCGATTATGACAATGCCGTCGCATTTTTAGATGAAATCACAGACCGTATGGAATCGCCAAATGACGTTCGTTACTTGGGTTTGGTGCAATTGTTGGCACACAATATTTCCAACTGGGAACAAGCACACATCAAGATTCCAGACAGCAGCCCATCTGAAATGCTCGAGTTTTTGATGACCCAACATCAACTGAGAGCCAGCGATTTAAAAGAATTGGTAGACCAATCGGCACTTTCAAAAATTTTACGAGGACAACGCAGCATCTCCAAGCAACTGGCAAAAGCCTTTGCTGAGAAATTCCGTGTCCCCATCAGTTTGTTCTTGTAAATCAACCAATCAATAAACTGGCTTTATCAGTGTTCTCCCACGGAAATTCAGACCGTCCAAAATGTCCGTAACTGGTGGTCGGCGCGTAAATTGGACGCTCGAGGTTCAGTTCTTCAATAATATTTAATGGTCTCGGGTCAAAATGCTCGAGCAGTAAAGCCGCCAATTTATCGTCGGTCATTTTGCCCGTGCCAAAGCTTTCCACCCTGAGCGAAACCGGATTTGCCTTGCCAATCGCGTAAGCCACCTCGATCATGGCGCGTTTTGCCAGCCCTGCCGCGACCAGGTTTTTTGCCATGTAACGCGCATAATACGCGGCGCTGCGATCCACTTTGGTAGGGTCTTTGCCCGAAAACGCCCCGCCCCCGTGCGGAATCGCGCCGCCGTAAGTGTCCACAATAATTTTGCGCCCCGTCAAACCCGAATCGGCGCTCGGACCACCAAAAATAAAACTGCCGCTCGGGTTGATGAAAAAATTGACATCCTCGCTCGAGATTTGCGCGGGAATGATCGGTCTAATCACATGCTCGATCACATCTTTACGGATTTGCTCCTGCGAAACTTTTTCGTTGTGCTGGGTGCTGACCACCACCGTCTCGAGCCGCACGGGTTTATCGCCCAAATACTCGAGCGTCACCTGAGATTTTCCGTCTGGACGCAAGTACGGCAGTGTGCCATCTTTGCGCAGTTTTGCCAGTCGTGCCGCAATCGCATGTGCCAGCGCGAGCGGCATCGGCATTAACTCTGGGGTTTCATCGGTTGCATAACCGAACATCAAACCTTGATCGCCAGCCCCACGCAAATTCTTCGGATCACGGTCACCGTTGCGCCATTCCCAAGATTCGTTCACGCCACTGGCAATTTCCGGACTCTGCCCGTTGATGGTGTTCAAAATCGCCACGTTATGCCCGTCAAAACCAAACTGTGCTTGCGTGTACCCAATGCTCGTAATGGCATTCCGCACGACTTTTTGCACATCGACAAAATCGGCTCTCGAGGTAATCTCACCCGCCACCAGCACCAAACCTGTCGTGCAAAGAGTCTCGCAAGCGACCCTAGATTTCGGGTCTTGCTCTAGAAACGCGTCCAGCACAGAATCGGAAATACGATCTGCGAGTTTGTCGGGATGACCTTCGGTGACGGATTCGGATGTGACGAGGCGTTTGATGTTTGACATGGGTGCTCCTTATTTTCCCTCTTATCCCCAACCCGTCTTGCTTTTGAAGAAGCACCTTCTTGATTCCAAAATGCACCTAACGGGCGGAATCGCTTCTTGATTCCAAAATGCACCTAACGGGCGGAATCGCTTACGGGCTTGGGCGCTTCTCCCAACATCGGGAGAGGGGAATTTTAGTTCTTTTTTGTAGGGCTAAAATTGATGCTCGAGTTTTATTCTTTAGGGTTTCGTAGGGGTGAACCTTGTGTTCACCCCTGACATACATTGGTTTAACTTGATTTGCAATGAAATACTTTTAATCCGCCGCAATGGAATCTCGAGTTTCTGGGGTGTACGCCAAAATAGGGGAGAGCCAGCGTTCAACTTCCTCGAGTCTCATGCCTTTTCTGGCAGCGTAATCCCTGGCTTGATCTTCGCCAATGCGCCCGACAGCGAAATATTTGCTTTTGGGATGCGCGAAATACATTCCAGCGACGCTCGAGGCTGGGGTCATGGCGTTGGATTCAGTGAGTTCCATACCAATTTCTCGAGCCTTCAAAAGTCTGAAAAGTTCGGGTTTTTCGGTGTGGTCGGGCTGGGCTGGGTAACCTGGCGCGGGGCGAATGCCAAGATATTTTTCTTTGATTAATTCTTTGTTGCTTAAATTTTCATCACTCGAGTAACCCCAGTATTCGCGGCGCACGTCTTGATGAAGTTTTTCGGCAAGGGCTTCTGCCAGTCGGTCAGCCAAGGATTTCACCAGAATGGCGTTGTAATCGTCAAGCTCGAGTTCATATTTTTTGGCGAGTTCTTGTGCGCCGTGAATCGTGACGGCGAACATCCCGCAGTAATCCATGATGCCAGAATCCGTTGGGGCAATAAAGTCAGACAGAGCATAATTTTCGCCTGGTTGTGCGCGTTGTTGGCGCAGCGTGTGGAATCTCGAGATCACCGTGTTTTGCTCGAGGATTTCAATGTCATCACCGACTGAATTTGCTTCGTACAAACCAATGATGGCTTGTGCTTGAAAACCTTTCTCGAGCATCAGTTTTTGCAGCATCTTTTGCGCGTCGTCCCATAAAATTCTGGCTTGCTTGCCCAGTGCGGCATCATTCAGGATGTACGGATAAGCGCCTTTCATTTCCCAGGCGATAAAGAACGGAGTCCAGTCAATAAAATCCGTTAGCGTCTCGAGCGGTACGTCGCTCAAAACGGTGCGTCCGAGCTTTTTAGGGACTACTGGAGTGTACTCGAGCTTCGGCGCGTTTTTACGGGCAGCCTCGAGCGTCAAAAGACGGGTGATTCTTTCCGCTCGAGCTTCGCGCAAAGCCACATATTCTGCCCGAATTTGGTTGGCAAAATTTTCTTTTTCGTTCCCCAATAATTTAGAAACCACACCCACCGCCCTCGACGCATCTAAAACATGAATCACTGGACTCGAGTAACCAGGTTCAACTTTAACAGCCGTGTGTGCTTTGCTGGTCGTCGCGCCACCAATCAACAATGGCAGTTTCATACCGCGTCTTTCCATTTCCTTCGCCACAAAAACCATCTCATCCAAACTTGGCGTAATCAATCCCGAAAGCCCGATGATGTCCACGTTTTTCTCAATGGCTGTCTCGAGAATTCTTTCCGCACTGACCATCACACCCAGATCAATCACTTCGTAATTGTTACAACCAAGCACGACCCCGACAATATTCTTGCCAATATCATGAACGTCACCCTTGACGGTTGCCATCAAAATTCTGCCCGCATGGGACTGCGAATTTCCACCCGCCAGTTTTGCCGCCTCGAGATACGGGGTTAAGTACGCCACCGCTTTTTTCATGACTCGAGCCGATTTGACCACCTGCGGCAAGAACATTTTGCCCGCGCCGAACAAGTCCCCAACGATGTTCATACCGCTCATCAACGGACCCTCGATCACCTCGAGCGGTTGTGAAAACGAAGCTCGAGCCTCTTCAGTGTCCGCATCAATAAATTCGGTGATGCCATGCACCAGCGCGTGCTCGAGGCGTTCAGTCACGCTCGAGGAGCGCCACGCCGCCTCCTCGGCAGGCGTTTTCTTGATGCCCTTGTAACGGTCTGCCAGTGCCACAAGGCGTTCCGTGGCATCTTCACGTCTGTTCAAAATCACATCTTCAACATGCTCGAGCAACTCGGGTTCGATATCGCTGTACACTGCCAGCATTCCCGCGTTGACGATGCCCATGTCCAAACCAGCTTTGATCGCGTGATACAAGAAAACCGCGTGCATCGCCTCACGGACATGATTGTTGCCGCGAAACGAAAACGAGACATTGCTGATGCCGCCCGAAACCAGCGCCCCAGGCAAATTTTGTTTAATCCAGCGCGTGCTTTCAATAAAATCCCTGGCGTAATCGTTATGCTCTTCAATGCCCGTGGCAACCGTTAAAACGTTCGGGTCGAAAATAATATCGCTCGGATTCCAGCCCAGTTCTTCAACCAGAATTTTGTACGCTCGAGAGCAAATTTCAATCCGACGCGCAAGCGAATCCGCCTGACCAGTTTCATCAAACGCCATGACCACCGCCGCCGCACCGTAACGCCGCACCGCTCGAGCTTGACGTTTAAATTCTTCCTCACCCGCTTTGAGCGAAATCGAATTCACAATCGCTTTACCCTGCACCACTTTAAGCCCAGCCTCGAGAACACTCCATTTGCTCGAGTCAATCATGAACGGCACTTTGGCAATTTCGGGTTCTGAACCTGCCAGATTCAAAAAATGAACCATTGCTGCTTCGGAATCGAGCATTCCTTCGTCCATGTTGACATCCACAACCTGAGCGCCATTCTCGACCTGCTGCCGCGCAATAGCAATACCAGCTTCAAAATCTCCTGCCAGAATTGCTTTAGAAAACTTTGGTGAACCCGTAATATTGGCTCGTTCGCCCACGTTCACAAAATTTGTTTCAGACGTGATAACCAGAGGCTCGAGTCCAGAAAAATGTGGTAATTTTATCTTCTCGAGATTCCCCGCAACTCGAGGTTTGATGTCCTTCACCGCATCGCTAATGGCTTTGATGTGCGCTGGAGTCGAACCGCAGCAACCGCCGACAATGTTCAACAAACCTTCTCTCGCAAAATCTCCCAGCACTTGCGCCATGTACTCGGGCGTGTCGTCGTACTCGCCAAAAGCATTCGGCAAACCCGCGTTCGGGTGACACGAAATAAATTCTGGTGCGATGCTCGAGAGTGTTCGTAAATACTCGCGGAACATTTCAGCGCCCAACGCGCAATTCAAACCCACTGATAAAAGATTGGCATGAGCCGTAGAAACGTAAAACGCTTCCGTAGTTTGACCAGACAATGTCCGCCCAGATTGATCCGTGATCGTGCCAGAAAGCATGATCGGCACTCGAGAGAACCCGTGGCGTGTTTCGGTACGCTCGAGTTTTTGAAAAACGTTCTCGGCGGCATACAGCGCGGCTTTGGCGTTCAAAGTATCGAACACGGTTTCAATCAACAGCAGATCAACGCCGCCCTCGAGCAACGCCGTTATTTCCTCTTCATACGTCGTCACCAGATCATCAAACGTTACCGCCCGAAATGCTGCATCCTCCACCTTCGGGCTGATGCTTGCCGTGCGATTCGTTGGACCAATCGAACCCGCCACAAAACGCGGTTTGTGCGGCTCGAGAAGCGTGAATTCATCCGCCGCTTGCCGTGCCAGTTTTGCACCCTCGAGATTGATTTTATACGCGAAATCCTGCATTTCGTAATCCGCCTGCGCGATTCGTGTTGCGCTAAACGTGTTCGTGCTGATGATGTCCGCACCCGCCGCCAAATACTTTCGGGCAATCTCGAGCGGAATGTCAGGACGGGTGATGTTGAGAAGGTCATTGTTGCCAAAAAGATTAAATGGCGTTGGGAAACTCGAGTGACGGAAGTCTTTTTCGTGCAGATTGTATGATTGAATCATCGTACCCCACGCGCCGTCCAGCACAAGGATTCGAGACTTGAGACACTTAAAGAGCAATTCTTGATTATTGGTATGGGTCATAAATTATTTTCCGATGTCTAAAATCCGAGTTGAACGTTTTTGAAGATCACTTATCGTTTCCAGGCATTTACGAAGTTGACTAACGTCGTCAGAGTTTAGGACAAGAGGTCTGACGGGGTGCATTATTTTGTTTCGGATTTCTGGAATCCTACCAGTTAAATCATCATATTTATTTCTTGACTCAAACCCCATGATTTTGCGAAGTTCTTGAGATTTGCCAATAATAGTAAGGATCTGAGTTAAATTTGCTCCGTTTATTGGGCGGAGATCAACTTTGTTTCTTTTTGATATCTCCCAACTCCCAATTAGTGATATCTGATGGTTTTCGGAAAGCCAAGGTAGCCAATCCCAGTGATTTTCATATGTTTGATCAATAATTTTTGATAAATTGCCTTCTAAATTTGCAAATAATTGATAAAGCAAGCCTCGAAAAGCACTTTTGTTAAGATCAGAAAGAGTGATTAACCCAGTTGCGTAGGAATTCACATCAGTTTTTGCTCCGTTGAGAAGAATTGCAGAGTTGGTATTTTCAAAAATCTTTAAAACATCCTCTAAACTTGTTTTAACATAAACATAAACTTGTTTAATAAATTTACTTTTTATGCTCAAATTCTTTTTATGCTCATAGAGATACTTTAAATCCGATGTATCAATGATGCCTATTGCATGTTTTTCTGCTGTCACAAGAACTTGATCAAAATTGTGAAAATCAAGTTTATTTAGCAATTCTAAGCCAATTTCTCCTACATTCGCATTTAAACAGTGTGAAATTGGTGTTGCAATACCATCTATCCAAACTTCTGTTGAAAGATCAGGTTCGGGGAATTTACTATTATGGCTATGAGAGATACTAAACATTTTCACACCACCACTCGAGCAGCACATCAGGAAACTCGAGCACCGCCACTTTCTCCCCAGCTTTGTACGTGCGTTTGCTGGCGTATTCGGTATCAAAAGGTTCTCTGTACACCTCGAGCAAATTCTTATTCAGGTTTAAAATCCAAACTTCAGGAATCAAATTTCTTGCGTAAGCCTCGAGTTTTACGCCTTGATCGCGTACCAGGGTTGTGTCTGAAACTTTAATCACCAAGATTGCATCTTCTGATGTTGCATCTCGAGTTTTGTAATTTTGACGTGGAGCTTTTATCAGAGCAACGTCTGGTTCGACAAAGTCTGGTGGCGGAGAAAGCAAAATGATGGGCAATTGTGGGCGAACTATGGCACGATCTTGCATCGATACATTGAATTGTTGGGTGATACTCTCAAGGGCATAAGCGTGTCCTGAGCTTTGTTTTCCTTTCACGAAAATTTCTCCATTCAAAAGCTCAACGTGGGTATCCCCAAATTTCCCTGCATCGCTCATCTCCTCGAATTCCTCGAGTGTGAACTTGTAAGGACCTTCCACAAATTGCTTCGCGGGTTTTTCAGTGTAGGCAGTCATAAGAAAAGTTTAATCCTCCTTTGCAAACCGTCAAGCTCGAGGCACACCAAGCACTTCTGAAACCACTTTAGGTCGTCCGAGCGGGTACAAATGCACTCCAGAAACGCCCAATTCTCGAAGCTCGAGAATGTTGCGCCGCGCCCATTCGATGCCTGCAATCCGTCCCCTGGCTTTCAAATCATCTATCAGCGCATCTGGAATTTGCGTCCATTTTCCAACGCGTTCTGCCATCTCGAGATTGCGAACGGGTAGAATGCCGTACAAAACTGGGATTGGGGTTTTACTACCGAACGCATTTTGAAAGTTTTCCACGGTTTGCATGTCGAACACGGGTTGCGTTTGGGCAAAATGCGCTCCCGATTCGATTTTCTCGAGGAAACGGTTTTTTTCGCGCTCGAGATCATTTGCGCCTGGGTTTGCAGCGACGGCAATGTGCAAGTCCGTACCGCCCTCGAGTTCGCGTCCGGTTAGGGCATGACCTGTGTTCAGGTTTTTGACAAGTTTTGCCAGTCCCACCGCGTCGAGTTCAAACACGCCTTTGGCAGTCGGGTGGTCGCCGCGTTCGGGCGAATCGCCGTTTAAGACCAGCACGTTTTTTAAGCCCAGCGCATGAGCACCCAGAAGTTCGGCTTGCAAACCCAGCACGTTGCGGTCACGGCAGGTAAAGTGGGCAATCACCTCGAGATCAGTGTTTGTCTGCACCAAATGCGCGGCAACCAGTGGCGTCATGCGTAAATTGGCTTGAGGGCTGTCGGAAATGTTGACCGCATCGACCAAATGTTTTACGGCTTTAGCCTCAAGCAGTGTCGCGTTTGGGTTGCTGCCGCGCGGCGGGTCGAGTTCGGCGGTAATGACGAATTGGTGTCCAAGTTTTTCTTTTAAAGTCACAAAAAATCCCTTTCCTAAACGACATGGAAGGGAGTCTCGAGAGACTTGGTTTGCACCCTTCCTTATCTTCCCGCGATTATTACTTCGCGGCTGGATTTAGCACCTGGACATGACTGGGTAAGTCATCTGGTTGCTGCGGTTTCTCAGGGTCAGTCCCTCCACCGCTCTTGATAAGCCGCCCGAGAAACTCGAGCAGATTGAAGTTTAAGGTCAATTATAAGTTCTGTCAACAAAGCTCGAGTTCAAAAGATCGAACCGTGTTTTTGGCGGTTCGATTTTGAAATGGCTTCTCGAGAGTTTTAAGGTTGTAATTCGGTGATGGTTTCGGTGGTCGAACTGAATCCGAGTTTGACCGTCACTTTGACCCCAGCGTAAGTGGTTAAGTACGAGATGGTGCTGGTGCTGGTGGTTGTGCCGCTCGAGCGTTCCAAGCGTCCATCGGGCAGGTAGCTGTCTTCGCTGCTGGACTTGGCAGGGTCAAAGTTGTACGTAAAATCGTTTTTGCGCACGGTTTTGGCGTAAGAATAACCGTTTATCGTGGCATTGGTTTTAAAAACATATTGTTCTTTGTTGCCGCGTCCTTTAAATGTGCGGCTCGAGTTCACCTTGACACTTAAAGCAGGTTTTTTCGCGTCGTAGTTTACGTTGCGGTTGTATTCGCTGCCCGAGCCAACCAGGGCTGCCTCAGTCAAGGGCAGTCCGTAAAGTTGTTGGAATCGTGCCAGTTCGGCATTCTTGGCATTGGTACTTTGGTTTTTTAGGGCGTTTAAGGCGTCTTGATTTAAGCCTTTGGTATCGTAAGCGAAATCACTCACGGCGACCTTGCCGTCACTTTGATAGACGCGGTTAAACGACCATTTGGAAGTTTGCTTGCTGGGTTTCTGACCGTTGTTGACCGTTGCCGTGGTGCTGGCGATGCTGACAGCCACGGTGCTCGAGCCGTCTTTAATGCCGACTACTTTTTCAGTAATGACATTGCGGGTGGCGCTGACACTCGTGCCCAAACCCCTTTTCAGGCTTTGCTCGAGCTTGCTAGGCACTTTCTTGCCTGCCTCCGCGACCAGTACAGGCTCGAGCGGCAAGGTTTTGGTCGAGATTTTTTGCACGTAAGTCCAGGTGGTGTTGACTGGTACGTCGAATTTAAGGGTTGTTTGGGCAAACGCTTGGCTTAAACCAAAGACTACGCTGGCGGTAAGGATCAGAGATTTCTTCATCCCATACAGTTTAAACCGCTTTTCGTTAGAAATTGATGCGGTTCAGATGCTTCGGATGAGTCAAAAGTTTGCTCGAGCTTGTTTTAAGCTTGACGGTTCATGCCCAAATACAATTCTTTGACACTATCATTTTCTCGCAAGGCTGCGCCCGTTCCTTCTAACACAATTTTGCCATGCTCGAGGACATAGGCGTAATCGGCAATCGCTAAGGCTTTTTTAGCGTTTTGCTCGATCAGCAAAACGCTTGCGCCTTCGGCATTGATTTTTTGAATTGCGTCAAACACCTCGGTCACAAATTTGGGTGCAAGCCCCAGGCTGGGTTCGTCCATCAAAAAGAGTTTTGGTCGGCTCATCAGGGCGCGTCCAATGGCGACCATTTGTTGTTCGCCGCCGGAAAGTGTGCCTGCCAGTTGTTTTTGGCGTTCCTCGAGCCTGGGGAAGCGTTTGAAAACTTCCAGTATGGTGCTTTGGGCGCTGCTGGTTTGGTGGTACGCGCCAAGTTTTAAATTCTCGAGCACGGTTAAGCCTTTAAACATGCCGCGTCCTTCTGGCACGAGGGCAATGCCACTGCGGGCGATGGTTTCGGTGCTTGAGCGGGTGAGGTTCTGATCAAAAAATTGAATGCTGCCCGTTCGTGGTTCGTTCTCGAGCAAGCCCATAATGGTTTTTAAGGTGGTGCTTTTTCCTGCACCGTTCGCGCCCAGCAATGCCACAATTTTCCCCGTCGGAACAGTTAAGGAAATACCACGCAGCACAAGCGTTTGTTGGTTGTAACCAGATTCGATGTTCTCGAGTTTGAGCATTAAATTGCCACTTCCCTTAAGGTATCGGCTTCTTCACCAAGGTAGGCGGCTATCACGGCTGGGTCGTTGCGGATATCTTCTGGACTACCGTCAGCAATTTTGCGTCCGTATTCCAGTACCACAATCCGTTCTGCCAACCTCGAGACCACCCAAATGTCGTGTTCAACCAGCAATATCGACAAGCCTAATTCTTTTTTTAACTCGAGTAAACGCGTCACCAATTCATCTTTTTCGTCCGCAGTCAAACCTGCCACGGGTTCGTCCATCAACAGCAATTTGGGTTGGCTGACCAAAGCCCGTCCGATCTCGACAATTTTTTGCACGCCGTAAGGCAAATCCCTGACCCGACGATTTTTGTAGGGTTGCAACTCGAGCAATTCGATCATGGCGTTGGCTTTTTTGATTTGCATACTTTCGGTCTTTGCCCAGGTTGGCGTGCCAAACAGCGTGTGAAACAAATTGATTTTAAAATGCAAATGCCGTCCCAACAAAATATTCTCGAGCACCGTCAAGCCCCCAAACAATTCGATGTTCTGAAAGGTTCTGGCGATGCCGAGTCCAGCCACCTGATGCGGACTGAAATGGGTCAAATCGTGGCTGGTTGCGGCAGCATTAAATTTGACACTGCCAGTTTGAGGTTTGTACAGTGCGGTCACGCAGTTGAACAAACTGCTTTTGCCCGCGCCGTTTGGTCCAATCAGTGCCAGCGTCTCGTTTTCTTGAATCACAAACGAAACATCATTGACCGCCGTGACGCCACCAAAATGCAGGCTTAAATGTTGCACCTCGAGCAAGACATTTTTGCCCAAGCCAGTCTTGTTCTGGGTGGTCATGCTCGAGCCTTTGGGTTAAATTTTGAAGGTTTTATGTTCATGTTCTCTTAAAAACCGAGGCACGCCTGTTTCCAAGAGTGCCTCGGTTTTACGGATTTAAGATCAGCGTTTTTTGTCGAACGAAACCCAGCCACCAACTTTGACAAAACCTGGTTTTGGTGCGTAAACGGCTTTGACCAAGAACACGCTGTTGTTGCCTTGGCGGTCAGTTGGGCTGTACGAAATATTGGCGAACAGGCTGCCGCGCCAGTTGTTCAAACTCTCCATCGCTTTGACAAAATCCGCACGGTTGAGGTTTTGACCGGTGCGTTTCAGACCTTCCACCAGTGGTTGGGCAAATGCCCAACCTGCCAGCATCCGAAATGGATCGGCTTTGGTGGCGGCTGGAGAAAGTTTTGACATGGCAAGCAAAGCAATGTCAGCTTTCAAATCGCCTTTGCCCTCCGCGAGCAGCGCGGTTGGAAATGGCAAGAAACTGGCGGCGATAGCCCCATTCCAGCCCGTTGCAGGACCAGCTTGGAACATGGCAGTACCAGTCAGGACGCTCGAGGCAAGGATTTGGGGCTTGTAACCAATTTTTGCCATTTCACGCAGTAAGCTGATCGCGTAAGCGTCGGCGGTGTACAAAACGACGGCTTGGGCATCGCTTTCTTTGAGTTTTAAAGCTTGCAGTGCCAGGCTGGTTTCAGATGGTTCGTGCGGGATTTTGGCAACCAAAGTCGCTTTGTCTTTCAAAACCGCAATTTCGTCCTCGACGCCTTTGGCTCCCTCGAGACCAAAGCCTTGATTGATGTAGACCACGCCAATGCGTTGCAATTTTAAGCTGTTGACCGCGTGACGCAACAACAACACGCTTTCGATTTGGTAATTGGTATAAGTGCTAAAAATGGTTGGTGTGGCGGGCTTACCGTCTTTGATTTGACTGAATGCGGTGCTGCCCGTGGCAGGTGAAACCCAAGGAATTGCGTTTGAACGAACATCTTCGAGAATTGCCAAGCCGTTCGGCGTGCCGACCCCGCCAACCAGTGCGAAGACATTTTGGCGTTCGATCAAGTCTTTGACGACCAGTTTTGTGCGGGCTGGGTCGTAACCATCGTCGCGTTTTAAAAGCTCGATTTGACGTCCAAAAATGCCGCCCGTTTGGTTGACCTTGGCAAAATACGCCTCGATCCCAAGCATGACTGTTCCCCAAACCTGGGCGGGTCCGCTGGTTGGTCCCCAAGTGCCAATTTTAATTGAAGTGCTGGTGACCCCAGTGGAATCTTGTGCCAGAGCCACTGCGGTTATGAAAGAGAGGGTTAATATTGCAAGTTTCGATTTTTTCATGAACTTTCTCCTTGTTACTGCTTGGGTCAAACCCGGCGGGTTTCCTTCTCGCCGAGCAAACCATGAGGACGAACCACCAAGACGACAATCACCAGTACAAAAGCCAGCGCCAACTTAAATTGAGGCACAAAATTACCGACGTAAGATTCAATAATTCCAAGTAAATACCCACCCAAGACTGCCCCAGGTAAACTGGTCATGCCACCAATCACGGCGGCGGCAAAAGCCTTGTTGAGCGGGTCAAGCATGGCGTTCGGATTGAGGGTGATGGCGGGCGTTAACAACAACGCCGCAACACTGCCTAAAATGGCTGCCGCCGCCCAACTCGAGATCAGCACGGTGTTGACCGGAATACCTAAAGCTTTGGCGACCTCAGGATTTTGTGAAACGGCACGCATGGCAAGACCAATTTTGCTTTTTTGCACAAACAAATACAAAGCCAGCATCATGATAAAACCCATTGCAGCAATCAAAACCGAGTTTTTAGAAATTGTAAAGCCAGCGATCACCCAAGTGTCAATCACATCCACAAAACCAGGCATTTGTTTGTTATCCACACCAAATAACAACGACAGGGCGCTGTTGGCGAACAAACCAAATCCGAGCGTCAAAATCAGTAAACCCATCGGGTCTTGGGCTTTGGCGCGGCGCATCAAAAAAGCGTAAAAACCGCCAGCCACCAAGGCACTGGCGAGCAAACCCAACAAAAACGCCAGCCACAACGGAAAACCGAACCTCGAGGTCAGGGTAAAAGCCAGAAAACAACCGAACAGCGAAAATTCGCCTTGACCAAAATTAAGAACTTTAGAGGTGCGGTACAACAGCACCACGCTAAGAGCAACCAAGGCGTAAATGCTGCCGACCTCGATGCCAATAATCAACAATCGAATGGCTTGCTCGAGACTCATGAGGCTTTCCAAGAGCGTCTGATTTTTTGCCAACGCCCGTACAAGCCCTGGCTTTCAAAAAGCATGACCAGCACTACCACTAGACCGTACAACAAGCCAGACCAATTGGCGGCTTGCGAGAGTTGATCTTGAAGGACGGTGACCAAACCAGCGCCCAGAATGCCGCCGGCGATTGTGCCGATGCCACCAATCACGATCATGCTTAAAAATTGAACGCTCAAGAGCAAGCCAAAACTTTCGGGTGAAACAATGCCTAAGAGCGGGGCAAACAAAGCGCCGCCAACTCCGGCGTAAACCGCAGAAATGGCAAATGCTAAAGTCTTGACCTGTTCGACATTGACGCCACTGGTTTGGGCTGCCAGTTCTGCATCTCGCACGGCAACAAACGCCCTGCCCACGTGCGAACGAGCCAGGTTAAAAGCCATAAAAACAAAAGCCAACGCCACAACCAAAACGATGTAATAGTAGCCGCGATCTCGAGCAAAAAGTTCTCCAAACAAAGCCCTTTTTTCGACGATCAAACCGCTGTGCCCACCGAACCATTCGTTTGGCGTGTTGGCAAAAAATTGTTGTACCGCCAACCCAAAACCGCTGGTCGCAATTGCCAAATACGGACCGTGCAGCTTTAAAGCCGGAATGCCAACCAGAAAACCGACTGCGGCGCAGACCAAAACAGTCAAAACGAGTGCGGCTGGAAATGTAATGATTGGCGCAAATTTGGCTGCCGTGTACGCCCCAATGGCAAAAAAACCTGCGTGCCCCAAAGAGATTTGTCCTGTAAAACCCACCAAAATGTTTAAACCAATTGCCACCAAGCTGTAAACCATAAAGAGCGCCACGGGATAGGCATAAGCTGGAAAAAATTGTGGCAGCAACAACAACAAAATCAGTATTAAACCTAAGATTGCCCAACCTTGCGGCGAGGCGACCAGGCGTAAATTTTGTTCAGAGTGTTGCGTCGTTGCCATAGGATTTTGAATACGCGTATCGTAAGGCTCACACCGAAAGTTTGCAAGCGCCGAATGCAAGTTTGGCTCGAGTTTGAATCTCGATTCAATATTTTTTGCGGAATGTTTTCAAGCCTCAAGCACATTTAAACTGAACACTTTGACGTTCGAGTAAACGTTGGCAACTCGAGCCTCAAGGTTTTCGAGACGTTATCAAATGCGTGGCTCTCAGAATCAGGTTCAGGCTCAACTGAACAACTCGAGTTTGAAAATTATTCGCTAACTCATGACCGTTCCGCCGTCAATGTTTAAACCCTGCCCCGTAATGGCGGCGGCTTGATTGGATGCCAGAAAAACCACCAGACTGCTGACCTCTTCGGGCGTCACCATCCGACCCATCGGCACGTCTTTAACCAGGCTGGCAACGGCTTCCTCTCGAGATCGTCCTGTTTTTTGAATAATATTCTGCACGGTCTCTTCGACCATTTCGGTGCTGACCCAACCAGGGCAAACCGCGTTCACCGTCACGCCCGTTTTGGCGTAATCGAGCGCCACCGAACGCGTTAATCCCAGCAGCGCGTGTTTGCTGGCATTGTAGGCGGCGCTGTAACGCAAGCCGTGTTTGGCGGCAATGCTGGCAATGTTGATCACACGTCCCCACTTTTTTTGCGCCATCCCCTCGAGCGTCAATTGCATCAATCTCATGGCGGCGTCCACATTGATGCGTTGAATTTTGTGCCACAACTCGAGGCTGGTGTCAACAAATTTCACGCCTTGGGTAATGCCTGCGTTGTTGACCAAAATGTCCACGCCACCAAATTCTGTGGCTCGAGATTCCAAATCTTTTAAACTGGCATCGTCGAGCACGTCGCAAGGCACTGCTAGTGCTTTGACGCCCAAGTTTTGCAACTCGAGTTGAAGTTGCTCGAGTTCGGTTGTGCTTCGGGCAGATACGATCACGTTTGCGCTGGACCTCGCCAGTTCAAGCGCGATGGCGCGTCCGATTCCTCGAGACGCGCCAGTGACCAAAGCGGTTTTGCCTGTTAAATCAATTTTCATGGTTCGATTATAACTTTGCCTGTGCTCGCCCTCGAGAAGACATGCTCGAAGGCTTTGCCTGCGTCAGAGAGTTTGAAAACCTGCCCGACAATCGGTTTGACCGTACCGCTTGCCAGCAGCGGGGTCATGAAGGCGCTGGCTTCAAGGAAAATTGCTGGAATTTGCAACAGCGGTGTGAGCCAAACGCCGATCACACTGACGTTCTTTTTCATCAGCATCGTTGGATTCAGGCTGGCTGGTTCGCGGCTGGCATTGCCAATCACCATCACGCGCCCCAAAGCGTTCATGAAAGTTGTGGCACGGTCTTCAAACCCGTGACCGCCTGTGACCGATAGGTAAATGTCCACCCCGCGCTTATTTGTCGCATCCATAATCAAATCACGCAAATTCTCCGCGCCCGACAAGAACACCTGATCCGTGCCGAGGTTTTTGGCAATCTCGAGTTTCTCGGGTGTGCTGGCAATCGCAATCACTTTCAGGTTCATGGCTTTTGCCAGTTGGATGCTGGCAGTGCCTAGCGCCCCTGCGGCGGCTTCAACAAGCACCGTTTCGCCGTCTTTGGCATGTCCAAGGGTTTTCAAACTGAAGTATGCCGTGTAATAACTGACGGGCAGTGCGGCAGCCTCTCGAGAGTTGAGGTTCGTGGGAATCGGCAAAATTGCGGCGGCGGGCACTACCGCATATTCGGCAAAGCCACCCGCGCCCAGGGCTGCCACCAATTGTCCAAGCTCGAGGTGTACAACACCCTCACCAAGTTTGTCGACGATGCCAGAAAATTCCATGCCAGGCACAAACGGCGTGCGTGCCCGAGTGAGGTATTCACCGCGAACGTTCAAGATATCGGCAAAGTTCAAACCCACGCTTTGGACTTTAATACGAACCCAACCCGCTCGAGGTTCTGGGATGGGCATTTCGCTGATGCTCAGGACTTCAGGACCGCCGAGTTGCAAAACATTGATGGCTTTCATAGTTTCAGACATGATTTAGTTTACCGTTTTGCGTCTGAAAGAAATTGGTTTCAAGATCAATTGACTTTTAAGCATCTTGCATATATGCTACTTGCAGATAACTATGAAAAACCTCAAACCACAAACCGAACAAGAATTCCTCGAGACTTACAACCCCAACATCTTCCCCCACCCCAGCCTGAGCGTGGACGTTGCCATGCTGACCGTGCGCCAACGATCTCTCGAGGTATTGGTCATCAAACGCACCGAGCACCCCTTCAAAGACCGTTACACGCTGCCTGGCGGCTTTGTGCAAATGGATGAAACCCTAGACCTTGCCGCCGCCAGACTTTTAAAAGCCAAAACGGGTTTGGACAACGTTTTTCTCGAGCAACTGTACACGTTCGGCAGCCTTGACCGTGACCCCAGAACCCGCGTGATTTCCGTGGCGTATTACGCGCTGGTCAACACAGAAAGACTCGAGGCACTCGAAAACACCGACACCATTCGGCTTGCACGCGTCGAAGTGCCATGGCTTGGGGAAGTTGGCGGCAACGTGCAAGTCAGACTCGAGAAACAAAATCATGACCTGGCATTCGATCACGGCGAAATTCTCGGCACAGCCGTTAAACGCATTCGCGGCAAACTTGATTACGCACCCATCGGTTTTCAACTGCTGCCCGAACGTTTCACCCTGCGCCAACTGCAAGACATTCACGAAACAATTCTGGCAAGGGGCGTCAACAAGGATTCTTTCCGCCGTCGGATGCTCGCCAGCGAACAACTCCAAGCCACAGGCGCACTCGAGAGTGGTGTGGATTACCGTCCAGCCGAGTTCTACACCTTCAAATCACCATCGGCACTTTAAGGAGCACCAACATGCCAATACTTTTTTACGGAACAAAAGAAGTCCCCTACGGATGCTTCAGTAACTTCAGCGCCCACAAATTCAAACTCGAGAATATCGAATGGCGCACCAGTGAACACTACTTTCAAGCCATGAAATTCTACCCGCACTGGGATCACATCAACGCCCTTCGCGCCATGCCAAGCCCGATGCAGGTCGCCAAAGCGGGACGCTCGAGGGCACGACCTTTACGCGAAGATTGGGAAGCAGTCAAAGACGACATCATGCGAGCCGCCGTGCTGGCAAAATTCACGCAAAACCTCGAGATTCAAAGCGTTTTGCTCGAGACTGGCGATGAAGATTTAATCGAGAACACCACCAACGACCATTACTGGGGTTGTGGCAGCACAGGCACGGGAAAAAACATGCTCGGCATTGTTTTGATGGAAACCCGAGAAATTCTGCGCTCGAAGATTGAGGAAAACCATGATTTTATTTCGACCCGTTGGTTTGCATGAATTGCGTTTGATTGCCGAAAGTGGTTATCAAAAATTTCCACCGCGTTTACCAGATCAGCCCATTTTTTACCCTGTTCTTAACTTCGAGTATGCACGACAAATCGCTGAAGGTTGGAACACGATATACAACAATCCGCCGTGTGGTTTTATCACTAAATTTACTGTTAACGACGAATACATCAAGCAATTCAAAGTAGAAACTGTCGGTGCTCGAGAGAATGTGGAACTTTGGATTCCAGCCGAGAACCTCGAGGAGTTGAACGTAAACATTCTTGGGGAAATTACAGTAGAGGCTTCGTACTATGGTGCTGGGTTTGTCGGGGAAATTGACTCAAAAACGAATTTACCGCTCGAGTTTTCAAGTGGTGCAACATGAAATACATTCAATGCCCTGCCGAAACCGACCCGCACAACCTCGAGCCAAGCCTTTTCCTGGCTGGTGGAATCTCGAGTTGTCCTGACTGGCACTCAGAATTAACCGCAAAACTCGAGCGCACGAATTGGACAATCCTAAACCCGCGCAGAACAGATTTTGATGCAAGTAACTCGAGCCTTGCAATGGCGCAAATTGATTGGGAATTTCGGCATTTGCGGCTTGCCAGTGCGATTGCGTTTTGGTTTCCATCCCAAACTCTTTGCCCGATTACTTTGTACGAATTGGGTGCGTGGAGCATGACGAACAAACCGCTTTTCGTTGGTGTTGACCCAAAGTATCAACGTTTTTTGGATGTCAAAACCCAAACCAAACTTGCGCGTCCTGAAATTGTTATTCTCGAGTCTCTGACGGACTTGGCTGGTGTGTTACAAGGAGGAAATTTATGAACATTTTAGGGCTTTTGATTCCATTCTGGGTGTTTGATTGGACTGGATCATTTTGTGTGATTATTTCCTTGATTTACCTGTTCCGAAAGTCTTCAATGTATTGGCATTGGAGCAATGCCAGTCTAGTTCCGTATTTTTTGTTGTTCATTGGTGGTCAAGGTTGGATGCTGGCTGGTTTGCAAGTTTCGTACTTAATTTTTGGAATTCACGGGTTGTACTTGTGGTTTCTCGAAAATCGGCGCGATAGGGGAGAGATCAAATTTAATGAACCAATTTGGTATGCCGTAACTTGGGTGGCAAGTATTGCAATTTTTGTGTACACGGTTATTGTTACAGACTTTAAAGAAAATCCTTGGAATTGGGTTCCATTCGTTGCCGTTTTGTTTTCTCTGATAGCGAATTTTGGAACAACACGCAAATGGGCTTGGAGTTGGGGCGTTTGGATTCTGGCGAATGCTGCGTATGCAGTTCATTTCTGGCATTTGGGAACAGATTATCGAGCGCAGTTTGGACTGCAATTTGTTCTAGCTGCCTTGTCGGTTAAAGGTTGGATGGACTGGGCACGCGATGACAAGCAACTTGAAACTCGAGGAACAAACCGTGTCGAAGCCATTTCGTAATGGTTTGGTGGTTGGTAAGTTTGCGCCGCCACACAAAGGGCATCAATTGTTGCTCGAGACAGCTTTAAGTCAGTGCGAGCATTTGACGGTATTGGTGTACTCAAACCCTGATTTCCTAGAAATGCCCTCCAAAACTCGAGCTTCATTGATTCAAGAATTGTACCCAAACGCTCGAGTTCTTGTGCCAGAAAATGTTCCCCATAACGATGCTGATGACTTTAGGCAGCGCGAGTTTGTCAAAACATTTCTCGAGCGAGAAAACATTGTCGTTGATGTCGTGTTCACCAGTGAAACTTACGGCGCTGGTTTCGCAGCGCATTTGCAAGTTGAGCATGTGCTTGTTGACTTTGAGCGCTTGCAAGTCCCAATTTCTGGCACTCGAGTTCGGCAAGATATTCATGCGAGCCGTGCCATGCTTGACCCGAGAATCTACAGGCATTTTGTGCAAAAAATTGTGTTTATGGGCGCAGAAAGTACGGGAAAAAGTACCCTCACCGAACGACTCGCGCTCGAGTTTCAGACTTCATTTGTTGCCGAATACGGGCGTGAAGTTTGGATGCGAAAAAACGGTAATCTCGAGCTTGAAGATTACGTGCACATTGCCAAGCATCAGCTAGAACTCGAGGATGCGGCAATCCTCGAATCAAATCGGTTTTTGTTTGTGGATACCAACGCGATCACGACCATGTTCTGGTGTTATGCCTATGAAGGTGCTGGACTTCCAGAACTCACGGATTTGGCTCGAGCCGCCCAAATGCGTTATGACCATATTTTTGTCTGCAATGACGATATTCCATTCGTTCAAGATGGCTGGCGCGACGATGCAGTTTGGCGCTCGAGACAGCAAAGTTTGATCTTGTACGATTTAACGGTTCGTGGCGTGCCGTACACCGTGGTTAGCGGGTCGCTCGAGGAACGATTGGCGCAGGTGGAAAAGGTGTTGAACCCTAGGGCTGTAGGAGTGTTTGCCAGTTAAGTAGGAGCAGACTCGAGGAGGACACCGAAAGTTGAGTTTTTGATTTTCGGATCAATCTTGATTCGTCAATTCAATGTCGCTCGGCATTGCCGGTATTAGGACACTGTTCTCGAGCTTCCCAGCGTGGGAAAAGAATTCGAGTTTGCCGTATTCGTCACAAATCCAGACTTCTTTTGCGCCTTTTGCCAAGTAAAGATCAATTTTGGTATTGATTTCAAGTGTCGAATTGGACGGTGATCGAACTTCAAGACATATTTCTGGTGCAAGGCTGTAGGGTGTTTGATCGCCAAAAGTTTCTAAGAATTCGCTGCTTGCCCAGACCACGTCGGCAACTTTGACGCCTTTACTGGTTTCGATTGAACATTCGGGCATGACTTCGCCATCAGCTACCAGTTTAGAAAGCAAAACCAATATCCGACCTTGAAATCGGCTGTGCTTGTTGGTAGCTGGACCCATAACGATTTGACCCCATTCGTTGGTTTCAATTTTAAATGGTAGGTTTTGTAAACTTGGTTCGGTCACAATTTCGTTCCAGGTCATGACAAACTCCTATTCGCCGCTCGAGAGAACCGCCAAGAACGCCTCTTGTGGTACTTCGACAGTCCCAATGTTTTTCATACGGGCTTTGCCTTTTTTCTGTTTGTTCAACAATTTTTTCTTTCTCGAGATATCGCCGCCGTAACACTTAGCAAGCACATCTTTGCGGTAGGCTTTGACGGTTGCCCTGGCAATAATTTTGCCGCCAATTGCGGCTTGAATCGGCACGGCAAACATTTGGCGCGGAATCACTTCAGCCATTTTTTCGACAATTTTGCGCCCAAGCGGGTCGGCTTTGTCTTTGTGGCAAATGATCGCCAGTGCGTCTACAATATCGCCGTTGACCAGAATGCCGACTTTGACCAGGTCACCCTCGCGGTAGCCAATTTGTTCGTAATCCATGCTGGCATAACCCCTGGAAAGGCTTTTGAGACGGTCATGAAAGTCGTAGAGCACTTCGCCAAATGGCACTTCGTAATGCAGTTCGACGCGTTTGCCGATGTACTGCATGTCTTTCATCACACCGCGTTTTTCGACCAGCAACTGCATGGTGTTGCCAACGTATTCTTCGGGCAAAATAATGCTCAGCTTAATGTACGGTTCTTCGATGGTAATGACACGATCCATCGTGGGTAAGCCAGACGGGTTTTGCAAAAAATAGGTTGTGCCGTCAGTCAGGTTGATTTTGTAAATCACGCTTGGTGCGGTGGCAATCAAATCCATGTCAAATTCGCGCTCGAGGCGTTCTTGCACGACTTCGGCGTGAAGCAGTCCAAGAAATCCGCATCTAAAACCAAAGCCCAGCGCCTCGGAGGTTTCAGGCTCAAACGTCAACGCGGCGTCATTCAGTTGCAGTTTCTCGAGCGCCTCGCGGAGTTTTGGGTATTCGGCGGTGTCGGTGGGGTACAAACCACTAAAGACCACGGGTTGCGCGGGTTTAAAACCTGGGAATGGTTCGGCGGTGGGACGGGCAAAACCGGTCACGGTATCGCCCACTTGGGCGTCGTGAATGTCTTTAATCGCTGCCGTGAAAAATCCGACCTCGCCAGCCTCGAGCACTTCTGAAACCTCGAGCGCGGGTCTGAAGACACCAACTTTGTCAACTTCGACGACTTTGCCCGTGTTCCACATTTTGACTTTATCGCCGCGTTTGATGCTGCCCTCGAGCACCCGCACGAACGGAATCACGCCTTGGTAGGCGTCGAAAACGGTGTCAAAAATCAGGGCTTTCAGCGGCTCGCTGCTCGAGCCACTTGGTGCTGGAATGCGTTTGACAATCGCTTCAAGAATCTCGTGGACGCCAATACCAGATTTGGCGCTGGCGAAAATCGCGCCGTCGGCGGGAATGCCAATCACTTCCTCGAGTTCGCGGGCTGCGCCTTCGGGGTCGGCTGCGGGCAGGTCGATCTTGTTGATGACTGGAATAATCTCGAGGTTACTGTCAATTGCCAGGTAGGCGTTGACAATGGTTTGCGCCTCGACGCCTTGCGAGGCATCAACCAGCAGCAGCACGCCCTCACAGGCGGCAAGCGATTTCGAGACTTCGTAATTGAAATCGACATGCCCTGGCGTGTCAATCAGATTCAGCGCGTATTCTTGACCGTCATCGGCTTTGTACGCCAAACGAACTGGCGTGGCTTTGATCGTAATGCCGCGCTCACGTTCAAGCTCCAAGGTGTCAAGGGTTTGCTCGCGTTTGTCACGGTCTGTCATTGCGCCCGTCAACTCGAGAATCCTGTCCGCGAGGGTGCTTTTGCCGTGGTCTACGTGGGCGATAATGGAGAAATTTCTGATTTTTTCAAACATATTTTTGCTTTCAAATTAAATCTCGAGTGTGGGTCAAAGTTACGCCCGATTCGTCAGGCTCGGAGAGTCTACCATTCTAGCCGAATTTGATTGGTGACTTTTGTAATCTGCTTGGCTTTGTAATCGTTTCGACACACGTCTAACCCGTTTCGCGCCTAGAATCTTGCGCAATGCTGCGCTGGTTTTCCGTCTTGGTTTTGACGTTTTGCACCTCGAGTTTTGCGTCCGCGCTCGGGTGGGATGTCAGCGTGCCTGGCGCGAGAGCGAGGCTCGGTTTTGGTGGAGGGTTTTTTGTTGGGGCATGGTCAGAATTGCAGCTCGAAGTTTCTGGAGCGGGTGCGTATCAAGTGAAGTTGGATTCGCTCATCGGGCGTTACCGCGATGGTTTCAAACCCTTAAAAGCGACTTTAACGGTGTCCGAGGGTTCTGGGGTGCGCATCCAGACGCTCCAAATTCCGCTTTCAAATCATGTCGTAAAGCTCACGCTCACGGGCGAAGCTGGCTCTAAAACCGTGACGCTCGAGCCTTTTGATAGCGCAATGGCAATCAGTGTCACCGACGGCATTGCGGGCGCTCGAGGGAATTCGTTTGAACTTACGGGTGAAGATTTGCCTGCCAACCCAGCTTTGTTGTTGGGTGTGCCTGAAGTTGTGGTCAATAACTTGGTGATGCCTGCATCGTTACTGGCGGCGCTGGCGGCGGGAAGTCGGGTGTTTGTGCCCGAAAACCAAATGTTGATAACATTGAATGGCGCAATCGGTTTGGGTAGGCTCGAGCGTGACCCTGGAAGCAGCCGTTTGCCTGCCACCGTCAATTTGGAAGCCCTGGCGCGATCCGTTGTGCCTGCTGTCGGAGTACCAGCTCAAAAGCATACGTTTTTGGGCTGGTGGGCGGTGGGCGGTTTTGTGGTGGGTTTAGGCATTTACAGTGCGCGTCGGACGGATCGTTCTTTTGTGATTGGTGCGGCAAGTGCCATGTTGGTGTTTGGGCTGGTCGGTTTCTGGGCATTTGCACCACAAGCCTCAAGTTCTCAAAACACAACGCAAGTTTTAATTGGTGCTCGAGGTTGGGGGTTAAAAATGGTTGTGGTTTCAAGGCTTGATTTGCAAGCATCAACGCTTGCCCTGCCGAGGGGTGCAAAGTCTTTAACGGGCGAATCATTCGAGTACCTTGCAGACCGAGTCAGCCTCAAATCTTTGGCTTGGCAAAAACATTCGTACCTGTTGCCGCCTGTGGTCAGTGCTGTACCACTGCGGGTTGTGAACCAAAGAATTGAGAATATTGGTGACCAGAACTTTAGCGAAATTCAGGTGGTTGGTTCTGGGGTTCAAGAACCCATCGCTCCAGGAATGAGCGCAAAAATCTCTGGAACAGGTTACGCCAGCCAGTTTAATTTCGAGGCATTGCCCGTGGGTTCGGTTGTAGGAAGGATCAAAGGCATTGAAGCTAAGTTTGTGATTGCCTTACCCGAGGATACCCAATGATCCACCATCCATTTGACGACGTGCAACTTTCCAAACCCGTGCCGCCCCCACGTGAACCCTTGCCGCAGGTGTTACAACTCGAGGTGGCGTATCAAATGGTGCTGGTCGGCTGTCTGATCGAAATGCTGTTGACCATTTTTTTGTCGCCTCGCGGCGAAGTTATCGTGCCAGTCGTTTACCAATCGGTGGCTGCCTTAAGAGCCTTGGTCTTGCTGGGCTTGACCCTGCTGGTCTTGCCTTACAAAACCCGTATTGTCCTGCCCGCCATGCTGATCTGGGCAGCCATGCTTAGCGCCCCAGAATTATGGGCGTTTGCGCTCGAGGCTCGAGCCGGAATGCCACTGACTTTGATCGGAACGTTGCTGTTGGCGCTTAGCATCCAGGCAAGTTTTAGATTGCATTCTAAACTGGGGCTGGTTTACTTGGGGTTGATGCTGGGAAGTTTGCTCTTGCCCACAGCTTGGAATGCGTTTTTTAGCATGGTTCAACCCACAATCTCAATTTGGCTTGTTATCTCGAGTCTCATCTTTTTGGTGGCATACTGGAGGGACGCATGATGCTGATTCGATCAATTGAACTTCCCAAAGGTTGGACACACCAAGTCTTGAGCTTGCACCGGGCTTGGCATTTGCGGCGCGTTTGGCAATGGAAAGCTCGAGCGGTGGCGACGTTAACTATGGTGGCATTGATTGCTGTTGTTTTGGGCGCTGATAAACGTTGGTTGCTCGCCAGTCTGCTCGGAGTATTGCTGCCCGCCCCGCATCCAAAAACCCAAACTTTGCTCGAGATCGAACGTGCCCAAGGTGAGATTTACACCACGGCACTTGTTGCGCCCGAAGATTCGTTTGGTTTTTCAAAACGCTTGCTTGAGGGTGCAAAATACGTCGTGCATAAAGCCCAACTGCCCTCTTTGCCTTGGCTCGAGGGACTGGGGATTTTATTGCTGGCATCGCTGGCGTTTGTGATTCCCGCTCAAAGCTCAATTTCAAACGATGCTGCACTGGCAGTAGCGCCAACGCCAGTCGAACAGACCCTTGACAATTCCTCGAGCGACCCACAGACCGCACCGCCAGTTTTGAATGCGCCCGCGTCTGGGACTGCGCCGCAAGTAGGGCAAAATGCCGCCAACGGTAAGCCAGCCTCAGGCGGAACACCTGGCGAAAGTGGTGTCGGAGAATCGAGACCAGGCGGTGGCAATGCCAGTGAAGACCCTGCTGCCGTCAGCCGAGATTACCTCGAAGCCCTCGAGCGCGGCGCGGTGAAATCAAGTGGTGGACAACAAAAAACGGACAGCAATGCCAAAAGTGTAGAAGACCTCAACTCGAGCAAGACTGACCCGAATGGCAAAGATCAATCGGGCGCGAATGGTCAAAACGGACAGAACTCTCAAAATGGACAAAATGGCAAACCAGGACAAAAACCAGGCTCAGGACAGCAAAACAATGAGCAGCAAGGTCAAAACGGACAACAACAAAACGGCTCGGGCAATGCTTCAAACCCCAATGGCTCGGGCAAGCAAGGGCAGCAAAACCAAAACTCGAGCGGCAAGAACCCTCAAAAGAACGGACAGCCAAACGGTGCAAATTCTCAAAATGGTGCAGACCGATTTGATCGCGGCGAAAACGGCGACACTGGCAGCTTCCCAAATCAATCCCCAGATTCAAGCCAAGGTCGCAGCCAACCAGGGCAAGCGGGACGCGGCGGAGGTTTGGGAAATCGTTTGAACGGCTCGAACGCCGCCAAAAATGGCAAACTCGAGTACCTGCCAGGCGAAAATCAAGGCAATCAAGTGCGAAGTGGCGCGATGCAACTGCCAGGTGATCCAAGGCGACCATTGACCTTAACCCCAGGCACGCCAGCCTATCAACGTGCCGTTGAAAACGCGGTGCTCGACCCACGATTGCCCCCCGAATACCAAGAGATGCTGAAAAATTATTACAAGTGATTTGTTAACATAAGTGCATGAACCCGCTCCAAGCCGTGCAACAAGGACTCGAGAAACTCAACCCAATCCCGCAACCGCTGCGGGTTTTGATTGGCTCGAGTTGGTTCTGGTTGGCGGTTTGGGTGGCATTGTGTGTCGGTGTGGCGCGGTATTTGTTTGGCGAGAAACTCGGCGCTTGGTTCGGGTTAAGCATTGCCGCCATCAGTTGGTGGACTTTTGTGCCAAATGGGCGCGACGAACTGACCATTGCGATAATAGTCTTTTTGATCGCCCAAGTGATCGGTCTGATCTGGTCACGCTCGAGCCTGACCGCAGGTGCTCGAGGGGTGAAAACCTGCCCAGATTGCGCCGAGGAAGTCAAATCTCGCGCTCGAGTTTGTAAGCACTGCGGGTTCGAGTTTCAGGCGAAAAAACTTTGAGTTTGGGGATGTTATGAAGCTCGAGTTTTGACGCTCAAGAAAGGCTCAAGAATGTCAAAATTAAGTGTCAAAGAAACAGGGTGTGGAAATGCGAATTGAAGGCTACGATGCTCAAGAAATTTTGGAACTTTCTGATGAGCACCTCGAGATGCTTATATTGAATGGCGAACCTTTGGTTTTTCGGGCTGGGACTGCCGACATACTCGGACAATTTCAAGTCATTGGTTTGCGTTTAATCATAGAACTTGCTCAAATTGATGGCGGCGGCGAAGGTGTTCTACCAACCATTGCGTCTTTGGCAGGGAAATATGCCAAACGCAAACATTTACAAGAAATTGAATGGCTGGTTTACGCCACTAATTGTGCCAAGCCGAATCTTCGACTACGCGCAATGCTTGAGCGCAAAGACTTTATGATACGAAATGTTGAAGGTAAAGGCGATTGCTACCACAAGGTTGTATCCGTGAAAGGCTAACGGCAGGTTTTTCGAGCCATAATAAAAAAACCACTCTCTCGAGTGGCAGCCATCATCAATAATTTAAATTTAGTTAAACCTGATGTTCGAGTGTGAGTTCCTCTCCATTACTGGAGGGTTTAGAACTCCTTAGAAAGGAGGTGATCCAACCGCACCTTCCGGTACAGTTACCTTGTTACGACTTAACCCCAG
>JAYVRX010000188.1:0-9670 GCA_043775825.1 Deinococcales bacterium
GTGCTGGATTTTTCCCAAGCGTTGGCGCTACAACCCGATCTGGTCGTGCTGTCTACCCCGCCCAGCGTTCACCTCGAGCAAATCAGCGCCTGCGCCGAACGCGGCATTCCAGTGCTCTGCGAAAAACCTTTGGCGCTCGATGCTGACACCGCTCGAGCCTGCGTCGAGGTTGCCGAAAAAGCGGGCATTCACCTTGGTGTCGGCATGAACTTTCGCTACCTCGAGACGACCCGCGCCAGCCGAGAAATTATTCAAAGCGGACAACTCGGGCAGATTGGTTTTGGACGCATTAACTACTGGCGGTATCGCAACGGCAAACGTCCGCTCTTAAACAAATATCCCCTAAGCATGGATCAACCGATGCTACTCGAGCAAAGCATTCATCACCTCGATCTGGCACGGTTTATTTACGGCTCAGAAGTCAAAAAATTATGGGCGCGAACCACCAACCCACCCTGGAGCATGTACGCCAGCGACGCGACTGTTGCCGCCTGGCTCGAGTTTGAAAACGGTTTTGAACTGCAATACTTCGGCACTTGGATGGGCACGGACAGCAAAAACGAATTCCAATGGCGCACCGACGGTTCAGACGGCATGTTGTTCCAACGCGATATTTTTGCCGGACTCGAGTTCTGGAAGGCGGGCGCAACCCAAGCCGAAGAGGTAAGGCTCGAGCCGCAAGAGGACTTTGTGGACGATACCAGGGGTTTGTTCGCCGACTTTTTGCGCGTGATTCGCGGCGAAACCAGCACCTACCCCTCGGGACGCGATCACCTTAAAACGATGGCGTTGACGCTGGCGTGTGCCGAAAGTTCCAGACAGGAAAAAACGCTCGAGATGACTTCCTTTGCTGGTCAACTCGGATTTAATTGAGGAGTTCGTATGACACAAAAAACCGATTTCACCCCCATGCTCTCGAGCGTCGCCGTTGCCAACCTCGAGCATTCAATTGGCAACCCGATCAACCCGCGCATGGTCGCCGCGATTCAGAGCGCCCAGGGTTTGATCAATCTCGGTTCTGGCACGCCCGACCTGCCCACGCCCGAGTACGTCATGGATGCCATGCGCGAGGGTCTGCGCGGCGGGATTATTCAGTACACGGCATATGACGGCATCGCCCCGTTGCGCGAGGCGATTGCCGAAAAACTAAGAACTGAGAATCAGCTCGAGTACACCGCCGATAACATTATCGTGACCAACGGCGCTCAGGAATCAATTTTTGTCTTGTGCGGGGCGCTCTTGAATCCTGGCGATGAGGTGATCGTCACCAACCCGTATTACAGCGCGTACTGTAACATTGTCGCCCTGTGCGGCGGTAAAGCGGTGATCGTACCTGTCACGCCCGAAAGCGGTTGGTCGTGGGATTTGGCGGCGCTCGAGGCGGCAGTCACGCCGCGCACCAAAATGGTGATTGTGGTCAGCCCTGACAACCCAACAGGTGCGGTTGTGACCAAATCCACGATGGAAGGCATTGCCAAACTTGCCGTAAAGCACAACTTTTTGGTGGTCAGCGATGAGCTTTACGAAAAATATATTTACGACGGTGCAGAGCATTTCTCGTTCGCCCGACTGCCTGGGATGCTCGAGCGCACCATCACCGTAAACGGCTTCAGCAAATCCTTTGGCATGACAGGCTGGCGGGTTGGTTATATCGCCGTGCCAATCTGGATGAAGCAGGTCGCCACCGAAACGCGGCACATGCACTCGATCAGCACGTCACTGCCGACCCAACTCGGGGCGCTGGCGGCATTGACTGGAGCGCCAGCACCCTGGCTCGAGCGGCTGCAAATTTATTCTGAGCGTCGTGCGTACCTGCTCGGGCGGCTCGAGGCGATGCGCTTGCCATTTGTTCGCACGCATGGCAGTTATTACGTGATGGCGGACATTCGCGCCAGTGGTCTGGATTCGATGACGTTTTCCTCGAGCTTGATTGAAGAACACGCGGTACGGGTTGGTCCTGGGGTGGTGTTTGGCAGTGGGGCGGAAGGTTTTGTGCGTTTAAGCCTGATGTGTCCACGCCCGGTCATGGATCAGGCGCTCGACAAGCTCGAGGTGTTCTGGGGGCGGTTTGTATGAGCGAGAAATTCGTTGGCATTCAAATCAGTCCGCTCAGTTTTCTCGACGAGGGGGTCGAACCGCTGCTTGACCTCCTGCAAGAACGTTTTGGCGTTAATGTCTTGCTGGTCGGTACAATCTCGTGGTTGGGGCTAAAAGTCGGGCGGCGCATCTCGCACAAGCTCGAGGGTTTCCCCGATCACGGCGTTCAACAGCCCGACGATTTGCGCGGCGGGTCGTACATCAAACACCGAAAAGAATTTTACGCCAACACCAGCATTGTAAATTTTAGCAACTCTGACCCTGGACTCGAGGGTCTGGATGTGCTCGATCTGATTATCCCTGCCGCCAAGGCGCGAGGCATGAAAGTCATGCCCGAAATCATGGAACCGCTTTTTAAATACGCCGATCATGGCAGCGCCAACACCGTGCAAATACCAAACTTGCCCCAGTACCTCGAGATTGACCAGTTTGGACGTTACGCCCAAGAGCCGAGCACCTCCAACCCGCATTACCGCACTTGGCTGCATTCGATTCTCGAGGATTACGCCCGCAATTACGATATTGACGGCATCATGTGGTGCAACGAACGCCGCAGTCCACTCGACAATTTAATTGTTGGCAATGCCGCGATTGATTTTAGTCCTGCCGCCCGCCGCGAAGCACTAGATCGCAACATTGATGTCGAACGTGTGCTGATTGCCTACCGCGAGGTCTACCAGTATTTTCAACAGGCTCGAGCGGGCGCACCTTTCAAAGACGGTTCATTTATCGAATTCTTGCGCGTGCTGCTCGCCAACCCCGAAATCCTGATCTGGGAACGCTTCTGGCTCGAGCGCAACAAAGACCTTGACCGTGAATTGTACGGCATCGTCAAATGGTGCAACCCCGACCTTAGTTTCGGTCTGAACGTCTGGAATCGCAATCACTTCAACCCGTTTCGCAAAGCCCAGTACCCTTGGCTCGAGCAGACAAACTATTGTGATTGGGTCAAACCCATTACTTACCAGCATCAATCGGGTGGGATTTACAAAAAAGAGATGCTCGAGTTTCACAAGTCCGTGCTGCGCGATTTCACACCGCAAGAATTCACACCGATCATGTACAAATTGCTCGGCTTGAACGAAGCCCCGTGGGACAGCGTGCTCGAGACGGGCATGAATCCAGACACTTACGTTGGCGGTCAGGCGAAGGACACCGTGGCGGCAGTTGAAGGTCGAGTTCCGGTTTATATGGGCATCGGTGTGGACGCACCGCGCACCAGCGCGGAAATGGCGGTCTGCACGCCAGAGATTGTCTACAACAGTGTGAAAGCCGCGTACAATGGGGGCGCAAAAGGTATTGTTTACAGCCCAAATTACGCGGGTATGAACCACTCGAGCCTCGATGGCGGAGCGCAAGCGTTGAAGGAATTGGGTTTGCTGTGATGGCGAAACAACACGAATTCTTTCAACTGATTCAACCCGAAGGCATCTACCAACCCGCCACGTACAACCATGCCGTGCGGGCGGGCAACACGATTTACGTGGCAGGTCAGGTGGCTCGAGACGCAAACGGCATTCTGGTCGCGCCAAACGATGCCGCTGGGCAGGCGCGTCAAGTGTACGCCAATCTTGCGAAGGTGCTCGAGGCGGCTGGGGCTGAAATCAGGAACGTGGTGAAAATCACCACCTATTTGACGCACCCTGAAGATTCCAAAGCGGTGACTGAAGTGAGACTCGAGTCTTTTGGCGATCACCGTCCACCCCACACAGGGTTGATCGTCGCCGCCTTGGGCGCACCAGAGGTCAGGGTCGAAGTTGAAGTCATCGCGGTGTTATCAGATTAAAGAAAGAGGTAAGCATGCCAAAGTTAACGATTTTAGGAACCGGTTGGGGTGTCAAAGTCCAGGCGCTGGCGTTTCGCGCGGCGGGCTGGGAACTTTACGCCCTGTGGGGACGCAACTTTGATAAAGCCCAAGCCTCGCAACTCGAGTACGGTTTTGCTCACGCTCCCGAAAGTTGGCGCGAGGCGATGGAGGGCGCGGATCTGGTTTCGATCACCACGCCACCAATGGAGCACCTCGAGCAGACACTTGCCGCTCTGAAGCTTGGCATAAACGTGCTCTGCGAAAAACCAATGGCGCTCAATGTTCAACAAGCACAGGAAATGGTCAATGCCGCTCGAGCCTCCAAAGGCTGGGCGTTGGTGGATCACGAATTGCGCTTCTTACCCGTTCGACAAAAAATGCGTGACCTGATTCAAGATGGTTTTATTGGCGAACCTCGAGCGGCGGAGGTGCGGCTGGTGTCTGGTAGCCGTGCCGACGCGAACCGATTGTATAACTGGTGGTCAAATCGGGCATTGGGTGGCGGCGTGCTCGGCGCGGCTGGTTCGCACGTGCTTGACGGCTTACGGTTTGTATTGGGACGTGAAGCCAAAATGCTCGGCGCGAGCTTGCAAACGACCATCAAAGCGCTTCCAGACTCGAGCGGGACATTGCAAACGGTGGACTCGGACGATTACGCCGCCATGATTCTGGACTTTGAAGGTGTACCGACAACAGTCCTGATGAACGTCGCCGCACGGCATGGCTTTGAAGACACCCTTTGGGTGCATGGGTCACTTGGATCGTTGGCGCTCAGGGGCGGTTTAAAACTCGAGGGCGCACACATAGGCGAAGACTTGGAAGATCTTTCACCACCAGCCAGCGACGGTATCCCGCAGGGTTTAAACGCCAATAACGGATTTGAAGTTGGCACGGTCTTGATTGCGCAATACTTGCGTGATTCGCTCGAGTCTGGAACGCGACCTGGTGCAGGTGCAACACTCGAGGATGGTTTACGGATTCAAGAATTGATGGACGAGGCACGCCGCCTCAGTGGTTGGGTGGGATAGAGGTACGAAATCAGTACAACATCAGTACAACATCAGTACAACATCAGTTGCGCTAACTTCAAAAGAGTGTTTGCTTGCCATGCTCGAGATCTCGGATAATCAAGCGCCTCTTTTGAATCTTGAGATTGGTATCAAAAAACCTGACGCATGGTGAAAATGTAAAAAATACGGTAACAGACTGGAGATTACAAAATCTCCAGTCGTTTTGTGTTCAGAGCATAACCATCAATGCATGTTTCAAAGATTATGGGCAAGTTAAAGTTTTTGTCGTGTTGTACAACATGGTAATGCCCTGGTAATGCACTCCAAGCATTCTGAGATCAGTCAAAGGAGGTCTCGGATGCTTAAGAAAATTTTGGTGGCGGTGGACGGCACACCTTGCAGCGAAAACGCTGCGTGTACTGCCTTTGCGATGGCACGTCGTATGGGTGCTCGAGTGGTGCTGACCAGCGTTGTGCTTAAACCCAACGATGCCAGTGAATGGGCTTGGCAGCATTTTGTGCATCAAAAAACCGAAACCCAAGGACTCTTGCAGCGCTGGGCGCGAATTGGCGAGACGGGTTGGGAAATTGCCGTCGATTCTAAGTTGCTCGAGGGCGAACATGTGGCACAAGAAATTGTTGCCTACGCCGAAAACGAGGATTTTGATTACTTGCTGATTGGCACGCACGGACGTTCCGGTTTTGATTACAGCTTGCTCGGCAGCGTTGCCGAACGCGTCACCCGACTCTCGAGCATTCCCGTGATGATTGCCAGGCGCAAAGACACCGACCCACGCTGGCATCTGGGTGAAGCTGAACACGCCAAGCGTCCTGACGAAGCTGAACACGCCAAGCGTCATGGCGACGCCCAAACCGTAAAACCCGAGGGAGGAACAACCCATGTTTGACCGTGTTCTTGTCACCACCGACGGCAGCGAACTCTCCAACGAAGCCTTGCAGGTCGCCGCCGATCTGGCACGACCAATGGGATCGCTGCTGCTGGTCTTGCACGTGATTCCAGATTTGTTCTACCCAAACACCAAACAAGGGATTACCAACACCGAAAAAGCAGTTCAGCACGAACAAGCCAGGGACTCGAACGGAATTTTAAACGACGCCATGCAAGCCCTGGGTTACAGCCACGCCAAGCCCTTAACACTCGAGGCGCACAATGAGCGCGTGGCAGATGTCATCACCAGGGTTGCCCACGAAGAAAACGTTGATTTGATCGTAATGGGCACGCACGGACGACAAGGTTTTGACAAGGTGCTGCTGGGCAGCGTGGCAGAACGCGTGACACATCTTGCAAAGCCGCCAGTCATGTTGGTACGGGCTGGACAACGGGCGCACCAACAAGACAAACGCGCACAAGCAAAATTAGCCAAATAACACGCTGCTCGATAGTCTGAGCATACTTTCCAGCTTGAATACTTCTACCCAGAACCTCAAGGAGACTGTCATGACGAGCGCACGAACAGAGCGACCACAACCCATCCGCTTCCAGCGCAGCAATCTCGAGGAGCAACTCGTGCGTTTGCGTGCCGATACACCGATTCGTGTGCATGGACGCGATTCGCTCACACTGATCCGCGATCCTGGCTTTGACCTTATTTTGGTAGCCCTGAATGCGACTAGGCAATTGCCCGAACACAAAGCACCTGGTGCTATCAGTGTGCTCGTGCTTGATGGTAGAATTACGTTCAGCACCAATGGCGAACAGCTCGAGCTTGGACGGCACGATCTGGTCACGCTGCCCGCCAAGGTCTTGCATTCGGTTCAGGCGCTCGAGGAAAGTGCAATTTTGATCACCATCGCCGCGCCCGTTACGCACACCGATCCAATTGGTCTTGAGGGTGAACGCAAGGCACACGAGTAAACACGGTGAGCAATGTTGACGAGGGTACGGTGCTGGCTTTGATGCTCGAGATGAATTCAAAAAAATCACCTCAAAGTAATCCGTGGGAGAACATTATGAAAATTGGAATTATCGGTGCAGGTGCAATTGGTTCAGCCGCAGCAAACGCCCTTGTGTTACGTGGCATCGGTGACGAAGTGATCCTGGTCGATGTCAACCAAGCCAAAGCCGAGGCGCAAGCCGCAGACGTGCGCGACGCCGCCCTGACCAAAGGCGCCACTCGGGTGGGCAGCGGCAACACCAGCGATTTAAAGGATGCCAGTCTGATCATCTTGACCCCAGGTTCGCGCCAAAAAAATGGTCGTGATCGTAAATTACTACTTCAGGAAAATTCTGAACTGTACCGCAAACTGATTCCAGAAGTGCTCGCCGTTGCGCCCCAAGCCGTGCTGCTGGTCGCGTCGCAACCCGTTGATGCCCTGACCATGCTGAGTACCCAACTTGTCCCAGTTGACACCAAAACCCGGGTGATCGGCGTTGGCACAGCCCTGCAAACCTTGCAACTTCGTGCCGCCATCGCCCGCAAGCTCGAGGTTAATTTTGGGAACGTTCACGGTTACGTGATCGGCGAAGAGGGCAACATTGGCGTCGTGATTTGGTCGAGTGTCACCGTGGCAGGAATGCCGCTCGAGACGTTTTTAAAAACCAGAAATTTAAGTTGGAACAACTTTGATTACCAAAGCCTGACCGATGAGGTCGTGCGTTCAAACCAACGCGTGATCGAAGGCAAAGGCGCGACCTCTTACGGTATTGGCGCATTGCTCGCCGACCTGAGCGACGCGATTTTGCACAACACCCGAAATGTTTTTACCCTCAGTGCCGTGACCAAACCAGGCGATGTGGCGTTCTCTTTGCCGCGACTTCTGGGCAAACACGGCGTTGAAGAAACCTTGCACCTGCCACTGTTGGAAAACGAACAACAAAAACTCGAGATGACCATCAGTGATTTGAAAGCCAATCATTTCGTGGTTTGAAAGGCTCGAGCAGATTTAGGCTTTTCGTTGAATCTCAAATGCCGCCGCCAACAACGGCTCGAGTTCAGAATGCCGCAGTAAAAATCCGTAATTCCCAATTGCGGGCGCGAACACGTCCATGATCCGTTCCTGATGACAGATCAAACTCGAGAATTTTGAACTGACATCTGCGTTTGAAAGCGCGTAATTCAAATGGTTTTTGCGCCCTGAGTACAACACAAAATACGGACGTTCGCAAACCGCCTCAAACTTGCCATTGACCACCAAATCCGCCCAGAGTTTGTAGATATCCACATCGTTGGCATAATTGAACATGTCAATCGTTAACCCGCCTGGCGGGCGAATGTTCGCCTCGAGCGCCACGATCTCCGAGCAATCTTTTTTGCTGCTGACATCAAAAAACTCGAGGTGAAAAAAGCGTTCTTTGACCTTGAACGATTTGAGCGCCGCCAACCCAGCCCGCTCGAGTTTTTCAGGAATTTTGCGCACGCTGTAATAAAAAATATCGCTGTCCTCGTTGACGGTTTCCATCACACCTTTTGAATAACGATGCGAAGCCGAAAACAAAACCTTCCCGTCAAGGTCGGTCAGACCATCAAACGTCACGATCTCGCCAGAAATAAATTCTTCCAAAATGTAAGGCACGGGCAATTTGTCGTTCAAATAATGCTCGAGTTCGTAATCGTCCGTGATCTTATAGGTTTTTGCCGCGCCAACCCCAATATCAGGCTTCCCGACAATCGGGTACCCAACCTCTTTGGCAAACGCCCGAGTCTCCGCCGGCGTTAAACACACCCGCCCTCGAGCCACCCGCACCCCTGCCTCGAGGAACAATTTTTTCATCTCAGACTTTTGCTTAATGAACCCAATGCCATCGGTCTTGATGCCCGTGATGTTAAAATCCGTGCGAAGTTGCGCCTCCGTCTCGAGCCAGTGTTCATTCAAGCTGTCCACACGCTCGAGTTTGCCGTGCTTGAAGGTTAAAAACCCGAACGCCCGCAACAACTCGTCATAACTGCCCATGTTATCAATGCGGTAATACTCGCGGAAACTCGAGCGCAACTCGCTTCGCAAATTGTCAAAATGCTCGTCACCCACACCTATAACGTTAGCGCCAGCCTGGCGCAAACCAACGCAAAACTGGTAAAAATTAGGTGGGAAATGTGCGGACAGAAACACGACATTCACAAAAGATCACCTCTTAAGAAAGGATTGTACTGTGTTTCACGGGTCTGCTGAAGTTTAACACGAATCTCGAGGTGGGTTAAATGTGAGTCCGTCAACTCATTAAGTATTGGAAAAATGTCGTAATTGATTAAAGGATGAGCAATTTGCCGTGAAGATTTAGTAGGCGAATATATATACATTAATTCTGAATTATCTATTAAAATCTAGATTAAACTAATTTAAGTTTTTTTAACTTAAGAGAAGTGTAAATTTCGATCCCTTCTTCTGTTAATCTTGAGTATTGATCGGAAATAGCCTCGTCAAAATTTTTAAAATGAAGGCTAATAAGTTTATAATTTAGATAAACTAACTGAAATCGCTCAAAAATCGAAAGAAAGTTATCGATATAGATATTAAAATCGTTACCCATAGAATTTCGTGTGATTGGTGCTTTTTCTTCAGTTTCAGACCAAAGAGCTTGCAATTTAGCGTAGATTTGTGTGTCATGTAAAGCCTTATTCTTTAAATAATCCATAATTGATTTATGTAAAGAATGAAGATCATATTCACTCCTCATTAACTGTGATCCAATAAAAATAAAAAGTAATTACTCAACTCGGGGTTTAACTGGAATTTAAAACCTCTGGCAGTAACCCCATCGGTGATAACGCCTGCCCAATCGCTTCAAACGCACTCAAACC
>JAYVRX010000189.1:0-2863 GCA_043775825.1 Deinococcales bacterium
GCTTCACAACCTCTAACCTTACTTGTTTTTCATCAATTCGGTCATGATGTTTTTTGGCACTTCAGAGTAATGGTCAAAGAACATGCTGTAACTCGCACGTCCTTGGGTCATGCTCCGCATGTCGGTGGCGTAACCGAACATTTCCGAAAGTGGCACGTGGGCTTTGACGATACGGGCATTACCACGTTCGTCCATGCCCTGAATTTGACCGCGACGACCGTTCAGGTCTCCGATGATCGAACCCATGTAATCTTCTGGGGTGACAACTTCAACGCGCATGATCGGCTCGAGAATCGCGGGCGCACCTTTTTGGATGGCTTCTTTGATCGCCATGCTGCCCGCAATCTTGAATGCCATTTCCGAGGAGTCCACGTCGTGGTAACTGCCGCCGGTCATGGTGACTTTCATGTCCACGACTGGAAATCCAATCAGTGGTCCGCTGCCGAGGCTTTCTTCCATGCCTTTTTGGGCGGCTGGAATAAATTCTTTTGGCACTTCGCCGCCGACCACGCCGTTGACGAATGTGAAGCCGTTTCCGCGTTCCATCGGTTCGGCGGTGATCTTCACGTGACCGAATTGACCGCGACCACCGGATTGACGAACGAATTTGCCTTCGACCTCAACCTTGCGGGTGATGGTTTCGCGGTAAGCCACTTGGGGGTCGCCGACGGTGCTTTCAACTTTGAACTCGCGGCGCAGACGGTCTACCAGAATCTCGAGGTGAAGCTCACCCATGCCTGAAATAATGGTTTGACCGGTTTCTTGGTCGGTTTTGACGCGGAAGGTTGGGTCTTCTTCGGCGAGTTTGGAAAGCCCCAAACCGAGTTTGTCCTGATCGGCTTTGGTTTTGGGTTCGACTGCCAAAGAAATGACTGGATCAGGAATTTCGATGCTCTCGAGCACCACCACTGGGTCGTTGTCACCGATCAGGGTGTCGCCCGTGCCAGCATCGCGGATGCCCACGACTGCGCCCAAGTCACCGGCACGCAAGAACGGCACTTCTTCGCGGTGATTGGCGTGCATTTTAAGAAGGCGACCAACGCGCTCTTTTTTCTCTTTGCTCGAGTTGAAGACGTAACTGCCGCTGAGGAGCGTTCCCGAGTAAATACGAACAAAAGTTAGACGACCAACGTAAGGGTCGGTCATGATCTTAAACGCGAGGGCTGCAAGTGGACCTTTTGGATCGGCTGGACGTTCGACTTCCTCGCCAGCCTCGTCGATACCACGAATCGCAGGAATCTCGAGTGGGCTTGGCAAGAAGTCAATAACGGCATCCAAGAGTAATTGCACGCCTTTGTTTTTTAAACTCGAGCCGCAAAGCACGGGGAACATGATTTGGTTGACCGTTCCAACGCGCAAAGCCTCAACAAGTTCGGCATTGTCTACGTCTTCACCCTCGAGAAACTTCATCATGACGCTCTCAGAGGCATCGGCAGCAATTTCGACAAGTTCTAGCCGTCCAGCTTTGGCTTTTTCGACGTATTCGGCTGGAATTTCTCCGATACGAATGTCAGTACCAAGGTCATTGCTGAAAAAGTGCGCTTGTTGTTTAATTAAGTCAATGATGCCGATGAATTGATCTTCAGCGCCCATTGGCATTTGAATCGGGGCTGGTTTTGCACCGAGGCGTTCTTTGATATCGTTGACCACCAGCATAAAATCCGCGCCGGTCTTGTCCATTTTGTTGGCAAACGCAATACGTGGTACACGGTATTTGTCGGCTTGACGCCAAACGGTCTCACTTTGTGGTTCTACGCCCTGGCTTGCATCGAATACGGCGACAGCGCCGTCGAGCACGCGCATCGAACGTTCAACTTCAATCGTGAAATCAACGTGACCTGGCGTGTCAATAATGTTAACAGTCCAGTCGATGCCATCTTTTGCCCAAACGGCGGTGGTGGCGGCAGCCGTAATGGTAATGCCGCGTTCGCGTTCTTGCTCCATCCAGTCCATCGTGGCTGCACCTTCGTGGACTTCACCAATTTTGTGGACGCGTCCGGTGTAAAACAAGATGCGTTCGGTGGTGGTTGTTTTGCCCGCGTCAATGTGTGCCGCGATGCCGATATTTCGGGTGAGATTCAAATAATTGCTGGTATCCACTTTCGCCATAAAAAACCTCAGAGACTTGATTGAATTCTTGAACTCGAGAGAAAACGCGCTAAATCGGGCAGCTTAAATGATGGTTCTTCAGAAACTTGATTCATGGGCGTGCACCTCCTCTCGAGCCTCTTTTTGGCTTGCTCGAGAATTTCAGCGTTTAGCGACCAGCCTAGAGCCACTAGAGCTTAAGCCAATCGCTAATTGCCAATAGCTAATTGCTTTATTACCAGCGGTAATGTGCGTAGGCACGGTTGGCTTCTGCCATACGTTCTACGTCATCTTTTTTCTTGATTGCACCGCCACGACCCTGACTCGCGTCGAGGATTTCGTTGGCGAGGCGCTCGACTGCGGTGCGCTCTGGGCGACTGTTGGCGGCACTGACCAACCAACGAAGAGCAACGCTTTGTTGACGCCTCGCAGAGACATCGACAGGCACTTGGTAGGTGCTACCACCAACGCGGCGCGAACGAACTTCGACACGTGGTTTGATGTTATCAAAGGCAGTCTTGAAGACTTTAAGCGGTTCATTGCCGCTTTTGTCTTGAATAACTTTGCAAGCACCGTAAAAAATGCGGCTGGCAAGGTTTTTCTTGCCGTCCACCATAATTCGGTTAATGAGGGCGGAAACCACAACATCGCTATAAACGAGATCGGGTTGAACCGGACGGATTTCAGCTTGACGACGACGAGACATTCAGATCACCCTTACTTCTTCTTGGCGGGCGCTGCGCCCTTCGCTACGGCTTTCGCCCTTTTGGTTCCG
>JAYVRX010000190.1:0-37294 GCA_043775825.1 Deinococcales bacterium
CAATGGCGGCGAATCGGCGTTGTTCGAGTTGTTGTTTGGTGAGTTTCGGAGGAATCCAGGGCATGACTTATATTAAGCTAAAATTGCAGGGGTCAGTAGTGATGATACAAGGGGTGGAGGCGTAAGTATCGCCCATGTCTTCCCGAGCGCAGGGGCATTTACCGTTAAGCTAACCGTCGGTGATGGCAAAGGTGGTGTGAACAGTGCAACTCAAAGTATTACTGTCACGGCTGGCGAACCTACGGGCGCACCGCTCGAGGTCAGGGGTGAAATCACCGATACGACAGGCTTACCACTGGCTGGAGTGGCTGTAAAACTACAGTGGTTTGCGTATTGATTGATAAAAAAGCTGCGCTTTTTGACCAATGTCTTGACCATAAAATGCACCTGTCTTGATCCCAAACATGCACCTGGCGGGCGGGATCGCTGACGGGCATGGTCGCTAGCAACGCCAACAATCCGTCCCTCGAGTTCCGCCACGAACACAACTGTGCTTTCAGACTCGAGTTTTTTCTCAAAGCGTTTGAAAGCGTTCTCGAGCGAATCAAGCGGTTTGTCACGCGGACAAAACGGGTAGAACTGCTCCCAATCCGATTCTCGAGCAGCACAAATTTGATAATCTTTCATGGCTCGAGTTTACGTTGTTCCTCGAGCCACATCTGCCCAATGACTTATTTGAATGACTTACGTGACTTTTCCTCGAGCTTGAAATTCTGGTTTCCACCAATGTTTTTCTCGCATAATCACCTCGAGCCTTTGGACTGCCTCTTGTACATCCGCAAACCGCAAGTACAACGGCGTAAATCCAAAGCGCACAATGTTTGGAGCGCGAAAATCACCGATTACATCGGCAGCAATTAAAGCTTGCATGATCGCGTAACCCTCTTTGTGTGCATATGAAACTTGCGAGCCACGTTTTGCTGAATCTCGAGGGGAAACCAGTGTAAAACCAAACTCGAGACACAAGGGCTGCATTAAATCCATAAATAAATCCGTTAGTGCCAGGCTTTTGGCGCGAATGTCTTGCATCGAAACGTCGTCAAAAATCTCTAAAGCTGCCTCGAGCGCAATCATGCCCAATACTGAAGGCGTACCAACTGTTAAACGCCGTAAATCCCTACTGGGTGTGTACTCTGGCATGAAATCAAACGGCGCACTGTGACCCATCCAACCTGCCAGAATCGGGGCTGCCTCGAGTTGATGTCGCTGGGCAACGTACAAAAATGCGGGAGCACCAGGACCACCGTTCAAATATTTGTAGCCGCAACCGACGGCAAAATCCACATTGCACGCCTCGAGATTTACGGGGAACGCACCAGCGCTGTGCGCTAAATCCCAGATGGATAATGCACCAACATCCTGCGTGAGTTTAGTCACTCGAGCCATGTCGTATATTTCACCTGTGCGGTAATCCACTTCGGTCAGCATCACCACCGCCACGGCGTCATCGATGCTGGCTTCAATCTGATCACGCTTGACAAACCGCAATTCATAACGCCCCTCGAGCAAATCATTAATACCCTGCACCATGTACAAATCGGTTGGGAAATTATCAATATCCGAGACGATCACGCGGCGCTCTGGGCGTAGGCGCAGAGCGGCGAGCAGAACCTTGAACAAATTGATGCTGGTTGAATCCGCCGCGATTACCTCAGAATCTCGAGCGCCGATTAACTTCGCAATGCGAGCACCAACCCGCACGGGCAGGTCAATCCAACCGTTTACATTCCAAGACCGAATTAGATCCTGTCCCCACTCGAGGGTCACGGCTCGCTCAAGTCTAGCTGAAACGTGCTTGGGCAGCATTCCGAGTGAGTTTCCATCGAGGTAAATTAGGTTTTCGGGCATAAAAAACTGGTCGCACACATGGGAAAGTTTATCGGTCTGATCCAAAAGGAAAATATCTTGAGCATTCATATGGACATAGTACGGCAGATGCGAATCTCGAGATTGTACGATTTGGGAACATAAATTTGGATCAAGCGTTTTTGTTATGGTCGCTTAACGCATGACTCTGCGGTGTTTTGGTAAATTGTGCAGGGCAACCGCAAAGTCCCAATCTTGTGCTTTTTTGAACGTTTTCGTATCCTGGCAGGTCGCAGCAAGCGATTGCGCCCGACAGGTGCATCTTGGAATCAAGAAGCAGCGACCCTACCAAAAAATCATGTGCTGTAGGGGCGCTGCTTGCAGCGCCTTTCCAACGAAATTTGGATTATTTGTTACTGACCCATTGGAATTTGAGTTTGCGGTGTCCTGGTACATTGTGTGGCAATCACAAGAAATAGTAATGCTCGAACGTATACTGTATTTGAAATGGAATTTTCGCTCGAGGATACCGACAGAATTATTATGATGGCATGGGAAGACCGCACGCCTTTTGAAGCCATTGAAGCGCAGTTTGGCTTAAAAGAAAAAGATGTTAAAAACCTGATGCGCTCCGTCCAGAGTAAAAAAACTTATACTCGGTGGCGTGAACGGGTCGAAGGGCGTATTACCAAATTAGGTAAATTGCGTGATAAAGAAGTCCAGCGTCACAAATCCGATAACCAAAAATTTTAATTGGTTAGGTGACAAAAAACGATTGACCTGCGAACTATTTCCTTACCTTGCCATGCGCCTGAAAATCGGATCAGCACTACAGTGAATTCAGTTTGGGTTCGGTGCTTTGATGGCTCGAACCAAGTCGTTCCAATGTTGAACTGGGTTGTCCGAACGCATGATGTCAAAAAAGCTGTACCAAATAATAAAACGAGGTTGCGCCGCAATCAGTGCCGCGTTTCGCATGGCAAGCAACTGGTCATAGGTTGGTAATTGCTGGCAGGCAGGTTTTGTTCCGCAAGCGGGTTCGTATTGTGCGAGTGCGTAACTTTGTAGCACCACACCAGCCGTTTTTCCTCTTTTCTGCGCCGCACTTTGAACCTGCTCTGCCATTACACCGACGTAAGAAGCTGGCGGCGGCGGGTCAGAACGACCAATCGGGTAATAATCTTGTGCCAGCACATCCAGTCCATCCGCAAAAGCCAGCAAGTCAAGGTTGAGAACTGGTCGGCAACACGCCTGTTGTACATAATGAACCATTAACCTTGGTTTATTCGGATCGGTTGCATGAACAAGTTGTGCGTAAGGCAGCCAAGCTTGGGCTTGGGCTGGTTCGGTTTCGTCGCCAAGGTAATAGCCCCACACGGCTGGATGAGAGCCAAATTTTTGAACAATATAGCGAATAAAACCTGTGTTATCGGTGCAGTTGCAGGTCGTAGCAAGTTTGGAAAACCTGGCACGCAAATCTGTGCCATCCCACCAATAATATTCTTTCATTGCCAAAATCACTTTAAGACCAACCGAAGCGGCAGCGTCGAGATAATTGGTGATGTCAGTTTGGTTGTACTCCTCGGAAAACTGAGAGTAATTGATGACCAGCTTAAAACCACCAGTAGACATTTTTTGCAAATTAGCGGCACACGTTTCAGAAGTGACACGAAGATCGCACGATTCGTAAATGCCGTAACCATCCGACGGATTTTGAGTTATTATTCGTGTCTGCAAACAGGCGTTAAAGCTTAAAGTAAGCAAGACCAATTGAATCAAACGTTGCATGGTTTTATCCTAACCACGCATTAGCTGAAGAACATGATGATTTCATGGCATTGAACAACGTGTGGTTTCTCGAGTTTGAGTTCAGTCAACTCGAACTTCAAGCGCGATCACCACACTTTTTTTGGAATCTTCTTGCTGACAGGGTAAACTTCAGGCATGGATTCAACTTTAAAAACCGAATTGATCGCTGGCGTGACCCAAACACGTCTGGCGGAACTGGCTGGAATCTCGAGCAGCACCTTGCGCAATTACGAAAAAGAGGGTTTATTGACCGCGCTTGACCGTGAAGGCAAAAAAGTCTATGACTTAGACGCCTTTGATGCGCTCGAGATGGTCAAGATGTTACGCGCCGAGGGCTTGGGTTTAAAAGAAATTGGGCTGAAAATCGTTGGTTCGAGCACAGAAAAAACCGTGACCATCAACGGTAAAGACGCCGAAGCGCTGAGGGGCGAAATTGAGGGTTTGCGTGCCAAACTGGCGGGCGAACGCGACAAGTTAAAAGAGTTGTCAGACAAAATCGGCAAGCGCGTTTTACAGTACAAAAACGAAATTGTCCTGACCACCGAAGAACTCAAAGCCATTGCCGAATTGCGCCAGCAAAACGTGCGCCGTGCGCTGCAAGTCGAACGTCGCGCTAAAGCCGTGGTTGCCAGCTTGCAGTACAAAAAAGTCGCGCCAAATGTAATTCGTTTTGATTTGCCACAAAAAGTCAAACCAGGCAAGAAACGCAAGTAATCCTTTGAGCAACATTGTGTGCTTTAACTGATAACCAACCATTAAGCACGTTTAAGATAAACCATGCTTAAACTCGAGGTTAACCAGCAAACTTGGGATGTTCCAGATTTTCAAGCAAATGAAATGCTGGTCTGGGTGCTGCGGGACACGCTCGGGCTGGCAGGAACGCGCTACGGTTGCGGCGTTGGCGTCTGCGGCTCTTGCAATGTTTTGATTGATGGCGTGCCAAAACGATCCTGCCAAACTGCCACCGCCGACGCCGTGGGCAAGAACATCACGACCTTAGAGGGACTGGCAAAAGGGGAAGGCGATAAACTCGAGCTTCACCCTGTGCAAGCTGCGTTCCTCGAGAATCCGTTGCAGTGCTGCTGGTGCATGAGCGGGCATATCATGAACGCTGTTGCGCTCTTGGAGAAAAATCCAAAACCCAACACTGAAGAAATTGATACCGCCATGAACGAAAATTACTGCCGTTGCGGTGGTTACAACAATATTCGCAAGAACGTGGCTCGAGCCGCCGAAATTGCGGGGGGTCGGTCATGAGCGCCAAACGCGTGAAAGTGCCGTTAACCCCAGAGCAACGTTGGAAGATGACGCGCCGCCGATTTTTGATTGGCACAGGTAGCCTGGGTGTGCTGGCTGTTGGTGGCTATTTCGGCGTCAACGAGGGTCGTCCTGCGTTGGTTGATGCCATCGAAAAATCTGGGGCTTCTCGGGTTGGCAAAATGCCACTGCCGAACCTCTGGTTTGAACTCAAACCCGACAACAGCATGGTTTTTTACGCGCCCAAATTCGAGATGGGACAAGGCATTCACAGTGCGCTGGCGCAAATCGCCGCCGAGGAACTCGAGGTCGATGTCAAGCAACTGACGGTGCGTCAAGCCGATTCGAGAAAAGGTTTTGATCCGCAAGTCATGTTCACGGGCGGCAGTACATCGGTGCAGGATTTGTTCACACCGCTTCGTGAGGCGGCAGCCACCATGCGCGAAATGCTGCGGCTCGAGGCGGCAAAACAGCTTTCGGTTGGCGTGAATGAAATTGTGGCGTTGGGCGGCGAGTGTTTTGCACGGCAAGACATGGGCAAAAAATTGACGTATGGGCAGATTGTCGCCGCCAAACAAACCGAGTGGGATATTCCAAAAACCGCCCCCAAACTCAAAGCCCGCAAAGCCTTCACCAGCATTGGTCTAAACGCCCCGCGCGTGGATGTTCGCGCCAAACTGTTGGGACAAGCCGTCTACGGTTATGACGCTCGAGTTCCAGGGATGTTGTACGGCGCCGTCGCCCGAGCGCCACGCTACGGCGCGACCCTGAAAAATGCCAGCGCTGGAGAGGCGAGCGATCAACCGGGCGTGAAACAAGTCGTGATCGACCTCAAAGCCAACTTCGCGGGCGTGGTCGCGGACACCCGCACCCGCGCTCGAGACGCCCTGAAATTCTTAACGCTCGAATGGGACGGCGGCACGAGCATGGGACAAACCGAGATTGAGCAACTTGTGACCGCTCGAGATGGGATGGGTGTGGTCATCAAAAAACGCGGCAATGTTGACGCGAATATTTTGACGGGCACTCAAATTCAAGCCGAATACCGCACGCCGTTCGCCGCCCACGCGCACCTCGAGCCTTTGAACGCGATGGCGCACGTCCAAGCCAGCAAGATTGAGATTTGGGTTCCAACCCAATCCACCAGCAGTGACATCAAAGGCGTGCAAGCCGTGGTTGGCGGTGAAAAACGCGAGATTGTCGTGTACCCCATGCAAATGGGTGGCAGCTTTGGACGCAAGGGCGCTCAAAGCGCGGCGCTCGAGGCAGTACGGTTGTCTAACGCCGTGGGCAAGCCCGTGCATGTCGGTTGGACGAGGGAAGAAGACCTTCAACACGGGTTTTTTCGCCCACCGTCGCACACCCGTTTTCGTGGCAGCCTGACCAGTGACGGACGGATCAACGCGATAGATCAAGTCACGGCGAGCGGCGATATTTTGTTCTCGGTGATTCCGATTCCCGAACCCATCAAAAACCTTATCGGCTTTGATTTTGGCGTGCTAAGCGGCTTGTTCTCGCCTTACGAGATTCCGAATTACCGCGTTCGCAGCCACCGCGTCAAACTGCCAATTCCAACCGGCACTTGGCGAGGACTGGGGATTTTCCCAAACACTTTCGCCCTCGAGAGTTTTATTGACGAGCTTGCATTTGCCGCCAAAACCGACCCGCTCGAGTTCAGGTTAAAACACGTTCCCAACACCGAAGACGGCACACGCCTTAAACGCTTACTGGAAGATGTCAAAATCAAATCGGACTGGGACACTCCCGCCCCAACAGGTCATGCTCGAGGTGTGGCATTCTCGAGCATGGGCAAAACGTTCGTCGCGCAAGTTGCTGAAGTTTCGATCTTTGAGAGTCGCATTGTCGTGCACCGCGTGACCATTTCGATTGATGCGGGTTTGGTCGTGAATCCAGCCAATGCCGCACTGCAAGCCAAAGGCAGCGTGGTCATGGGCTTAAGTTCGACACTACTCGAGAAACTGACCGTGAAAGACGGAATGGTGGAACAAGCCAACTTTAAGCAGTACCCATTACTGACCTTAAAAGAAACCCCGCCACGCATTGATGTGAACTTTCTCGAGGCTGGGGATACGCCCTATGGCATGGGAGAACCCGCGATAGGACCGATTGGGGCAGCCGTGGCGAACGCGGTGTTTGCCTTGACGCAAAAACGGTTGAGGGAATTGCCGCTCGAGTTGTGATCTCGACTGGTGCTGGTCAAAATAAGCATTTTTTACGATGTCAGAGCTTATGCTGACGCAACCATTCAACTACACGTTTTAACCCTTGCTGCTCGAGCGTGCCTAAAAATTCAGGTGCTGTGACAGGAGGGTTTTTCAGGTTCGCACGCTGCATACGAATCGCTTCTAAAACAGCTTGAGGTGCAACTTTGATCAAATCCATGATGAAATCATCTGGTTTAAGCGCTTTAAGACCGTATTTTTGAAGGCGAGCACGAGGGAAATCCTTCAGGTTTGCGGTGATAATCAGACTTGCGCCTGCATGAATCGCGGCAGCGAGAACGTGTCGATCATTTTCGTCGGGCAAATCCAATTCTGAGATCAATGGCTCAAATCCCGTGACCAAGGCTTCTGGCACGGCTTGATTCATACGTCGCACGGTGCGCTCGAGCCTGTCGGGATCAAGTTCAGGACGAGCTTCAAGCAAACGCTGTGTCCATTCGGTTTGAATCTGTTGTGACCAACGAACAGGAACGGGAACAGTCACTGCCAAATACATCAGCGTGTCACGCAATGGAGCGGGATAAAGTACGTTTGCATCGAGCAAGGCGACTGGGATGACCGTTTTGGTTTGCTCGGTCATCAATAACCCAAGTTGAGTTCTTGAGCCTCGCGGGTCAGTTCGGCAAGTGCCTCAAGTTTGGCTTGATACTCGAGGGCATCAATTAGTTTTACACGACGGTGCGCCCCAACTTTATGAAATGGGATCACACCACGTTCGAGTAAACCAACCAAATGTGGTCTGGAAACCCCGAGTAATTTGGCAGTTTCTTGCGAACTGATTTCTTCGCGCATTGGAACTAAGGTAATGGGATGCCCAAGTGCAAGTTCTTTAATGATGGTTTCGAGAAGTTTGACCGCAGTGGCTGGTATTTCAAAGCGTTGACCTCGTGGCTCGAGTTGTAGGTGAAGCTTGTTTGCGCCGTAACGTTTTAGCGCTCGTTGGAGTTTTTGAGCAGTTCGGGTATCGTGGCTATTAATTGTTGCAGTCATGGTTTACGCCTCGAGAATAGCATAATTCAAATTGTAGATAAGCGCAATAAGCGAAATGGCGTTGGAGAATATACTTTGGTTTTTGTGTTTGGAATAAGTCAAAATGAAGTTAACTTTACTCTTCCAACCTTTTCACCCTCATTTCAGGTTGAAACTGACCCTCATCTCAGGTCTAGGCGCTAAAGTGGTTGTACTGTGACCACGATTTTAATTGTCGAAGATGATGTTGGCGTGCGCGAATCCCTGGCGCTGGGTTTAAAACTCGAGGGGTACACCGTCCTAGAGGCGGGCGATGCCTCGAGCGGTTTGCGCTGCATGGCGCAGCAACCCAATCTGGTGATTTTGGATGTGCTGCTGCCAGGCTCGAGCGGTTTTAGTGTGCTGAGCGAAATTCGGTTGCGCTCGAGTGTGCCTGTATTGATGCTGACCGCCTTGGACGAACTCGAGTACAAGTTGAAGGGTTTGCGCGGCGGTGCGGACGATTATGTGGTGAAACCGTATTCTCTGTCTGAGGTGCTGGCACGAATCGAGGTCTTGTTGCGGCGCAGCAAAACCGAGTCGGGAAGGCGTCAGTTCGAGGATGTCTCGCTTGATCCAGAAACAATGGAAGTCTGGCGGGGCGACAAGCCGATTGAGTTAACCGTCAAAGGGTTCAGGTTGCTGTCCGTGCTGCTCGAGCATCCCAAACGCGTGATGCCCAGGGAAACCCTGATGAACTTGATTTGGGGCGATGAGGTTGACCCGAATACTTTGGATGTTTTGATTGCTTCAGCGCGGCGGGCACTTGGCGAACCGAGCTTGATTCAGACCGTGCGCGGTGTCGGTTACGCCTTAAAGCGCAAAGAAACGGTACAATCGTGACCCTACGGACTCGAGTGTTGTTGTGGTTGCTGCCGGCTTTAACGGTGCTTGCCCTGGGTCAGGTGTGGTTGTTGAATTCGTTGGTGACTCGGGAGGCAGATGCAGCCAATACCGTCGCGCAAAACTCGAACAATCCAGCGGGGCAAATTGGTGTTCCAATACAAGAATTTAACAACAGCGCTCCGCCACCAGCACCGACCTCGACGGATGCAATCACATCTGGCTCGAGTGCCGAAAAAGCCCAGAATCAAACGAGTCTTGCCAAACCAAACTTGAGCGATGCAAGCCCGCTGGCTGGCTCGAGCAGCAAAGTATCCACACCATCATCAGTAGCACCAATCAAGCCAATCAGCCAGTCAAAACCGGCAGCAACAACGCCCACATCTCGAGCGGAACAAAACGCGCCAGTGCTAAAACCGCGTCCTGCCCAAATTCCAGCCGCTCCAGTGGTGCAAGCAAAGCCCCCAGCGACGCCAGCAGCTTCGACACCCGCCGTGCTTGAACCTGAAACCTCGAGCAATGAGATCGGTGCGCAACCTTTAAGTGACAAGACAGATCAACTTTCAGAACTTCAAATACTCTCAAAAAATTCGGCGGTTTTGGTGCGTCAACGCAATGGCAAGCTCGAGTTTGAAACCTTTGGCAATCCAAACAATTGGATTTTACTTGCCAGCGCCTTCTTGTTGATTTTGGCTTTGCTGCTGGGTGCTTTTGGCGTGCGGCGTTCGCTCTCGCCGTTGTACAGTTTGGCAGCCGAAATTGAACGCCGTAACGCCAGCAGCCTCGAGATGATTACCGTACCGCCACTGCCCGAACTGCGTCCCGCCGTCAACGCGCTCAACCGTTTGCTGGCGGACATGAACGACACCCTCCAGCGACTAAAAACCCAGGAATCCAGCGCCAGAAGGTTCGCCTACAATGCCTCGCACGAGTTGCGCAACCCGCTGACCGCCGCCCGAAATTATCTCGAGGTGCTCGAGCGTCACCCAACCAGAACCGAAGCCACCCAAGGAGCGTTGGGTGCACTAGACCGTACCGAACGAATTCTCTCGAGTTTGCTGCAACTGGCACGACTCGAAGGGCAAGGCATACCCAAACGAGAACGGATTGACCTCTCTAGTTTTTTAGAGGCGCACTTTGATGTGCCAGTCCAAGGCACGGGCGAGGTCTGGGCAGAACGCGATTTGCTCGAGTTGAGTTTGGAAAATCTGGTCAACAATGCCACCCATCACGCGGGCGGGGCAAAAAACATTCGGGTCGAGGCTCGAGCTGACGGCACTTGGCTGTGGGTTGAAGACACAGGACCAGGCTTTAATGCCGAATTACTGCCCAAAGCCTTTGAGCCGTTCGCCAAGCAGGGTGCAGGCACGGGTTTGGGCTTGGCAATCGTCGAAGCCGTCGCTCGAGTGCATGGCGGCACTGTACGCGCCGAGAACCGTCTTGAGGGTGGCGCTCGGGTTGGTTTGAGCATCCCTGCGTATTTTGTATCAGTTTGAAATCAGGTTTGCAAAAAACAATTTTCAGGTCTGACGCTCAGACTTCACAGGCAACAAGAAAACCAGAGCACCATCAACCCCAAGTCCTCTTGAAAGGAAATTTATGAACTCGAGAAACCGTTTTTTATGGGCTGGAATCGTGACCGTCGGACTTGGCATTATCAGCAGCGTGACCGCATTTTGCGGGTTTTACGTTGGACGGGTGGACGCCAAACTGTACAACAAAGCCTCGCAAATCATGATCGCCCGCGACGGCGAACGCACGACCATCACGATGGTTTCGGATTACCAAGGCGCACTAAAAGATTTTGCGCTGGTCGTTCCCGTTCCCAAAGTCTTAAAACGCGCCGAGATTGGCATTAACGACTCGACCATCATTGACAAACTTGATGCCTACAGCGCCCCGCGTCTGGTTGAATATTTTGATGCCGACCCTTGCAACCCAAATCCAGGAGTTGCAGAAGATGCTGTGAAACCATCATCAGCTCCACAAATGCTGTCGAAACCATCATCTCGAGCAGAAAATAAATCACTCGGTGTGACCGTCGAAGCCAAATACAGCGTCGGCGAATACTCAATTGTGATTTTGAGTGCCACACAATCCGACGGACTCGAGACGTACCTGCTGCAAGAGGGTTATAAAATCCCAACTGGCGCAAGTAAAGCCCTCGCGCCGTACATCAAAGCGGGCATGAAATTCTTTGTCGCAAAAGTCAACCTCAAAAAAGTGGACTCGAGCGGCTTTACCAAACTGCGCCCGATTCGGATGTCGTTCAAATCTAAAGGTTTTATGCTGCCGCTTCAACTGGGCATGATTAACGCGAACGGCACGCAAGACCTGACCGTCTACAGCCTGACGCGCAAAGGACGGGTCGAAGCCGCAAATTACCAGAACGCCAAGATTCCAACCGACAAGAACATTCCAGAATTTGTGCAACCCAAGTTTAGCGACTTTTACGGCGCGACCTTCAAAAAAGCCTACGAGCGCGAGGGCAAAAACGCGGTCTTTCTCGAGTACGCCTGGACGCCAAACTCGTGCGATCCTTGCGCCAGCGAACCACCAGATATTACCCAACTTCGTGCCGCCGGAGCATTCTGGCTTGCCGAAAACCCGAACGACAGCGTGTTCTTTACGCGCTTACATGTCAGGTACGACGCGGCAAACTTCAAGCAAGACCTGATGTTCAAGCAGACCACCAACACCGAGAACTTTCAAGCGCGGTACATCATGCAACACCCGTTCAAAGGCAGTACCAACTGCGGGCAGGCAGGCGAGCAATACCGCAAAGAGTTAAAAACCAGGCTCGAGACTGAAGCGCAAACCACCGCCAATTTGACGGGTTGGAGTATTGATTCGGTACGCAGTCAGATCAAGAGTTTTAGGTAAGGAAATTATTTTGGTGACGCTCGAGATTGGCTTGGGCGTCATTTTTCTATAGAACCTATTTGGTATCTTCAAAATGAACCCAAAAACCAATCTCCGCGCACTTTCGCTTGACTTAGGCACTTGCACACCCTCACCCGACTCGCTTAGGCTCGTCACCCTCTCCCGCAGGCGGGAGAGGGTTAAAAACCTTGGCTCAGACGCGATTTCTCCCCTCTCCCGATGTTGGGAGCGCCCAAGCCCGTAAGCGACCATGCCCGCAGGTGCGTTTTATGGTCAAGAAGGTGCTGCTTCAAGGGCAAGAGAGAGGGGTTGGGGGTGAGGGTAGACGGATGGTAGTGCTGTTGAAAAATGGAAAGATGTCAAATGGGTTCTATATGGTGACTTGAGGCATCCCTAAAGCAATCAACAGTCCTTTTTCAACAAGGATAAGTTGTTCTGGTGAAATCCGTCCAATCCGTTTCCCAAACTTACTGCGATCTAATGTGGTGATTTGGTGACATAATGCTACGCTTTCAAAACGCAAACCACTGGGTTCTCGAGGAATAAGAACAGCCGAAGGTCCACGCCTTGCTTGAGTATTTGATGTCGAAAATGGAATAACAATTAACGATTGCCAGTGTTCAAGTTGGTTAAAGGCATCGGCGCTGATGAGCAACGCTGGACGAATTCCGCTTTGTTCAGAACCAGAACGTGGCGCAAATTCTGCCATGTAAACATCACCTCTGTTCACGACGACCTCGAGCGGTTTTAGCTAAGGTTTCTTCAAAACCAGATGGTGTGGCACAAATCACATCCGCCCCTGCGGCTGCAACATCAGGGTCAAAATCGTCTCGAGTCCCTGCGACGGCATTGATGTATTCCTCGAGTTCTTCTTGGATTTTTTGAAGTTTTAATTGACGCAAATATGCCACAAGCGCTTCTCGAGCCAATTCAGTGGCTGGTTGACCTCGAGTTTCGGCATGTTCTCGCAGTTGGCTGTACAGTTCGGGTGACAATGGTAGATGGAAGTTTTGTTTGGTATTCGTGGCTTTATTCATGGCATACCTCGTGGCATGATTCTAGCATGGGCGCTAATCAGTGCAAAAGCTGTGTCGAGCGTTCTTTTATTTGAAATCTCGAGAAGCGGTAGAATGCCAGAATGTTGAAGGCGTTGCAACTCGGAAATTTTAAATCCTGGCGCGAGGTGAACGCACCACTTGCACCGATTACAGGGTTTTTTGGCACGAACAGCAGTGGGAAAAGCAGTTTGTTGCAAGCGTTGTTATTGATGAAACAAAGTGCTGAGAATTCCGATCAAAAACAGATTCTCGAGTTTGGGAACGACAAAACCCTGGTGGATTTGGGTGGGTTTCAAGATGTTATTTTTCAGCACAATACGCAAAATAAAATGTCACTAGGATTTACCTATAATTCGTTCGAATTATCTGGGATTAATGAGATAAAATTCGCCAGTATAATCTCTCAAATTCAAAATAAAATCAAACTTAACTCTCTTTCCTATCACTATGGAACTTCGTCTATGAAAATTCCAATTGGTCCCAATTGGCTACAATTAGGTCTTAAATTTGATGAAAAATTGCGAAATTTCCAAAAGTTTTATCAATTCCCCTACGAGGAAAATCCTGCGGATGATGTGGATATTGATGAAATGAATGATCTTGAATTGTCACTTGAAAAAAAGTTAGACCAACTAATTTATCTCGGTCCACTTCGAGATTATCCGAAACGCTCCTACTATTGGCAAGGTGCAGCACCATCAAACGTTGGCAAGCAAGGCGAAAACACCATCGCTGCACTTCTCGCCGCTCGAGTTGGTGGCAATAAAGTCGGTAATATTCCGCTCGAGAATTACATTGCCGAAAAACTTAAAGACCTTGGTTTGATTGACAGTTTCAGACTCGAGGAACTCCGCGAAGGCACAAATATTTTTCGAGTTTTGGTGCGTCGCACGCCAGAATCCCCAGAGGTTTCCCTGACCGATGTTGGCTTTGGCGTATCCCAAGTTTTACCCGTGCTGGTCTTGTGTTATTACGTTCCCGAAGGTTCAACAATTCTTCTCGAGCAACCCGAACTGCATTTGCATCCAAGTGTGCAATCTGGACTGGCAGATATTTTTATTGACGCATACCAAAAACGTGGCGTACAGATTATTCTCGAGAGTCACAGCGAGCATTTGCTGCGGCGTTTGCAAAGACGAATTGCGGAAGAAGTAATTTTACCAACTGACGTAAACCTGTACTTTTGTTCGCTCGAGAAAGGTGAGTCAAAACTCGAGTCGTTGCAGCTTGACGAATACGGCAACATTCACAATTACCCGAAAGATTTTTTTGGTGATCGTTTTGAAGAAATGGCGGCGATGACCGAAAAAGCGATTGAAAGACGGGCTAAAAAGGCTCTCGAGTCAACATGATTTCATTTGTAATTGACGAAAATGTTCTGGTTGTTGCCGAAAAAGAAATGCCTGATGAACACACTGACGATGCTTGTATTCAACGCTGCATTCAGGCACTTCGCTTGGCAAGAGAAAACTTAATCGTGCTGGACGACTCTGAGAAAATATTAAAAAGGTACATTGAGAAGTTCAGACCTATTCAAAAAGATCGAGCTGGATTTGAAATTATGATGTGGCTGTTTGAATATCAATGCAATCCCGAGCGATGTGAGCGAGTAAAAATCACACCACTCGAGGATAGTTTTGCTGAAGTCCCACTTGAATTACGCCAACGCGACCCAGAAACGAACAGAATTTTTGATCGCAAAGATCATATTTGGTTAGCAACCGCCAAAGCCAGTATTAACAACCCCACAATTTTGAATGCCACCGATACAGATTGGCGCGATTGGCGAACGCAACTCGAGCAGCATGGTTTTCAGATTAAACCCTTGTGTCCCGATTTGATGGACAAACCTCGAGTTTCGATAACGTGACACCAATCCGACCTTGTGCTACCCTAAAAGCATGAATGCCTCGCTCGCCAAAGCAGCTTTAGAACTCCAACCTCGAGAACGACTCGAGTTAGCTCAATTGCTGATTACAAGTGTTCGAGACAACTTGGATTCGGAGCAGACGCTCGAGTTGAGTGATTCCGAACGTCTTGATTTTGAGGATCGATTGCGGGTTGCTCAAGAACAACCATTGTCTGGTTTAGATCAGGCTGGTTTTCTTGAATCGCTCAAAAAACACAGCCTTTTGCAATCGTGAGGTTCATGTTACGCGTGGATGATCGCGCTCATGCCGAAATTCTTGGGGCAATGTCTCAATTCTCGAGTGAAAGAGCCATTCGTTTCAAGTTTGAAATCGAGCGTGTGATTGACACGATGCTCGAGTTTCCAGAGGCGTACCCGACATTGAAAGTGGTTGGTGTGAAAACCAATTTGTTGGTTCGTCGGGCTTTAATTCAAGGATTTGCATTTGGTTTGATTTTCACGGTTTTAAAAGACCATGAAGTTGTTAGGATTTTGACTTGCTATCACACGAGAAGCAATCCAGAGCACTGGTTAGAAAGTTAAAACACCCGCCTTAAAACAACGCCATTTGTGGCACTGGCTTCTTCTCCTCTGGCAACGCGTTCAACTCACAAAACTCGAGTCCCAGTTTCTCGAGCACAGTGCGGGCAGGGTTTGAAATGCTGGGCGCTGCCAGAATGCCCCTAACCTCTCCTGGAACTTGTTCGCGCACGGCGTTCACGTAGCGCTCGAGTTGATGCACGGCTTCCTGGGTGGCTTTGGCGCGTTTGACTTCAACGATCACATAGCGCCCAAGGTTGTCCATTGCGTACAAGTCAATGCCGCCCACGCCAACCAACAATTCGCGCTCGAGGACACGCAAGCCTGGTTCTATCGTGTCTGGGTTTTGCGCCAAAGCTTCGTGCATTTGGGCTTCCGAGCCGTGCAGTTGGAACATTTTTTCGTCGCGTAGCTCGAGGCTAAACGCTAGTGAAACTTTTCTGAACGTGACTTGCACCAATTCGTTGGGTTTGAAGCGCTCGGCAAGCAACATCAGACGATCATCTTCGTCCCTGGTCACACGCACGTCGTCGGTGCGGGGTTGCCAGTTGATGGGTTTGACCCCCTTCGCGCCGTGAACTTGAATGCTGCCGTCACTTTTAACAAACACGACGTAATCGCCCGCCTCGGTCAGGCTGGCGGCACGTCCGACGTAAACGACTTCGCAAGTGCCTGCGATTTGGACAAATTTTTTCTGGCTTAAGTGCTCTCGCAAAAACACTTCAAGCTCTCTGGTGCTGGGGTGCTCGAGAATCTGGGGGTTCACCAGATCAGTTTAACGGTTATATTGGGCTTCATCGTACGTACTGAAAAAAGCAATCGGGGTTTGTTGTGACTCGAGCCATTCTTGTCATGGGCGTTTCGGGTTCTGGGAAAACCACGTTTGGCACGGCGCTGGCGCAAAAATTAAATTGGACTTTTGCTGATGCCGACGATTACCACCCGTCAAGCAACGTTCAAAAAATGGCTAGCGGTGAAGCCTTAAATGACACTGACCGCGAACCTTGGTTAGGGCATTTACACGCCCTAATCGAACAACATCTTCTCGAGCAAAGCCCGTTGGTGTTGGCATGTTCGGCATTAAAAGCCAGTTACCGCAAAATTTTAACTGCGAATCTCGAGGGGGTAAAAGTCATATTTTTGAATGGCAGCCGTGAATTGATCGCAGGGCGCATGAACTCCCGCCAGCACTTTATGCCAGCCATTTTGCTCGAGTCTCAGTTAACGACGCTCGAGCCACCAGAGGACGCAATTGTGCTGGATGTTGGTCAATCGATTGAAGTCATGGTGCGCGAGGTCATGACACAATTGAAGCTTGATTAAAAATTCAAAGTTAATCTGGCAAGCAACGAAAGTATTCCTTTTGTGACCACCGTGTGACCAACACATTGCTAACCTGAGGTACAAGGTCGTCACGAGAACGACGCCTTGCAGACAGGTTTAACATGACCTTGATTCCGAATTATCACAAATCGAATAGGATGGTCTTTATGCCAAGTGGCAGGGCAAATGATGACCTCCGAAACGTAATTCCGAAAAAATTGCGGTTTGAGTTGGAGCGCCCGAGGTTGCTGGCGCAACTCGAGGCTACCAGCGATTTGCAACTGGTGGCTTTGATTGCCCCGTCTGGGTACGGCAAAACGACTTTGCTGGCAGAGTTTGCCCGAACCGGTGGGCGCAAAGCAGTCTGGCTCGAGCTAAGCGAAGACCACGCCGACCCTGTGGTCTTGGCACATGCTTTGGCGGGCGCATTGCGGATTTCGCAGCCAAAATTGTCACTCGAGCATTGGTCACAGGGGGCAGTCGATACGGCTTCGGCGGATGTTTTGGCGCAGTTGTTGGCGCGTGATTTAAACCAAAGCGATGACAACCTGAGCTTTTTCTTAGATGGGGTGCATGTGCTTGGGGTCGATGCCAGCCGTTGGCTGGAGCGTCTGCTGGGTTTTTTGAGCGAGGGGCACCGGTTTTTGATCGCGGGTTACGATGCGGAACACTTGCCGCTCGCCAAGTTGCTGGCGCAGGGACAATTGCTTTTATGGAGCACCCAAGATTTGGCGTTTACCCTCGAGGAAACCAAAACGTATTTATTGGGGCGCAACGTCACCAACGACCCAGAGCTGGTGCAAGCTTCGCTCGAGGGTTGGGCGGCTGGTTTGGCGTTGGTGGCTTGTGGAATGTCATTGCAACTTCATCCCGCCGATTTGATGCTCGAGGCACTGAAACGCCTGCCTGAAGCGGTACAGGCTGCCTTGCCCGAAGCAGGCGTCTGTGAAATCTGGAATGAGGAGGAGGCTGCGCGGCTGGGCTGCCGATTGCCGGCGGGTTGGTTAGACCTGGTGCGGCGCACCGGTTTGCCGCTGACACCGCTTGGGCATCAAAGCTACAGACCGCTTCAGGTCATGCTCGAGGTGCTGCAAAGCCAACTCAAACAGAAACCTGAGCGTCATGCCGAATTGTCGTTGAACGCTGGACGGCAAGCCCAAGCGGTGGGCGATCCAATGCGGGCATTAAAGTATTACCGCAACGCTCAACTGAACAGCCAGGCTTTGGATTTGGCGCTCAAAGTCGCGCCGATGTTGTTTGACCGTGCCGAATTTCGGCTGCTCAGGCAGTTGCTCGAGTCGTTTGAAGCTGCGCAACTTCCAGCCAAGTTGCAAGGTTTTTTGGGCATTTCCCTGATCGAAAGCGGCAAGGGAACGCACGGCGAGGTTTTATTACGCAAGTTGCGCTCTGAGGGTCTAGCCGATACCCAAGTGCTGTACTGGCTGGGCAGGTTGGCGTATCACGAGGGGCAACTCGAGCGCACCCTCAAACTGGCGCAGGACGGTTTGGCATTGCAGAGTCCCGATGCCAATATTTCTGGTTTGTTGCGGCTCAAAGCCCATGCTTTTATGGGTTTAAACCGTCAGACTGAAGCGCTCGAAGTCATGTTGCAAGCGGTTCGTTGGGCTGAAGACCGAGATAACTTGAGCGAATTAGGACACAATCTCAGCAGTTTAAAATTGATTCAATACCAGTTGGGTCAGTGGTTTGATTGCGAAAAATCAATTTTACGTGCAATGGAAGTCTATGAAGCGCTCGGCACACCAGTCCGAACATTGCCGCTCTTAATTGACCTAGCGAGCCTACGTTATCTTCAAAATCGTGCCATAGAAGCCTTCACCCTCATCGAACAAGGTATTGCACTTGCGACACGCGAACAAAGTCGTTTGCTGCCGTATTTTCTCGAGCTTCGTGGCGATGTTTACTTCTGGCAACAAGAATTTGAACTAGCAGTCAGCAGCTATCAACAAACCATTGTCTATGCAAAAGAACTGAACGATCAGGTTTTGGCGCAGATGATCGAATTAAAACAAAGCGAAGCCTTATGGCGTTTAAACCGTCAGGATCAAGCCAAAGCAATTCTCGAGCGGCTTAATCAGGATGATATGCAATCCCATAGTGACCTTCAGGGTCTTTACGCCTTTTACCAAGGTATTGCCAGTTTCTTCACCAACGACCTTAATGTTGCAAACCAACACTTCATCAAAGCACTAGCGCTTTCTGAGGAATCAAGCCACAAACCACGTGCTCGAGCCTACCTAACAGAAATTGCACGACGACAAGACAAACTCGGACTGGAACAGGTTAACCAGTTGATTGTCAGTCTCGACGCGATGCCACATGACAATGTTTTGATGGTAGACGCTGAACCATTGCGTGACTTGTTTTTGACTTGCATTGAACAGGGTTGGTTTACTGAGCGCTTCAGCCGTTTCGTTGGTCAAATACAGGTTCAAAAACCCCAAGAAACACCCAAGACCATCAAACCAGCCTTCGATCTCGAGGTGCTCAGTTTGGGCAAACTACAAATTAGTTTGAACGGTACGCCGATTCGGATTCCACTTGCCAAAGCGGGTGAATTGCTTATTTTTATTGCCTTGCACGGTGCTTCGAGCCGCGAGGAAATCATGAACGCGCTTTGGGATGGTTCACTTGAGACGCGCCATCACGAATACTTTCGGGTCGCCGCTAGACGTTTGCGTGCCGCCATCAATGAGCATCCCGATGTGGATTTCAATCCTTTTCCCTTCGAGAACAAACGTTACTTTCTTGACCCTCAAATTCAAGCAAAACTCGATATCAACTTGGCACAAACTGCCCTCGAGTCGGGCAACTTACAGCAATTGCAAGCCACGCTCGAGGTCTACAACGGCGAATTCTTGCCTGGGGTCAACACCGAATGGGTATCCGCCCTTCGGACGCGTGTCCTCGAGCAAACCGTGGCGGCGGGGGCAACCTTGGGCGAACAACTCGAGAAAACCAAACCGCGCGAGGCGCTGAAAATATACCGCCGTGCCATCGAACTCGAGCCACTGTCCGAAGTCAGTCATCTGGGGTTGATTCGGGTGCATTTGGCGCTCGGCGGGGTCGCGGCGGCAAACCAAGCGTATGGTGCGTATACCCGAATGCTTTCTGAAGAGTTTGGGCTTGTCCCCAGTGACCCATTAAGGCAAAGCCTAGAACGCTTGGGCTTGCGGGTGGTTTAAGCGTTTCCCAGTTTTTTCCCACTCTTACGACTACGCTATTGGCACAAGGAAGTTAAAGAATCTCGGACTTTTCAGGAGGCATTTATGAACAAAGTGTTCCAACGGATTTTGGTGATCGCCAGTCTTCTCGCCGTCTCATCATTAAGTGCAGCATTCGCTGCACCAAAGCTCGTCAATGTCAATCCTGGCGGAAATCCTATTCTGCTCCCACCGCCGCCGCCGCCACTGCCACCAAAAGACATGCCACATTGTACTTCTTCAAAACCATGTACCCAACCATAAGTTTGCAATAAAAATTTACCACTCGAGCATTTGTTTAACTCGAGCACCCAACTGCCAAGACACCCTTGGCAGTTTTTTTGTGCCTCAGATTTTTTCTGGCAAATCGATTGCGCTTGTCTGAGAAAAGCAAAATGGTTTCCCAGTATTTTCCCTTTTCAATCCCAGCCTCGAGCGCATCCTGTTTTCAATGATCGCAGAAAGGAGGCTCGAGTTTGGACTTATCCATTCAAGTCGTGTGAAACCCCAAGATTTTAACCACTCAGGTATCAAAGGAGAGTATCAATGCGTAAAATCCTATGGTTTTTAGCCGTTGTCACTGTGGCATTCTCGAGTTGCAATCAGTTGCCTGTTCCCAGCACCGAGGACTCGGATCACAGCAACGTCAGTCCAAGAATACCCAATTGCAATGTACCCAACCCACCACCAATTTGCGATGACCCACCACCGCCGCCGCCGCCGCCACCCCCGCCACCCCCTTCAAATAAGGCGTACATTCAAATGAACCAATTGAATGTCGTGAGCAAACAAGAGTTTTTTGGTGACGAACCTTACTTTGTCACGATTGGTTTCCGCTCGAAGTACCGCACGGTAAATTCGACTCAGACTTTTTGGAACGGTTACATCAACGGCGATTATTTCAGTGGCTTGGGAAATGGTTCGATTCGGACGTTGCCTTCGTTCATGAATGGTGTATCATTCGCCAACCTCAACCGTGTCAGTCTGGCAAACATCAGTGCAGGGCAAATGCCTGAGGTCATTGGCGCAATCACTGTCAGTATCGAAGACGATTTGACCTCGGACAGCACCATGACCAACCTAATGAACAACCTGGCGGCTTCGTTGAAGACAACCTTGGTCAGCCTGATCGAACAAGGGCAAATCAACCTGGCAGACCCTGCAACGAGCATCAAGCAGGCAGTTGCCCAACTAAAATCTTCGTTCGAGCCAAGCTTTTGGCAGAAAGTCAAACTCTTCTTGGGTTCTTACGGAGATCCAGATGACGTCATTGGTTTTCACGCCTTTGTGTACGCGGTCACGGACAACACCGTGCCGTTCACAGCACCAGCCGACCCAAGCTTGAGTGCTGGCGTGTTGCCCTATGGCGACAATCCAATCACCATTCGTTTTCAGGGCGACGGCGCAACTTACGATGTCTCGAGCAATGTCAAATACGTCCCAGCCATTTAAGCCCTTTGAATTCTGGCATTCGAGCCAGATGACTCGATGAAGGAGCATCACTTATGAAATCAATTGTTCACCCCGTTATCGTTGTTCTTGGACTGACTTTCGCCTTCACCTCTTGCGGCTCAAACCCTGTTGTTGAGGACTTGACGCCTGAAACAACCCGAGTTGCGCTCTTGAAAGACCCCAATCTGGACGGGAAAGCCATTTTTCGCGGAATTGCTTTCGGTGAACAAACCCTTGGTCAGTTGCTGCCCGAAATTTGGCGTGATGGTCTGAGCGTTCACGATCTCGCCCCGACCAAAGCAGACCGCGACTCGAGCCTCGAGACCGTCAATGCCTTTGTGTTGAAGATGGAACGTTTTGACCTCACGTTCTTCTCCAAGCTTTCCAAATCCATGCGAAGCGGCAATCCATTGATGGTTGAAGCCGCCCTTGGGCAAGTCAGCAAGACACTTGAGCAGATGTTCCCAGAAGTTGATCCCTTGCCCACAGGCAATGTCGCTTTGAAATTGTTCATTTACAAGAACAAATTTATCTATAAAAACAAAGCCGTTGCGACAGACCGGTATGTCAAGCCTTACAAGTACATCAGCGTTTACAAGTCTGCCCTGAATCAGGAAGATAGTCCATTAAGTCAACTATTGAACGATACCAACCTGATGTCCTTGCAGCAAGAAACCATGATCGCCAAATTGGCAAAACGACTGGCGCTTTAACCATCCGTCAACTCATCTCGAGCCAAAAAGGAACTGTGCAATTGTACAGTTCCTTCAGGAAGACGGTTTCTTTGGAAAGGGTGACATGAGGGCAATTAAACATTTTGGAAAACTCAATTTGAAATTTTCGACCAATTTGGGTGTACTTGCACTGCTTCATTTGGGCTTGCTTGCTGCCATTGCCATCACCGCAGCCGTCGCGGCAATGCCGTTCAACACACTCAATCTTTCAGACGATGTACGAAACACGGTCATGGGTTTGATGCCAGAAGGTTGGGGGTTTTTTACCAAAAGCCCACGCGACCCAGAAATGCAAGTGGCGGTTTTACAAAATGGTAGATTCATTAAACTCAACATCGTCTCAAGTTTTAATGCCAAGTACGCTTTTGGTTTTGACCGCCTGTCCCGAGCACAGGGACTCGAAATTGATGGGTTGCTGAGCCAATTGCGAACTTCGAGATTATGGCACGATTGCCAGCAAAACGTTTCGGTTTGTGCTCAACATTTGCCCGTCCAAAAACAAGTTGTCAATTCGGTGCAGTTCCAGACCTTGTGTGGCAACTTGGTACTTTTTGAACGCCGTCCAATCCCCTGGGCGTACCGCGACAGCAAGGCAGTCATGCCCTCAAGATTGACTCGAGTGGAGGTCTTATGTTCTCATGGTTAGGAAAGCAAATCCTGACTCAACCCCAGGGCGAGGTTTGGACGGTGCTGCTCGGCGCGGTACGCAGTTTGCTTGCCCTTGCCACGGGTTTGACGTTGCTGTTCACCAACACCCAGACGCTCTTCTCGAGCAACCCGAGCTTGACTGACAAAAGCTTATGTACCGCCATTGATGCGATAAATTTGTTCTGTCTTGTGCCGAGCAGTCAAATGCACTTGGCACACCTTTTTGCGCTCCTTGGGCTGGCACTGGTCGCCTCGGGTTGGCGACCACGCTGGACTGGTTTGCTGCACTGGTGGATCGCCTGGAGTTACCACCAGGCGGGAACATACGTTGACGGTGGCGATCAAGTCAGCATGATCCTGACCTTGCTGCTTGTTCCCGTGACCCTGACCGACCCTCGAGTTTGGCATTGGCAATCCATCAACACCAAAGAACATGACTTCGAGCGTCCAATCGCAAGGCTGATTGCCATCGGTTGGTTGTCGTTGATTCGCCTGCAGGTGGCTGTGATTTACTTTCATGCCGCCACCGCAAAATTTGGTGTTCCAGAATGGCTGAACGGTACAGCCATTTATTACTGGTTTGGCAGTGCCACCCTTGGAATGCCCGTCTGGTTGCACCCCATCCTTGACCCGTTGCTCAACTCTGCCGCCTGTGTGCTTGCCTTTACCTGGGGAACAATGCTGCTCGAGATTCTGCTGGTACTGGGTTTGCTCGCCCAAACACGATATCGCCGCCCACTGTTGAAACTGGGCTTGATTTTTCATGCGGGTATTGCCGTGGTGTTTAGCCTCAGTAGTTTCATGCTCGCCATGGACGCCGCATTGCTGCTCTATTTGGGCGATCCAAACTGGAAATTAAGGCTGCCAAAATGGTGGCGTCAAAATGTTCCAACCGCAAACTCAGAACCCTCGACAAGACGCGCCGTCTTTATTTTCGATGGACGCTGCGGCTTTTGCACCCGCGTCGCCCATACCCTCGTGCGCCTAGATCAGCACAGCCGTCTGCGCACACGGGCATGGCAAGAATCAGGCATTCTCGAGCGTTACGGGTTATGCCAGCAAGATGTGAGAGATGCGGCTTGGTTGATTGTTGAAAACCGTCGGCTGCGCGGTGCCGGTGCGATCAACGCGGCAATTGCATTGACTACAGGTTTTGGGCTGTTGTGGTGGTTTTACTCGTTGCCAGGAATACGCCAGCTTCAGGATCACGTGTACACCTGGGTCGCAAACCACCGTCACTGGTTAAAAGGCGTCACACCGCGCTGCAAAGAACCAATGGTGGAATGCAATGCAACAGATTGAAACGCGAGGCTCGAACTGGTCGCCTGAATGAATTCAAAAAGTCTTTTCAGCATTTACAAATGAGTCATACTGATCTGGTGAAACCATCTCTGCTCGCCGTGTTCGCCCACCCTGACGACGAAGCCTTCTCGAGCGGCGGCACACTGGCACATTACGCCAAACTGGGCGTGGACGTGACCCTCATCAGTTCGACCCGTGGCGAGGCGGGTAAAGTCACCGATCCAGTTTTGGGCGAGGTCAAAGATGTTGGCGCACTGCGTGAAACTGAGCTTCAAAACGCCTGCAAAGCGCTGGGTATCAATCCACCCATTTTTTTGGGTTATCACGATTCTGGACGGCTCGAGCGACTGCGCAAAGACGATCCGCTCGCCAGCATCAACGCCGACCCGCTCGAGATCGAACAAAAAATTCGGGAGGTGATTAAAGCCGTGAAACCTCAAGTGATACTGACTTTCGATCCGCACGGCGGTTACGGGCATCCAGACCATCTGGTGATTCACAGCGCGGCACTGGCAGCGTTTTTCTCGAGCGGTGATTTTGAGGCTGCGCCGCAACGCTTGTTTTACACGGCAATGCCCACCGAAATTGCCCGCATGATGTTTGCCAGCACTGCCAGTCCCACGCCAGGGCTTGACCCAGAATTGTACGGTGTCTCGAGATCAACGATTGCCTTTGGTCATGACATTTCAGCGTATTTAGATCAGAAAATGGCGGCGTTAAAAGCCCATGCCTCGCAGGTGGGTCCAACCTCTCGCATGGGGCAGATGCCCGAGGAGCAACGCGTCAACATGCAAAAACGCATGGGTTTTGAGAATTTTAGCCTTGGTGGGATTCGCGGGGCAATCTCGAGTTTTCCGTTGAACGGTTTTTTCGATGGACTGGGTTTAGATGTGATTTAAGCGTTTTGGTTGCCCCCCAAGCGCCTGTCGGGTTAGGGTGAGGGCGTGAATTATGCCGCGTTGCTTGCCGTGCTGGTGGTGCTGGGACTGTCGTTCCCTGTGCTGGTACGACTTGCAAACGCCAACGGCATCCCTCAAGCCTCGAGCATTTTGGGCGCGGCATTCGGGGCAATTGCGGTGGCTGCCTGGTTTGTCATCCGCGAGCGTGTCAAGCGTTACCGCGAAACTCAAGCCAAGATTGAAACCATTAAAGCAACTGTTGCCGAAAACCCAGATGATTTCTCGAGTTATTTACTGGAGAATGAATTCTTGGGCGACTTGCTGGTGAGGGCGAACCGTCGCCGCGAAGCCATAGAGGTCTTCGAGCGTTTTGTGCTGATCGAGAAAAACCGTGGTCAGAACACCGAAAAACTCGAGCGCATTGTGTCACGTTTGAAAGAGGATATTCTCGAGTAAACTAACCGAGTAAACCAACGCAGAGGAGAACCACATGCGGGCGTACCGAGGTCTGGTCAAAGATGGTGTGATTGTGCTCGAGGCTGGAACAAAGCTTCCTGACGGGACGGTTGTGACCGTGACCGTCGGTGAGGGTGAGATTTTACGGGCGACCCTGCGCAACGTTTTTAAAACGCCCGAACGCCGCATCAAAATTCGATTGCGTCCAACACCAACTTTGGGTCGGACTGGCTCGAGTTAAACCAGCAACGGCGCTCCGAGCAATTGCATACCGTGTGCACTCCAGAGTTCTGGGGTTTGTGGTGGCATGGCGTTGGCTTTGTTGACCTCTTGGAAGAAGGCTTCCATCTGACCTGCGGGCGAAAAGGTAATCAGCATTCTGCCAGTTTTATTGCCTACGTGCGCCCAGACATGAGGGATTTGACGGGGTGCGAGCACAGAATCGCCTGGTTTTAAATCAAAACGCTGATCGCCAACTATGATCACAAATTCACCCTCGAGACAGTAAAACCATTCGTCTTGCGCGTGATGCAAATGCTTGGGCGGTCCACCTTTGGCATGAAAGGTATTCTCGAGAATCAGAATGCCCTCAGTGTCTTGAGGTGTAACTTTAAATTGGATGGCGCTGATGCCAAGTCCTCGAGTTTCACCGAATCGGTCTGCCCCTGCTGCAACTTGCACTACGGACATAATACACCCCCATATTTTATGGTTTTGCCACCACCAAGAACGACAAGACTGCGACCAAAATGCCCCACAACATGCCAACGAAGACCTCGAAATAGGTGTGACCCAAGAGTTCTTTTAATGGCTTGGGGGTAAAACCTTCACGCACCACGGCGCGAAGTTCTTCGACCAGATCGTTGATTAACTCGGCTTGCATTCCGCTGGCACGACGAATTCCGGTGGCGTCGTACATCACGATCATGCCAAAAATCGTGGCAATCGCAAAATACGGGCTGTCCCAACCGTATTTGATACCGCAACCCACCGACAATGCCACCACGCTGGCGGTGTGCGAACTGGGCATCCCCCCAGTCTCGAGAAACCGAGCGGGTTGCCAGGAACGCTCTGAAAGCAGCACCAGAAGAACTTTGAGGATTTGAGCACCCGTCGAGGCGACCAGTGCCGTCCAAAGCAATTGATTTTGGAATAATTGTTCAAACACGGGTTCTCCAAAAAGTTTCTCGAGCGGGTAAATTCGATTGTATTCTACTCGGCTTGAACCTTGTTTGCTCGAGTTGCCAATTGCTGCTTGCAGGCTTGAACGGTGTTGTACAACAAATGCGATACCGTCATCGGTCCAACGCCGCCTGGAACGGGTGTCAGGGCGCTGGCGACATTTGCCACATCGGGGTGGCAGTCTCCGACCAGTTTGGCTTCGCCGTTGGCGTCGGTGATGCGGTTGATGCTGACATCAATCACCACCGCGCCAGCTTTGACCATCTCTGGCGTAATAAAATTTATGCGACCCACGGCGGTCACCAGCACATCCGCCTCTCGAGTGACTGCCGCCATGTCATGCGTTCTCGAGTGGGCGATGGTCACGGTGGCGTTGCGCTCGAGCATCAAGGCTGCCAGGGGTTTGCCGACCAATTGCGAACGGTTGATAATCACCACGCGTTTGCCCGCCAGGTCAATGCCGTAAAAATCCAGCATTGAGATCACTCCGGCTGGGGTGCACGGACGCAAGCCCGCCTCGCCCGCCCACAAGCGCCCAACGTTGACCACGTGCAAACCGTCAACGTCTTTGGCGGGACTGATCGCCTCGAGCACGCGTTTTTCACTTGGGGCTGAACCTTTGGGAAATGGCAATTGCACCAAAATGCCACTGACCGCATCGTCGTTGTTCAGTTTTGCAATCAACTCGAGCATCTCGGCTTCAGTGGTGCTGGTTGGCAGTTCGATCAAACTCGAGTCCAAACCCACTTTTTTGGCGCGACGGGTTTTCATGCGCGTGTACGAAACGCTGGCGGGATCATCGCCGATACGGACAACCACCAAATTTGGTATGGCACTCAAACCCTGCATTTCCTCTATGGCACGGTTTAACAAAGCTTCGGCAGCAGGATCACCTGCAAGATTTAAGGCTGTTGACATCGTGTAACCTCCAAAAGCTCGAGACTCCCTCGAGCAACCCCAGACTACCGCAGATGTAAAAAGAGGAACGCTTTACAGCGTTCCTCTCAAAAATCTCGAGCTAGCTATTTTTTGGGTGCGGAGGTCAGAATACTGAGGCACATCTCGTCCGTTGTACCTTCCGCCCAAGTAATGTAACGCGGGCTGGCTTGCACGCCGTTCAGCATCGGTTGACCCGCCAGACTGTTGTCATAGCTGCACGAAAGCCGCAAGACATCGCCAGGCGCAACCTCGAGTGGGGTTTTAAACCAGTAATTGCCTTGCCAGTGAAAATCCCATTTTGGAATGTGCAACAAGGTTTTGGCACGCTGTGTGCCCGGGTTTAACTCGAGTTTGATGTCTGTCCCGCGCAGGTGCATGTGCGCGGCGACGGCATACAGGGTGCTGGCTCTTCTAACTTCACGCTCGCAAGAGGTTTTAATGTTACTGGCATCACCCACAGACTTTGGATAATCCTCGAGTTTCTTTTTACAGATGGTCAGTAAGCCTTGCGGAATGAATGCGACCCGCTGTCCATATTTTTGAACGTTTTCGTTTAAGACCGTCTGGCGGTCACACTGCGGGGTGTTCAGACCGTCAGGGCAAGGAATTTCGACTGGGGCAAAACCCAGCACGGTCTGAGTTGGGGTCAGTTGCGTGCCTTCGGGCGCGTAAGTTAGTTCTGCGCTGCTCCTGTCTGGTTTGACGCCAGTCAGCAGGTTGTAATGCACTTGCATGACAATCAACGAACCTTTGGTCAGCAGTGACCCCACACCTTCGGGCATGGTCTGAGGGCTACTGCCCGGAGCCCAAGCCGCCAACCAACTGTTGGCGGTGGTACGAATATCACCAATGTCCGACCCGCCAAAACACGTCCAACCTTTACCGCCAGAGGCATTATTTCGTGCTCGAGCCTCGAGGGCATTTTCGGGTCCGATCTTAAACAAAATCACATGATGCACAATGCTGGGTTGGTCTGGTTTGACGTTGGTGGCGGTCACAAAGGTATCGCGGGTCAGTTTGGGATCGAGCAAAAAGCAGTGGTAATCGTCGTTGTTGCTCGAGTCAGGCATGTAGGCGCTGTCTGGCGTCAGAATCGCATCGGGTTTGGCAGCCGAGAGCTTGCTCGAGGTTGGCGGGTTTAAACTCCAAGCCACATCTGAAATGTTCTGGTTAACGCGGTGGGTATGATTTGTGCCAGCCAGGTCAAAATTGTGCAAACCAGCTTCTGGGGGCAGACCGCCAAAGGTCGCATACCCCAAACTGATCGCACCAAATCCTGCCACCAGCATGAGGGCAATCGCTCGAGTTGGAATTTTTTTCATAGTGCTCCTTTTATTTTTTTGGTGCTGTGCCAAGCGGTGCGCCCGCTTTTGCCCAGTCAATCAGAATTTGCTTGCTTGCCACACCGAGTCGGCGTTCGTTTAAAAACGGTTGTGAATCCTTACCAGGCGGGTACGGCGGCATGTACTCTGATTGGGTGACTTGCGCAATGCGTTCGGCTCGAGCGACAGCCTCTTGCGGATTGTCCAGCACAAACGGTGCGATGCCACCTTTGACATGGCATGACACGCAGTTCTTCTCGAGGATTGGTTGAACGTCCCTGTAATAGGTTGGGACGATTTGCTGCGCCGAAACTCGAGCATACAAGACCACAACAAACAGCGTCAGACTCGAGGCGAAAACCATCAGGTATCTCAAAGTGGTTAAAAAAGTTTTTTGCTGGCTTGCCATATTGGTAAAAGTTTACTTGGCAAACACTCAAAAACAATGAACGCCCACCCAATCTGGCAGGTGAGCGCTCGAGATTGATCTTGAAATCCTTAAACCACTTCGCCCAAATCCGTCAGCAAACCCTTGTACAGTTCCAATGCCAAATCCCGCACCTCGAGCGTGGCGGCTTGACCGCGTTTGGAAATTTCCACTCGGGCGTTCGCCACATTTAAGCACTGTGCCAAGACCTCTGGGAAGATGGGCCAAGGGTTCGGCTCGAGGTCAAGATCGTGTGCACCAGGGTCATTGTGCTCGAGGTTCGCCAAGGTTTGTTGGGCGGCAGTTTTTTCGGCTTCGCGTTTGGTGCGTCCCGTGCTGGTCGCCCAGATGGTGCTTGAGATCAGCACAGAACTTTCAAAAGTGGGTTGATGTTCTGGTCCTGTCGCGCCCGTTTCAAAGACTGGAACCTCGAGTCCATTGCGTTTGCAGTATTCGATCAAATCGCTTTTGGGATTGTTGCTCATTGGGTCAAGGTTACCATGCAAGACTTGGGTTTATTTAGCGCTAACCCAGAAAATTGCCAATGCCATATTGAAAACGCTCAATCCCAGCACAGCCAAAAACACGTTATTCTCGAGCTTTTTTTGACGGTTGATGAACAAAAAGTACACGATCATCAACAAGACGACCAATTTGACGCCAACCTTGGCATGATTCACGTCTGGTTCGTTGACGGCGACCAGCAGCAAACCCGTGGCAAGCTGTGTCCATGCGCCGTCCATCATGACTCGAGTCACGGTTTTTTCGAGGGCGCGTATCTGGGCAAGTCCTCCACCGATCAAACCAGAGAAGCCCAGAAAGTGCAAAAATTCGAGGAAGTGTTTAAAAATTTCCATAGACAGTAGCCTAGAACACGTTGACGATGATAGTCAAGTGTGACTATTCTGTAGTTGACTATTTCGAGGGGAGGTCAAAAAATGGATCATCACGCGCTGTTGTTGCTGGGATTACTGAAAAACCAAGCCCAACACGGCTATCAGTTAAACGACTTTATCGAAAAAAACTTGGCAAGGGTGACCAACCTTAAAAAAGCCACAGCTTACGCGCTACTGGATCGGCTGCGCGAATCGGGTTTGGTAGAGGTCAAACTCGAGCAGGAAGGCAACCGTCCACCACGCAAAGTTTATGCAATCACCAAAAGCGGAGAAGCAGAATTCCTCGAGCTGTTACGAACCGAACTGTGCAATGCCGAACCGATCTCGAGTCCCGAAAGTACAGCTTTGATGTTCATGACCGAACTCGAGCCTGACGAGCGCAAAGACTGCCTTAACACCAGACTGGAAAAATTAAATCAACACATCGCCAACCTCGAGAAAATTCCAACCCACAAAAGCGCAGTCAATTTTGCCCTCGAGCGTCAGATGGTGCTGTTAAAAGCTGACCGCGATTGGCTGATGGGTGTGCTCGAAAAACAGTGAACAGCAAGATTGAAAGGTATTCATGCAAAATCGTCAACCCGCACTTGGATTTATTTTTGTCACCCTCGTCCTCGACATTCTGGGCATTGGTTTGCTGATCCCCATTGTTCCCAAACTGATCGAAAATTTCGCTGGGGACATCTCGAGCGCCTCGAGCACCTCGGCTTGGCTTTCGGCATCGTTTGCTTTAATGAATTTTGTCTTCGCGCCAATTCTGGGAAGCTTGTCCGACAAACTCGGACGACGTCCTGTCATTCTGGCATCTTTGTTGGGGTCGGGACTGGATTATTTACTGCTGGCATTCGCCCCAAACCTGGGTTGGTTTTTTATTGGACGCATTATTTCAGGCATCACAGGCGCAAGCTTTTCGGCGGCAACCGCCTACATTGCCGATGTCAGCCCACCCGAAAAACGCGCTCAGAACTTTGGTCTGATCGGCGCGGCATTCGGTTTGGGTTTTATTCTTGGACCTCTGTTGGGCGGTTTGCTCTCGAGCTATGGTTTGCGCGTACCATTTTTTGTCGCGGCAGGTTTAACGCTTTTAAACTGGTTGTACGGTTATTTTGTACTGCCCGAATCCTTAAAGCCCCAAAATCGCCGCGAGTTCAGTTGGGCACGTGCCAACCCGATTGGCTCACTGCTCGGGCTGGGACGTTACCCTGTGGTACTGGGGCTGGTCGGTTCAATATTTCTGGCTAACCTTGCCCAGAACGCGCTGCAAAACACTTGGGTTTTCTACACAGGCTTTAGGTACAATTGGAACGCTCGAGATGTTGGTATTTCGCTGGCGGTGGTTGGTTTAACCGCCGCGATTGTTCAAGGTGGTTTGGTCAGACAGATTGTGCCCAGACTTGGTGAACGACGTTCAATCGTGGTTGGTCTGGCAATCGGTGCAATTTCGTTTTTGTTGTACGGACTGGCAAGCCAAGGTTGGATGATTTACGTGATTCTGGTGGTTGGCGCGATTGGTGGCATTGGCGGTCCCGCCACCCAAGGTTTGATCTCCAGGAGTGTCGCGCCAAACGAACAGGGCGCTTTGCAAGGCAGCCTCTCGAGCTTGATGAGTGTCGTTAACCTGATTGGACCTTTAATTTTCAATAATTTGTTTGCATTTTTTACGGCAAAAACGACCAACCCACAAGTTCCTGGCATTGTTTTTTATGTTGGCAGCGGCTTAATGCTTGCCGCATTGGCAATTGCCGTGGCAGCCTTCAGAAACCCGGCATTTAACCAAAGTCGGCGCGATGCAAATGCCGCCGCGATTGAAGCGGATCAACCACCAGTCGCGCACTGATCTCCAGACTTTCCAAGCTCGAGTTTTGCGCTCGAGCTTTTTTGCTGCACATTCCAAGCCCGAGCACGTATACTTAAACCACTCAGAAAACACGGGTTTCTCGAGCTTCAACCTCGAGTATGCTGGAGGAATTATGAAAGGTACGCTAACCGTTACAGAAAATGCGCTCGCCTCGCTGTTGGGGCTGGCTGCACATGAAGTCCCTGGTGTGGTGGGCATGGCTCCATCAAACCTCAAAGAGGGTTTGCAGAAGATTCTTGGTCGTGCTCAAGCCAGCGACGGCGTGTTGGTGGCTGGCGAACCGACAGCCAGAACAGTGGACGTGCACATTGTTGTGGCGTTCGGCACAAATATTTCCACGGTTGCCGAAAACGTCCGCGAACGCATTGTTTACACTGCCAAAACCCTGGCAGGCGTACAACTCGAGGGTGTCAGCGTGCATGTGGTGGGTGTGGCAAAACCAACGGCTGGCAAACCTGGCTTAAGGAGGACTCGAGGTGAGTGATTTGCTGACCAGCCAGCAATTGGCAGCTTGTTTTGTTTACGCCACCGATTGGTTGGGCGTTTTTAAGGATGAAGTCAATGCCTTAAACGTCTACCCAGTACCCGACGGCGACACTGGCACGAACATGCACCTGACCATGCAATCGGTGCGCCGCGAACTGGACATTGCCGATCAAAACCGCATGTCTGAGGTTGCTCGAGCCATTTCTTACGGGTCACTGCTGGGCGCTCGAGGAAACTCGGGTGTGATTCTTTCGCAACTTTTAAAAGGTTTTACCGAAGTCGTGCGCGACACAACCGAAATCTCGAGCATGGTGCTGGTCGAGGCGTTCGAGAAAGCCGCCAAAGCGGGTTACGCCGCCGTCATGAAACCCGTCGAGGGAACAATTCTGACCGTGGCTCGAGAAACCGCCGAAGGCGCAAGAACCGCCTTCACCAGAGACTCGAGCTTGAACGTTCATGATCTTTTGAAAGCCGCACTCGAGGCTGGACATGTCAGTTTGGTCAACACCACCAACCTCTTGCCAGTCTTGAAGCAAGCTGGCGTGGTGGATTCTGGCGGGGCGGGTTTCCTGCATATCTTTGAAGGTGTGCTGGGGCAACTCGAGGGACGTGAATTGCCACCTGCGCCCGTGATCGAATCTTATGCCCAGGATCAATTTGAGAACGAAGAATTTGGGTACTGCACCGAATTTTTGCTCGAGAATGCGACCAAAACCGCGCCCGAAATTCGAGAACTCGTGCAACCTTACGGTGATTCGTTGCTGGTGGTTGGCGCGGAGGGTTTTGTCAAAGGGCATATTCACACCGACGACCCAGACCAGTTGCTGGCACTGGTGGCGCGGCATGGCAAAATGGTGCGTTCCAAAATTGAGGACATGAGCCAACAACACACCGAAATCTTGGCGATGGCGGGCGCTGCAAGCCGTCAAGACGCTCCTCCAACCGCAGCCGTAGCAGTCGTCTCGGGGTACGGTTTGGTCAAGGTTTTCCGCAGCCTTGGCGTGCGAATCGTTTCGGGTGGTCAAACCCAGAATCCAAGCGTTCAAGACATCCTCGATGCCGCCAGAAGCGTCGAATCTGACGATGTAATTGTGCTGCCAAACAACAAAAACGTGATTATGGCAGCCGAAAAAGCCAAAGAACTTGCCGCCAGCGATGGCAGCGGTAAACGCCTGCACGTGATCCCAACCAAAACGTTGGGCGCAGGTTTGGGTGCGGCACTCGCCTTTAACTCGAGCAACAGTGCCGAAGAATTAATTTCAGATATGCAAGACGCCGCCGCTCGAGTGACCACGTTTGAAATCACCCACGCCAGCCGCACCACCAACATTGACGGACGCGACATCACTGAAGGCGATGTGATCGGTCTGCGCGACGATGTGCTCGTCACAAATGGCGGCTCGAGCGAAGATGCCGTGCTGACCATGTTGAAGGGCGCTTACGTCAGTCAAGAAATCGTGACGGTTTTTACTGGACCAAACGTCTCGAGTGAAACTGCTGAGGCGCTGCTGGCACGAATCAATTCTGAAATGCCGCAATTGGGCGTTGAAGTGCATACGGGCGGTCCAGACTTATACGATTACTTGGTGACGCTGGAATAAAATTCCGTACACAAAACAAATTTAACCTTGTTTCGTCTTGGGTCTGTCAAAGGATTCAAGGCGTTTTTCTTTTGGGTGTGCGATGAAACGGGCGCTCAAAAAATCTCGTGTCAATCAGGTTTTACAAGTGACTGTGACCTATTCAAACGCTGCCTTATCGGGTGGTGTTGTGGCGTGTCGTCGTCGGGCTTTGGTGTGGCTGTTAGAACTGGCTGCAAGACTTGAGGCAGATCATGGGTAGCGCCTTGACCTCTGCCATTCAATCGGCAAACCTTCCTGCCCTGCTCGAGCGTCACTTTCCCCACTCTCTCAAGCGTGGGTATCGTGTTTGTCCCGTGTGGCGTTCCGAATCTCGAGACTTAGACGCGGCTTTAAAACGCTTTTCTGATGGTACTTGGATTCTGACCGACTTTGCCCTGTCGAAATCTTGGAACGCTTATCAATTCCTAACTGACCTTTGTTCCTACACCCCTCGAGAGGCGGCGCGGTTGTTGATTCTCGAGTCTGGCATCCAAGACACGCCCAAAGCCCTCACGACCCCAAACACAGCGATTCTCGAGCCGTCGGTGCTGGCAGAATTCCCCGAGTGCATCACTGACTTTCTAAGATTGAACGCTTTGTACTTCGGTGGTCGTCTTGCCCGTAGTCCGGGCGGAACTGTCTCACAAGAATATAGAACCCTTGTTCTCGAGCCTTTAGCGGACTGGATAAGCTCCTGTGCTGCCGATTTTGGCTTAGGAACACTCAGAAATCACGGTGCAACATGAAGCCGAAACCATGCACCACCGTTTACTTGATACCCCTGTCCTTAAATCAAACCAAGGCTAGAACAACGTTTTTTGCTCGATTTGGGTGTTTTGGTCTTGCACCTGATCGCGTGAAAGTCCACAGCAATAAACTTGAATCGTTCTCGAGTCGGGTGCTGTTTGGCGCTGGTCAGGCGGGTGCATCATGGGCATAAAACGGTCTTTGGTGATCGCCTCGAGTCAGCGCATGGTTATCGCGTCGGCTGGCAACACTTGGCGCGAAGTTCACAGCGCAAACCGCAAACGCAGAAAACTGAACGGGCGTTTGCATGGTGGGATTCGTTCGCTTTTCAAAAGCCTTGGACGCGGTACAAACAAGCGGTGCAGCTTCTTAACCCTGACGGTTGACCCACAAAACCAAACACCCCAGCAATGTTATGAACGCATGACCAAAGCTTGGAACGCTCTGGCAACATGGTGGCGTAAAAGCTACCCGAGCATGAAGTTTTTTAGGGTGGTTGAATTGCACTCGAGCGGCTTCCCTCACTTTCACGTCTTGCTGATTCGCGCCCCATTTATTGGAGTGCAGAGCATTTCTAACCAGTGGAAAAACTTGTTAGGGCAATCTCGAGCCGTGGTGCATATCCGTGCTGTCAAAGGGACTGAACACGCGGTTAGGTACTGTACAAAATACCTGTTGAAACAATCCGAGGTTATTACAAAACTCGAGAATGAAGCCAAAGAAGCTTTTAAAACCCAAGTTGAACACGCCCTCGAGTGGGAAGCGGCTGCAATTGAAGCGCGAAAACTTGGACTCGAGGACGATGCGCGGCGCTGTGAAGCCGAAGCCCGAAGAATTGGCGGTGAGGGTGATGAGGTGCGGATTGCTGCCTTGATCTGTGAGTTAAAGAAAGCTCAAGACGAGGGCAACATTGACAGCGTGGCATATTTTGAGGACAGATTCGAGCGGGTGAAAGAAGAAATTCGGGAAGCTTGCACTGAGAAAAACAAAGCAGCGAATGCTGACAGTAAAAACATTGCTGATGCGTCTTGGTGGGGTCGTCGGGTGCGTCCGTGGAGTGCATCGCGTGGGTTGCTCGAGAAGGAAGAGGGTAAGGGCGAAGCGTGGTGGGATAACGTTTCGGTTGTGCCGTTCATCACACCAACTCAGGCGGCGATGGTGGCGGCAAGTCTTGGTTTTGACACTGAAAAGTTTGAACCTGAAATTGGATTTTATGACTTTCGGGCAAATGCTCCGAGTGTCATTCAAGCGTAAGAAAAGGCAGTGTTATGAAAAACCTAAAACAGTTTAGCCTGGTCGCGTTCGTGCCTGGTGTCTTTATACCAAGGTGGTGTTATGACTCCTGACCAAAAAGCAAGAATCAAAGCTCGAGCAGATCGTTATCGTTCTGGCTTGTGGTTGGTGTGGCGTGTTGCTCGAGTGATGTGGAAATTTTTCAGAAAGTAATTTTCATGCTCGAGCGCTGGATTGTTCACACCCGCGAACGTGGTTATGCACAGGTTCAAAACTTCATCGAACGTTTTTGTCTCATTGCATCACCTTGCGATTCTCAAGCCAAGCGCTACAATATCCGCATGACCGCACCTGCTAAAACCCGAGACTCGAGTAAATCCCGCCCCGCCCCGCGCCGTGTGGATTTGGGCAAGCCTCAATTTCTGACCGATGAAAACGGTGTTAAGACCGCCGTCGTGTTGCCGCTCGAGACTTGGGAACGGATTGCACCATTCTTACAAAATGACTTAGAACGCGCCCTAATGAGCGAGCCTGTAAACGAGTACGTGCCGCCGAGCATTGCCAAAAAATTACGCGCCCATGCCAAAGGCAAAAAAGATGAAATGCTCACGCTCGAGGAGTTTAAAACCGAAGTTAAGAGACTGCGTAAATCGTGATAAGTCCAGACCGCGCACCGTACCAATTGCGGGTAGGCAAAAGCGCCGCAAAAGCAGTTTCAAAACTCAGTGACCAAGATTACGCCCGTGTCATGGATGCCTTGCTGTTGCTGTGCGCGGCTGGTCTTGGTGACATCAAAGCCTTGCAGGGTTACGACAAAGGCGCACTTCGTTTAAGGGTTGGACAAATGCGAGTGTTCTTGGTGGTGACGGGTTCTTTGATCGAAGTGATCGATGTGGAACAACGGGGCGAAGCATACAAGACCAAAACTCGAGCGAAACTCAAAAAACGCAAGTGAAAATCAAACCACAAACCAAGCAAACCGACCAAACTTTGACCAAAAAAACCATTGCATAATTACCCTGCATAACTGCATAAACCTTAAAGCTCGAGATTTTGTTTTAACCAAACATCTCGAGCCGTATTTTTGCGTCACTAAACGACCATGCACTAAAAGTGCATGGGTTTGATAATGGACTGAAAGTCCTCTCAGTCTTCTAAAATAAACTTCTCCTCGTTCTGATTCGGCAC
>JAYVRX010000191.1:0-9515 GCA_043775825.1 Deinococcales bacterium
GCGTTGGCTGCGGCTGAAGAGTTTGGGTTGGTGAAGAAGTTTTGGGCTAATTCGGCAATCGCGGGAAATGGTTAAGTCGAAAATGCAGGTATCAGTATCAATTCTAAAAGATTACTTTCTGGAAAGTGAATGTCTCATCTCGAATTGCGTTAACTCTAACACTTTAAAACCCAAACCCGAGAAAAACCCTGCCGCAAGATTTTCGGGTGCAACCTGAACAATACGGCATTCTTTGCCGCCAAAAAAATAAGTCACACCATTGAGCAAACGCCGCCCGTAACCTTGACGCCTGAAGGCACGGCGCACCACAATTGCCCACAAAATAAAACTCGAGCCAGTTTCCGTCACCAAAGCGAAGGCGTTATTCTCGAGTTGGAAGGCTCGAGCGCTTTGACCCGCAAAGTTTTCTGGCATCAGTTGCCAGGGCAGGTCGGCTTCGGCTTCAAGCGTGGCAATTCGTGAAAACTCGAGTGCGTCTATTTCGATTAAGTTTTCAAATTGACCACTACTGGCAGATCGCCCGTAACCCACCAGTCGCCGCATGATTTCAAACCCCAGCGATTGGTACAACCCTAGCGCTCGAGTATTGTGCTCAAACACTTCAAGTTTCATGCTGGTATCGCCTCGATCTCGAGCCGCGCCGAGTGCCTCTGTTAGCATCAAACGCCCCAAACTTTGCCCTCGAGCCTCAGTCGCAACGCCCATCGCGGCAATGCGGCTGGTCTTACCACGCCGTGCGACCAGAATAATACCTTGTGGTAGGTCATTTTTTGCGTATACAAAACTGGCGGCGGCATCCAAATGCTCCGCCCGAAACCGCAAGTTCACAGCTTGCGGCGTGAACTGCACAGGCATCAAGTAACCTTCAAAACAATCGTTCAAAATAGAGGATATCTCACCGGCATTAAACTCGAGTAACGATTTCACAGTTGTTTCTGTCATGCCTTATTTTAGCGCCCAGCCAGCCCAGCGGTTTGGCAGATTTGGCAAGCTTGACGGGTCTGGTAGACTGCCAGTACCGCGACGGCATCAGTCGCAGCAAATTGATGCGCACGCTGTAACAGTCTTAAACCCCAACGCTCGAGGGGGAATCTCGAGCAACGATTTTGAGTTTGATGCTCAAAGGTATTGAAGGAGTTTTATGAAGTTATTTTTTGACACTCGGGTTTTGACGCAGAACGGCAGGGTCGCATGAGCAAACACTTAGACGTAATTCCACTCGGTGGACTTGGCGAAATTGGCAAGAACATGATGTGCTTTCGCTACGATGACGAAATCATTGTGGTGGACGGCGGTCTGGCGTTTCCAGATTCCAACCAGCCGGGCATTGATCTGATCATTCCAAAAATTGATTATTTAATCGAGAATGCGCATTTGATCAAAGCCTTTATCATCACCCACGGTCACGAAGACCACATCGGCGGGCTGCCTTATATTTTGCCGCGTCTGCCAAAAGTGCCGCTTTACGGTGCAAAACTGACTTTGGGTTTGCTGCGCGAGAAATTCTCCGAGTTTGGCATTCCAAGTTCGGACTTGGACATGCGCGAAATTTCCACCGATGCCCGCATCAAAATCGGTAAAAGTTTTACGGTGGACATGTTTTTGATGACCCACAGCATCCCTGATAACTCTGGTTTAATCATTCACACCCCGATTGGGCGCGTGATTCACACCGGCGATTTTAAACTCGATCAGAACCCAGCCGACGGTAAAACCAGTCACCTCGAGAAAATCTCGCAGGCTGGGGCGGACGGCGTACTGCTGCTGATTTCGGATTCGACCAATGCCGAACGGGTTGGTTTGACGCCCTCCGAAGCCGATATTGCCGTGGAAATTGACAAACTGATTTCCCAAGCCAAAGGACGGGTCTTTGTCACGACTTTTGCCAGCCACATTCACCGCGTGCAAAATATCATCTCGAGCGGCGAGAAAAATGGGCGGCGGGTGGTCATGGAGGGGCGCAGCATGCTCAAGTACGCGCAACTCGCCCAAGAGCTTGGCTACCTCGAGTTAAAAGACCGTTTGATCAGCACCGATGAACTGGTGGATTTGCAGGACTCCCAGGCTTTATTCATTTGCACGGGCAGCCAGGGACAACCGATGAGCGTGCTCTCGAGGTTGGCGTTCGGTAATCACTCGAAATTGCACATCAAACCCGGTGACACGATTATCTTGTCTTCCAGTCCGATTCCTGGCAATGAGGAAGCCGTGAATGCCGTCATCAATAGGTTGTACGAATTGGGTGCAATCGTCTTTTATCCGCCGACCTACAAAGTTCATGCCTCTGGTCACGGTTCGCAAGAAGAACTCAAAATGATTCTGAACCTTGCCAAACCCAAATTTTTCTTGCCATTTCACGGCGAAGCCAGACAGCAAACCAACCACAAGCGCCTTGCCGAAAGCATTCCAGTGCCGCCAAAACGCACCATCATTGCCAAAAACGGCGATGTGGTGCGGGTTTCCCAAGACGATTTCTTGATTGCGGGCAAAGTCACGGCTGGTGCGGTTTACGTGGACGGACTGGGCGTTGGCGATGTGACCGACGATATTCTCGAGGATCGCCAAAGCATGGCGGGTGATGGTGTGCTGGTGGTGATTGGCGTCATGCACCCGACGCCGCACATCGAAATCAGCTCGAGGGGATTTGTCACGCACAACAATGAACTGTTTGACGCCATCAGAGAGGATGCGCTGACCAGTTTAGAGCGTGCCGCCAAAGAGAAAAGGTCACTCGAGAATGCCCGCGATGATATTTACTTTGCGGTGCGGCGTTTTGTGCGCAAAGCCACGGGGCGCAATCCTGTGATTATTCCTGTGGTGGTCGAGTAAACACCAAAGTAAAAGCTCGAGTATTGGACTTTCGCAACATTCGAGCTTTCTTGGTTGATCAGAATTTTCGTTGTGCCAAGACCCTTAAAGTATTTTCGAGGCTGGAAGCAGTCATGGCGGTATTTGAGGTTGCCACCAGTGGTTTCATGCGAATAATTAAGCCTGCCAGATTTTGATTGTCGCCAATAATAATTTGATTGGTGGCAATCCCGAAAGGTTCGCCTGTATCTATCTCTTGGTTGCCGTTAACGTCCTGCCAACCTGCTGCCACATACGTTCCTGCCTTCATGTTTGATAGTTGAAACGAAACCTGTGAGCTGTTGGCTTGAACAACCGTTAACACCGAACCGTCTTTATCAAATAGCGTGCAATTGTTGGCTTGGGCGCAGCGCAGTGCCGCCACATACGTCTCGAGCTTGCCAGTGGTGGGTGGCGGTGGTGGTCCTGGAGGTGCTGGATTGCCCGTCCCCGTCCCGTTGACAGCCTTCAGGGCATCGAGTAGCCCAGCACCGCACTCATTACCACTTGGGCGGCTGCAAGCTGTGGCATTCAATGCTGTCGAGGCGGCTTTTAGTCGGGCTAAGACCGTATCAAAAGTCAAAGCGCTATCTTTAGAGAGCATCAATGACACCAAACCCGCAACATGGGGTGTTGCCATTGACGTTCCTTGATAAAAGCCGTAAACGGCTTTTCCGTCCGCATCAATAAGCGTACTGAGCACACCCGCCGGGTAGGTTTTGCCGCCCACGCTAAAGGTTTGTTTTGTATCGCCGCCAGGAGCCATGACATCAATCCTCGAGCCGTAATTGGAGTACGGGGCGCGGTTGCCTTGTGGACCTGTCGCACCAATCGTGATGACATCGCGGCAACTGGCTGGGGAATAGTTGTTGGCATCGTCATTTTCGTTGCCTGCGGCAACCACCACGATCACGCCCTTGGCTTTGAGGTTGGTGTAGACCTGTTGTTCGGATTGAGTGCAACTTCGTTTGCCACCCAAACTGAGGTTGATCACTTTTGCGGGGTTTGGATTGTCAGGCACACCATCAATACTGATTCCTGCCGCCCATTGAATGCCTGCCAGAATATCGACGCTCGAGCCGCTGCCATTGATGCCAAGAACCCGAACTGGAACGACTTTTGCACCCCAATTGACGCCCGCCACGCCCGCGCCATTGTTGGTTTGTGCGGCGATAGTGCCAGCAACGTGTGAGCCGTGATACCCAGAATCGCCACCCAAATCCAGTGGGTCAGCATCGCGTCCATCGCCTTCACCAGCCTCGGTTTCGTTGCTGATAAAATCATAACCAGCGACAAAAGTATTTTGCAGATCAGGATGGTTGCTCGAGCCAGTGTCCACCACTGCCACCGTGACGGCTGCCGCCGTGCCATCAACCACATTCCAGGCATTCTCGAGGTTCATGGCTTTGTAATGCCATTGTGCCGCATATGCCGAATCGTTTGGCGCTTTAAGGGCATAAGAAATATAATTGGGTTCGGCATATTCCACATCCGAACGCGCCCCAAGTTGCCGTATCATCTCGAGTGTTCCCACCGCATCGGTGTTGGCGCGGTACAAGCTGGTGTTTGGGTTTAGCGCCCCAATCATGTTGACCCGTGCTACGTCGAGCGTTTGACTGGCAATACGGGTTTGAAGTCTGGCTCGAGTTTGGTTTGTGCCGTCACGGAATTTAACGATCACCTCGCCAGGAACAAATTCGGCTTTGGTTTGGGCGTGAAGGTCGTTGCGCAGGTTGGAATCAATCTGAATCTCGCCCGAGTTTAGACTTTGCAACCTTGCAAGCTTTGAGACCTCGAGCGACACGCCATTCAATTGTGCCGACGCGCTGTTTGTGCTGGCATCAACATACATTGGCAAATCAACCCCAGTTTTGGGTGGTTGAATCACACCTGCTTTGCCCGTTCCATCGTCGCCGTAAAACGTGAACAAATCGCCAGCATTGACCTTGCCACTGGCGTCGAGGTCTTTCCAGGCGTAAATAACGTATTTCACGGCTGCCAATTCGGGGGTTTTAAAGTTGGCGCTCGAGCCTGTAGAGGTGATCTTGCCCACTTTGCTGTTGGCATTGTTGCAGTCAAAGGTGGTCGCAGAGGTAACCACGCAAGCCCCAATCACGGTATCGGTAATGCTATTGCCAGCAGGCGCACTGACCAAACCCGAAAAGGTGTTCTCACCCGTCGGTGGCGGGGTCGGATTTTCACCAACCTGCCCAGGCAAAATCAGCAATCCAGAGACTGAACTCGAGCCTCCATTGCCTGGGGGTTTGCCGCAGGCGCTAAGTGCCAGTATTGTGAATAAACCGAACGCAATACGTGATTTCATGGGCGTGATCTCCTTATGAAGTTTTGAACAGATTCTCGAGTTTTATGGACGGTTTTTATTGACAGTCAAGGTTATTGTCAGCCCTGGAATCGATTGTGAAAGCATGGCTGATGATTGAGTGTCACAAGCCAAAAATACTGCGGCGTACAACAGTTGCTCGGTGATGCCCCGATCTCTATTGCGACGCTGGCTTGTCTTTCCTGAGTGAAGATTCCCACATATTTGTAAAGCTTTCGTGAGTTCGGGTCAATGAGCGTGTGCTGGTGTGGTCATCCTGATCTCGGGGCTTCAAAAAATTTTACTCGGGTCTCGAGTTAGAATCACTCGAGTCTTCAGCAGTCAACCAAACCTGAATCAACAGGGGAGAGTTTAAAACGATGCGATTGATCCCAGATGGAACCCGTTTTACCCTGCCACCCGAATGGGAATGGCGCGAAACCCTACGTTCCAAACTCGAGGGCGTTTTGAGCGCTTGGGGTTACGAAGCCGTTCAAACCCCTTCGCTCGAGGTTTATGACCCCACACACCCTCAAGCCGATAAAAGCTTTAAATTGGTGGATCGTGACGGCACGGTGCTGGCACTTCGCGGCGAGTACACCACCGCCATCTCAAGTCTGGTGCGGGCGAATTTTTCGGAGGGTCCGTTTCCGCTGCGACTTCGTTACGCGGGTCAGCTTTGGACTCGCGCTCGAGATGCCGAGTTGGGGCGTCAACGCGAATTTACCCAGGTTGGCGCAGAGCTTTTGGGCGTCAGTACGCCCCTTGCCGACAGCGAGGTCGTGACTTTAGCACTCGAATGTTTACAAGCCGTCGGATTCTTGAGCGTGGCGATTGAACTTGGGCATCCTGGCTTTGTTCGGGCGGTGCTGTCTGAAACCAAGCTCGAAGCCCAAGGGATTGAAAAGTTACGCGCCCTGGTTCACCGCAAGAATGCGCCAGAACTGGCATTGGAGCTTCACAAACACGGTGTCACCGGTAAAACTCGAGATTCGGTGATGGCATTGATTGACCTTTACGGCAGTCAGGACGTGCTGCTCGAGGCAAAACAATATGCTTTAAACGATGCCGCCAAACGGGCGCTCGAGGAACTTATTGCGGTTGCCGAACAGTTACCGCAAACGGGTGTCTTATTCGATGTCGGCATTGCCAGACGGCTTGACTACTACTCGGGCATGATCTTTCAGGCGTACACGCCCGATTTTGGGCAACCACTGGTCGGCGGTGGACGTTATGACGGTGCAAGTCAGCAAATCTCGAGTTTGCCAGCTTGCGGTTTCGCACTGGGCTTGGAACGCATCATGACCGCCCTCGGTGGCTTAGAACCGATCACACCACCCCAAGCCATTGCCGATTCGAGCAGCGCCAAACAACTTCGCGCCAAAGGCTGGCGGGTCGAGAATGCCTGGACGCTCGAGCTTTTTGACCTCGAGGCTTACGCCTTAAAGCGCGGCATCAAGTACCTTGCCATCAACCAAGAACTTCTAAACCTACAAACTCGAGAAACCCAAAACCTCAGCACTTTCTTGGAGAACCTGTGAAACTCGAGCAAAAACTAACCATTGCCCTGCCGAGCGGCGAACGCAGCAAACATTACGCCCTGCAATTGTTGCGCCGTGCTGGACTCGAGATACCAGATTTTCAGGGTTCACGCAGCCTCAGCCACGAATTTGGCAATCTGCGCATTCTCGAGGTCAAAGACCCAGACGTTCCAGTTTATGTGGATTTGGGCGTTGCCGACTGCGGGATTGTTGGTAAAGACTGGATTCTCGAGTCTGGACGCGACGTTTACGAACCGCTCGATTTGGGTGGCGAACCTTACCGCCTCAGTTTAATCGGCATTCAAAATGCCAGCAGTCGCATCGAACGGGTTGCCAGCAAGTACGCCCGCACCGCCCGAAAAATGCTGAATGAGCGCGGTATTCCAAGCGACGTGATTCAACTGAACGGCAAACTCGAGCTGGCAGCCTTAACAGGTCTTGTTGACGCGATAGTGGACGTGGTGCAGACGGGACGCACCTTAAAAGAAAATAACCTCCACGAACTCGAGGTTTTTGCGCAACTGTCTTACCGTTTGATTGTCAACCGTGCCGCCTTAAAACTCAAAGCCAGCACTTTAAGAACATTAATTCACCGTTTGCAGCATCTCGAGCCGTGACCAAAAAATAACAACCGTTTGTGTTTGTAAGACTTCAAAATATGTATTGAACACTCTCATAGGGTTTGTAGGGTAAACTCTTGAGAATTTGAAGCCCTTAAGCTTCTACGCCAGATCAACACGCCAACAAATGTGGCATCTCGAGGGGGATGGGATTGAGTAAGTTCGCAGGTTTCTTGCGTTTAATGCGGTTTAAGGATTATGCGGGTTCGGTTGTCTTCACCACATGCTTGGGTGCTGTGGCTGGCGCTCGGGAAAGCGTGTTTGATTGGCGCATCATGCTCCTTGTGCTCGCCAATTGGCTGAGTGTCGGTTTTGCTTTTGCCTTCAACGATGTCGAAGATGCCCCCGACGATGCCCATACCCCTGAGAAAGCCATGCGCAACCCGATCACCAATGGGATGCTGACCAAAACAGAAGGCAACCTGATCTCGTTTGGTGTGGCAGGAATCTCGATTTTGCTCTATATTCCGCTTGGTCTGTACCCCACAATTTTCGGTATCCTGTGCTTAATTTTTGGGCATTTGTACTCGTGGCGACCACTGCGCTTAAAAAGTGTGCCGATCATTGACGTCATCTCGCACGGGTTGATGCTTGCAGGATTGCAATTTCTGGCGGCATATTTTAGTTACAACCAAAGCCTCAACGATCTTTGGCTCGCGCCGTTTATCAGCATGGTTGCCGCTAGTTCTTACGGTCAACTTTTTAACGAAGTCCGTGATCTCGAGGGTGACATTAAAGCAGGCGTGACCCACACCGCCAGTCTTTTGGGCGAGCATGTCACCCATCAAATCATGATGGTGCTCGTGAGCCTCAGTGTTTTAGCAGGCGTTTACGCCATTACCATCAACAGGCTCGTACCGCTCTGGGTGGCAGTTTTCGCCCTGACTTTGGTTGCGACCATCTTTATTCCTGCCGTCATCAAAGGCATTCGCAGCGGATCAAAGGTAAACGCCAACGAACCTGTGATTAACGCCATTCCGTATATTGGTTTTGCCATGATGGCGGTCTGGTTTATTGGACCTTGGGCAGCCAAAGCGGTGGGTTTGAATCTTTAGGAAGCGAAAAGCAATGCGCAATAACCGTGAGGCTCGAGTTTTTTAAGACTCGAGCCTCACAACGTTTGCGCTCAATTTTTAATGCTTAAAGTGTCTCGAGCCTGTAAACACCATTGCAATTCCCAGCTCGTTCGCGGCGGCGATCACGTCGGGGTCACGTTTTGCGCCGCCAGGTTGAATGATGGCTTTGACCCCTGCGGCGGCGGCAACCCGCACCACATCATCAAACGGAAAGAACGCTTCGCTCGAGAGCACAGCACCGATGGCGCGGTCTGCGGCGTTTGAAATCGCTCGTTCTGCCGCCCAGATTCTCGAGACTGCCCCCGCCCCCAACCCAACGGTCACACCATCTTTTGCCAAGACCACGTTGTTGCTGCGGGCGTGCTTGCCGACGTACCAGGCAAACTCGAGGTCGAGCCATTGTTGTTTGCTGGGTTGAACGTCGGTCACGACCTCGGGGCAAAGATCAGACCAAACCCTGGTGTCACGGTCTTGAGCCAGAAATCCACCAGAGATTGGTTTTAACTCGAGCTTGCCAAATTTTGCTGTTCCAGCCTCGAGTACGCGCAAATCTGGTTTCTTGGTTTTGAACCACTCGAGCGCGTCGGCGTTGATGGTTGGCGCGATCAACACCTCCAAGAACGTGCCTTTGGTGGACATGGCAACCTCGAGTGTCACGGGTCGATTCAGCGCCACGACGCCACCAAATACCGAGAGCGTGTCGGCATCTCGAGCGCGTTCCCAAGCGTTTTTTGCGTTGTCGGCAAGGGCTACGCCGCAAGGGTTGGCGTGTTTGACCGCAACACATGCGACGCTCGAGAATTCTGATACCAGCATCCAGGCTGCGTCAGCATCGGCGTAATTGTTAAAGCCCATCTCTTTTCCTGCCAGCACTTTGGCATCCAGAACCGCGCCACTCGAGCTTCCTTGACGGTACAGCGCGGCTTGTTGATGCGGGTTTTCGCCGTAACGAAGGGTTTTGACTTTTGAAAGCTCAAGTGGTTTTTCACTTGGTAACAATTCTTGACTTAAAAATTGGGTAATTGCCGCATCGTAACTCGAGGTGTGTGAAAACGCTTTAAACGCAAGTTGTTGCCTGAATGCTGCGTCATCGGTTTGTAATTTCTCGAGC
>JAYVRX010000192.1:0-36661 GCA_043775825.1 Deinococcales bacterium
CTGGGCGACACCTGGCAATGGACGCCATTTATTTTAATTGTCATGCTTGCCGGACTCGAGACGCTGCCACAAGAACCTTATGAGGCTGCCGTGGTGGACGGCGCGACCCCTTGGGAATTGTTCTGGCACATCACCTTCCCCATGATGCTGCCCGTCTCGAGCACGGTCATTTTGATTCGGATGGTCGAGGCTTTTAAAATTGTGGACATGCCGATTGTGCTGACCGGCGGTGGTCCTGGCGTGGCAACCGAAAGCACGACCCTGTTTGCCTATTCGACCTGGCGCAGTTTTAACTTGGGGCAGGTCAGCGCGATAGGTTATATCTTGCTGTTTACCGTTACCTTGGTCACAACCTTGTACGTCAACACCGTGCGCCGTCGCATCGCTGGGGGTATGTGATGCTCGAGCGACGCAACCCCGTTAAGACTTTTTTTTCTTACCTGGCGCTGGTCATTTGGTCTTTGGTGGTGCTTGTGCCTTTGCTCTGGACGCTGACCACCGCGTTCAAAAACCCAATTGATGTCTTCCGTGGACCAAAATATATTCCGGGCATTGACTTTCAGGGCACGTTCGACAATTGGACGTACTTTTTTGTAGACCAATGGCGGGATTTCAGCGCCCAGTATTTTAATTCCATGACCGTTGCCGTGTTCTCGAGTTTGCTGTGTATTGCCATCGGGTCGCTGGCGGCTTACGGTCTGGCAAGGTTTTCGTACCAGTACGGCAAAATCCAAAACAAAGACATTGCGTTCTGGTTTATCTCGCAAAAAATTCTGCCGCCCGTGGTCGTGGTGATACCGCTGTACGTGATGTTTCAATGGTTGCACATTCATGACACCAAATTTGGGTTGGTGATCGCCTATGCGGCGTTCAACTTGCCGTTCGCGGTCTGGTTGATGCGCGATTACTTTCTGGGCATTCCAGCCGAACTCGAGGAGAGCGCTTTAATTGATGGTTGCTCGAGGATTCAGGCGTTTATCAGAATCACCTTGCCGCTTTCCGCGCCTGGTTTGGTGGCAACGTTTTTGTTTGTGCTGGTGTTCGCCTGGAACGAATACATTGTCGCGCTTTTTTTAACCCAAACCTTGGCGTCTCAAACCATGCCGATTTTGGTGGCGGGGCAAAATGCGCAGCGTGGTCCGCAATGGTGGGGCATCAGTGTACTGACTCTTGTTACAATTGCTCCCGTGACCGTGATTGCGGTGTTTCTTGAGCGTTATATTTCTAAGGGTTTGTTGGTTGGGGCGGTGAAAGGCTAACCAGTGGCTCGAGCCTCCTCTAACAACCCAGCCGATCTGGAAAGTGTTGCTAAACACGCTGGGGTCAGCATCAGCACCGTCTCGAGGGCTTTAACCCGCCCTGATCGAGTAGCGGCAGCAACGCGTGAACGCGTGCTCGAGTCGGCAACAGAATTGGGTTATGCACCAAATCAATTGGCAAGAAGTTTGAGAATGCAGGGTTCTAAAACCATCGGTTTGATTATTTCCGATATTCTTGTGCCCTTTCACTCTGAGGTTGCCAAGGGCGTCGAAGACCTCGCCAGTGCGCACCATTACACAACCATTTTGTGCAACTCGAGCGAGGACAGCAAAAAAGAAAAACAGTATCTCGAGTTGTTAAAAGGCTTCAAGGTCGGGGGGGTGATTCTCGAGCCGACAGAAGTTGGTGTGGCAAGCATTGAGGCATTGGCTGCGGGTACGCCTGTGGTCGAGGTAGACCGAATTAGTGGCGCTAGCGGCGTCAGGGCAGTGCTTTCAGACAATCTTGATGGTGCTAGGCAAGCAGCCAGATATTTACTTGATTTGGGTCATAGCAATATCGGCGTGATCGCGGGTGATCTCAAAATTACCTCGGGGCGTGAACGCTTGCAGGGCTTTCAAGAAGAACTCAATCGTGCCAAAATTAAACTCGAAGCCCACCGAATTATGACTTGCAAAAACACCGATGCACAGGGTTTTGACGCTTTACTCGAGATTTTTAAACATTCTGACCCACCAAAAGCGTTATTTGTCTGCAATGCGCAAATGATGGGCGGTGTCCTTCGAGCGGTTCGGAAGTTGGGTTTAAAAGTTCCAAAAGATTTATCACTGATTGGTTTTGACGATTCAACTTGGGCAAGCGTGGTTGATCCGCCGCTGACCGTGATCGCACAACAAGCCTACGAACTCGGTAGAATGGCGGCACAAATGATCTTGGATTCCATCGAAGGTAAAAAAACAATTCCTGACGTAACCCGACTGAAAACCAAATTGATCGAACGAGAATCTTGCGCTCGAGTGACCAAACCACCGAGGACACCATGAACCATCCTCAAACCAGGGATGCTGATTTACCAATGCACCTTTACATTGACAGTGCGGACTTAAAACTGCTCGAGGAGGCGCTGCAACACCCCGTGGTCTACGGTGTCACCACCAATCCCAGCATTCTCAAACGCGACGGTATTTCTAGATCAGCCTTACCAAAATTGGTGGAGCAGGTTTTTAAATTTGGTGCTCGGGTCGTGCAGGTTCAAGTCTGGCAGCAAAATGCTGCGGGCATGATTGCCGATGCGCTCGAGTTTCTAAATTACGGCGAAGCTGGAGCGATTGTGCCAAAAATTCCAGCAACTGCGGACGGCTTAAAGGCTGCCGCCAAACTGACCGCTAAGGGCATTCCAGTCACGCTCACGGCAGCTTATGCACTCGAGCAAGCGCTTTGGGCGACGCAATTGGGCGTGGCGTACCTTGCGCCGTACCTGGGTAGGCTAGAGGATGCGGGGCATGATGGTTTGGGGTTGATTGCCAAAATGCAAAATGTACTGACTAGAAATCCAAGCAACCAAACCCGCTTGTTGGTTGCCAGCATCCGCTCCAGGCGGGCTTTTCTGTCCTTGCTCGAGCTTGGGGTGGGCAGCATCACCGTGCCGCCGTTATTGTTACCAAAATTGCTCGATCACGCCGAAACAATCTCGGCAGAACAAGGGTTTATGACGGACGCAAAAGAGATTCAAGAATAATTTTTAACAGGGAGTTAACGTGAAAATTGCAATTTTAGGCGAAGCATTAATCGATTTTAAAAGCACCGGCGAATTGGCGTTTCAAGGTTTTGTCGGCGGCTCGAGTTTGAACGTTGCCACGGCAAGCTCTCGGCTTGGTCAAGCGACCACTTTTTTAACCCAGATCAGCACCGATTTGTTTGGCGCTAGGCTCAAAGATCACATGCAGCAAAATCAAATTGATACAGATAATGTCCTCGAAACAGACGCCCATAGCACTTTAGCATTTGTCGAAGAGCGCGGCGGACAGGCGCATTATTCTTTTATGGGCATTGGCGCAGCCGATACCCTGTACAACCCGCAACCGCGCCCAGTGTTGTCCTCGAGCGTTCAGTTTTTACAATTTGGTTCGATCAGTTTGCTGACTGAACCCACCAGCTCGAGCATTACCGAAATTGTTGAAAACCACCGCAGAGGGCTGACTGTGGTTTTTGATCCAAACTGCCGTCCGTCGCTCACCCCAGATTTAGCGGGTTATAAGCTCAAACTCGAAACTTGGTTAAAGCTTGCCCATTTGGTGAAAGTTTCGGATCAAGATTTAAGTTGGCTCGAACCCGATAAAACAATAGAACAGGTCGCCACGAACTGGCTGTCCAAAGGTCCAAAAGCGGTAATTGTCACCAGGGGCGCACATGGCAGCGTCTTATTTCGGGCTGGCAAACCAAACCTCGAGATTGAAACGCCAAAAGTGAACGTGATCGATACGGTGGGCGCGGGTGATACGTTTACGGCTGGTTTAATGGTGGGACTTCTCGAGCATGGGCATACCAATTCGAGTTTGCTCGATACACACTCTGATGAAACTTGGTTGGCTGTGATGCAATTTGCTGCCGTCAGTGCCGCCATCAATTGTACCAAGGCAGGCGCAAATCCACCGACTCGAGCTCAAGTCGAACAGTTTCAACATCAGTAATCAAAACGGAGGCAAGCATGCGCTGGGAAACGACAATTCATCTTTACAAACCCCAGTTTTCAGAACTCGAGAAACCCCTTGCCGAATTTGGCAATTTGAAAGCCAGCACGTTTTTGTACCCAAGTGGTGTCCAGGCAGTGCGTTTGCAAAATGAAGTTGGGCAGATGCTGATTCTGCCATTTCAAGGGCAACAAATCTGGTCACTCGAGTTTTATGGGCGTAACCTGACCATGAAAACCATGTTTGAGATGCCCTATAACGCGCCGTACTTGCAGACTTATGGCGGGTTTTTAATCCATTGCGGGGCAACCGCAATGGGCGTACCAGGCGCAGACGACAATCACCCACTACACGGCGAACTGCCGAATGCGCCGTATCAAACCGCGCAATTGTTGATCGGTGAGGATGACAAAGGGCGTTACCTGGCAATCGCTGGAACGTACCAACACACTATGGCTTTTGCTTTTAATTACAAAGCCAAACCAGTCATCAAAATGTACGAAAACTCGAGCCAAATTCAGGTGCGTTTTGAACTCGAGAACCTGAAAAACACCAGCATGGACTTTATGTACATGGCTCATGTTAATTTTCGCCCAGTTGACAACGGGATTCTAAAATACAGCGCCAAAGTCTCGAGCGACACCGTGCGGGTGCGTTCAAGCATTCCAAGCCATATCAAACCGCCAAAAGGTTATGCCGAATTTCTCGAGCAACTTGCGCAAAATCCCAGTCTACATCACCATCTCGAGCCAGGATTGGGGTTTGACCCTGAAGTTGTTTTTTTTATTGATTATCTAGCAGACCACAATGGTTGGGCGCACAGTTTACAAGTGCATCCAGATGGCGTTTCGGATTATATTGCCCACAAACCCAGCCAGCTTGGGCACGGTGTTCGCTGGATTTCACGAACACCAGATCAAGACTGTCTGGGCATCGTTTTGCCCGCCACCGCCGAACCAGAAGGGGTCAGTGCCGAACGAGCCAAAGGCAACATCAAAACGCTTGAGCCGCATCGGGTGTTTTCACTTGACCTCGAGATTGGTGCGCTATTGAAAGCACAAACCAAAACAATTGAAGCAAAAATTGAATCTTTGATTGTTTAAGGTCTAGCCTCGAGTTGTACGGCGCAATTGTTGGAAGTCACTTGTATCCATTGGTCATTGCGCTTAAAATCAAATAATATGCCGACGTATGTTTACGAGGGACTCACATCAGGAACGCGGTTCGAGGTTGAACAACGCATCACCGAAGCGCCACTCAAGACCAATCCAGAAACGGGCGAAGCGGTTAAACGCATTATTTTTGCCAGTGCCGTGGTTTTTAAGGGTTCGGGTTTTTACAAAAATGATTCTCGAGCACCAGAGCCAAGCAGTAAATCAGACTCGAGCAAAGCGGAAACCAAAACTGATTCGGGTAAGTCGGACTCGAGCAAACCCGAATCGAGCGCAGCAAAAACCGAATCGAGCAGCACATCTACCCCAACGCCTGCCGCGTCCAAACCGGCGAGCGCTGACTAAATGAACTTGGAATTTGGAACGTCTGTCTTTGTTGGGCAACACCAAACAGGATTTTGCGCCCTATCAGACCTCGAGTTTTTTGTACTGGTTGGTGTCACGGGCGTTGGAAAAACCACCACGCTCGAGGCGCTTTCACAGGCTGGTTTTGGTTTCTCGAGTTTGCCTGATCGGCGCGTCGTGACCGATATCATCATGATCGAACCACTGGCGGGCAAAGCCGTGACTGACCGCGAAGAACGCTTTGCCCTGACCGCCAAATACCGTGAATTGCATCCTGGTGGCATGGCTCAGGCGATTGGAATGCTGCAACTGAACCTCGAGCAAATCAAAACGCCGTTGGTGTTCGACGGTTTACGCGGGCTTGATGAAGTGAGTTTTGCAGCTCAAACCTATGCCAAATCGCGGTTTATCGTGCTCGACGCCCCAGATGAAACCCGAGTGGAACGACTTTTAGGGCGTTCAGATGCGTTCGATGCCATCTCGAGCGGCAATTCGGCTGACGTAACGCTCGAGCAACTTCAAAGTATAAAAGGTGTTGAAACAGTATTCTCACAACATCAACTCGAGAAATTTGCGAACCTCGAGCATCACGGTTTGAGTACCTCTGAGATTAGGGCAAAAACCAAAATTGTCGTAACAGAGCGCCGAAATTACGACCCGATTGAGGCTCGAGATTACTTGTTGCGGCTGGATTCTAAACGGGTTTTGTACGTTGACACCACCGCCGCCAAACCTGAAATCATCGCGCGGCGCATCATGGATTGGGTGTAAAACCATGCCAAAAATTGCAAATCTCGAGATCATTCCGTTTCAATTGCCCTTAAAAGGCGCTTTGGCTTGGGGAAAATTCTCGAGCATGAATCTAGCCCAGCATGCACTGGTAAAGGTCGCACTCGAGAATGGCGTGACTGGCATTGCCGAAGCACCACCGCGTCCCACCATTTACGGCGAAACGATTGCCAGTATGGGTGCAATGCTCGAGTTTCTAAAACCACAGTTGCAAAACCTCGAGGTTGACGATACCGACGCTATCAAAAGTATCCTCTCGAGCGTGCCGAACAACAATGTCCTCAAAGGTGCTTTGGACATGGCGCTTTGGGATGCTCAAACAAAAACACAAGGCTCGGATTTGTTCGCCGCACTTTCAGGAGCAAACCTAAGCATTGCCGTGTCCTACATTTTGGGGATTTCCGATGCCAGCACCATGCTCGAAGAAGCTCGGCGTGTGATCGAGTCTGGAGTGCGGGTTTTAAAAGTTAAAGTAGGACGCAATTACACCAACGATTTAGAAGTGATTCAGGAGTTGCAATCTCAATTCTCGAGTTTGGGCGTGCGTTTGTACGCCGACAGCAACGAAACGCTAGCGGTTGAAACTGCACCAAAAATTCTCGAGGCGATGCGAAACGCTGGGTTGATGTATGTCGAAGAACCACTGCCCGTTCGTCAATTGCGGGCGCGAGCTGATTTACGAAAACTTGAGATTTTGCCAATCATCGCCGATGATTCTTGCTTTACCAAAGCCGATTTGGAACACGAACTAGATTTTGATACGTTTGACATTCTGAACATCAAAACCGCAAGGAACGGTTTTAGCGAATCACTCGAGATGCTGCAACTTGCATACGATGCTGGCAAAGGCGTGATGATCGGTTCGCAAGCCAGCACGACGCTCGGCACGGTACATGCGGCGATCATCTCGAGTCGAATTGAGGTCACGCATCCGTGCGAACTCAGTTTTTTCTTAAAGCTCGAGGCTGAAATTGTGAATCGAATTCCCACAATTAACGATGGAATGCTAAATCTCGAGACCTTGAAAGGCATCAAAATTGATTCTGAGCTTCTCGAGTTGCACCGCATCAAACAATAATTTTTGCCGCGTGGCGGTGACAATAACAATTTTGCCCCCTGGCGGTGACAGTAATAATTTTGCCCCCTGGCGGTGACAGTAATAATTTTGCCCCCTTGCGGGGGCTGGGGGAGGGATGTATGGAGGCGGTTGCTCGCGGCTATCGCCTTCAGAAGTAATGTAACGCATAAAGATGAGAAAGTCCTACGTTTGTCCGTGAGAAGCGTGGTACACGCACAATACTTTACTTCAAGAACTCGAGCATCAGGTTATTAAAAGCCGTTGGGGATTCATCGTTTGGAATCGCACGACCTTTCAGGACATGAAGTGGCACTTTTTTTAACTCGAGAAAAGCTGCCGCACCACTGACAGGTGTATTGACATCTTCAGTGCCCCAAATTATTTGAGAGGGTTGTGTCACACGACCCCAAAGTTCTTTGACACTTTGATTGGCGTACTGCGAAATAAAAGCAAACACTGGATAACCCTTGGCACTGCCCTCGAGGTTGCCTTGGTACAGTTTTATGATTTCGTCATCGGCAAGCCTCCAATCGAGATACACCTGGTTGTACAAGAAAAAACCGATACCGCTCGGGGATTTCAGAACATTGTAAAGCACTGGACCCAAAACCCCATTAATGAGCGAATCGTAAAAACCAGGATTTGGTGGGTTGACCAAACGATCAATTCCGGTTGGCGAAACCAACAATAACTTTGAGATCAATTCAGGTTTTTCAACGGCAATTTTGGTGCTGTATGCACAAGCCAGGCTCGAGCAAACAATCGCGGCGGGTTCTCTGACCACGTTCTTCAAAAAGTTTTCAATCGCAGCAGTGTAAACCGTGTTGTCGTACAAAATTGGTCTTGCGCCACTGCGGGCAAACCCAGGTAAATCCACAACAAACACTTTATGTTTAGAGGTCAATGCCTGGGCGTTTTTCTGCCATTGCATACTCGAATTTCCACCGCCAACACCGTGAATCAAAACCACACTCGAACCTTGACCGCCCGATTCGTAATAGAGACGTTCGACGCCAGCGGCAGTTACAAATGCGCTGGAAGTCATACCAGGAACTCGAGGGGCTGGAACGGCTTCGGCGGGGTCTGGCGTGTCTCTGGTCACCATTGGCGCACAAGAAACAGAACCCAGCAACAAGAAAGTAAGTAATATTTTCTTCATGCTTGCAGTTTGCCGCGAAAGCAAGGCGGCTCACTGTAACCTGACCTCAAGTCTCAATCGTTTTTTGCCTTACCATGCCATAATCTGGCACGATGACGTACCGACTTGACCTGACCGCTTTAAATGCTCGAGAGTTGAAACGAATGCTACCCGGTGACATCACCACAGCACCCGTTTTGGCTGGTGCAAGACTTTTTAAAAAACCAGTGTTCGCACCCGATAAATTTCCGAGCACCTTAGAGCTTCGGATTGCCACAGAACAAGACTGGGACAGCCTCGGCGCGAGCATTCAGGCGGCACAACGCGTCAAATCGATGCGTGACGCCCTGGTTGAACTGGGCTGCACTCAAGTTGGTGCGTTTCGTTTGGCAGACATGCCGTATCAGCGAAATTTTTTTGCCTACACCAAACAAGCCGACACTTTTGCCACGTTGTATCTGAGCGATGCCGCAGGTCCAGCGCCGTACCTGGAGCTTTTTACATTGTTCAGGCAAGAAAAAAACGGCAAAATTGGGGTTGTCACCTCGAGCGCTGTCTTGACCGAACTTGACCCCAGCGAAAAGTTGATTTGGTTGCCCGACCCTGGTGCAGAGGTCGATCACGTGTTTCAATTGCACCGCTCTAAAATTCTCGAGACGGGCAAAGCCAACAAACCTGCACGTACCGTCGAAGATTTCACCGAAGCGTACCTGAGCGTTCAAAACGCCAATTATGCCAGTTGGTTGGCTCGAGGGGTGCTGAAATGACCCGTGAAGACCATCCTGGTGGCAGCATCGCCATGAAACTCTTGCAAGGTTATGTTTGGCAACCAAAAGAAAAACCAGAATTGGTTTTACCAAACAGCCTGCCAATGGGTGCTTTGGTGGTTTTAGACCGCATCCCAGCACCGATGGCATTCTTTGAGAACGGCACGCCCACCGAGACCCAAGCCTTTTACCAATTGACCGTGCTCGAGATTTTTCCTGAATGGGTCGAAAATGAAGTCATGGCATCTCGAGCAATGCTTGCCTCAGAGCAGTTAAACCCGATTTTAAACGCCACAGACCCCGAAGTTGGTTGGAGCTTATCCGAAGACTTAAGACCAGCTTAATTCTAATGTGCTAAATCTTCACCGCGCCGCCCGAAAAAGGATACAATCATGGGCGTGATTGAATATCGCCTCGCTAATAGTTCAGATGAAACCTACCTCAAGTCAGCCATCGAAGCTGCGTATCACGAGTACCCGCGTTTAATTGCGTTGGGTGGGGCTACGCTTGACCTCGCGGTTGAAAATGTGCTCGAGCGCATTGCCGAAGAGGGCTTTGCCCATGTCGCCATTCAAGACGGGCAAATTGTTGGGGCTGCCTGGTGGACGCCAGACGACAACGGCTCCGAGTTGGGCGTTGCGTACTTCGTCGAACAGGAAGTCCGTAAACAAGGTGTTGCCACGGGATTGCTCGAGGCTGGGCTGACCGAAGCCCGCAAACGCGGCGTGGTTGCGACAACCGTCAAAACCCATCCCGATAACTTGGCGAGCATTGCGCTTGCCCGCAAGCTTGGTTTTGAGCCTGTGGTGTCGTTATTGCGCCAAGATTTGCGTTAAACGAATTTTAAATTTGAAGCTCGAGGTCAGTGTTGATCTCGAGCTTTTTATTATTGAGGTTGGCATGAAGTTACAACGACTTGGCGGTTTGGATCATGATTTACGGTGTCGGCGCAATTTTGCTGCCATTGATCGGTTAGAGCCTGGACGTGTTTTTTTGGATGGATCGGTTTCCATTTCCAATCAATCTGGCACTTAAACTTGCCGTTATTTATTGGGGTTATCGACTCTGGCGCAATCAAGACGGTTAAAAATCGCACGGTTGCGTAAAAGCAACTCGAGTTGAATTCCAAGCGCGAGCCAGAAGATTGTTCTTGAAACTGCGGCTCAAGCTCGAGCCGTGATCTGAAACCATTTCGACTTGTTACGGTCACGTAACGGCACATAACGGCAGATCAGTACCATGACTCCAGGTTCTTAATACAAAGAAATCAGTGGCGAATTTAACGTTCAATTTCACTTACCAGACAGCTTTAACATTGCCATCAGATTTCAGAGATCAACCTTATGACGTCCATCTTACGCTCACCCGATACCATCACCGAATAGGAGTAACCATGAATTCACAACTCAAGCTCGAGTCAACAATTAAACCTAGACGCACTTTTTATCTACCTCCCAAGCTCGAGATGCTGCCAAAGTTTAACGCCGTGATCGGTTGCAGTGTCGCCGGTGGTTGTATTCCGTTTAACCTCTCGCCAGCCGATCTGGATTTGGAAAGGGAATGATGCGACAGAAATTCTTTTTTGCGTTGCTGCCGTTTTTGGTGGCATGTAACACCGCGCCAGTTATCAATCCGCCAGCGCCAAACAACAACACGCTCGGCTTGCTGCGCGTGAACATCAACAACGATTCAGGCTCGAGCGCAACGGCACAGTTTGAGCATTTGAACACTGCTTCAATTCGGGCGTTCAGTTCACAAAATCCAGCCGATGCCTTGACGGTTTGCAGTCTGACCTCTCAGGTGCTTGAAGATGCGACCAACAAGGTACGGTTCGTCAGTGCCACGCTGAATTTCAAGAACAACTTGGCTGTGCCGCTCGAGAATCTGACGTTTCATGCGGTTCACGTGCCTGGGAATGTCAGCGGTACGGCGTTGCAGAACCTGCGGAATTTTAACCGCGATAGCTTGGGGGCGCTGTTGGGCGCGAATGCCACGGCTGATCTGGCGCGGGTCATCAAACCAACGCATTTGATGTTTCAAGGTGGTGCTGGGATTGCGGTCAACCAGAATTTTGCCGACATGCAGGTGTTTACAGTTGCGGAGGCTCAGGACGTGCAACGCAAGTACGCCGCCGCGTTTCCCGGAAATCCCGTAAGTGTTCTGGGTTACGGTTTCGTGGCACACAACACCGCTGCCGTAAGTACCACACGCCGCCGAATCACCGCCTCGAATGCGGACGGCTGCGGAACAGCTTCCAGCGGCGCAGGTCGGGTCGCTTTCAGTTTTCGCGTGCCTTACAACCCCGCAGCGCCCAACACCAACAATGAAGCGTACCGTTTCGAGCTGCGTTTCGCACTCTCCACCAGTGATTCGATCTTCGTCACGCAATCTTTAGAGGAACAGAGCGACAATGCGGCGGTCTTGGCGAGGGCGCAGGGTTTAACTGTTTCGCCCTTAAATCCCGTACCCACCCGAATCATGACAGGCTCGAGCCTTGGTGCACCAAACTTTGTCCAACCCATCTGCGAGGTCTTGACCGCCAACCCGCAAGTGTCGCCAGGTTTGACGCTCGATGGACGATTTTCAGCCTCGAGCCTGAGTCCCGCAGCGAATACGATGTTCAACCCGCCAGGTTCTAACGTCAGCGCGAGCTTCTCGTCGTCGGTGCTCTCAAATGCAGGCATGACCGTGCGAGGGTTGCAATCTGGGACGCGCTTGGGTGGCTTTTCAGCCGTCGGTAACAACTTGACGCAAACCAACACCAAAGCCTTCTTGCCAGGCGAAGAGGTCGAGGTTGCGCTCACACCCAGCATCAAAACCACTTCGGGGCTGAGTTTTTGCCAGAGCGTCTCGAGGTTTCGGGTGGCGACCTCGCCGGGACTGACGCTGTTCACGCCGCAAAATCTGGCGGTTGGTCCAAGCCCCAGAGATGTGGCAATCGGCGACCTCAACAATGACGGCAAGCTCGATCTGGTCGTACCGACAGACAAACTGGCGGTCTTGCTGGGCGACGGCGCGGGTGGCTTTAGCGCCCAAACCCCAGACGTGTTGCCTGGAAGCAACCCGAATTCCGTGGCACTGGGCGATCTGAACAACGACGGCAAGCTGGACGCCGTGGTTGCCAACCGCGCTTTGAGCAATATTTTGGTTCTGCTCGGCGATGGCACTGGCGGTTTCGGTGCGCCGTTGGTCATATCAAACGTCCGACCTGAGTCGGTTGCGCTCGGCGATCTGAACGCGGACGGCAAGCTCGATGCGGTGGTTTCCAACAACCTCGGCGACACATTGACATTTCTGGGCGATGGCACTGGAAACCTCAGCCGAGTACCCGCACTGGCTTTGACAGGCAAGGCTGGCGTGACCTTGGGCGACCTGAACAACGACGGCAGGCTCGATGCGCTGATTGACTCCACGTCGGGCTTCATCAGTTTGCTGCTGGGCGACGGCGTGGGCAGCTTTGGCAGTGGTTCATTGCTGACTTTACCAGCGGTCAGTAAAACAACGGCGGCGCTGGGCGACCTCAACGGTGACGGCAAACTCGATGTACTCATTGCCAATCTGGGCTTGAGGAGCGTATCGGTGCGTCTAGGGGATGGTGTGGGCGGTTTCACCAATGCACCCAGTTTTAGCGCCGATGCCCCCCAATCCGTGAAGTTGGGTGATTTTGATGGTGACGGCAAACTCGATGCGCTTGTGGTCAATTCTAGCTTTGTCTCCGTGCTGCGCGGCGATGGCACGGGCGGTTTTAGCGCAATGCAAGACTTCGCTACCGGAACCAACTCCAGAGCTGCGGCATTGGGCGACCTCAACAACGACGGCAGGCTCGATGCGGTGGTCGCCAATTTAGGCTCGAGCGACGTGTCCATTCTGCTCAACCCAGACTTTGGCAACACCCTGGGTTTTGGCAACTCGAGCGCCACGGTCAGTGTGGCAAACGACAGCGCCCTGAACGGGGTCAATGAGGACTTCACCGTGGAAATGTGGGCGAAAATTCCCAGCAGCCTCAGCAGCACCGATGGAATTTTTTACAACTTACTGGGCAAGCAAGCTGGCGATCCGACCCAAGCCACCAACGCCAACAATCCGCTGCCATTCAGACTGTTCGTTCAAAACGGTCAAATTGGCGGGACGCACTGTAGCGTTGACCCCGATGCCAACGCTTGCCGTGCCACGACGGTCATCTCGAGCCTGCCAAAGCCGCTCGATGACGATGCCTGGCATCATTTCGCTTTGGTACGTCAACGTGGAATTGGTACGCAGTCACTCAGTCTGCTGGTGGACGGTGTTCAGGTTGGCTCGACATCAAACGTGTTCTCGAGCTTCGATCAGATTGGCAATGCTGCCCCGTTAACCCTGGGTGCGGACAGTTTCACCCCTGGCTTTGGCGGGGCTTTGGACGAGGTGCGAATTTGGAACGTGGCGAGAACAACGGCACAAATTTCTGCTGGGCGAATGCCGATTTCCGCGCCGTACCCAGCCAATTTGCTGGCGTATTTCAAATTGAACAGCTCGAACGGCACAACTGCGCTCAATGAAATCACGGGCGGCTCGAGCGGAATCCTGTTGAATTTTCCTGCGGGTAATCCCTGGCAGTTGCGTTAAAACCGCACCTCAAGCCATTTCAAAACGCTGAGAGGTATTCAAACCACAACGAACCACAGCCCTTCAACTGGCGTAATGGCGATGTGAAGTGCCATTGGCTCGAGACTCAAAACTTTAATCACAACCCTCGAGAGGAGCTTTTTCGATGCGCGACCAGATTCAACGCAAATCAATGCCCGCCAACCACACTAAACACGACATGCCCAGTCCAGCCTTCGCGGAGGCGAGTTTGAATCCAGCCTTTTCGGGGCATAATTTTGCCAACATCAGTGTGTTTCCAAAAGATGCTGCACCAGCACAAGAATCAGGACTCTCGAGCAACTGTTTTCAGACGCTCACTCGAGCCTTTAAAAGACCACTCTCGAGCCAGAGGTCTTTGTGAACCAAAGCAAAAGCCACGGATTCCAACAAGGTAAGGTTTTTGCCCTCCAGTTCGAGCTTCTCGAGCATTACGGGGTCTAACTGACTTTCTTGACAAATTTGTTTTTTTGCCTCGATCCAATTGGCTCGGGGGGTACTGCCCGTTTGCTCGAGTAAACTGATGCTAGCCGTATTCAGTGTAATTGAATGGCTAAATTGCTTGTAAAAAGCGGCAATTTCAGCGAAGTCTTGGAGAATGCAAATAACGCTAATTCGACGTTCCAATCGCAGGAAAATCTCGAGCGCCTGAGTCAGATGTTGCACGGCAGGCTCAAATTGTTTTTGCTCGATAGCACTCGCGCCAAGAAAATGTAATGCCGAGGCAATGCCGTGCTGGTTGCCTATTTCCCGTCCTAAGCGCAGTGATTCCTCGAGCAAAGTTTTTTCGAGAGTGTAATCGCCTTGCGTGCCGGCAATACTTCCAAGGTTACAAAGTGTATAACCCATTGCCTGTTTATCGCCAATGATGCGTTTGAAATGCAGCGATTGCTGATAATAAATTTTAGCCGTTTCCAGATCACCTTGCGTATGATAGACCGTTCCCAAGTTATTCAGGCAATTGTTGAGTCGGTTTTGATCGCCGACGGCTTCAAGCATTTTGCTGGCACGGTGCAAATGGATTTTTGCCAGCTCTAAATTTCTACATTCACGTTCAAGAACACCCCAGAGCATTTCTGCTCGTGCCAACGCAGATTTATCCTCGAGTATGCCAGCCAATTCTTGGTAGGCGCTCAGCGCGTTTCGAGCCAATTTGTACTCTCCCAGTTCTACACAGAGACTGGCTTGAGTCCAGATTAAATTCTGTCGAACGCTATCTAAACTTGTATGCAAATGCAAAAATCGTTGCGCCCAACTTGATCCCTCTCGGCGATGTCCGCTTGAGTACCAGTAGTGGACAAGATGACCAACAATGCCCGCAGCAAGTTTTATGTTTTCAGTTAGCCCCCATTGCAAAACGGCAAGGATATTCTGATGATCTGCTGCGATACGCTCGAGCCAGCGCACTTGAATTGCGCCATTTTGCAGTGCTTCTTGGGCTTGTTCAGCAAAGCGTGCAAAATAACGGGCATGATCGAGTTGTAAGTGCTTTAATTGTGCCTGCTCGAGTTTCTGGGCGGCAAAAGTTTGTACCACCGAATGCAGGTCGTAACGTCCTCCTGGTAGGCTTTGCAGCAAAGAGCGCCCAACAAGTCCCAGCAAGGCTCGAGCCGAAATACCCATGCCTTCCAGCGCAGCACGGCGTTCAAACCCACCTCGGAACACGCTAACGGTGCTTAAGGCATTTCGCAGTTCATCCTCGAGGAGTTCCCAGGAATGTTCAAAGACAACTTGCAATGAACGGTGTGCGCCTTCAGATTCCAACTCTGGCAAGTCGCTATTGGATTCTAAACCGTCCGCCAACGCGTCGGGACTGAGTTCTCCCGCCCAAGCCGCCGCCAACTCGAGTCCCAACGGTAGACCGTGTACCGCTGCGCAGATTCGCAGAATGCCTGGCATGGTCTGGTTTGAGAGTACAAAGCCCGCCCGTCTTCTGGCGGCGCGTTCGACAAAAAGCCGCACCGCGCTCGAGGATTGCGCCAATTCCAAATTCGGTTCTTTGGGGTAATCCAAACCCTCGAGCACGATCAGCAGCTCACCCGGAAGCCCAAGCGAAACCCGCGATGTGACCAGCAATTTCAGTTTTGGGGCAGCCTCGAGCAAACCGATGAGCGATTCCGAAACGCCGCGCAGATGCTCGAAATTGTCAAGAATCAACAGCGTATTTTTGCAACGCAGATGCTCACGAATCTGATCCCAAACGGGCGTATTTGCGCTCAGGCTCAAATTTAAAACACTAGCAATCGCCAATGGCAGATCTTCGAGACTGGAAACGGGTTGCAATGCCACCCAGACCGTGCCATCTTGAAACCAGGTCTTGCCGGTCTCGAGCGCCCAAGTTGCCAAGGTCGTTTTGCCCACGCCGCCAGCACCGCGCAAGGTCAAGAGCCTGACCGAATCGCTCTCGAGTTGCGACTGAACCAGCGCCTTTTCAGACTCTCGACCCATCAGACGCACATCGTTGGTTTCGGAAGCTCGAGACACCAATTCGCTGCCAGAAACCTGTTCTGCCAACCGCAAAGTCTCAGGCAAGGGTAGCAATCCAAGATCAGATTTTAGGCGCTGACGGAACGTCTGAAATGCCAGCGTTCCCTTCTCGAGTTGACCGATTTTCAGGGCTTGTTTGAGCAAAGAATGCAATGCCTCTTCGTTGTACGGATCAGCCTCGAGAAGTTGTTGCAATAACCCAAACAATTCCATCGAACTGCCTTGCTGCTCGAGCGTCTGGGTTCGCCCGATCAATGCCTCGCGCCAATCGTTTTGCAAGATTGAGCGTTCAGATTCAAAAAAACTCTCAAGCTGCTCAAGTCCCTGCGGACGCAATCCTTTGAGCAACGAACCCGAATACTCGAGTAACGCCGTTTGCCAATCGGCGGCTTGGCAGGCTCGCCTAAAATTTTTGACGTCGGTGTTGCCAGTCAACCGCAAGGCTTGCGAACTCGACTCGAGCATCTGCGCCCACTCGAGGTTTTTATTGCGGTGCAACAATTGCCGCAAGTTGTTTAAGCCAGATGCCAGGTCAACATCATCCCAGAGTAATTCTGCCAGGTCTTTGCGACTCACCCAATCGTCTTGCAATGCAACATAAGCCAGCAACCACAAGAACTGCCCTTGCGGAATCACAGTCGTTCCACTCGAGTTGATCCAGCACGGCGAGCCAAATAGTTTTAATTTTTCAGACTGGTTCAAGGGCATCTCCAATCGAAACAGCCTTAGAATCACCTTGGTATTAAATTATTGCATCAATTGGTTGGCGTCAGGAGTTTTGGAGTAATTCCAGTGCGTTTTTGATATTCGAGCGCAATCTTTTCGCCCGCAGCCCTCCCCTCCCCAAGCTTGGCAAGCGCCACGATGCTGCCGCCAAAGCCCCCGCCCGTCAACCGCGCCCCGTAAATGCTTGGGTTGGTCTTGGCAATCTCAACCAGCAAGTCAATTTCGGGTTCACTCATGTCGTAATCGTCACGCATCGAAACGTGCGATTCACCAAAAAGCGCTCCAACTCGAATGAGATCACCAGCTTTGAATGCCGCCACAGTTTGGATTACTCGAGCATTTTCGGTCACAACATGCCGCGCTCGATTTGAGTACGGACTGGGCAGTGCGTTGATGCGCGGTAAATCCTGAATCTCGAGTTCGCGCAAGGTTTTGATACCCAGCATTTCGCACGCCTTTTCGCACTCGGCACGGCGCGTCTTATAATTTCGAGTTCCATCATCGTGGGCATTGCTGTGGGTAATACCCGAATGAATCACCACCAGTTCGGCAGTCTTGGGCAGTGGCACGCGTTCAAACTGGTTGGTTTTGAAATCGATAAACAGCGCCTCGCCGACATTCGCCAAACTGCACGCCATCTGATCCATCAAGCCAACTTGAGCGCCGACAATTGGACTATTTTCGGCGCGTTGCGCGAGTTTGGCAATCTCGAGATCGATGATTTCGAGTTCAAACAATTCACGAATTCCGCGCAACAAGACCACCAAAAACGCAGCACTCGAGCTTAAACCACTTCCAAGCGGCACATCGCTCGAGATCAAGGCATCAAAACCTTCAATGGCATAACCCTCGAGCCTCAGAGCATGGGTGATGGCTTGCGGGTAATCCAACCAGTTGTGCAGCGACGTTTCAGCACCCAAATCGTACTCGAGTTTTTGCTTCATCTGCACCGAGTACAAACTGACTTCTGGTTTGCCATCTTTTCGCCTGGCAATTTGAAGCGTGGCGCGTTGAGGAATGGCAGTCGGTAGCACCAAACCATTGTTGTAATCGGTATGCTCACCGATTAAATTCACCCGTCCAGCCGCATAAACCTCGAGTTCGGGTGCGTGTTGAAATTGGGTTTGAAAGACATTTGACAGTTCTTGATTCATGAATATTCCTCGGGAGTTTTGAGCAGATCGCTCGAAATATGCAACAGTTTACCGTGATAGACTCAATCGTGACGACCATCAAACCTTTTTCACTGCTGGCAAAAGTCTACGATACGATTTTTGCCGATGTCGAGTATGAACAGTGGGCAGGGTTTGTTTTTCAGTACCTCGAGAAAGCAGGCGTTGACCTGACGCCAGAAAAGGTCAAAATCCTCGATTTAGCATGTGGCACAGCCGCAAGTTGCGCACCGTACTTTGAACGTGGATTTAAAGTCGTGGGTGTGGACATGTCCAAAGAAATGCTCGAGCAGGCGCGAATTAAATTCCCCGACGTGCAATTTGTTCAGCAAAGTTTTACCGAACTTGAACTGAATCAAACTTTCGAGCTGGTAACTTGCGTGTTTGACAGCCTGAATAACCTGATCGAACCATCGGACCTCGAGAAAACTTTTTTTAACATTGCCAAGCATCTTGTGCCTGGTGGCTGGCTGGCGTTTGACATCAACACCCGCCTGGGCGTGCGTGAACTTTGGGAAGATGACCGTTTTGAAGGCGAGATCATCACCGAAACCGAACACGTTCACTTCTCCTGGACGCACGATTACGATCAGGCGCTGGAACTTGGCGTGGTCAACGCGCATTGCAAAACCGACAAACTCGAGTTTACCGAAACACATTTTGAACGCGGTTACGACCCAAACGAACTCGAGCCGATGTTGGTGCGGGCTGGTTTTGGGTTTATCGAATTTCTCGAGTTTCCAGATTTTACCGAACCCGAAATTGATTCGCCACGCATTTGGTGTTTTGCCCGAGTTTAAGATTTTGGAAAGCGAACGGTCATGTTCGGCACAAGCAGCACATAACTTCCATTTGAAAGTTGAAAACACGGCTCAGTGGTTTTGTTGCCAAATCCTGTGGTGCGAAAAGTGACCGAAATCCACTCGCCCTTGTGCTTCAAATCGAGATTGTGCCACGACCCCAATTTTTTGCCGAGCAAGCTGTAGGTTGGTTTTCCAATCCCACTCGAGACATAAATTCGTCCTTGATCTCGAGATCGGGTGGGTTTTAAAGGTTGCGCGAATTGCTCGAGTAACTTCTCGCCAGGAGAACGAATTTTCATGCGAGCCAGGAATTCTGGAACGTCTTTCAGTCGCTTTGGTCTAGCACCACCATTTTTATGAAACAGAAACCCATTCTTGACCAGCATTTCAGCCTTGTTCCACTGCTCGAGATTATCAATTTTTGGCGCACGAAAGGCTGTTCCCATCATGGTCATAGGGTGCTTGCAATCGGGACAGACATACGCCTCGAGCGTGGTGAAACCAGGCTTTTTGAAGGATTTACGGCAGTGAAAACACGCCCATTTTGGATTGGCAGGACTCATGACTCGAGTCTATTCGATGGATTCAAACTCTTCATTGAACATCAACCTCGAGCCACGCTACTGGCAATTCAGTTCAGCTATGGTTTAATTTTGATTCCTCGAGTTTCAAAGCGTTAAACTAAATCCATGCCAATTCATTTGCGAGGTCAACCTGGAGATGTCGCCCCTTACGTTTTGCTGCCTGGCGATCCAAACCGTGCCAAGTACATTGCCAACAGCTTTCTCGAGAATGCAAAACTGTACACTGAACACCGTGGAATGCTGGGCTATACAGGCACGTACAAAGGCATTCGGGTCAGCGTGCAAACCAGCATGATGGGTTGTCCCAGCGCCGCCATCACCTGCGAGGAACTCGCTATGCTGGGGGCAAAAGTGATTATTCGGGTTGGAACGTGCGGCGGCGTCAGCCCCAACCTGAAACCCGCCGATCTGGTCATCGCGCAAGCGAGTCTGGCTCGAGATGGCACAACCCGTCAGTACATGGGCGAAGGCAACCACACGCCCATTGCCACGTTTCGGATTGTTCGCGCCGCCGAAGATGCCGCTCGAGAAGCGAATTTACCCCATGCTGTTGGGCTGATTGCCTCCGACGATTCGTTTTATTCCGTGACCGCCGAAGAGGCTCGAGGCTTGTTCACGTCACGCGGGGTTCTGGGACTCGAGATGGAAGCCAGCGCCGTGTTTACGGTGGCGCACCTTCGCGGCATGGAAGCCGCCTGTCTTGCCACGGTTAGCAATTACATTGGTGATGAATCACTTGTGCCAGATGAAATTTTGAAACAAGGCGTAGACAATATGGTTTTGGTCGCGCTCGAGACTATTGTCAGGCTCGAGGCTGAAAAACCCTTATCGGCGTAAACTTAAACATGCCGATTCATTCAAATTAAACCCCCTAAAACACGGTAAACTGGAGTCATGCCTTACCAACTTGCACAGCTCAACATCGCTCGAATGCTCTTCCCACTCGAGCATCCAGAAATGGCAGATTTCGTCAATAACCTTGATCGCATTAACGCACTGGCAGACTCGAGTGAAGGTTTTGTTTGGCGGTTAATGGGTGATGGCAATGACGCCACAAATTTGCGCCCGTTTGAGGATGATTACATCATTGTGAACATGAGCGTTTGGGACAATCTCGAGAGCCTGAAAAATTACGTGTACAAAAGTGCGCACACCGATATTCTAAAACGTCGTGCCGAATGGTTCGAGAAGGTCAAAGATGCAATGGTTGTGATGTGGTGGATTCCTCAAGGTCACATTCCAACCGTCACCGAAGCAAAAGAACACCTCGGGCATTTACGCGCTCACGGCTCGAGTGAGTTCGCGTTTTCGTTCCGTGAAGCCTTCTTAGCCCCAGAAGTTTAGACTTGAGCGCCGCTACACCTATTGCCTCGCTACGCTCGAGCATTAACGCCGCGTTTTGGCATTCCCTTGCTTGCGTTGTTTTTCATGGATTTTAGATCGGATTTTGGTTGTCATTTGATTTCGGATTAAACCTGCCTCTTCAGCCAAGGTTTGATAATTCTGATAGCGTTTCTTCTCGAGTTTTCCCGATTTTAAAGCCGCCAGCACCGCACAACCTGGCTCTTTGTTGTGCGTGCATTTTGTGTAACGACATTCATTTGCTAGGGCTTCAATGTCGGCAAAGGTATCTTCGACGTTTGAAGTCCAAACGCCAATCTCGCGGATGCCAGGATTGTCAATCAAAACCGCGCCGCCTGGTAGCACAAACAATTCGCGCCAAGTGGTCGTGTGCCTTCCCTTGCCGTCGCCAACACGAACTTCGCTGGTTTTGGCAAGGTCTGACTCGAGTAACAGATTGATCAAAGTGGACTTTCCAACTCCAGAAGAACCAATCAACACCACTGTTTTGCCCTTGGTCAAATAAGGTTTCAGCACCTCGAGCGTCGAAGGTTGAAATTTGCTGATGGTCAAGACTGTCACGCCAGGACAGGTTTCCTCGAGTTGACTGACGTACTGCGCCACATTATTGCAGAGGTCGGCTTTGCTCAGAATCAGAATGGGTTCTGCACCACTGCTTTTGGCTGCCACCACGTATCTTTCGGCGCGGCGCAAGTTGAAATCATTATCCAATGCCATCACGATGAAGACGTAATCCAAGTTTGCTGCCAGCACTTGTTCACTCATGACTGCGTTGCCCAAACGGTCTTTTCCTGTGACTGCCGATCTCGAGAAACAACTTTTTCGCGGCAAGATGCCAAGTATGGTTTGCTCATCATCGCCTGGGTTTTCGCGCACCACAACCCAGTCGCCAACGGCTGGAAATTCACTGCGAACCAGGGCGGCAAACCTAAAATTTCCCGACACGCTGGCTTTTTGCACGCCGTGTTCAGAACTAATGATAAATGCTTCTTTTTCAACCACTGACACTCGAGCGGCAAAACCCTCTTCGGTTTTCAGTAGTTCAAACTGCTCTGCAAAATACGGATTCCAACCCAAATCTTCGAGTTTCATAGGTTCTTCTCGAGGCTCAAAATGATGGTTCGCAAGTGATTTTCAATCGGCATCAGTTCAATATACTGGCTTTGGTTAAGGTTTCAACTTTGAACTGCCCAAATTGGTGGCTTTGCTCACTCGAGATTTCGCTGAAAACAGAATATACTGGTATGGTGATTGACCAGTGACCCAACCCAGCCCCAACTTTGAAGGTGCAAACCGTCCACGCCGACTCGAGGATTACGTCGGTCAGGAACGTTTGAAAGCCAAATTATCGGTCTATCTCGAGGCAACCAAAGCCAGAGGGCAAGCGCTCGATCACACGCTGATTTTTGGACCTCCTGGTTTGGGTAAAACCACGCTGGCGCACATTATTGCTGCCGAGTTGGGTGTGAATATCAAAGTCACGTCAGGTCCAGCCATCGAAAAACCAGGTGACCTCGCCGCTATTTTGACCAATTCGCTCGAAGAAGGCGATGTACTGTTCATTGACGAGATTCATCGTCTTGGGCGGGTTGCCGAGGAACATTTGTACCCAGCGATGGAAGATTTCAAACTAGACATTGTGATAGGGCAAGGACCCGCCGCCCGTAGCATTCAACTGCCAATTCCAAGATTCACTTTAATCGGCGCAACCACACGCCCAGGTTTGATTACCAGCCCAATGCGCTCGAGGTTTGGCATTATCGAACACCTGGCGTTTTACAGCCCCGAAGAACTCGCGCAGAGCCTCGAGCGTGAAGCCATCATTCGGGCATACAACATCGAACCAGATGCGGCGCTCGAGATTGGCGCACGATCTCGAGGGACGATGCGAATTGCCAAAAACCTTCTCAACCGCGTTAGGGATTACGCGCAAGTTTCGGGCGAAGAAGTCATCACCAAAGCCCGAGCCGAAGATGCTCTGGACAAAATGGGTTTTGACACGGTTGGACTGAACGAACGCGACGTCAAATTGCTCGAGGTGATGGTCACCAAATTCGCGGGTGGTCCGGTTGGTCTCGAGACGCTCGCCACCGCAATTTCTGAAGATTCGCTGACAATTGAAGAGGTTTACGAACCGTATTTGATTCAACTTGGGTTTATCAAACGAACATCGCGCGGGCGCATGGTGACACCTCATGCTTACGTGCATTTGGGCTATGAACTGCCGCAAGATTTGCTGCTCGAGTAATTTACTACCAGTCAATAATACTATGCTAGACTGGCAGCATGACCTTACGACTCAACCTTGGAAAGTACCTCGAGCGGCACAACATCAGTGCTTACCGTGTGGTGCAAGTTTCAAAACTTGCGCCGAACACGGTCTATGCCTTGGCACGAAAACCAACCAAACGCATCGATTTGGATACGGTCAGCGCGGTATTGGCGGGACTTGAAACAATAACAGGCGAGAACGTGCAACTGGGTGACTTAATTGAAAATATTGACGACCAACTCGAAACGGTCAATCCAAAACACGCGGCATTGCTGAAACGGGCAAAACCACCATTAAATTTTAAAAACCTTATCACTTCAGGAATTAGTGCCAAAGAACGTGAATCGTTTGATCGAATTCTGCGCCAAGAGCGAGAAGAAAGCCCTGAAGATCAAAAAACTAAAATGAGCGCTCGAGAACGCAAAATGCTAGAAATTATGTCTGAGACGCAAAGATGAAATTTGATAGCTCGAGCAAAGCTGTTTTGATCGATACCGATGTTCTCAGTTATATTTTTAATGAACATTCACTTGCCACCGATTATCAAAATCTTTTAATTGGTCGTCAAGGATTTGTGGCGTTACAAACTTTTGGTGAAATGCGGTTTGGCGCTTTTTTAGACGGCTGGGGCGCAAAACGACTCCAAAACCTGGAAGATTATCTTACCGATTACACATTGATTGAACCAAGCAATTCGACCTCTGTTTATTGGGCAAAATTACGCGTTCAAGTAAGCCAAATTGGACGACACATTGCCAGAAGTGATGCTTGGATTGCCGCAACCGCCTTTGAGCATGATCTGGCACTGGTCACGCATAACGTCAAGGATTTTGAGGCAGTGGAGGGTTTGCAAATTTTAAGCCTTAACCCCAAGAACAAAAAGAATACCCGACCTTGAAATCTCGAGAAAACATGTTTGACTTCGTGCAACACCTTCAAAACACGCTCGAGCCGCATCGAAATGAAGCTCGAGCCATACCAATGCGTGCCTACATGCGGAATCAATTTCCATTTTTGGGCATTCCATCTCCTGAACGTCGCAAACTTGTTAAAACCGCATTGCTCGAGACGCAAAAACTGAAAAAACCAATTGATGACACACTAATACTCGAGTTATGGCATTTGCCCGAACGCGAGTTTCAATACGCTGCCTGCGATTATTTATCTTGGCAGCGTAAAAAACTCGAGGTGCAACATCTAGTATTGCTTGAGAAATTGATCCTCGAGAAGAGTTGGTGGGACAGTGTGGATTCGCTGGTTCATAATGTTGGCGCAATCAGTTTGAAATCCCCCGAAGCAATTGTGATTCTCGAGCGTTGGTCTAAAACCGAGAATTTCTGGTTGCGTCGCGCTGCAATCTTGCATCAGCTTGGGTTGAAAGCCAAAACCGATCAATCACGCCTTTTCAAATTTATTCTCGAGAATGCTCACGACTCTGAATTCTTTATTCGCAAAGCCATCGGTTGGGCGTTGCGGGAGTATTCTTACATCAATCCTGAAGCCGTAAAAAAATTTGTACTCGAGCATCAGAAACAATTATCAAAGCTCTCAAAACGCGAGGCATTAAAGGCACTTGAACGGGAATTGCTGTAATCAAGAAAGCTCGAGCGCCCAACTCCATTCATAGCGTCCCGCTTTAATTCGGTATTGCTCGAGTGTGTCAGGTCCGCAAGACCCTGTTCCAAGTCCACGAATCAAATGATCTACATGCACAAACGTTTCGGCTCGAGCATTTACTTCTGCTGTGGTCGTAGCATTCTCGAGGTCGGTGTCACTATGATGTCGTGCGGCAAAACTGATGGTGCTCGGCTCGAACGCAGAAATTCTGAGGCTCGAGTTTTTGTTCTTTAACTCAAACCAGCGCGTGTCGGCGTGATGCCCGTGATCTTGCGGGCGCAAATAAGGCACGTACTGGTCAGTGACGCTCGAGGTGTGAAGTGCAACAGGTGCGCCTTTCCGATCTGAGTACGTGTCTACAATTCCGCGTCCAAACCATTCGAGTTTCTCAAATCCTGGCTCGAGGGCAAACTTCATACCGAGTCGTTGAAGATCGTCAAGTTGCGCGGGAATAATCACTTCATGGTGAAACTCGAGTCCAGTTCCGTCAGCAAGAATCACTTGATGGTGTTCGATCACAGCGTTATTGCCAGCTTTGATGCGTTGAACGGTTTGAATCTCGAGCAAACCAGAATCGTGCTTCCAGTTTGATTCCACCGTCTCGAGCTTCGCGTTTGGTAAATCCCATTCCTGCCACCAGGTTCGCATTCCTGGAATGCCCAGTTCGCCTGGGGGCACACCGTCGTTGTCAATATAACTTCGCCAAACCGCAAGCTCGAGTGGTGCGGCAAGAATGGATTTTTTGCCTTTGAGAATATCCGTTAGCGTTCCTTTTTTCGCATCAAAGATAAAAGTTGCATTTTCACCAATCAGCATCAATTGATTCTTGTTATGAATAAAACTCGAGAAAACGGTTTGGGTTTTTACTGCACTGGCTTTGGTGCGTGGCAACTCGAGTTGATCCCAGCAAACTTCAAAGCCTTTTGCAGCCCAAGATGTGGCTTTCTTCTGCAAGAACCGTATTGTCAAATGAACTTCAACGCCTGTAGGCAGTGTTTTCAAATCATAAGGAATCTCGAGCGTGACAGCTTTTTGAGGGGCTATTGCTGGTAACTCGAGTTTCCCTGATTGTACTTTCACACCGTCTGCCAGCAATTCCCAACGACACTCGAGATCATCTAGCGTTGTGAAACTGCGTTCGTTGCTGATGCTGACCCGCCCTTTACGAGCATCCACACTCGAGATTCGCACGGGTCGCCAAACGTGTTTGACTTCCTGCATGGCTGGGTGCGGTGTGCGATCTGGAAAGACCAGTCCGTCTTGAATGAACGCGCCATCGTTGGGTTCGTCGCCAAAATGCCCGCCATAACCCCAGAATTCGCGTCCGTTTTTGAGTTTGATTTTAATCCCGTGGTCAATCCATTCCCAGATAAATCCGCCCTGCAAACCGTGGTTTTCGCGCACGGCATTCCAATAATCTTCAAATCCACCATTGGAATTGCCCATAGCATGGGAGTATTCGCACATAATCAATGGGCGAGAATCGGCGGCGCGTTTTGCCCATGCCACGATGTCGGCAAGTGTCGGGTACATTGGGCAAACCACATCCGTTGCTGCCAAAGCGTAATTGTCTTTGCTTGCGCCAATATCCCAACGATGAGGTCCTTCGTAATGCACAAAACGGCTCGGGTCAAAATGGCGCGTCCAAGCCGCCATCGCGTCATGAATTGCGCCGTAACCACTTTCGTTACCAAGTGACCAGCCAATAATGCAAGCATGGTTTTTATCGCGCCGTACCATGCGCGTGATGCGGTCAAGACACGCCATGTGAAATCTGGGGTCATGAATCAACTCCGAAAACCGAGCATGAGTCTCGAGGTTTGTTTCCGCAATCACATACAAACCCAGTTGGTCTGCAAGGTCGTACAAATATGGGTCGCTCGGGTAATGCGAGGTTCGTACCGCGTTGATGTTGTGGCGTTTCATCGTCTCGAGGTCGAGGCGCATGGATTCTCGAGTAACAACACAACCCGTTTTATCGTCGTGATCGTGACGGTTCACGCCTTGAATCAAGACTGGCTGACCATTGATGAGCAATTCTCGAGCTTTGATTTTGACAGTACGAAACCCAATCCGTTGTGTAACGACTTCTGCAATCTCTCCTGAAGGCTTTAGCAGGGTCACGATCAGGCGGTAAAGGTTAGGGGTTTCAGCATTCCAAGCCTCGATGTTTGGCACGTCGCATTGCCAGGCAATCACATGACCTGGAAAAGAATCACCAGACACGCCTTCCATGATAAAACTCGAGCGGTCAAAGGTTGGAATTTGGACTGTGATGCTAGAACTTTTTTCTTGTTTTGGTTGCGAAAATGCAAATCGTGGCGGGGTTAAATCCGCTAGCTTCACGGGGGTCATGTTCACCACTTTGCCCGTTAAGGTTTCAAGCCGTGTCTCGAGTTTCCAACCTGGTTTCACCTCGCTTGCGAACCTGACTTGCGCCTCGAGTTTCAGTGTTCCAGTTTCGAGATTTTCGCTTAATCCTGCGGTAGCAAAAACATCGTAAATATGCGTTTCAGGCACACTTACTAACTCAACACTGCGCGTAATGCCCGCCAACCACCACTGGTCTTGATCCTCGAGCCAGGTCGCATCAGACCAGCGCACAACCACGATTGCCAGGCTGTTCTCGCCTGGTTTGATTTGATCAGTAATATCGTATTCGCTGGTGACTCGAGTGTCCTTGCCCATACCAACCGAAACGCCGTTCACAAAAACGTGATGCAAGCTGTCAGCACCACCAATGCGCAGGATGGTGCGGCGTTTTGTCCAGGTTTTAGGAATTTTAAAAGTGGTGCGGTATACACCAGTCGGATTCGCGGCTGGAACTGTGGGCGGGTCATTCCTGAACGGCATGATGACGTTCGTATAATGTGGCTTTCCCCAACCTTGGGTGTTCCATGTTCCAGGAACATTGATCCCATCCCATTTTTTGGTGTCTATCGCGCTCGAGACATGCTTTTCCTCAAGCAACTCAGGACGCTCGAGCAATAAGAATTTCCAACGTCCGTCCAGATTTTGCAACCACTCAGAATCCCCAGCTCGAGCCATTTCAATGCTCGAGTACGAAATTAAAGGTGTGCGCGATGCCAGACGACCAACACCCGTGATTTCTGGGGCTGTCCATGAACTTGTGCCAAAAACCTCGAGTAAACCCATAAGAACCTCAATCTGTGCGAATTGAATTTTAATCTTGAGATTTACTATACGATGTTCCTCGAGCTTGAGTCTCCCCTATTTCTCGTTGCCACGTTTGAAATTTCCTGTCAGTTTCGCCAGCACCAGTTGCAACTCAAGTCCTTCCAGCACATCTACTTTCTTGACAAATTTCTTGGCGTTTTCGCCACTTATGATTTTTACTGTCGCGCCGTGAAACTCTAAGAACACAAGTCCGTCTTTAGTGGCTCGGTACGAAAATGGAAATTTGCCGAGTTCGCCGTGTTTGTCAATTTTTTTCATGGCAGTAGTTTAGGTTGTCGTGCGTCACTTGAGATGCGTCAAAATGCGTATTGGCTTGTTAGAATTGTCGGGTGAATTCGTTTGAATCCAAGTATTTTCAACTTGAGGAAATTGCTGCTGGAGTTTATGCTGCAATCTCGAGCGATCCTGGTTTGACGGTTTCCAACGCGGGCATTGTCGATTTTGGTGATTTTACGCTGGTTTGGGATGCTTTGGCATCAGATTTTGCGGCGGCGGACTTACGTCGTGCTGCCGAAGAATTAACGGGCAAACCTGTTTCGCTGCTGGTCAATTCGCATCATCACATGGATCACACCAGAGGAAATCAGGTTTTTGAGGATTCTCAGATCATCTCGAGCGGCATGACTCGAGGTTTGATGCAAGAACGAATGGCACGATTTCAGTCTGAAGCAGTTCAGTTTCCAGGTTTACTCGAGCAAATCCAGGCAAAACTGATAATCGAGGCTGAACCAATAAAACAGAAAATTCTAGAGGCACAAGTGCGCGAATTGCAATCTGAAATTGAGATTGTGAAAACCTTCAAACCCACTTTTCCAAATCTCACCTTTCAACATTCGCTCGAGTTGCACGGTTCTAAACGCCGAGCAACGATTCTCGAGTTTGCTGGGCATACGGGTTCGGATTCGGTGCTGTTGATTGACCAAGAAATTTTGTTCGCCGGTGATTTGATTCTCGAGAAACACCTGGGTTTTATGGGACATGGTAATCCTGAAATCTGGCTCGAAACTTTAAACAAACTCGAGAATCTGAAATTCAAAACGGTTTTGCCAGGACACGGGCAACCAAGTGATTGCATCACGATTCCGAACATGCGAGCACAGATTCTTGAAATGCTCGAGATTGCAAAAACCGTTCAATCGCCAGAAGATCTCGAGCGTGTTGAAATTCCTGAAGTATGGCGCGAATGGGGTTTGCTGGAGGGTTTCAAATACAATCTCGAGTTCTTGTTTGAACGCACAAAGTCGTAGTACAAAACCTGCAACGTGATCAGGCTTCGAGCGAGAAGCCAAGGAGATTCAGTTGCAATTTCAAATGCTCGAGGGTCACGATGCCGCGCACCACAGTCAAGCCATCGCTTGCGACTCCCGCCATGCGAACCCCAGGCAACAACTCGAGTTTGCTTTGAAGTTGAAGTGCGTCACGGATGTTGGTGATTTCTGAAATACGAAACTCGAGCGTGCGCTCGCCCTCAAATTCTCGCTTCCAAGCCCGAAAACCACCCTCGAGGACATTAATGTTGCTCGCGCCAGAGGCTTGCAGATACGCGCCCGCAAGTTCACCTTTTGAACCATTGCCGCAAACGACAACCACCTGCGCATTGCTGGGGATTTCTGGCGCGACACCATCCTCGAGGTCGGTCAGTGGCGCTCGAATCACATGGCGCTGTCCTGCCAGCGTCTCGAGCGGCGATGCCATTGCCTCGAGTTCGTCGCGCACATCAATCAGCACTGCGTTTTCGGGAATTTGGGCGGGTGTAAATCGGTTCACGGGTTTATTCTAATGCTTTTACAAAACTTGTAAGTTCTCCGCACGACGCGAAGGCTACAAACGCCCCAGGACTCTCGAGGTACAATCAGCGAATGTTTGATAGAGTTGATCCACTGACCGCCAAAACCCGTCTCGAGAATGGTGCTGTCTTAATTGACGTGCGCGAACAAAACGAATTTATTGAGGTTCGAGTACCTGGCGCAACGCTAATTCCGCTTTCAGAATTTGCAAACCGCTACACGGAAATGCCCAAAGACAAAGAAATCGTTTTGATCTGCGCCGGTGGCGTTCGCAGCGCCCAAGCCGCACAATTTGCCGCCCAGCACGGTTTTAAACTCACCAATCTCGAGGGTGGCATCAACGCATGGCACGCTGAAGGGTTGCCAGTCGAATTTGGAGGTGCATCATGAGCGAAGAAACCGCCGTCATCCTTCCGCCAGCCAGCGAAATTGTTCCAAGTGGCGAAGGTGGCATTCCCAGTAATGAAGTCGTTCTCGAGGCGATGAAAATCGTCAAAGACCCCGAAATTCCAGTTAACATCGTTGACCTTGGACTGGTTTATAAGTGTGAGGTCTCGAGTGACGGCATCGTGGACATTGAAATGACCCTGACCAGCGTTGGTTGCCCCGTTCAAGACATGATTCGTGCCGATGTCGAACTTGCGGTCATGCGACTCGAGGGTGTCAAAGCTGTCAATGTTGATTTTGTTTGGACTCCACCGTGGACGACCAACAAAATGTCTGAAGATGGCAAACGTCAAATGCGGATGTTCGGCTTTAGCGTTTAAAGCAAATCCAGTTCAAAAAACGAGGCTCGAGCGTTTAAATGCTCGAGCCTTATGTATTTGCCAATTGCTGTCATTCAAATCGAATGGCTAAAATCTTTAACTTACGCCCATTGACCGTGACCGTATTTCCAGCTTTACGTCCCATCAACGCCATGCCCATTGGGCTTTCATCGCTGATGCGCCCTGCTTTGGGGTCAACTTCGTGGGTGCTGACAATCGTAAATTCGTCACGTCCACCAAGCGTAGTATCCAGTTTGACGGTGGCACTGATGCCAACCACGTCAATGCCTTCGTCTTCGTCGGCAATTTCGGCGCGTGACAGCACACCCTCGAGTTCAAAAATGCGACTCTCGAGCGCACCCATTTTGGCGCGGGCGTCGTCGTAACCACTATTTTCGCTGATATCGCCCTCGCTCATGACATCAGCCATGAAGGCGCTGATTTTGTCGCGCTCGACGGTTTGAAGATGCTCGAGTTCTTCTTTGAGTTTTTGGTAGCCTTTGGCGGTTAAACGTACTTTATTGGTGCTCATCAGGTTTTAGTATACGCGCCGTTTGGCTTTAGCGAAAGAGAAAATAAACTCGAGATGATTTCTCCAATCACAGTCTTTGTAGGGGTGAACCTTGTGTTCACCCTGACTCACGCGTTTTCTCAAGGTTTACGATAAGATTCCGAGGTATTTCTCGAGCCTTGAAACCGCTTCCTCGAGTTTGGCTGGTGGTTGCACAAGGGCAAATCGCACCCAAGCTTCGCCTTGAAGTCCAAAAGCCCTGCCTGGCGCGAGGGCAACGCCCGTTTTCAGGCAAAGTTGTTCGCAAAATTCAAACGAATTGGTCTGGCTTGGCAATTGCGCCCAAACGTACATTGAAGCTTGCGGCGTTGGGGCATTCCAACCGATTTTCCGCAGTGCCTCGAGCAGTGCATCACGGCGATCTTGAAATATTTGAGCATCTGCCCGAACTCGAGTTGGGTCTGATTGCAAGGCTTTGATGGCGGCACGTTGAATGCCCTGGTATTGATTGAAATCAATGACGCCTTTGGTCTTTGCAAGTGCGTCTAGCATCTCGAGGTTGCCTGCCGCCCAGCCAATGCGCAGTCCTGCCATGTGATACGTCTTGGAAAAACTGTGAAGTTCGACGGTGCGCTGGAGTTTGGAATCGGCTTGCAGGGCGCTTGGGGCAGTGTAATTTTCAAAAGTCATTTCGGTGTACGGCGCATCATGAATCAGTAAAATGTCGAAATTTCGGCAAAACTCGAGGGTTTCATGCCAAAACTCGAGTGATGCAACACCAGCAGTTGGATTGTTCGGGTAATTCAAAACCATCAATTTTGCGTCTCGAGCTGTATTTTCTGGGATACTCGAGAAATTCGGTAAAAACCCGAATTCTGGCTTAAGTGGCATGAAATACGGTTTCACACCAGCCAGTGCAAACGCGCCAAAGTAACTTGGGTAGGCTGGGTCAGGCGCAAGAATCGTGTCGCCAGGGTCGGTCAACGCCAGCAGCGAATGTGCCAATCCTTCTTGAGAACCGATCAAACTCAGTACGTCTTGAGGCTCGAGTTTGAGACCAAACCTCGAGTTCATCCAAGTGCTGACAGCGCTGCGAAATGGCAAACTGGATTGATACAAACCGTAACCCATTGTGCTCAAATCCAATGCGGCTCGGGATAGCTCTTGCAGAGCTTCAGGTGAGGCGGCAAGGTCGCTCGAGCCGATTGAAAGATCAATAACCTCTAAACCTTGTGAACGGGCTGCGGCTTTGGCTTGATCCATTGCCAGAAAAACGTTTTTGGGAATGCTTGCGGCTCGATTTGAAATGATGGTTTTTTTCATCCGTTGAGGTTCTTGATGGTGATTGGCAGAACCGACGCGATGGCTTCAATGGCAACAGCTGTTTCCCAATCTGGCAGGTTGATAACCAAGGTTTTACCTTTGCTTCCCGCAATACCGCGCCACAACGCAGCACGACGAGATTTTTGAATTCCAGCCAATCGTGCAAGTTCGGCAATTCCAGGAATTTGACGTTCGATAATCTCGAGGGTCATTTCTGGCACACGCTCGCGGATACCAACACCAGAACCGCCAATGGTCAGCACCAACGGCAAGCCCCTCATTTCGACCATCGTTCGCAGTACCCGCCTGATCGAAGCGTTTTCGTCTGCAACTGACTCGAGCATCACTTCTTTAAATTGAGGTTCGGGTAGCATTTTGCGCACGGCTGCCAGTCCTTCACTTTGGTCTTCAATGCAGAGCACACCGTAATCGATCATGATGGCAGTCTATCTCGAATTTGTATAATTCTAAGTTCAAATTGTTCAAAACCTTCACGTTTGGTATACCAACGGGTATACTCGAGGCATGAAGCGTTTGAACATTGGCATCATTGGCGGCGGTACGGTGGGCAGCAGCGCTCTGTCCTTGCTCTGGAAACGAAAAGCCTTATTTGAGCACATGGGTTTTGACCTGAACCTCACCCCCGTTTTGGTGCGCGACCCCAGCAAACTCAGGGATTACGAATACGAAGGCGTCAGCTTTTCAGACGACCCAGCCGTGCTCGAGCAAGCCGATATTATTCTGGCACTGATGGGCGGCACAACCAAAGTTCTCGAGTTTATGTTGCCGCAGTTAAAAGCGGGCAAACCGATTGTCACCGCCAACAAAGCCGTGCTTGCCGAACGCTGGGATGCTCTAAAACCTTATGCCGAAAACGGTCAATTGTATTTTGAATCGTCCGTCATGGCGGGAACGCCCGTGATTGGACCAATTTGCGGTACGCTCCGCAGTTCTGACACCTTGGAGCTTCACGCGATTTTATCAGGCACTTGCAATTACATTCTGACCCGCATGGAAGCGGGCGCAAGTTACGATGCTGCGTTGTCTGAAGCCCAAACTTTGGGTTACGCCGAAGACCCACCGACCCTGGACGTTGGCGGTTTTGACGCAGCACACAAACTTTGCGTGCTGGCACGCTTAACCGTAGACCCAGATTTCGCCTTTGAAAAACTCGAGGTTAAAGGTATTGAAGGACTATCAAGTGAACGCGTGCTCGAAGCCGTAAAAAACGGCAAACGCGTAAAACTTGTTGGCAGCATCGTGCCAAACGGTTCTGAATGGCAAGCCAAAGTCCGCCCCGTAATTCTCGAGGCAAACCATCCGCTCGCGCAATCCGCCTCGAGCCGCAACGCCATGATTTTTAATGGTGATGCCTGCGGCACGGTTATTGTGCAGGGTGGCGGGGCTGGCGGCATGGTCACAGCCAGTGCGGTAATCGGGGATTTGATTGACCATTTGGCAGGGGTCAGTGGGCACAAACCACGTCCTGAAGTGACCAAAGTGCCTGTTGGGTTTGAAGCTGAAGTGTTTGAAGAGATTTAATCAGTACCTTGAGTTTTTAACCATTCTTCAAAACTCGAGTCGAAAACAGTACCCGAAAATTGTGCGTGAATATCTGGTTTGTTTCCCCAGGTCAAATGGACTTCGGCAACTCGGGATTCGTCCTTGAATTGTAACAAAATATCGTCTTGATCGTATCTGCGAGCAATCACAGACCACTCGAGATTTTGTAAAACATGATTTTTTAGAAGTTCACTTTTGAGTTGCGCCTCCAACCCATTGGGAGATTCCGCAGCCACCCAAGGTTCGAGAAAGATCACGATAAAACCTTCCAAATCAGTTTGTTCTCCACAATCTCTTGCCGCACCAATTCCCGTTCCTCGAGTTCCACCAAATGCGCCAGCACGGCGGTTTGATTTAACACAAAACTCGAGAGCGAGGTCATGGAAATCTGGAAGGTTTCGCAGACTATTGCCAGGATTTGGGCAAGGGTACTTGGGTTTTGACAGGCGGCAAAAACCGCGCGGTTGGCGCGTTCTATCGCCTCGAGATTGGCGTTGCAAATTCCTGAAAAGTCTGTGGTCGGGTCGCCGTGTCCTGGCAGTAAAACTCGAGCTTCAACATCTCGAATGACATCTACACTTTCACGCTGTCGGGCAATATCCACCGCGAATTGCAGTGGGTGTTTCTCGAGCGTGGGAAGTCCAAAAACGGCATCGGTAGCAAACAGCACATCCCCAAATTTGACAGCAAACATTTGCGCGGCATGACCACCAACGTCAATCAGTTCCAACTCGAGATCACAAATGGTTTTGAAGCCTGGTTCGTTGAGAATTTTTGTTCCGCTCGGACTGCCCATCAACCATTTGTTTTGCAAACTCTTTGGCGGGCGCACACCGCCGTACAGGTACATTGGCTCGAGAATTGGGTATTTGATGATGGCTTCCTCGAAAATTGGGGCGTAAGCGGGAATGCCACAAGTTTCTTGCAGGTAAGCATTGCCGCCGTAATGGTCGGCATGAGAATGGGTATTCAGAATCGCTCGAGGCTCGAGGTCTTTGGCGCGGCAGGCTTTCAGGATTTTTTTGGCATGGTCTTTGTCTGACCCCGAATCGATCAATAACGCGCCGCCATCGGGTGTCTCGAGCACACCAACGTTGACCGCGCCTGGAATGTAAAAGGTTTTTGGTGCGAGTTCAATCAAGTCAAGCTGGCTCATGACTTTCAGATTACCGTGACTTGAGTTTGTCATGTTCCTGATAGGCTGTAGCCATGAGCATAGAAGGTTCGGGCGGAAGACATGTGATCGTCACTGGTGCGAGCAGTGGCATTGGCGAGGCGACGGCACGGCTGTTGGTAGCGAACGGTTGTCGTGTCACGCTGGCGGCGCGAAGGGCGGATATACTCGAGGCGTTGGCGGCAGAAATCAACCCATCTGGCAAACGGGTGACGATAGCGCCAACAGATGTCAATAAACCTGGCGACTTGGAGCGGCTGGTCGAACGGGCGAACGCCATTTTTGGTCGGATTGATGCTGTGGTGAACAACGCGGGCGTGGACAACGGGGCAAAGCATTGGTGGACATTGCCACCAGAAAAATCGGCGTTGACCTTACAAACAAATTTAATCGCAGTGGTGGAATTAACGCGTTTGGTGTTACCACAAATGCTCGAGCATAAGGCTGGCAGCATCATCAATATTGGTTCGGTGGCTGGGCGCATTGGGACTTCGAGTTTGTACTCTGCCAGCAAGTTTGGCGTGCGTGGTTTTTCCTTAAGTTTGCGGCGCGAACTGGCTGGAACTGGTGTTCATGTCTCTTTGGTGTCACCTGGTTTTATTCGTACACCACTGACCGAAAAGGGCAGACCAATGCCAATGCCAGGACCAGAAATTGTGGCAAAAGCCATTCAAAACTTGCTCGATCATCCTCGAGCCGAAACGGTGATCCCTGGTTGGTATCGCTTTCTGATTTTTCTCGAGAATGCCTTTCCTTTTATTGGAGACCGGGTGGTAAAACAGATTCGAGCTTCAAAAGTTGGTGAAAAGCTTTAATTCTCTGTCTGGCATGGGGTTTTAAAGATAAGTACCAGCGATTTGCAAGCTCGCTTTTGTAATGAGTATTTTCTAAGATTTTTTCTGTCCGCGCACAATCTTTTGGCGTAAACCAATCTTTAAACAGAACATTTAAATGGTGTTTTCTGCTTGCAGGACAGCATCAAAGAAATAAATCCTCACTGGCTCGGATTAAATCAACCTTATACAAGATAAACATCGTGTACCACTTGTTTAGATTGAAATATCCATGTTATACTTCGACTCAAGCGCACTGGCTGACATAAGAGTGAATCGGTTTTGCTTATGGGACATGCCCGATTTATCCTTAAAATTCAAAGCAGGCGCAAATCTGGAGGAATCATCATGGCAAAGAAAAAGACCCTTACCAAATCGGATTTGATCGACGTTCTCGCCGAAAAAAATCAAGCCAAAAAGAAAGACATGAAAGCGTTCATGGATTCTTTTGTTGCCGAAGTCGCCAGCGCACTAGACAAGGGTAACAAAGTCCAAATTACAGGCTTTGGTACATTTGAGGTTCGTAGCCGCAAAGCCCGCACCGGTGTGCGTCCTGGCACAACCACCAAAATCAAGATTCCAGCCAGCAAGTACCCAGCCTTCAAACCAGGCAAAGCTTTAAA
>JAYVRX010000193.1:0-36640 GCA_043775825.1 Deinococcales bacterium
GTCCGTGCTCTGCATAGCACTCTGCCAAGAACTGTCCGACTCGGGTCGCGTAATCTTCTGGAAAGGCGGGACGCGGCAAATCCGCAATGGTTTTCATTGGGTCATTCTGGCATTTGAACTGTGAACCTCGGGTGAATGGTGTTACGTTTGAAAGCCGAGTCAAACCCAAAGCGCCGTAAAATAAAAAACACGGCTTTTTGCCGTTGATTTGTATATAGTAGCACGGTATTCAGTATTCGTCAATAATATGCACACGAGTCGTGCCACACGAATTCAATATTGAGCGGTTTTAACCTCGAGCCTCCAAGAATGAGCAGCCTTGTCAGAGTCTCCTCAGTTTTAGCCCTTAAGGTAACGACAATGTAATCTTCTAAGGAGGAAATATGCAAAAAATAGCGATTCTAATCGGTATTGGTGTGCTTCTGGCAAGCTGCAATCAACAACTTCCCAACCCTCAAATTGGCACGTTGACCAAAGAAAACGCTTTGGCGTTTAAATCCAGCAGCGCCGAACAAGGCAGCGATCAACTCTCGAGCGCGATGTTGAGCATTGCCGGAACCAGCGTGATTGGCGAAGCCGATTTTGATTTGCCATCGGGGAATCTTGCAAAGTGCGAACTGCCCGCCACGGGCAACGATTTAAGCGACATTGACCTGGACAAAATCCCTCTCAAGAGTGCCAGATCATTTGTTTGCGCCTTTTCGAGCACGATAGGACCCGTCACCAACAGCGCCAGCGTCACAGGCAGCAGTTCGCTCGAGGACAAAAACGACAACGATGCCAATGCGGGTTTCAAATATGCCACCGCACTGGCGTTTGATTTAAACTGGAACGGCAAGAAGTTAAACACCAGCGCAAACATTAGTTTGGACATCACACCAGGCACGGGGAAGTACACGATTCTCGAGAAATCCAAATTCGTCAAAAACCTCAAAGAATTGAGCAGCGACTCGAGTATCGAATTGACGCCAGATGATGTGACCAAACCATTCAAGGGTGGTGTTATCAACTTCACGGGCGTGCAAACCCTGAAAGATGGCGCTAATACTTTGGTGGTCAACTCGAGCGGACAAGATTTGCGTTTTGGCAAAGGATGCAGGCGTGGTTTTGATGCGGGCAAAATTATTTTGACCGACGGCACGAACACGCTCGAGATTACGTTTACAGCCTGTCGCAAGTACACTGCGATTTACAATGGGCAGCCGCTCGAGTGAAAGAAAATCTTGGCTGGTGGGTTGCAATGACCCGCCAGCCAAATTTCGCAGAAGTCTTGCGTTTAAGTTTTCTCGAGTCCAACCGCGAAAACATCGTTGTTTTTGAACGCGAGTTGCAAGCGTGGCAGGGGCTTCAGGGCGGGTCCTGAAACACTCATTCCCGCTTTTTCGGGGTCAAAGGCGCTGAAGTGACAGGCGCAACCGAGGATTGGATTTCCTGCTGGCGGACGGTATTTGTACGCCATTGATGCAATTTCGGGCTTTGTTATAAAATCGCAAGTGCAATCTTGATGGGTGCAGACTCTCGAGAGGGCAATCAAGTGTGTATTACCTCGACTCAGACCGCCTGGTTGCGGTTTGGAAACTCGAATCAGAATGGCGGGTAAAAATTGGGTGCTCGAGCCGATTTTGACGGGGTAATCAAATGGTTTGGCGTCGCCTGGTTTTTGCAGGTCGGTGACTCGAGCAATTTTAAATGTGTTGCCAGCTTTAAAGCTTGGTGTGCCTGGCGGGGTTTTGCCCAGCAGAATGCGGTAGGAACGAATGCCGAACCAGGCAAAGAAACCTCCCGCGCCAAGCACTGGGGCAATCCACCAGAGTTCGAGCAGGTTGCGTCTCGAGATTTTTTTGGGTTCAAGGTCTGACATGATTTCAGTTTAAGGCTTTAATGCCGTGACGTACTTCACCAGCAAGCCAATGTCTGCGCTCGAGAGTTGTGGTAAGGCAGGCATTTTCTTGTTTTTCGAGCCGAATTTGATTTGATCGCTGACGAACGCGGCGTCTCGAGCATTTGCTGAGGTTCTTAAATTCGGTCCGATTTGCCCTTGGGCTTCGCTGCCGTGGCAGGCGGCGCAATTTGCCGCAAAAACTTTCACGGCGGGGTCAGAGGCAGTCAAGCGTTTTCTGGCGGCGCTCATCAGTTGTGTGATGCGTGGACTGCCCGTATCGCCCGTAATTTTTTGGTATTCCGTCCAAGCGTTCAGTGCGCCTTTCGGATCATTTTTAGAGCTGAACAAAATGTTCCCAATGGTCATCCAGGCTTCGCTTGAGGGCGGCGTTAATTTGGTGGCGGCGCGTAGCAATGCCAAAGCTTGATCGAGTAATTTCGGGTCTTGCGCACTGGCAAAGAACAAAATCTGTCCGTAACGCGCCAGCGCGGTGACGCTTTTTGGTTCTTGACGCAGCACCTCGCCGTAAGCGTTGGCGGCACGGTTGTAATCTTGAATCTCCCAAGCCAGTTGACCATACTCGAGCAACGTGGCAATTTGGGCGCTGCCAACTTTGGCTTGCGCGGTCAGGACAGCTTCAAGCGATTTGAGTTTGCTGGCATTCTCGTACTCTTTGGCTTGCTGGGGACGCAAGGCAAGACGCTCGAGGCTAGGGACGACAAAGACGTTCGCCAGTGCCCCAGCCAGCGCCAGAGCCGCCAGAGAACCCAGCACGAACGACAGTGGCGCTCGGTTGCTGGTTTGAACTGGAGCGGGCGCTAAATCTTCAAGTTTCTCGAGGATCAGTGCCGCTCGGGTTTCGTCTCGCAGTCGCAAACGCAGGTAATCGTTGTCATCAATCAGCCCAAGTTCATGATCTCGCTCGAGTTCTTTGATTTGCTTAAACAGCGCGTCGCGTTCGTCTTCAAGTTCGATTCGAGCATTGTCGGTTGCCGCGTTCTCGCCTGAACCTTTGATGATTGGACGAACGGCGTAAAACACCAAACCAAGCGCGATCAGCAAGCCTAAAATGCCAAAAACAAGACCTAAAATAAATTCCCGCCTCTCGAGCGAATACTCATCATTTTTGACTTTCCTCGAGTTGCTGTCGAACTTTCTCGAGCGACGCCCCGCGAACCTCGGGCATAGTTTGCGTGCTGGCACGACGCAAATATGAGAACAAGCCAATCGCGCCACCGAACAAGATCACCAAAGGCGCACCCCAAACAATCAAATCCGTGCCACTTTTTGGAGGCTCGAGCAAGACCACGCGCCCGTATTTGGAAACAAAATAATCGCGGATGCTGTCATCGGTTTCACCTTGTTTCACACGGTCTTTGAGTTCATTCAGCATTGAGCGGGAAAAATCGGTGGAGCTTTCGGTGATACTTAAACCCTGACAGATTGGACAGCGAATTTGCTTGCCCAAAGCCTGCACTCGAGTTTCCTCGGCGGCATTTTGCGCCAGGGTAAAACCTGTAAGCAGCAAAATCAGAAGGCTAGCAACAATCCGCATCAGATCGCGCCAATGCCTTTCAAACCAGCCTGAAGCGATTTTGCATCGAGTGGTCCGGTCACGGCTTTTACCACAACACCCTTGGCATTGATAAAAAACGTTTCGGGAACGCCGGTGATTGCGTATTTAACGCTGCTTCGCCCAGCCTCGAGTTTGTCATCGTCCATAACCACTGGGAAGCCTAGGTTGTACTTATCGCGGAATGCTTTGGCGAGTGAGGCTTTATCGCTGTAAGCCACACCCAGAAATACGGTTTTCTTGACGGCGGCATCAATCGCGGCTTGAGAAAGCATTGGCGCTTCGTCCACGCAAGGTCCGCACCAGGAGGCAAAAAAATTCACGACCACAGGACGACCTTTAAAACTCGAAAGCGTCAAATCAGTGCCCTCAAGCGTCTTGAGCGTGAAATCTGGTGCGGGTTTACCCTCGAGCGAACTGGTGTTGACGGCGGCGGGTTTGGTTAGACCGTAACCGAGCGCGGCGACAAATGCCAACAAGACGATTGGCACAACAAATTTTTGAATCGGATTTTGTTTTTGCACTGAATTTGCATTTTGCATTTTGACCTCGAGATTAATCGCTTGCCGCCGCCACGTTAGAGGAGACGGTCTTTGGTTCGCTCACAATCGCAGGAATCAATGTTAACGCCGCGCCAATCACCACGATCAAACCACCAATCCAAATCCAACTGACCAACGGTGATGAAATAAACTTGAGGCTGACACTTTGATCTTGTGGGTCGCCATTCACCAACACCATGTAAAAATCGCCAGAAACTTTATACTGAATGGCGGGCGTCGAAACCGCTTCACGTTGCGTGCCGTAATAATTTTGGGCGGGATAAAATTCTTTGCCGTCCACCTCGAGCTTGGCGGCTTGAATGGTTTTTTCTGGACGCTGATCGCCAACCAGGTTGTAATAACGAACCTCGTGACCGAGTACGGTTTTCATTTCGCCTGGTTTAAACGCCAGTTCACGTTCCGTTTTGTACGCGCCCGAGAACGCAATCCCAATGGCGATTACGACCACACCCAAGTGCGTGATGTAAGCACTGTAACGCCGTGGGTAGGCGTTCAACAGATCGCTTAGCGCCTTCAAACTCGAGCCACCTTCTGCTTGCTTGCGTTGACGAACCGCATTGCCCGTCACGACAAAAAGCACACCAATCGCCAGGCTCGAGAAAGCCAGGGTCAAAAGAACGTTGATGTCTCGAATGCCCAGCACAAAGGCGGTGATGGCGGTCAGCACAGCCAGAATGCCAGGAATCGTCAAGGTTTTTCGCAAGGCTACACCTTCGAGTCGCCGCCAGGTCAGTGCGGGTCCAATTGCCATTAAACCCAGAATTGCCAGTCCTATCGGAATGCCAACCTGATTGAAAAACGGTGCGCCAACCGAGGTGGTTTTGTTGGTGAACGCCTCGTAAAAGACTGGAAACATTGTGCCCAGAACCACGGTAAAGGCAAAGCTCGAGAACAATAAATTCCCAGCCAGGAATGCGCCCTCTCTCGAGAGTGGGCTGTCGAGGCTGTGATCGTCACGAACGAGGGCAAGACGTTTGTAGGCGATATACAAGGTAACCGCCAGCATGACGGCGAAGAAACCTAAGAATACGGGACCGATTGGGCTTTTGGAAAAACTGTGAACGCTCTGGACAATGCCCGAACGGGTTAGGAAAGTTCCAAAGACGGTGCTCGAGAATGCGGCGACGATCAAACCGAGATTCCAGCCTTTAAGGATGCGGCGGCGTTCTTGAATTTGCAGGCTGTGCAGGTAGGCAGTCGTGAAAAACCAGGGCAGGATGCTGGCGTTTTCGACGGGATCCCACGCCCAGTAACCGCCCCAACCGAGCACCTCGTAAGACCACCAACCACCAGAGACAATGGCAGCCGACAAAAACGCCCAGGCGACAATGCTCCAACGACGGGTTTGCACCAACCAGGTTTCGCCCAAGCGACCTGTTAACATGGCGGCGACGGCGTAAGCGAACGGCACGGACAAGCCGACAAAACCGATGTACATCAAGACTGGGTGAACCGCCATCATCCAGTGGTTTTGCAACAGCGCATTTGGACCGTTGCCATCAAGCGGCGGCAATGGCACTTCTAAAAATGGGCTGCCGACGGTGGCATTCACACCCAAGAAAAAGGTTAAGACTGCGAACATCGTGGCGAGCGCATAAGGACGCAGCGCATCGTTCTTGGCGATTCTCGAGACGAGCAGCAAGAACCCAGCCAGCAACCACGCCCAGAGTAAAATGCTGCCCGCCAGAGCGCCCCAGAGTGAAACGATTTTGACCCAGAGCGGCGAAGTGCTCGCCGAGTGGTTCGCCACATAAGTCACGCTGGTGTCGTTGGTCAAGAGCGCCACCTCGAGAACAATCAGTGCAAAGGTGGCAAACAAAAACGTTGGAATGGCGGCGCGACGTCCGACCTCTGCCAATCTGGAATCTCGTCTCGAGCCGCCCAGTGCGGAATTGACAAAGCCCCAAATGCAGAAGACCAACGCGATCAGAATCGAAAATTCACCCAAGCTCGAGTTATTCATGATTTACCTCGAGTCTTTGATGTTCTTGGTGATGTTTTCGTAATCGAGTTTTTCGCCTGGTTTGGGCGCACGGTATTCCTCGCTGTGTTTGACCAGCAATTGCGACCCCTTAAAGGTGCTGCCAACAAACTTGCCTTCGACGGTCACGCCACGCCCTGGTTTGAACAAATCGGGTGGTGTGCCCGTAAAACCGACTGGGAATTTGCTTGTGCCGTCGGTCAGCACAAAGCGTAACTCGAGGGTTTGTTTGTTGTAAGTCACACTGTTTTCTTGCACCACACCGCCAAGCCGCACGGTTTTGTCGGCGTATTTGGCAGTATCAGCCAAATATTCGGAGGGCGTGATAAAAAACGTTAAGTTGGTGTTCAGGCTCGAGGAGAGCACAAAGCCCACGCCGCCCAGAATAATCACCAGACCCAAAACGTACTTCCAATTGTTAGACCGTAAATTCATGGCGTGTCCTTTTTGAGTTGACTCATCAAACGAATTAAATAAAACGCGTAACCGCCGAGCAGCAAAACAGCCGCGCCGTAAGACCAGTAGACAAAAATATCCCACTTGTGGGCGGCGGCAATCTCGGCGGGGGTCATTGTGCCACCTTCATGTTGCCAAGCTGCATTTCGATCTCTTCAGACTCGAGATTGCTGACCCGAAGCGCGATCTGACCACGAAGCCGCAAGAGGTAGATGTACAACACTGTAAAACCCAGCAAAGACAGCAAAAACGCGATCAAGATGCCAGAATTTGAGAGTGCCGAATGTTTTTCGACAATGCTTAAACTCGGGGTCTGATGCAAAGTATTCCACCAATATACGCTCATGTAATTGATTGGCACGCCAACGCTGGCAACCACCCCAATCACGGCACTGACTCGAGCGCGGCGGGCTGGGTCATCAATGATGCCGCGCACCATCAACATGCCGACGTACACCATGAACATTAAAAGTGTGGTCGTCATGCGGGCATCCCATTGCCAGTACGTCCCCCAGGTCGGACGACCCCACAACGCACCCGTGAACAGGGACAGCACAATAAACACCACGCCAATTTCGGCACTGCTGGCAGAAAGCCGATCAAAATGATTGCGCCGCGTAATCAGGTACGCCAGACCATAAACCGCCGTCATGCCAAACGAAAGGTAAGCCAACCACGACGCTGGCACGTGAATCGGCAAGATTCGGGTTAAAAACCCTTGCTGTACGTCCGGTTGCGCCGTAAATGTAAAGACAAACGTAGCCACCACAATCAGCAAACTCGAGAAACCAAGCGTCGGTGTGATCCAAGTGGCATCAAAAAACGATTTTGATTTGTTCTGCATAAAAAACCCTCCGTGATAACCCAGTGTACGCTCGAGAGAAACCTTTGGTTCTATTTTGCGCCTTTAAGATGAAAAACGCACCCCAGCGTTGGGGATGAAGATTGTCCTAAACTCGAGTTTGTCATGTAAGCCTGACCAAAACCTGAACAGGCTTAAGATTCCACTGCGAATGGGAAAACCAGCGTGCATACCGTGATGTAAACAACGTTAAAACCGATCAACAGTCTAAGCCAACCCCAGATTTCAACGCCAGAGCCATTGGTCACAATCAACGTTGTGGCTTTGACCGCACCGATCACCACAGGCACAACCAGAGGAAAGATTAAAACAGGCAGCAGTGATTCTCGAGCGCGAAGGTTAACGGTCAGGGAGCTTTGAAAGGTAGAAATGATCGAAAAACCAATCACGCCCAGAAACACCGTCAGCAACAACAATGGCAAGTTCTCGCCCACTTTGACGTCGTACAACAACACCGTCAACGGCACGACCAGCAGCGCCAGCATCAACATCAAACCAATGTTTGAAAGTAATTTTCCCAAATAAATCAGTTCGTGCGGCACTGGGTACAACAACAACGCCTCGAGCGCCCCGTCCTCCGCCTCGGATGCGAATGCCCTGGACGCCGCCAAAATGCTGGCAAACGCTATCGCCACCCAAAGCACTCCAGGCGCAGCCTGACGAAGGCGCACGGTTTCAGGACCAAAGGCGAACGCCAAAATCATGACCACCAAACCCGCAAAAAAAATCGTGGCGGTCAGCACATCTCGAGCACGACCCTCAATGCGCCAATCTTTGGCGGCAATGGTCAGAATCACCTGCCAGGGATTCACGGATTTACCTCGAGAAACGCTTGACAGGCTCGAGGTTTGAGGGATCGAAAGAACGATTTTGTTTTGTGCAAAGGGTGAACACGAGGTTCACCCCTACAAAACCTAAATTTAAGTAAACTTGTAGGGGTGAAGCTTGTCTTCACCCACCCACCCAACAAAGTCTTCATATTCGCTCCGGTGCTCGAGGATCACTCAGCAACCCATTTTGTAGGGTTGTCTCGAGACTGGCAATTTTTGCGGCTCGTTCGGGTTCGTGACTGGCAATCACCAGGGTTGTACCGCGTTGACGCTCGAGCGTTAAAAGTTCCTCGACCAGGTTTTTGCCCTCAGGGTCGAGCGCGGCGAAAGGTTCGTCTAACAGCACCAGCTCAGGCTCTAAAATCAACATTTTAGCAAGCGCCAGACGTTTGCGCATTCCGCTCGAGTAGGCGCGAACGCGGGCGGTCACACTGCCCATGCCAACGCGCTCGAGGGCGGTTTGTAATGTTGCTTTGGGAATATTTTTCAGGCTCATCTTGGCGCTGAATTCGAGGTTCTCGAGTCCCGAAAGCTCTTGGTATAATCCTAGTGCGTGCGAGACGAGCAGGACTTTGCCGCGAATGTGCTGTTGGTCGCTCAATGGAAATCCCAGAATTTTTCCCGTCCCTCGAGACGGTGAGAGCGCGGTTGCCATGATTTTTAAGAGCGTGGTTTTGCCCGCGCCGTTGCTGCCGTAAAGCACCAGCACTTCGCCGCGTTTAAGCTGCAAGTTTGCGCCACGCAAAACGTAAGACCGTGCGTAACGGTGAACCAAACCAGTCAACTCGAGGGCAGGGGAATCGGTCACGGCTTCTAGCTTACGGGGTTTGGCTTGGGCATATCAAAAAACCTCCCCGAAATTTGGGGAGGTCTGGATGCTCGAGAATTTGGTTTTACTTTTTTACAGTGTTACTTTTTGACTTCAGCAGCAACTTCATCTGTTAAGTCTGTGCCTTCAGGGTCGGCATAAATGACAAGACCGCTTTGTGAAGCGATCAAACGATCCATCACGACGACATAACCTTGGGCTTTGGCAACCTTACCGACAGCGGTATCAACATCTTTGGTGACTGGCGCAAGCAACTTGTCGAACTTGTCTTGGAGTTGTTTTGCTCGAGCTTGGTAGGATTTTGCCAAGACGTCATACTGTTGGCGTTCGGCGGCGGTGGCGCTGTTTTGCTGGATTTTGGTTTGCAATGCCTGAATTTGGGTTGCAATTGGCTTGAGTTCGTCTTCGGCTTTTTTGCGTTGGGCAATAATTCCCTTACCGTCAGGGTGAGCCTCGAGCACTTTTTGGGCGTTGACAAAACCAATTTTGGTAGCTTTGGTCTGCGCGTTCGGTAAGGTAAACGCGGCGGTTAAAGCCACTGCCAACAGTACGGGAATGATTTTCTTGAACATGGTTTTTCCTTTCAAAAGCACGCGGGTTAAAAATGACGCGGGTGCTTGTTGTAACTCGAGGGTCGGTATTTCCGTTTTTCGGATTCCTCTACGGGCAAAATGTATCACAGCCTTTCTCATGAGCGTGAGGGGGGTGTTAAAAATGTGAATAAAGAAAAGATGAACAACTCGAGTCACGAATTGGGTTTTGTACGGCAAAAGAAGTAAAATAGCTTTCACGGAGGCTTCAACAATGCTCGTTAAAGACTGGATGACACCCGCACCCCTCACCGTAGCTCAGGACAAACCAGTGCTCGAGGCATTAAGGCTCTTGCGTGAGCACAAATTCAGACGTTTGCCCGTGGTGGACGGCGCTAAACTGGTTGGTATTGTTACCGATAAGGACTTGAAAGACGCCATGCCGTCCAAAGCCACCACGCTTTCGGTCTGGGAAATGAACTATTTGCTCTCCAAACTGACCGTCAAAGAAGTCATGGCGCATCCTGTCCGCACCACCACCAGCGATGACACTTTAGAGAATGCCGCGCTCGAGATGCAAGCCCATAAAGTCGCTGGTTTGCCCGTGCTCGACAACGCTGGCGCACTGGTTGGCATTCTGACCATCACCGATGTTTTGGGTGCACTCATTCAAGTGCTCGGCTTAAAAGAAGGCGGCGTGCGCCTGACCATCGATCTGCCCGACATACCAGGGGCGCTCGAGAAAACCACCGAGGCGATCAAACCCAGCAACATCGCCAGCCTTGCCACCGCAGGTCTAACCGACGGGCGGCGTCAAGTGGTGCTTCGTGCCATTGGCGAAGGTGCAGAAACGGCGGCGGAACGCTTGCGCTCGAGCGGGATTAACGTGTTGGATGCGCAGTGAAAGCAGATAGCAATTAGCCCTCAATTTTGTTTTTCGAGGAGGGCTGGTGGGTATTGGATTTACAACATTTACCAACTGAAGCAGGACAAAACCTCGAGCCACTCGTGTAAAAAACTAAAACTCCCTTCTCCTGCAAGCGGGAGAAGGGTCGGGGATGAGCGACCATGCCCGTCAGCGCGAGTAGCCCGTGAGGTGCTGTCTTACGAGCAAGAAGGTGCGTTTTATGGTCAAGAGAGGGTGGACAGCGCAATTGCTTTTCGTGTTTAACAAGTAAAACGCTTTCCAGTCAGTGTCAACATCACTGCAATTTTAGGACTTCAATGCGTACCCTTTCCAGCCCTTACGGTCCAATCGAACTCTTCCCATGCGGCGATCCTGCGTTACTGCGGACGCTCGAGATGGACTCGAGTTTGAACGTCTTTCGCACCCCCGAACGTCAATTCGAGGCGTTGCTCGAGATTGCCAGTGATGGTTTGGGTTGCGTGTGCTTTGCGCGTTTGGGGCATCGTCTGGTGGGTTATGCTACGTTTCATCCGCCCGATGCGATTGAGCGTTGGAGTGGCTCGAGCGTGCCTGGATTGATCGAATTGGGTGCGGTTGAGACTTCCAAGTTGCACCGTGGGCGGCATTTGGCGCGGCATTTGCTCGAGGTGGCGTTCAATACAGGGCGGTTTGAGGACAAGATTGTGATTGCCACGATTTACCATTGGCATTTTGACCTGGAAGGGACGGGTTTAACGACGTATGCGTACCGCAAATTGCTCGAGCGCCTTTACACCGCTGTTGGAATGCGGGTGTTTAAAACCGATGATCCAGAGTTGGATTTTCCTGGGAACAGTTTAATGGCACGAATTGGACAAAATGCCACGCCTGAATTGGTGGCAGAGTTCGAGCGTTTGCGGTTTTTGGGCACTGCTCGAGCGGAGCGAGGCGTAGAGGTTGATCCTGCTCGAGCGGAGCGAGGCGTAGAGGTTGATACAGAATGAATACGGCGTTTGTTTTCTCGAGTGCGGAAGTGCGTTACGATTTGGGTCAGCATCATCCGTTTAAAGCAATTCGTCCCGAGGCAGTCAAAAGTTTGCTTGAGCATTCGGGTTTGTTAAGTCAAACTGATGTTTTTGAACCTAAAATGGCAAGTCTCGAGGCATTATCGGCTGTTCACAGCAACAAGTATCTTGCTAGGGTCATGCGGGCTTCTCGGGGTGAGGATGTTCCTGATAGCCTCGAGTACGGCATTGGCACGACGGACACGCCCATTTTTGCTGGAATGCACGAGGCGACCAGTTTGGTGGTTGGTGGGACGTTGCTGGCGGCAGAGCTTGTAGCAAGCGGCAGGTACGCTCGAGCTTTAAACCTGGCTGGCGGTTTGCATCACGCCCAAAGTAACAAGGGTGGCGGTTTTTGCGTCTATAACGATTTAAGCGTGGCGATTTCGTATTTGCGGTCTATGGGCTTGCGGGTCGCGTATTTGGACATTGACGCCCATCATGGCGATGGCGTGCAATGGATTCATTACGATGACCCGAACGTGCTGACCATTTCTTTTCACGAGACGGGGCGTTACTTGTACCCTGGCACAGGTTTTATTTACGAACTTGGGCGAAATCAGGGTCTCGGCACAAGCCTCAATGTGCCGCTCGAGCCTTACACGCAAAACCCGAGTTTCTTGGAGGCTGTTGACCGTGTGCTCGAGCCTGCATTCACTTGGTTTGAGCCTGACGTGTTGGTGCTACAAGCGGGTGCGGATGCGCATTTTTTTGACCCGTTGGCAGATTTGGCATTGACGCTGCCTGGGTATCAAGAATTGTTTAAACGAATTGTGCAGTACAGTAATCGTTTTACGGGTGGGCGAATTGTGGCAACGGGTGGCGGTGGTTATGCCACTTGGACGGCTGTCCCAAGGGTATGGGCAAGCCTGTATGCCGCCCTAGGTGCTCGAGAGTTACCGTATCAGCTTCCGAAAGAATGGTTAAACCTCTGGCAGCCTCACTCGAGCGACCCATTGCCTGAAACTTTAAGTGATCCTGAACCTGATATTCCTAGGGTGTCAGAGATCAACTTGCAAAACTCGAGAACCGTCATGCAATTGCTCGAGTTGTGGTCGGGAATTGCAAAGTCAAAGCCCGTTTGAGTTTTGCTCTCTACTCTCTGCCCTCTGCGAACAATAAGCCAGATGGCTTAAGCCAATACTTTCATCTCGAGATACTTGCAAGTCGCAACTATTTCAGGTATAAATTATCTCGTTGTGAAACCATCCTTGCTTGAAAAATCAGTAACCACTTCCTCGAACACGCCAGCAACCAACGTGCTTGACGCGTGGTGGACGTTTGCTCAAGTCATGAAACGTAATGTCGCACCGATGCTCGAGCGCGAGCATCAGATGGATTTTGGCGATTTTATGGTCTTGAATACCATTGACCGTGGAGCAAATTACCCAGGTTTGCTGGGCGAACGGTGCAGCATTTCACCAAGTGGAGTCTCGAGAATGCTCGAGAACCTGACCAAACGCGACCTGGTACGGCGCAGCCTTGACACTGAAGATTCCAGACGCGTCAAACTCGAGATTACGCCAAAAGGCATTGAGGTCTTGGACGCCACGCGCGGCACGATGGCTCGGCTTGTCGAACGTGGTCTGCTGACACTGCCCGAAGAACAAGTCAAAGCATTTATTGACACCCTATTTCATCTTGCCAACACCATGAGTGAAACAAACGAAAACAACGCTTAAAGCTCGAACCGTAAAGATTGACTCGAAGCTTTAGGCTTCATCCATCGTCCACCGATTTTGCGTCACGATCACCCCGCCCGCTAGCGCCGACAAATCGGCTTGAAAGGAGCATTAACATGGCATCACCCTCATCCCGTCCCGAAGGCGCACCACCAGGCATGGCGTATAACGCTCCAGCCGTCCCCAAACTGACCCAACAGCAAATCAATTTCACGCTGATTGGTGCTTTTTTAGGCGTTTTGCTGGCAGCCCTCGACCAAACGATTGTCGCCACCGCCGCTCCAACCATTCAAAAAGTCTTAAACATTGACAACTCGCTCTATTCCTGGATTACCACCGCTTACTTGGTTGCCAGCACGGTTTTTGTGCCGATTTGGGGCAAACTTTCAGATTTGTACGGACGCAAACCGATTCTTTTAATTGGCATCAGCATTTTCTTGATTGGTTCAGTTTTGTGTGGACTCTCAAGCAATGCCGAATTTTTGATTATAGCCCGCGCCATTCAAGGCTTGGGTTCGGCATCGCTCTTCACCAGTGCTTTAGCGATTATTGCCGATATTATTCCAGCCCAAGATCGCGGCAAGTACAGCGGTTTGTTCGGCGCGGTCTTTGGACTCTCGAGCGTGGTGGGTCCGCTGGTTGGCGGTTTCTTAACCGATAACTTTTCATGGCACTGGATTTTTTACGTCAACATTCCTGTTGGCGGTTTGGCGCTGGCATTTATTATCAGCAGAATGCCGAACTTAAACCTGGCAGTCTTAAAACCCAAAATTGATTACTTGGGCGCATTAACCCTGATTATTGCCGTGATTCCATTGTTGCTGGCACTCAGCTTGGGCAAAACCAGTGTTAGTCCTGGTCAACTGGGCTTCTTATGGGGTTCAACAGAAATTCTTGGCTTGTTTGCCCTGTCAATTGTTGGTCTGATTGCTTTTATCTTCACCGAACGTGCCGCCAGCGACCCACTTCTCGATCTGTCACTATTTAAAATCCCAACCTTTGCCATCGGTAATTTAGCCGCATTCGTCATTGGCATGGGTTTTCTTGGTGCGTTCGTGTTCTTACCCCTGTTCATGCAGCGTGTGGTCGGCGTCAGCGCCACCAGCAGCGGTTTTGCCGGTATTCCACTGGTTTTTGGGTTGGTCATCGGTAATGTGCTTAGCGGTCAACTCGTCTCGAGGTTCGGGCGTTACAAACCACTGATGCTGATTGGTCTGATCGTTATGGTTTTGGGTTTTGTCTTAACAGGATTTACCCTGACCTCGCACAGCACCTTCTGGGAAGTCGTCGCCAAAATGGTCGTGATGGGCTTGGGACTCGGACCGAGCATTCCACTGTTTACGCTGGCAATTCAAAACGCCGTACAACCCCAAAAAATTGGTGTCGCCACCGCCAGCGCTACCTTCTTTAGACAAATGGGCAGCACCATTGGCGTGGCAATCCTCGGATCAGTTTTTGCCAACGTGGTCGCCAACGATTTAACCCCGCGCATGGACAGTATTAAAGCCAGCTTGCCCCCAGCCATGCAAAGCCAATTTAATGTGTCTGGCGGCGGCGGATTTTCGGGCGAGGGTAGCTCGAGCAACGGTTTTGACGCCACCAAAATTAAAGCCAACCTTGAAAAAAATATAAAAGCAGGCTTCGAGACCCAGTATCAAGCAATAGCTGGCGCAATTAACTCTGGGAAACCAGAAGTTTTCAAAGCATTGCTGGCGAACCCGCAATTGCCAGCACCTCTCAAGGATCAACTCTCGAGTATCCCTACGGCGGCAATTGCTGATCCCAACGCTCGAGTTAAGATTTTAGATCGTATAAAAACCAATCAAGCACCTGCAATTCAACAAGCCACAACCACTGCTTTTTCTGCCGTTGACAGCGTTGGACAAGCCATCAAAGAATCATTCACGGCTGGCATTACCACCGTCTACAAACTCGGTATCTTGATTGCCTTGCTTGCGCTGTTGATTACCGCGTTCATTCCAGAACTTTCACTTCGCGCCGGTGCTCGTCACGCCCCAGCCGCCGCAGAATAAAAACTCGAGCCTTGATTTTAGGTTGGGAGTGCAAATTGCACTCCCAGTTTTTTTGGTTTTCAAACTCGAGCAATTCAGCTTGGAGAACGTGATAGTCTAAGATTACAATGATCGCCCTCAAAATCATCGTCAGTTTAGCGTCGCTTTTCGCTGGTCTGTTGGTGCTCTACTCGAGTGCCTATGCTTTCGGCGCGAACAATATTCTAATCGGCATCGTGCGCCTTGTCGTGATTGTGTTAACGCTTTTAGGCATTGTGTTGATCTGGCGCAATCAGTGGGTAGGATCAATGGCAAGCATGGGCGGAGTGGTGATGATGCTGGGAATGATTTCAGTGCTCAGTCGTTAGTGTTGCAAACTCGAGCTACTCGAGCCTCTTTCTCAGAGAAATCATCAATAAATATGTTCTTAACCCAAGCCGAAACATCCTTCATGGGTTTGTGCCACACTAGGACCATGAACCTCAAACGAATCTCGAGTTGTCTTTTAGGCATGTTCTTTTTGACCCTGACCACTCAAGCCCAAAGCAACAATCGCTTTCCCTGGACGGAATGGAATCAAATCACAGCCAATAATATCAAACCCACGCTTGCCTTTACCGACTCGAGCATCACCGCATTTGCGGGTTGCAATCAGATTTTTGGATCGTACAAACTGATAGGCTCAAAACTGACATTCTCGAGCCTCGGCAGTACCAGAAAAGCCTGTGAAGCCAGCAAAATGAAACTCGAGCAAAACTTTATGGACTCGCTTGCTAAAATTCAAAGTTTCAAACTCTCAAAAGATGGTAAAACCCTGACTTTGACTGGCAAAAACACGCGCCTGAGTTTTGGTTTCGCTCGAGAGACCTTGAACAGTTTTGTCGAATCGGGTCGTAAAACCTTAAACGTTGCACCCGCAACCACGGCTTGCTTTGATGATTCGCAAAAACAATGCCTGCTGCTCGAGGATTTAAGTGACGGCACTGGCTGGGGGAAATTTACCGAAAGCCAAATCGAAGGACTGAATTTTGAGGCGGGTTACAGCTATCAAATCCAGGTTGCCGTCGAAACCAACACCCGCACCAAACAACGTCGTTTGCGGCTGCTCGAGGTCATCATGCAGCACTGGACAAAACCTGTATCGCCAAGTGCAACCCAAAAAATTCTCGAGATTGCCCCAAACCTTGCCGATTGCGTCGGCGTGATGAAAACCCAATGTATGCAAGTCCGTGAAGCTGGCGGCAATTGGGGCAACTTTTTTGGTGCGATAGAAGGTTTTACCTTCAAACCCGATTACAGTTACAAACTTCTTGTCAATGTCACAAAACTCGAGAATCCACCAGCCGACGGCTCGAGCCTAAAATACACGCTGGTTCGCTTGCTGGATTTAGACCCAGTGAGGCGATAATTAATCCGATTTGAGATTCAATTCGGTCATTAAAGTTTGTGTTTCCAGCAAAAACCCTGGAAGATGACCCTCAAGAATTCCCCAAACCACACCATCATCAACAACACCGTATTCATGGGCTAAAACATTCCGAAACCCTTTGATTTTACGACGATCTGCAAACCGATTCTCGAATTCTGGAGCATGAATCAACAATTGATTGAGTGCTTCTCCGACGATCTCGAGTTGACGCTCTACAGCAGACCTCAGTAATAAACTGGCTTGATAGTCTTCAAATGTTTTACCACTCGTGAACTCTGCTAGAGCTTCTCCTGCACGTAAAATATCCACAAGGTACATTTGTGGTTTAAGCGGCATACAGTCCCTGAGCGGTTCGTGTTACTTCACGTTCCAGATAAGGATTTTGTACAGCATCACGAATGATTAAATCTATCTTGCGTTCAAATAAATCTTCTAAACCAAACCACAAACCGAAATAAGCCTCGGATCGTTTGGCAGGCAGCATGTTTTGAAAAGTGACTAAAAAATCTAGATCACTTGAAGCCTTAAAAGCTTGTGTCAATGCCGACCCAAATAATTCGAGTTTAAGAACGCTGTATGCTCGACAAAGTGCCTCTATTTGGCTGTATTTATCTTCAATATCTTTAAGCATGAATATATATTACAGTAATTCAAACTGAGATTCTTAAATCTGGATAAAACTGTTCAACACCGCCGAACCTGTACCACCTTCCCGAGTTACACCATCAAATGCCAGCAATGCGATGGTGCAAAGTCCATCGCGAGAGTTTGGTTCGTCCTCGAATTCGACGATCAGCTTGAATTCCCAGCAAGATTGCCATGACTAAGGGCACGGGGTAACAATCGCTTCAGAACTAGGTGAATTGATACTGACTGTAGGATCGAGTTGCGTTGATGCCTTCGATCCAAAGCCATAAGAAATCGAGGTTTGTGTGTTCAGAATTTGCCCTGAGAACGCCGTGATGGGCTGAGTCTGATCTCGTGTGATCTTGGTATTGAGTGTTGGACCAAAAGCCTTACATGTACCATTAACAAGACTCTTAATATTGCCCCCAACACCGTGCCAAATTCTGATTCCAAAGTTGATGTCGCTCCCTACAATGTCTGGAACCAGAACTGTCGTGTTGTAACTATAATTGATGATAATTGCTTCAGAAAACCGTCTCGCCCCCGAGTACTCGATGCTCGTCCCTTCTTGTCCTTCAACTCCGATCCCCCAGCCGTTGTAGCGCTGAGGTGGAATATCAGCGTCCGAAACACTCGTTCCAACTGCAAAGGTATTTCTCACGCGATTGCTGATGCCACCAGTATCAATCAATACCAAGGAGAAGCCCTCCCAATTGTCGCTGGTGATCTCACGGATATACGCATTGCGAGCCAAGTGCAGATGAATTCCGACTCGAGGGTGGAAACGCTCTGTTGGAGAGATCGAGGTAAACTTTAAGTTTCTGATCACTGTGTTTAGGATTGGAACAGCGTGAGCCACGGTGACGCCACTTACATGGGGTCTGTTGAGTGGTCGGTCAAGAACGAGTGTCAGACCATCGGGGCTTACGCTAATGACCTGCCGAAGTTCCATTGTTCCATCCAGCACTGTTCCACTTGTGCTGTCATCACTGATGTAGGCATATTCACCTGCAACAAAGGCTTTTGGCGTACTCGAGGGTAATGGTTTACGAATGTTGATTGAGGTCGCATTCACAGAAGCCGTTACATTGAGGACAAAGCCTGGGGTAAACGAGCCATCATAGTCAAATGCTGCGCGGCTTGGATTACTACTTAAACAACGTAACAATTGAGAGTTCAGACACCCAGCAACAAGGTTGGCGTGGAAGTAGGTTTTGACTAGCACTGTGCCTGTGATGGAAGGTGCAGGTTCAATAATTACATCGTTAATGGGTGCGCCTGTGGGCTTACCTGGTGAGTCAGTCATGTTTGTGTTGTATTTCTTCAATACTACTGGGCTTTTTAGTATAATGGTAGGACTATTGATCTGTATCCAGTTGCAACCTCGGAGCAGGTTGCCGAGGGCAAGCGAATCATCATTGTTGTTAGAGGCGTAGGGGCATGGTGAGGTTACACCTCGCGTCGAGGGCTGTGTTTGTAGGGTGTCAGTGGAGGGCTGACCACAAGCTGTAGTCAAAAGAAAGAGTGCGAATACCCCAAAACCTAGACCTTGAAGTTTCATGAAGCGAAGTATATCAAACTTCTGTTGACTCAAGGGATCACGCTTGACCCGTGAATGAGTAAATTGAGGTTTTACGGTAGCGAATCTCGAGTTTTTTTGGCATGACAGTCAAACTCGAGATTCTCAGAACGGAAATTTCAAAGTCCCTTGCAACGGCGCACCATGTCCACAACAGACAATTTCCGCACCCAACGCTGCCTGAATCCGCACCGAATTTTGCCCTTGCACAAAGTCACCCGTAAAAGGACCATCGGAAAACTGAAGTTTTTTGCCCATCGTGTTGAGCGAGTCCCCAGCGAATAAAATTTTCTGGCTTTGGCTAAAATACGAAACATGCCCTGGCGTGTGACCAGGCGTAAAAATGGCTTTCAATCCATTCAGCACGGGCAATTCCTGCCCATCCTCGAGGAATACATCGGCGGTTTGCGGTGCGGGCGCAGCCAAAAATATTTTGGTCATGAAACCCGCAATGCCCTTGCCAGGGCGACCAAGTAAACCCAACGCCATTTTCTCGCCGTCGTGACGACTGGCAAAAACACTTGCGCCTGTGGCGGCTTTCAAAGCTTGGACACTGCCCGTGTGGTCAGGGTCAGCATGGGTAATCAAAATGCGTTTTAGCTCGCTGGGTTTGTGTCCAAGATTTTCCAGCGTCTCGAGTACCAATTTCGCGCCACTTTTGGGCATTCCAGTGTCAATCAATGTTAGACCTTCAGGCTCGAGGATCAAGTACAGATTGACAAAAGAATTTTTCAGAACATGCACACCAGAAATAATTTCCATGACCGCATCCTAAAACAAAAACCTCGAGCAAGACTGTGCTCGCTCGAGGTTCGAGGTATTTGTTAATTGCTTTTCAAGCAATCAAAAGCCCATCGCCCAAATCGGCGGGTTGCTTCGCCCCAGTCATGACCGCCACCGTGTCCGACATGCTGACTTTCTTCGGGTCAATTACACCCGCACGCCGTCCAAGGCGCTGAATATGAATGCGGTCTGCAATTTCAAACACGTGCGGCATGTTGTGCGAAATGATAATCACCGGTAAGCCCTTGTCGCGGATGTTACGGATCAACTCGAGCACCATGTTGCCCTCTTTAACGCCAAGCGCGGCGGTGGGTTCGTCGAGGATAATCACGTGTCTGGCAAACGCCGCACTGCGAGCCACCGCCACGCCTTGACGTTGCCCACCTGAGAGGGTTTCGACGGATTGCTGCATACTGCGAATGCCAATTTTCAGGTCTTGCATGTGTCTGTTGGCTTCTTGCAGCATTTTTTTCTTGTCGATCAGCCTAAAAAACTTACTTAAAAACCCAGGACGTAAAATCTCACGTCCCAAGAATAAATTCTCGGCGATGGTCATGGCAGGCGCGACAGCTAAATCTTGATAGACGGTTTCGATGCCTTGACGTCTGGCATCAATCGGGCTGTGAAAATGCACGGTTTTACCGTCGAGCATGATCTCGCCAGAGTCGGGAATCGTTGCGCCCGAAAGCACTTTAATGAGGCTTGATTTGCCCGCGCCGTTGTCGCCAATCACCGCCAGAATTTCACCGTCAAGCAACTCGAAATCTGCACCGTCGAGCGCCGTGACTTGTCCGTAACGTTTGGAAATGTTTTTGGCTTGCATAACCACTTTAGGATTGTTCATGGTTTTATCCTTTAAGACTTGCGCTTCGAGAGTTGGTCGGCGGTCACGGCAAGAATCACCAGTACGCCAGTAATCCAACGTTGGTTGATGCTGGGAACGCCCGTCAAGGTCAGACCGTTGTTTAAAACGCCGATGATGATTGCGCCTAGCAGCGTGCCGAAAATCATGCCGCGTCCACCAAACAAGCTCGTGCCACCCAAAACAACAGCCGTAATCGAATCGAGGTTTTCGGTTTGACCTGCGTTCGGGTCGCCCACACCAGTACGTGACACAAGCAACCAGGCGGCAATGCCGTAAATCAAACCCGCCACGGTATAAACAACCAACAGCACACGTTGGGTTGGAATGCCCGTTAAACGTGCGGCTTCGGGGCTGTTGCCAACTGCGTACAAGTGCCGCCCTGGAGCGGTTTCGGTCAAGAACAGCCAAGTCCCAACGAATAAGGCAATCATCAGTAAAACGCCCAAAGCGATTGAAGTTTCACCAATTTTAAAAGTGTTACCAAAGAACAACAATGCCCCTGGCGGTACGACAATGGTTGCTGACTTCGAGTAAATCAAAGTCAATGCCGAGGCAATGTTAAGCATACCCAAAGTCACAATAAAAGGCGGTAATTTAATGCGGGTAATCAGCAAACCATTAACAAAACCAAATAGCGTAGTCGCAGCCAAACCAGCCAAAATGGCAAGCATTGGTGGAATACCATAATCTTGGGCGAACTTGGTCATGACAATAGAACCGAACGCCATAATGACACCACACGACAAGTCAATGCCCGAAGTCAAAATAATCAGGGTTTGACCGATTCCCAAGACACCAACCACCATGACCTGCTGAATAATCACACTAAAGTTAGAACCCGTAAAAAAACGTGGGGATAAAACACCAAACAAAATCATAATCAAAATAAGTGCAATCAGTGGTCCGAGCACGGTCAGGCTGGGCAGTCGCTCGAGGAAACTCTTTTGCGGTTGAACACTGGCTGGTTGGGTCATGTTGGGCATCCTTTGCAAGAAAAAGTTTTAAGAATGTGTCGCTCGAGAAGCTTTGAGCAACGCGGCATGGATTTTAAAATCTTGTGTTGTGTTTTGAAAATGCTAGCACCCGAGCAAACATTTGGATTCTCGAGTTTTGAAGCTGGTTTTAAAGCTTAAGTAAAGGCGAGACATTCCGCGAGGAGGATGCGGGATTTTCTCGCCTTCACGACGTGCTAAAGATGCTTGTTAGCCAATGGGTTTAGTTGCCCCAGCAGTTGGCAAGTCCGAATTTAACGTCTTTGCTGCCAATACCGACGACGGCTTTTTTGGCGATCAAGGTTACGCCAGTGTCAACATAACCGACGGCTTTTTTGCCAGTTTTGGCGTATTTGACGCCTGCGGCGACGCCCAAGGCTGCCATCTTGAGTGGGTATTGTTGGCTGGTTGCGGTGATGACGCCAGCGCTAACGTTACGAACGCCTGCGCAGCCACCGTCAACTGAAACGATGATGACGCCTTTTTCTTTGCCAGCGGCTTTAAGCGCTTGGTAAGCACCTGCGGCGGCTGGTTCGTTGATGGTGTACACAAGGTTGATGCCTGGGTCTTTCTGGAGGCAGTTTTCCATTGCGGTTTGACCTTTGGCTTGGTCGCCGAAGGTGTCTGCGGCGCAAACGATGCCAGCTCCAGTTGCTAGGTCTTCGGTGTCAGATGTGACGCCAGCAATACCGAAACCTTCCATGAAGCCGTTGTGACGTGCGATGCCGACTGGATGACCTGGGAACAGGTCGAGCATGGCAATCTTGGCTTTTTTGCCCTTCATGACTGAGGCGGCGTATTCACCGATCAAGATGCCGGCTTTGTAATTGTTGGTGGCGAACAAGGCGTCAACGGCGTCGGCTGGTTCGGTTGGGCTGTCAAGCGCAATGACCATCACGCCTGCGGCTCGGGCTTTGGTGATGGCTGGAACGATGGCTTTTGAATCAGATGGTGTGATCAAAATGGTTTGCGCACCGGCGGCAACCATGTTTTCGATGGCGGTGACTTGACCGGCGTTATCGCCGTCAATTTTGCCTGCTGCCGAAAGGAATTTCGCGCCGCTGGCGTCGGCTTGCTTTTGAGCGCCCTCTTTCATTTTAACAAAAAATGGGTTGGTTTCGGTTTTGGTAATCAAACCAATGATTGGTGATTTGCCTTGTGCCACGGCAAAGCCGAGGGCGGTTAGTGCGCCAAGTCCAAGAAGTGCAATTGCTGATTTACGCATGGTGGTACTCCTAAATCTGAAAGAGGGCTTGGGTGAAAAACCGATTTGAATGCTTGCGAGATAACCTCCTTTTACCTGACAAGAATTCTTTTACTGCAAAAAACCAAAAACGGTTGGAAAGAATTTAAAAGTAAACACTGGCTCAAATTTTTCGTGGTGGCGCGGTAGATTCACGCTTTATAAAACTGGTCGCAAGGCGCACGCTGCTGGCACTGGGAGCTTTGTGTTTCTCGAGAAGTCCCAGCAAGGTTTGGCACGCCAAATAACCGAGGTCGTAAGCGGGTTGCGAAACCACACTTAAAGCGGGGTGCATGGTCATTGCCCAGCGCGAATCGTCGAATCCAACAATCGAAATGTCTTCTGGAATTCTTAAACCCAAATCTCGAGTGGCGAGCACCGCACCGATGGTCATTTCGTTGTTGCCAACGAACAAAGCGGTTGGGCGTTGTTTTAAGGGTTTTGAGAGCAGTTTGTGCGCTGCGCTGCGTCCACCATCTTCGCGGTGATGCCCTGCCAGCACGAGGTCTTCGCGGTACAGTATTTTAGCGTGCTCGAGAGCTTCACGGTAGCCTTGATGGCGTTCGACGGCGGTTGAAATAGCAAAGTCACCCACGATCATGGCGATGCGTTTGTGCCCCAAGCCAATCAGGTGGTTGATGGCGAGGGTTGTACCGCCAATGTTGTCCACCATGACGGTGTGCGCATTTTTAAGACCACTGGCACGATCCAGTTCGATGGTTGGTAAGTTGGGTACAAGTTTCAAGTTGGTTTTCGCGCCTGGCGTCGGCACAATAATTAAACCTTGAGGCATGTGTCCACGCAAACTCTCGAGCGCCCGACGCTCTTTGTCGGCTTCTTCGTCGGAATTGAACAAGAACACGGTGTAATCACTTTTTGCGGCGGCATCCTGAATGCCTTTGGCGAGCATTGCCTGTCCTGGGTTGAGGATATCTGAAATGATTGCGCCGATGGTGCGACTTTTGCCTTTGCGCAAGCCACTTGCCAGGTGATTTGGTTGATAACCGAGTTCCTCTGCGGCTTGCAGCACACGATTTCGGGTGTCTACCGCCACTTTATCGGGGCATGAGAGTGCCCGCGATGCGGTAGCCGAAGAAACCTGCGCGAGTTTTGCCACCGCCTCGAGTCCGATCATCTGAAAACGATTACACCCTTTCAAGACCAAATAAAACCTGTCTCTGACGTTAGAGACTCGAGATATAACAAAACACAACGACTTTTTGCGACTTGATAACTGCAAACGATTACATTGGCGTTTTGGTAGTTTGCCACACCAGCCAAGGTATTGTCAATAGTTGATTTTGAATCCAAAAGACATTGTGATGAACAATGTCTTTGTATCATTACTCGAGATACACGACGTTGCTGAAGCCTCTTGATTCGAGGTTTTCAAAAAGCTCAAGTCTGCAATTTTGTTTTGATCTTGCAGTGATGTGACTGTCATTAAATGATGAGGTTGGAGCAATTGCTCGAGCACAAGGCAAATTCTCGAGCTTGGTCGCAAACCCTACAGGCGATTAAAATTTCAAGGCTCGAGCTTGGTTTGCACTTCCCGCCCTGCAATCGCGGCTCGCTCGAGTTTCCACATGGCGCTCGAGGCGAGTGCGATCAAGCACACCAATGTTGACAGAGCGCCGCCGCCAATGAACACGCTGCGCACGCCAAAAGCCTCGCCAAGCGGTGCGGCAATTGCCAACCCGATAGGTCCAGCCAAGCCCATGATGGTGCTTAGCAGCGACAGCACGCGCCCTTGCATGTGATTTGGTACAACGGTTTGCAGTACCGATGTCATCGGGGCGTTACCGATTGAAAAGGTTAAACCGCTAACCGTCCACCAGACAATTGCCAGCCAAAAAGAGTTGCTGCCCGCAAGTCCGGTCAGCGCTATCGTGCCGCACGAAACGGCAAATGACAGCAGTAAAACCAAAATTGGGCGTTTGCCTGGAAAAACACTGATCAGAATTCCGCCAATAATCATGCCAACGCCAGAAATACCTTCCATCAAAGCGACTTGATTAACACCCAACCCAAAGTGTTGTTTGACCAGCAACGGTGTTAGCGAAAAGGTTGGCATCAGGGTCAAAACCACCAAGCCCAAAATGGCGTACAGGGTCAACAAACCACGATCCTTGGCAACAAAGCGCACACCCTCTTTAAAATCGACCCAAACGCTCGAGCTTTTGTTTTGGGTCTCCTTGGGTTGTGGAATTGCATAAAAAAACAATGGCGCAATGCCCAAAATAGCCGTGACCACATCGATCATCAACGCGCCTTGAAACGGCAGTCCAGCCAGTGCCAGTGCGCCCAGTGGTGCGGCGGCTATCGTCATAATGCCCTGCAAACTTTGGTTGAGTCCCGCCACTCGAGGCAACCATGATTGCGGTACGAGGTTGGCGGTGCTGGCGGCGGCGGCGGGGCTTTGGAAGGCTTGCATACTGCTGCGAATGAACATCAAAATGTAGATGTGCCAGATTTGTACGGTGTTGCTCGAGAAGAGCAACACCAGCACGATCATGCAGAGCGCTGTAATGCTGTCAGAAACCATCATGATGGTGCGGCGCGGCAGTCGGTCAGCCAGCGTACCGCCAAGAGGTCCTAAAAGGGCTTGTGGCAGCAATGCCATAACCCCTGCAATGGCGAGCGCACTGGCGGAGTTGGTGGTGCTGGTAATCCACCACAGCAGCACAAATTGCGTCAAACTACTGCCGATCAGCGACAGCGCCTGTCCAAGCCAAATGCTCCAAAACCGTGGTTGCCAGTTGCTCGAGGGTTCAATGATAAGTTCTGAAGTGGGGTTCATGATCTGACCTCGAGTTTGAAAAAGTGCGGCAGGAAAAAGAGTGGGTAGAGTAGCAGGTACAAGTTTGGAATCCACCACGTCGGGTCAAAATCGCCGCGAATGACCCAGAAGGCAATGGCGTTTAAACCCGAACTAAAGGTGAGTACAAGCGAAATCAGCGCTGCTGAGCGCCAAAGCTCGAGTTTTTGATTGTATGCCCAGAGTGCGACAAAACCACTGATGCTGACCATCAGATCGAGCGGCAAAAAAGACCAATTCCAGGCGGTTAAAATTGGGTTGCTGTAATCCTGAAACAAGTACCGCGCTGGAATTAAATGCAGCGCCGTAATCAACCAGTAAGCAATAAACCCAAGGTCGGTGAACCAGAAAAAAATCTTTAGGCTGTTCATTTGGTCAACTCCAGCAATTCGATCAGCAAACTCGAGCGCCGAGGTTCTTCGATCACTTCAACCCCGAGCAATTCTGAAAACCAAAGTCCGTCGCACGCCAAACGAATCAATGTCGCTCGAGCCTCACTCAGCCCGTCTTTGGAAAATTGTTTTTCGATAAAGGCAAATTCTTGTCGCAGTTGGTCGATCAATTCTGGGAAATGAACAATCACATTTGCCAGCGCGTTGGTCAACTCGAGTTCATCTGCTTCGGGTTCAAAACTGGCGCGAATGTACGCCCTGGCAAAGCGTCCGCGTTTGCGTTTGGGTTCTAACTCGAGCGCCGTTTGTAGGCGCACTTCAAAAGTCTGGGTCAGTTGGGTCATCAATCCGCTTAGAAGCTCGAGCTTGGTTGGGAAGTGATGCAGCAACCCGCCTTTGCTAACGCTGGCAGTTTGCGCCACCTGCTCGAGGGTAAATTGTGTGTTGCCGCTGGCGATCACGATTTGCGCGGCGGCTTGAAGTAGTTTTTCTTTGGTTTCAATCGGTGATTTTTTTGCCATAAAGTTTACCGTCCAGTCAGACGGTTTAAAATACCGTCCAATCAGACGGTTTGTCAAGTGTAAAAAAGCGCTGGGGGAAACCCAACGCTTTTGACATCACCTCTCGAGCAATGCAGTCGAAACCAACTCAAAGCACGCTGTTTGATATTCAAGCCTATTTGATATCAACGCTGACATCCTCGAGCGTCTCATTGCCCGCCCAGTCGCTCGCACCAACCAAAACGCTGTACGCCCCAGCAGGTACTTTAGCGAAACCGGCTTTCAGTTTTGTCACACCACCCTTTGGCACGACAAGCTTAATCCCAGTTTTGGCATAGGTGTAATCGTCTTTGGTGTCATCAATCTGCAAGAATTCAAACTCGAGCTTGCCGCCCGCCCGCAAGTCCATCTCTCGAGGTGAAGTTCCAGAATCGTCCAGGGCGCTGATGAATTCCATGTTTTCGGAGTCGAGTTGGATAATCACATCTTGGGCTTCCTTGTCGCCTGGTGCGGTATACAGTCCGCTGGCGGTCAAGACGACATCGTCGGTTTCTTGGTAAAAACCTGGAAACAAACTGCGGTTTTTACCGTCGGTCACGTAGACCAAACGACCATCCCACTGGGTGTCGTACTCGCCAGGGTCGGCGGCTTCGTAAAACAAATCGCCGTACAAATTAAAAACGCTATCGTTCACCGAACGTCCCACCGAGGCGTAAACGGCTTCCAGGTCTTTGTCGGCAACTTTAAACGAAATCAGCGTCGGCACTTTTTCGGTTGGATTAACATCGTTTTGCGTGTCGGTAATCTCGAGCGTCGGCGCGTCTTTGTTGGCTTCGACCTCACCAAACCAGAGTTTTAAGAAATCATCCCAACCGCTGTTGAGGCTCGAGCCGAGTTTGTTGTACGCCAATATGGTGTTTTCATCGGGCAGTTTGCTGCGGTCTGCCGGCATCCAAACGCTTAATGCCCGCGCACTCTTGTTGCTCTGCCCGAGGGACTTGGCGAACACCAACTTGTCGATGCTCGAGATTACATTTTTTGCCGCGTTGCGAACGTCGCCGCTCGAGGATTTGGCTAAAAATAAACCCGCCAGGTCGCCCAAGTCCACGTAAGGACGCGGTGCTTTGGGTTCTTCGGGGCTGATGCTGTACTCGGTGACTTTGGATCGTAAGCTCGAGAGCACGTCAGATTCGTCCTGCCAATCGGCTTGCAAGCTGGTGTTCAAGACTTTTACGGCAGATAAGACATTGCCAAATTGCGTGGTGTCATAGGCGGCGTGGGCGCGGTACCGCAGGTCGGCTTCGTCCTCGTTGTGATGCGCCGCCCAAGTGGCAACCTCGCGCCTGCCAAAATCGGTCAGGCTGACGCTTGGGTTTTTTTGCAAGTATCCCAGCGATGCCGTGTAATCCCAACCCGCACCGTAATCAATTTCGGGGTCGGCAATATAGAGCTTGGTCAAATCCGCGAACTGCCCCAGCACCTCGAGACCACCCATTAAACACGTGTCGAACGCCAGAAAGTCCAGGCGTTTGACTCCGGTTGACACCATTGCCGATTGAACCGCGCCTCTCATGTCAAAAACATTCATGCCGTTCTCGCCGTTCGATTCATCGCCGCCAAAGCCACCGTCCCACTGTCCGCCGTGATCCCACATAATCACGCCGTAACGTTGCGCTGGAAAGCTTTTCACGCCCCATTGCAGAAAGCTCGAGAGCACTTTTGGATCGTCAGAATTTTGTTCTGGAAGTTTTTGTCTGACATCCAAATCACCTTTTGTCACCAAACCGCGAATGCCGCCCGCAACGGACGCGCGATCCCACTGCACAACAATGTTAAATCCTTTTTTAGAACCAACCGCCGCCATCTCTTCCAAGTCTGTCACGCTGGATTCTTCGAGGTTGTTGTCGCCGTGCAAATACACCAAAATCGTCCAAGAGTTTGCGGTTGCGGCTTCTTGACCATAAAACGCACCTGCGGGCATGGTCGCTTGTTGAAGCTCAAGTTTTTTTGATGCCAGTGTATTTAACGCGTTTGGCAGTCTGAAAAGCGTGTTGGCTTGGGCGGTGTTCGCAAAGAATGTCAAGCCAAGTAAAACCGTTAATTTGCTGAGTAATTTCATGATGCCCCCTCGAGCCGGTTCAAATGTTGTTTGCTTTTAAAAGCCTACCTCATTATGAACTCATATCGAGACACTCCAGCAAGGCAATCAAGCTCGAGGTTTTTGCGAGTTGCGGCAATTTTAAACGCGTTCCCACAAAATCAAATTCCCACCCTCTTCAACATCAAAACGAGTCCCAACTTGTGCAAACTCAAGTTTCTCGAGAACCCGACTTGATGCCAAATTCGTCACTAAGGTTTCGGCGGTCACGCGCTTGGCAAACCCAGACTCGAGCGCCCAATTCACCAGCGCTCCAACGGCTTCACTGGCATAACCCAAGTTGTGATGCGTGGCATTCAAACCATAACCAATTTCGACACTGCCATCCGTATCAGGCTGTCCTTTAAACCCAATCTGACCAATTGCCAGACGCTCGAGCTTGTGAATTACGCAGCCACCAGGTTGATCGCTTGGATGCCCGTTGATTTCGACTTGTGTCACCCAAGACTCGAGAAATCCCAGCGCATCTCCAGGGTACTCGGGCGGGAATGTTACTTCGAGGTTTAAGTCAGGTACAAATGCTGTGAAATGGTCTTTGACAAGCCGCGTTTTCATGACCTCGAGCGGTGGATGAATCAAAAAAAGTCGTGGCGTTTCTAAAATCATGAATATCACTTTAGCCTGTTAGACTTCTTTCACGGAGGAAACATGATTCAACTGACCAGCAAAGTCGTGCTGATTACTGGCGCGGCAGGGGAGATCGGCTCGGCAACCGCGCGTTTGATGGCTTCCAGGGGTGCAAATTTGGTTCTGACCGATTTAAAACTCGAGTCATTACAAACTTTAAAAACTGAACTCGAGGCGGGCGGCGCAAAAGTCTTAACCCTGGCGCACGATGTCAGCCTCGAGCCAGACTGGGTGCGGGTTATCGAACAAACCAAAACGCATTTTGGCAGCTTGCACGCACTGGTGAACAACGCTGGTATTGGCGGCATTCCCGCTAGCATTCCCAATTACCCGCTCGAGTCATTCCAACAGGTTTTAAACATCAACGTCACAGGCGTTTTTCTCGGCATGAAACACGCCATTCCTCTAATGCTCGAGTCAACTCCCGTGACCGCCAGCATCGTCAACATCTCGAGCGTCGCGGGCGTTATCGGCGCACCAGGCATGATCGCCTACAACGCCAGCAAGCACGCCGTGATCGGTTTAACTCGGGGCGGCGCAGCCGAATGGTCACGCAAAGGCATTCGGGTCAACAGCGTCAACCCAGGACCGCTCGACTCGAGCATGATGCGTGGTTTTGATGACAGCCTGAAACCAGGGGAGGGCGCAACAGTACGCGCCAACTTTGAACGCATGATTCCCTTACGGCGTTACGGACAACCAGCCGAAATTGCCGAAGTCATCGCGTTTCTGGCATCCGACGCCGCCAGTTTGGTCACAGGTGCGGTCTACCTTGCCGACGGAGGATTGTCCGCCGTTTGAACTCGAGCTTCTTGCCGTTGCACCCGAAAACGAACCTCAGCCTTTTGCCGCAATTTCGCAATCTCGAGCGCCCGATCTTTGGGTTCGGCATTCGTCACCAGCGAATCCAACAAGGTTTTGGCAACGGCTGCGGTTTGCGCCACCGCCAATTCAAACGCCATCTCGTTGGCTTTGGAAGGTTTTGTAAAACCACTGATTTTTCGCACGAATTGCAGCGCTGCCGCTTCGATTTCGTCACTCGAGGCTGCGGGTTGGAAGTTGAACAAGGGTTTGATGTTACGGCACATAATCAGCCTTTCAAATTTGAATTTTGCTCGAGAATGCAAACTGAATTTTCGCAATTATTTGCAAGGGTTATGTTCGCAGGTTCGTTCGTGAATGATCAAATTCTGACCATTGACCATTTTCGTAGCGTTCCATTTTTGTACTTGTGTCCCCATTATCAATTGATCGTGTTTTGATACGCACAGGTGAAAGCCAATCGTGTTGACATCCTTCTTGTGGATCGTCTACCAAATGCCAATCATTGCCATGAATGCCGTAATTCTCAGAGCAGAAATCATCAGCTTGGATAAGGTCTTCAAACCAGTAATCTCCCGTTGCAGAGCCATCTTCCAGTGTTGCACAAGGGAAAACGTAAGTTCCCAGATCAGTTTCATAAACGATGACTCTTTTTGTTGAAGAATCCTCAGTTTTTACAACGGCGAATTTACGCACAATAACTCCCTTGAGTTGTAGAGATTGATCTTCATCGTATTATGGATTTTAATACTTGCGTCTCGAATCTGTTGTGAAGTGGTTCAAGCCTGTAAATCAAGATTTTACTTTGCGTTAAACTTTTGTATGAACCTCGAGCCTTTAAACCAAATCTCAATCGAACTTCTCACCCACACCTCGAGCGATGAGCATTTCCCAGCTTTGATTGAAATCTTGCAGGACAGCATCAATTCTGGCGCGAGTATCGGCTATCTGCCACCATTCCCAGATTCGGACGCTCGAGATTACTGGACTGGCGTGCTGAAGAAAGTAGCCAATGGAAGCGTGTTGCTCTGGGTGGCTCGAGATGTAGACTTGGGCGTGGTTGGCAAGGTTCAACTCGAGCTTGCCAACAAAACCAACGCGCTTCACCGTAGCGAGGTTTGCAAGTTGTTGGTGCATCAAAAAGCGCGGCGGCGCTCGAGCCTTGATGCTAGAATTATTGCGGGTGATTTATCGAGTCACAAATTTATTATGAATAATTTAAACAACGATTTGGTATAACAATTTCTGACCCGACACAGGAGAGGAAAATCAAAAAAGCTCGAGAATCAGATTCTCGAGCTTTTCGCTAATTGCTAATCGCTTACTTAACTTCGACGGTTGCGCCAGCGTCAACCAATTGCTTCTTGATTTTCTCGGCTTCGTCCTTGCTGACGCCTTCTTTGACAGCGCCGCCGGCTTCGGTCAAGTCTTTGGCTTCTTTCAAGCCCAAACCGGTGATGGCACGGACTTCTTTAATGACGTTGATCTTGTTCGCGCCAGCGTCCTTAAGAACGACGTCGAACTCGGTCTTCTCTTCGACGGCTGCGGCTGGTGCTGCGCCTGCTGCTGGACCTGCGGCAACGGCGACGGCTGCGGTAACGCCCCAGGTGTCTTTGAGGGTGTCAATAAGGTCTTTAATCTCTAAGATGGTGGCGCTTGAAAGTTCTTCTACGATACGTGCTTTGTCTAAAGCCATGGTCATTCTCCTTTAAAATCTCGAGTTTTCTCGAGGGTGAAATAAGCGGGCGGGTTAAAGTTCGAGTATCTCGAGTTATGCCGCTGCCTGTTGGACTTTGGCATCGAGGATGCCGACGAGCTCCTGTTGTTTGCCGCCGAGCACGCCAACCAAATTGGATGGCACTGCTTCGAGCACGCCGAGCAATTCCGAACGCAATACGTCCTTGCTTGGCAGGCTGGCAATGTCTTCAAAACGCTTCGCATCGATGAGGGCACCGTCCAAAACGCCGCCTTTGGCGTTTGGAATGCCTTTGTCATTCTTCTTGGCGTAATCTACCAGGGCTTTGACTGGACCGATGGCGTCTTCGCCAACCAGCACCAGTGCAGAAGGACCTTTTAAGAGGTCGTTCATTTCAAAGCCTTTGTCTTTGATCGCCAGGTTAATCAAGGTGTTTTTCGCAACCACCAAACGTGCTCCCACGTTTCGGAGTTCTTTGCGAAGCCCACCCAGCCCCTCGCTGGTCAAACCTTGGTAGTTCACGACGTAGAAGCTCGATTGTCCCTCTAAGGACTTGCGAAGCGAAGTGAGTGATTCAAGATTGCGTTGATTTGCCACTTCTTCCTCCTTTGTCGTGCCAGCAACACAAAACCGCGTTGCAGGCAAGTTTCTTACCTCAAAACGCGGGATTTAGGCATAAGAATTTTAAGCCTGACTCTCGCATCTCGGCAGGTTCTTTAAGTCTTACGACCCCTGCTGTCATTGACGCTCGCAACCTTGCGGTTACGCCTGATTCACCTTTCCCTTAACAGGTTCGCACGGTGCTCAAGTTGCCAAGGTTACCCCAAGCCGAGAAAGGGTATCACAGAGTGCTAGGGTTGTAAAGTTTTTTGCCGCTCGAGATTCCAAAAAATGTTGTTCATTCGGTATGCACGGCGCTTCTCGAGTTAAAGGCTTAAATTGGGTTGATTGTTATTCGGTGGTGCTTTGCAATAAATTATGAAAAGCAAACCCTGCCGCACCTATCGTCACCGAATCCAGCCCAAAAGAGCAACGCTCGAGGGTGACATTGCGGTAATCTTTGCCGAACAAGCGCCGCTCGAGTTCTTGATTGGCGGGTTTGAGCAGTGCATCGCCAATTTCGGCGACCCGCCCACCAAGAATAATCAGTTTGGGATCGAAAATATTGGCGAGGTTGCCCAAAAAAGTTCCGAGGTGAATTGCGGTTTTATGAATGATTTTGATCACAACTGGGTGGCGTTGCTCGAGCAACTCGAGAATTCGTTTTAAGTCTGGGCGCTCATTCGTTCCTGTTTGAATGGCGCTTTGAATGGCGTTGAGACTAAATAAAGTTTCGGCGCAACCAATACTGCCGCACAAGCATTTTTGACCGTTTGGGGCGACGGTCATGTGCCCCCACTCGCCCGCAAAACCGCGTTGCCCGTGATACAGCCGGTGATCCAGAATTAAACCGCCGCCAATGCCGGTGGTCATGTGAACGTACAGCAAGTCGCCGTCGTGTTTGTGTGACCCGAACAGGTACACTGCCATGACTGATAAATTCGCGTCGTTGTCAACAAAAATTCTGTCTTCTGGAATGTCAGGAATTTGTTTTTGCAACAGGCTTAGAAATGGCATGTTTTCCCAACCCAAACTCGGGGCTTTTAACACCAAACCCCTGGTCACATCCACAGGACTTGGAACGCCAACGCCTAGCCCCAGAATCGTTCGGGTTGTTAGGCTTTTATCGGCTCGCAATTTTATAACGCATTTTGCCAAACTCGAGATGGCGCTTGCAGCGTTGCTGAAATCGCCAAATATGGTGTCTCGAGCCAGAATTTCGCCGTAAATGTTGGTGGCGACGACACTGATTTCGTTCAGACCTATTTCCGCGCCAAGCAGTGCAAAGCTTGCGTCATTCAAAAAAAGCGGTATCGAGGGTCGTCCCATTGCCAGACTGACACCACCAGCACCTGTGCGTAACCAACCGTCCAGCTCGAGATCGGTCACCAATGAACTGACGGTGCTTTTGGTAATGCCGAGTTCTTTGGCGACATTGCTTCTCGAGATGCCTGGGTTTTGCCAGACCAATTTGATGATGGCACTGCGATGCGGGCGTTTGGGAATGATTTTTTCTTCGGTTTTGGTCATGGTGTTTGCAAAATCTTGCTTTCCAAAAGGTCGGAAAGTTCAAGAAAGTCCTCGAGACTTATTTCGTTTTTGTAACTAAGTTCAGTGTAACACGCTGTTGCCAAGAAATGTGATTTGTAAAATTTTGCGCTATAAACAGTAATTTAGATTAAAAATAAAAACCTCGAGTCGGATATTGACAGATCAAGCACCATGACTGTATGCTCACTTAGTACAAAAAACGAACAAAAGATTTGTCCTCCTTTCTGAGCGTCGGAGTGTCTTGCAACTGCCTTGACTTGAGGTACAATGCAAACGATTCCAAGAACTCAAAAACGGCAGGAAATTGAGTAGGTCGTGCCTTGTCACGGATGGAATTTTGATATTGGCTTCACAGTTTCAGGAGGTTGTATGAAGAAATGGCAAATTGGTGCAATTGGTCTGCTCTCCGCGAGCTTGCTCTCCGGTTCTTTCATGGCGCTCAACAGCAGCGCAGGCGCACAAGGCGGCATGGTTGTCGGTGTTAGCTGGAGCAACTTCCAAGAGGAACGCTGGAAGACAGACGAAGCCGCCATCAAAAGCGCACTCGCAGCAGCAGGTGCGACTTACGTCAGTACCGATGCACAATCATCGAGTGAAAAGCAAATCAATGATGTCAACACCTTGATTACCAAAGGCGCAAAAGCAATCATCCTTTTGGCGCAAGATAAAGACGCTATTGGACCAGCCATTGATGCTGCCAAAGCCGCAAAAATTCCAGTCGTTGCCTATGACCGCTTGGTCGAAAACCCATACGCTTACTACTTGACCTTCGATAACGTCGAAGTTGGTCGTATCATGGGACGCGAAATCTTGAAAGTGAAGTCAAAGGGTCAATTCGTTTTCATTAAAGGTGACCCAGGCGACGCCAACGCAGAATTCGTTTACGGCGGACAACGCGAAGTGCTCGAGAAGAACATCAAGAGCGGCAAAATTGTCGTTGCAGCGATTCAAGCAACCGAAGGCTGGAAGCCAGAAAACGCTCAACGCAACATGGAACAAATCCTGACCAAGCTCAACAACAAAGTTGATGTGGTCATGTCATCCAACGACGGTATGGCAGGCGGCGCTATCGCTGCTTTGGCTGCCGTTAAGTTGGCTGGTAAAGTTGCAGTTTCTGGTCAAGATGGCGACCTTGGTGCGCTTAACCGCGTTGCTTTGGGTACTCAAACTGTCAGCGTTTGGAAAGATTCACGCGCTTTGGGTAAAGCCGCCGGCGAAATTGCTGTCGAACTTGCCAAAGGCACCGCTTTGACCGCCATCAAAGGCACAAAAGTCTTCAAAGACGGTCCAAAGAAAGTCGCCATGAACTCGACTTTGCTTGCCCCAATCGGCATCACCAAAAAGAACTTGAACTTGGTTCTTGACGCTGGCTGGATCAAGAAAGACGTTCTGTGCGCTGGCGTGACCAAACTCGCAATCTGTAAGTAAATTGATCTGAACACAAACGGGTGGACACGCACAACCGTGTGTCCGCCCGTCTTGATTTAAAAAGAATATCTCGAGGTTTCTTATGCAGAACATACAAAAGAACCCACCTGTTGTCCGTCGTTCATTTTTACAGAACTTAGGCATGGACACACAATTGCTGACCATGCTTGGTGCGATTGTGGTGGTCTGGATTGGTTTTCAAATTTTAAGTCAAGGACTTTTCCTCTCACCACGAAATTTATGGTTTTTGTCGGTTCAATCGGCTGTTGTCGGCATTATGGTTGGTGGCATGGTGTTAATTATTGTTGCCCGTCAGATTGATCTGGCAGCAGGCAGTATTTTGGGTATTACCGCAATGGTTATGGCAGTTGTTCAAGCCCCAGCACCAAACGGTTTGGGTTGGCATTGGATTATTGCTTTACTGGCAGGTATTTTGGTAGCAGCCCTGATTGGTGCTATTAACGGTTCAATCACAGCTTACGTCGGTGTGCCTGCTTTTGTGGTCACATTGGCAGGCATGATGATTTTTCGCAATGGTACGTTCGTACTTTCTAACGTGACCATCACACCATTAAACGAAACATTTCAGATTCTTGGTGGTGGTAACAATGGCTCAATTGGTCCAATGTGGACTTGGGTATTTGGGATAGCGGTTATTGCATTTATTGTTTGGCAAACCTTTAGTGCGCGTGTTCGCCGTCAAAAAAATGAATTTGCAGTGCGTCCAATGTGGGCTGAAACGCTGATTACGGGCGTGACCGTTGCTATCGTGCTGGGGTTTGTGCTTGTCATGAACGCTTACCCAGTCCCAGGCAGCGACCCGCCCGTTGGAAGCGGTATACCTGTACCCGTACTGATTGCTTTGGCGGTACTTGGATTTTTAAACTGGATGACCCGCAGCACTCGTTTTGGACGCTATATTTATGCCATTGGTGGCAACCCCGAAGCCGCTCTGCTGGCAGGTATTAACGTTAAACGCACCATACTTTTTATTTTTATGCTGATGGGCTTTTTAACCGCAATTGCTGCTGCTGTTCAAGCTGCACGTTTAAATGGTGCAACCCCAACCGTCGGGCGCGACCTCGAGCTTACCGTGATTGCAGGTGCGGTCATTGGTGGCACGGTCTTGGCTGGTGGTGCTGGCACAATTTTAGGTGCTGGTCTAGGCGCTCTGTTAATCAGCAGCCTTGAGAATGGTTTGGGTTTGGTGGGCGTAGCAACCGAACAGCAAAAAATCTATGTTGGGTTGGTGTTGTTGCTCGCCGTTGTTTGGAACACAGTCAGTGCAAGATGGAGGAAAGCATGAGTCCACTTGTTGAAATGAAAAACATTTCATTGCGTTTCGGTGGCAACCAAGCCCTCAGTGATGTTTCAATTGAC
>JAYVRX010000194.1:0-9384 GCA_043775825.1 Deinococcales bacterium
TCTTCAATAAACCTCTGAAACAAGTAATTGCTGTCATGCGGTCCTGGGCTGGCTTCGGGGTGGTATTGCACGCTAAAAACGGGGTAGCGCACGTGCGCCATTCCCTCGAGCGTGCCGTCGTTGAGGTTGACGTGTGTGACTTTAAATTGCGCGTTTGGAATCGTATCAATGTCTACCGCATAACCGTGATTTTGGGCGGTGATTTCGACTTTGCCTGTCAAAAGATTCTTGACGGGTTGGTTGCCGCCACGGTGTCCAAATTTCATTTTGAAGGTTTTGCCACCAACCGCAAGTCCCAAAATTTGGTGTCCAAGACAAATTCCAAAGGTTGGCATCAAACCCAGCAATTTCCAGGCGGTGTCGTGGGCGTACACGGGCGCACTTGGGTCGCCAGGACCATTCGAGAGAAACAAGCCGTGTGGTTGTAGCGCCATAATCTGGGCGGGAGTGGTGTTCGCTGGGACAACAATCGGTTCTGCACCGACCCCAGCCAGTTTTTTGATGATCGTGTGTTTAATCCCAAAATCGAGCAGCACAATGCGTTTGCCCTCCACAAGCACAGGGTAAGCGTAAGGCAATTCGGTGGTGACTTCTGGGGTCATATCGCGCCCATCAATGTCGTCGTGGTTTTTGGCTCGAGCCACCAAAATCTCTTCTTCTTCTGGGGTAAATTCGCCAAATGGGTCTTCTGGATGCGTAAAACTGCGGTGCGCGATGACACCTTTAACCACGCCGCCAACCCGCAAGCGCCGCACGAGTGAACGGGTGTCAATACCTGCAATGCTGACCACACCATGATCGGTGGTGAACGAATCCATGCCGTCGGTAGCACGGTGGTTGCTGTAATGGCTCGAGAATTCACGGGCAATAAATCCGCGAACATAAGGTTTATTGGATTCCATGTCGTAAACCGTAATGCCGTAATTTCCGATGTGTGGGTAAGTCATACAGACAATCTGACCGTTGTAACTGGGGTCGGTCATGATTTCTTGATAGCCCGTCATGGAGGTGTTAAACACCACTTCGCCGACGGTTTCGCCACGGTGCCCAAAGGCATATCCACGGTAGACCGTTCCATCTTCTAATGCCAGTACGGCACGTTCTCGTTTCAGCACGGGTTTCCTCCAAAAAAACCAACTCGAGCGCATCTCGAGTGGCAGCTTATATTTATACATTTTTAAGCAAGTTTATGCAAAGTCCTAAGCTCGAGCTTGAGCATTTCAGAATGGAATCAAGAATTCAAGTGTTCCAGCGCATTCGCGCCCGGGTGGTCGTGATGTGCGCCAAATGATGTCTCGAGTGCCAAGCATAAAGTGCCAGCGCATGCTCGAGGGTCATTGAACCGTTTTGTGGATGGTTAAATGTGCGCTTCCACTGTTCAGGTTGAATCGAACGCAAGACAATCACCCAGCGGGCGTGCAATGCCTCGAGCAAATCTAAACTAGTTTCGATAGGGGCATCAGAATCTGCCAACAGCGCCCAGGCTGCTTCGTCATAAGGTTTAATGGTTGGGTTTTCTTCGGTCAGAGCGAGCTTAAACCGCACATACGAATTGATATGGCTGTCTGGAACATGATGCACCACCTGGCACAAAGTCCAACCGTCAGAGCGGTACGGTGTCTCGAGTTGTGAGGCACTTAAACCCTGCACGGCGGCTCGCATTTGACTTGGAAGTTTCTCAAGAACTTCAATAAAACCTTGAATCTCGAGTTGGGTATACGAAACTTGTCGTTCAAATTTGCCAACAGGATATTGAAGTTCCTTCATAACCAACCCTTTCGCTTGCGTAATCCAATGATTTGCGCGACATGGTGTAAGCTGTGCCAGGCGTACAAATGCAGTGAGCCATCGAGTGTTTTGGTTTCCGACTTTAATTCAAAAGTCCGATCAAAATCCTCAACTTTCATCCCTTTTATAATAATCACCCAACGCGAATGCAACGCCTGAAGCAACATAAACGAAATCTCGAGCGGAGCAGTTCTGGCATCCTCGAATTCGCCCCAGGCGGGTTGATTGTACGCAGTTACCGACGGATGAATTTCGGTTAAAGCAAACTTAAAACGCATATAGCCCTGCATGTGGCTGTCTGCCACGTGATTCACGACTTGGCGTACAGTCCAACCACCATCTCGGTACGGTGTCTCGAGTTGCGTTTGGTTCAAGCCTTTTACTGCCGCAAGCATGTTGCCGGGTAGTTCCTCGAGCGTCTTGATCAACTTCATGCGCTCTTCACTCGAGTTACTGGTTTGGGGGATTAGCTTGCCAATTGGATAACTGAAATCTTCGCTCACAAGACTCCTTTACGGGCAATCAGAATAACCAGCCATACCCGAAAAAGGTGTGGTTTAGCCAACACCAATTGATTTAAGCATTGCAGATTTGTTGTATTCCTTATAGACCTTTGGCGGCAATTCGTCGGTCAAAATCAATTTATACCCGCAACGCACAAAAAAATCTGGCTCGAGCGTCCAGGCAAACAACCTCGGAATACCCAAATCTCGAGCTTCGGCTTCAACACCAAGCACCAATTGCTTCCCTAAACCTTTACCTTGAAAGTTCGGATGAATCGCTAGGCTGCGTACCTCGCCCAGATCGTGCCACAAGACATGTAAACCCACCGTGCCTGCAATACCACCATCTTGAGTCTCGAGCAGGTAAAAATCCCGAATTTGTGTAAACATTACGTCCGTGGTTTTGGGCAACATCAAACCTTGTTTTGCCCAGTACGCGATCAACTCGAGCATTGGGTTGACATCGCGCATCGCGGCTTTACGCAAAGTAAGGCTCGAGTTTGGGTCCAGGTCAGGCAGACTCATGCAAGTTTAGTCTAACGCCTTAAGCTTCGGGTTTGACCAGCACTTGTGCACCTGCGTGCAAGTCATAACGCATGATGGCATTGTTCGAGAACAGAATGTAGGCACCCAAGTTTGGGGTGCTAAATGCTTCAAACACAAATTCCTGACCTACGCTGTCACGCATCCGAATTTTTGAGACTGGACCTCGATGTTGCCGTTCCCAGGTCTTCATGATGATCTCATCCAGACAAACCCTCATGTCCATGAGTTCGCGGCTTAGACCAATCACCAGCCGTGCAATTCGAGGTTGACGTTTTTTGATCTCGATCAAACCAAGACTGGCAAACCGAACTAGAACGCGCTGCACTAACTCGAGCGGTTGCAGCGCAATTTGCGAAATACCAATCACGCTGCGTTCACCATCAATCAGTTCAATCACCGAAAATTCGTCGGCAGATAAAGTCAGGCTGCCAATGCGGTTGCCGTCGATAATGCGGGGCGCATCCAATTCGTTTGGTGGCGGAATCAGTTGCTCGGTGGTTTTGGTACCATTGTCAAGTTCTCGAATAACCTCGAACAAGAAATTATCGAGACTCGAGTTGATGGTTTTTTTTGAGGGTGCACGCCCTGGAATAAACTCGAAGTTACCCCGTTCGTCTCTTAATAGCGACCGAACCGCATCAATATCTTCATGGGTGCCAAATTTGGCATAAACCACTTTGCCAGAGTCAAAAAAGACTTGCCCTTCGCGTTCGCTTGGATGATGAATAGACAAGCAACCTTTGGATTGATTTCTACCCAGAAGTTGCAACAAGTCAAGCAAACTAAAAATTCCTAATGAACCACGCACGTTACTCAGCTTACAGCACCCAGTAAAGAAGTTTCGGTCAAACTGACTTTTGCAAATGCTCAATTTACTGGTTTTGAAATCGGTAAGGCGCTTCTAGCCGAGGTTATTAAGCGTGTTTAAAAATTGAGACAATAAAAACACTGTAAATTACGGCGTTTCGCCTTAAAGTGAAAATCTATTCAACTCAAACTTGTCGGTTACTTGTTGCTCGAACGGTACTCTGTCGTATACGGTGTACAATACAAAAGATTTTCATGATGCCAAACATTTCAAGTCAAAAACCCCTCGAGAACACCGTGATTGCAGTCACGGGTGCTGGGCGCGGATTTGGTCACAGCATCGCCAAAGCCTTATCCCTGGCTGGTGCTACCGTGATCTGCGTGGATGCCAACCCTGAAGCTGCTAGCCTTACCGCTGCCGAACTCGAGCGGGCAGGGGCGCAAAGTATTCCGATCAAAGGCGATTGCAGCGTACAACTCGAGGTGGCAAACACCTTTTATAAAATGCTCGAAATTTACGGTGCCATCAATGGGTTGGTTCATATTGCCGATGAAGCCTCGAGCACCCCGTTTAAGAAATTACTCGAGGGCGAATTTAGCGAAATGCTCGAAACCACCGCCCGCTCGAGTTACTTGATGCTGCAAATGCTTCTAAAACGCTGCCCGAACGCCTGGGCAACCCTGGTTTTGCCGCCTCAAGCCACCAACGAACCACAAACCAGGGCATTGCGGGCTTACCTTTCGGGCTTGGTTGGTGGTTTGTCCGAAACAGGAATGCGTGTGAATGCCTTGGTGCCTTCCCGAGCCGCAGGTGGACTGGAATTTGATGCCAGACTTGGCGAAAGTGCTGTTTCTTTGGCATTGACCGCCTCGAGAGGGATTACAGGTCAAACCATTGGCGTGACCCTGTCCCCCGTCAAAGATGTTCGATCAGTCATTCCACGGGAGTTTTTGGTATGAAATGCCCACGTTGCAGCCATCCTGACACCCGAGTCGTAGATTCACGCCCAAGTGACGAAAACGCCGCAATTCGACGTAGACGCGAATGCCCAAAATGCTCGTACCGATTTACCAGTTACGAACGCGCCCAATTTGAACCTTTAATGGTCATGAAACGCAACGGGCGCAAAGAAGCTTTTGATCCCGATAAATTGCTGCGCGGTTTGATGATCGCCTGCGAAAAACGCCCCGTCAACGTCGAACGCCTGCGGGCTTTTGCCTTTAGTTTTGAAGACCGATTTGAAGGCGGCTCGGACATTTTAAGCGAAGAGGTCGGACGACGCGCCATGCAGTTTTTACGCCCCTTAGACGAAGTAGCCTACATTCGTTTTGCCTCCGTTTACCGCGATTTTGCCAACGTTCAAGATTTTATCGCCGAAATCCAAGACCTCGAGCGTGAAAGCACACCCGAAAATCTCGAGTTGCAGATCACGCCCGAAGTGGTCAAAACCAAAACCAAAGCTTAAATCACCAAGCGTAAGCCTCTGGTGCCTCGCCACCAGGACCCGGAAAGATTTCATCAAGCTTTTTCAGTGTTCCTTCGTCAAGCTTCACATCGAGCGCCTTGAGGTTGCCCGTTAACTGCTCGAGCGTGCGCGGACCAATGATCGGCGCAGTCACAACCGGATTATGCAGCAACCACGCCAACGCGACATCCGCAGGTGGTACACCCAAATCTTTGCAAAGTGCTTCATACGCCTCGAGTTGCCCACGATGCTTTTCGATGCGTACCTGAATCGCCTCGCTTGCGCGGCGACCCTCGGCAGCTTTTTGCAGCACGCCACCCAACAAGCCACCCGCCAACGGACTCCAAGGAATCAAACCCAAACCGTATTCACGGCAAGCTGGCACAACCTCGAGTTCGACCATGCGGTTGTTTAAATGGTAAATGCTCTGCTCGGAGACCAAACCCATAAAATGCCGCGCTTTTGCCGCCTCGTTCGCCTGGCTAATGTGCCAACCCGCGAAGTTGCTCGAGCCAACATACAAAACCATGCCCTGCGCGACCAGCCATTCCATCGCCTGCCAGATTTCTTCCCACGGTGTCTTGCGGTCAATGTGGTGCATTTGATACAAGTCAATGTGATCGGTTTTGAGGCGCTTTAGGCTCGCTTCGCAAGCGGCACGGATATGATACGCGCTTAAACGACCATCGTTTACGCCCTCGCCCATGCCGCCGTACACCTTGGTTGCCAGCACAATCTTCTCACGCCGTCCACCGCCCTGCTCGAGCCAGCGCCCAATAATCTCTTCGGTAAAACCAAGATGAATTTTGCGCCCATACACATTGGCAGTATCAAAAAAATTGATCCCCTGCTCGAGCGCAGCATCCATGATTGCAAAACTGTCCGCTTCGCTGGTTTCTGGACCGAAATTCATAGTGCCAAGGCAAAGACGGCTGACTTTAAGACCACTGCGACCAAGTTGGGAATATTGCATAAAACCTCCTGAAGTTTTAGTTTACGCTTCGAGAAAATATTATTGCTTAAATGTCATCGCTTCACCTCGAGCGACCTGCCGTTGCGGTGAATTTTCGGAGAGTTGCATCAATTCAATTGCGTTTCCGTCTGGGTCTGTAATCCAAGCTTGCAAATTTAAATCCAAGCCCATTTGAACCTCGGTATCAATCTTGACACCCTTGGCTCGCAACATTTCAACATTTTCAACCAAACTGTCACTGGCAAGGCAAAGGTGCATAAAACTGCCCTCTGGATTCTCGAGTACACCACCAGGGAATACCTCGAGAAACCGATCACCGCCAACATGTAAGTACACCAGCATCACAGAACCATCGTCGTGGTTGAGTCTAAAGGATTCTTTTATGCCAAGCAGCGCGTAAAACGCCAGGGATTTCTCGAGGTCATAAACGCGCAATGCCGCGTGAGCCAAATCTGTAATCATCTTGAAAGCCTCTTTCTACGATTGCCCTATTGTTAGCATCCGAATGTTTTGGTTTAACGCATCGTACTCGAGTCTTAAATACCGGTTTTCAAACTCGTACCGATCCCAAGCGTAAAAAACTTGCATGATGCCTTCACCGTTCGGTTGACCACTTCGGGTTGGTTCGCCCAGTAATTTCTGCACTTTCACTCGAGAAAAATCAAAACTCAACCCTGCTGGTAATTCATTCTTGTAAGCTCGAGCAATAAATTTACCATCTTCTGTTCCTTCGGCATACAAGAAAACAGCCGTCACACACAATTTTTTGTTCATATTTAACGAAATTCCTTGGTCAAAAGCCGTCAAATACCTTGTGTCCTCTATTTTCTTGGGTTTAGCCGCGTTAAAAACGGTTTTGTAAATCTCGAGCGAATCAATGCTCTGACCCAACCAACCGAAAATTTCGGACTCAACTTGCTTACTCACCGTATGGAATCCAAATATTCTTGACTTGACAAGCTTCACGCAAGAACTCGCGCCCTTCGCCCTGCACGGTATCCAACCAATCTCGAGCTTCCAGATTAAAAGTCCGTTTGAGGTTCGCGGCACTGGCACGTTCGATAAGCTCGGCATGTTTCGCGTGCCAAATTGCGTCCACATCCAAATGCTCAGATAACGTTTTGGCAAGGCTGCTCGAGTCTCCAGTAATAATGTTCACCACACCAGCAGGCAAGTCTGAAGTCTCGAGCACACTATAAAAATCGGTCGCAGCCAGAGGGTGCATTTGGCTTGGAATGGCAATCACGGTGTTGCCCATCGCAATGGCAGGCGCAATTAAGGAGATCAAACCGAGCAACGGGAATTCTTCGGGACAGATCACACCCATCGTTCCAATCGGCTCGTGCATCGCAAGCGCCACCCCACGAATCGGCACGTTATGCACCGCACCATCAAATTTGTCTGCCCAAGCGCCGTAGGTAAACAACCTCGAGATGCAAGCCTCAACCTCGAGTTTTGCAGTTTTTTTGTTGCCCGTCATTGTATAAATACGGTTTGCAAAATCACTTTCACGAGCCGAAAGATTTTCACCAATGTAATACAAGATTTGCGCCCTGGAATGCGCGGTGGCTTTCGCCCAACCACTCGCGGCATTCGCAGCTTCAACAGCGTTTCGCACGTCCTTGCGGCTGCCCTCCCCTACTTCACCAAGAAGCTTGCCGCTCGCGCCGTAAATCGCGCTCGAGTAACCACTGTCAGGACGTGCTTGCTTGCCACCAATGAAGAGCTTAGGGGTGCGGTCAAGGGCTGGGAGGCTCGAGGTTGAATTTTCATCTTGCGTTACATCCCGTGAGGACGCATTGCCAAGCGCCCCTACGACCTTATCAATCGATTCCGTAACCTTTTTCCAAGCAGGTTTGAGGTATTCAAACATCCCCTCACGTCCACCTTCACGACCAAAACCGCTTTCGCGGTAACCACCAAAACCGGCGGCGGCATCGAATTGGTTGGTGCAATTGACCCAAACGACACCCGCTTTGATCTTTGGTGCAATGTCAAGCGCCAAGTTGATATTTTCTGTCCAAACGCTCGAGGCAAGCCCGTACACGGTGTTATTCGCCAATGCCACCGCTTCTTCGGGCGTGCGGAAGCTCATTAAAACCACCACAGGACCAAAAATCTCGAGTTGTGCGATGGTGCTACTGGGTTGAACATTCGTAAACAAACTGGGTGGATAGAAATAACCATTTGTCGGGCAAGCGGTAGATGGTTGCCACAAACTCGAGCCTTCAGACACACCACGCGCCACAAGACTCGTAACGCGATCAAATTGTTCACTCGAGACGAGTGCACCAACATCAATGTTCTTCTCGAGCGGGTTGCCCACCCGCAAAGTTTCGAGACGGGTTTTCAATTTTTGCTCAAGTTTTGCTTGAATACCTTCTTGCACCAAAATTCGGCTGCCAGCACAGCAAACCTCACCTTGGTTAAACCAAATCGCATCCACCACGCCTTCAACCACGCTATCCAAATCAGCATCTTCAAAGACGATAAACGGTGATTTTCCACCAAGCTCGAGACTCAGTTTTTTACCGCTTCCTGCTGTTGCAGCGCGAATGTAACGCCCGACTTCGGTGCTGCCTGTGAAAGCGATCTTGTCCACACCAGCATGGTTGACGATTGCCTTGCCCGTCTCGCCATCACCCGTGACAATGTTGATCACACCCGCAGGGATTCCTGCCTCGAGCGCGATTTCGGCAAACAACAGCGCGGTTAACGGTGTAAATTCGGCAGGTTTAAGCACCACCGTATTGCCCGCCGCCAAAGCCGGTGCAACCTTCCAAGACAGCATTAACAACGGAAAATTCCAGGGAATAATCTGCCCGACCACACCCACAGCCTTAAAACCTGAAAATTCAGTCTCGAGCAATTGCGCCCAACCCGCATGATGGTAAAAATGACGCGCCACCAGTGGAACATCAATGTCTCGGGTTTCCCGAATTGGCTTGCCGTTGTCCAGCGTCTCGAGTACCGCGAACAACCTTGCGTGTTTTTGCACCAGTCTTGCCAGCGCGTACAAATACCTGGCTCGAGCATGACCCGACAGTGCTGACCACGCGGGGAAGGCTTTACGGGCGGCTTTGACGGCAGCATCAACGTCACTTTCATTGCCAACCGCGACATTCGCCAACACTTTTTTATTCGCAGGGTTTAACGTCTCGAGACTCGAGCCTGATTTTGCTTTGACCCACTTCCCAGCAATAAACAAATCGAATTTGCGCTTGTGACGCTCGAGCCACGATTGAGCTTCGGTGTCGGATTCTGGGGCAGAGCCGTAAGGGAGGGTTTGGAAGATTTCAGG